>NZ_JBVHJO010000025.1:0-80372 GCF_055559995.1 Streptomyces sp. NPDC023541
TTCCAACCACTCCGCCCCCCACCCCGCGCGGGGGGGGGGGGGGGTGGCCGGGGGGGGGGGGGGGGGGGCGCCCCGGGCCCCCCCACCCCGGGGGTCACTTCGTCTGGTAGACGCCGAAGACGTCCAGCACCAGGTCGGCGTCCTCGTGGCCCTGGTTCCAGAAGGTCATGACGCCGTGGTCGCCGTCGCTCGCCTGGACCAGGTTCGGGACGGTGTCGCCCGTCGTCCAGTTGAGGGTGGAGGAGACGGGGCGCGGTCCGGCGGGTGCGGCGGGCTCGCCCGCCGCAGGCAGCGCGTAGGGGCTCGGGGCGACCGAGAGGAATCCGGTGCCGCGGGTCTCGGTGACGGTGGCGTTCAGCACGTAGGCCTCGACACCCGTCGCCGCCTCGGGTGTGAACCCCTGCGTGATGTGCTCCCGGGCCCGGAACCGGCCGCCGGGCCAGCCGTACGCCTCCTCGCGGGTGTCGAGCGTACGGAAGGGGGTGAAGGGCAGGAAGGCGGCCTTGCTGTCCGGGCTGTAGTAGCCGACGACGTCGACCACCACGTGGGTCGGGGACCAGGCCCCGTTGAAGATCTTGATCGTGCCGTCCTCCGCCACCGGCACGATCACCGCGTTGGCAACGGTCTGTCCGGGCACGAAGTTCAGGTTCGACGCCGTCGGGACCGGCCCGGTGCCGGAGGAGGCGGTCATGTGGCCGGGCCCTTCGGGTTCTGTCACCGTGACGTTCAGAGCCACGGCCTTGATGTTCTGGGGAACGCCCTGCAGTCCGCCGATCCCGGTGGTGAACGCGCTGCGGGCGGCGAGCTTTCCGGGGGCCGTGCCGACGCCCTCACGGGTGTCGACGAACCGGGCGGGCGTCATCGAGGTGTAGCCGCTCGCCGAGGCCCGGGTGAAGTAGCCGGTGACGTCGGCGATCAGGTCGACCGGCTGCCAGCCGCCGTTGAAGAGCTCGACGTACCCGTCCTCACCGACGGGCACGATCACCATGTTCGGGACGGACCGGCCCGCCGTGTAGTTCAGGTTGGAGGTGTTCGGGCGGTCGTAGCCGGCTCCGGGCCACACGGTCACGTGGCCGCTGTCGACGGTCTCCGTGGCGGTGACGTTGAGGGCGACGGCGGTGACGCCCGCCGGGACGGAGGCGTTGCCGGCCACCTTGACGCGGGCGGAGCCCTGCCCGGGGACCTTGCCGACCGCGGCGCCGGTGCCGTTGCGGGTGTCGAGGAGGCGGGTCGGGGTGTGCGGGGTGAAGTCGGCGCCGGGGGTGAGGAACGCCCCGCCGTTGGCCGCCTCGACGGCATTGGCCGTGTCGGTCACCTTGACCTGCACCTGGTACTCGCCGGACTTGTCGTAGGTGTGCGAGCGGTGCAGTTCGTAAGTGCCCTGGGCGGTGAGCGTGTCGGTCTTCCCGTCGCCCCAGTCGATGACGATGTCGAGCGCGAAGTCGGCGCTCGTGATCAGGGCGGTGAGCTCGATCCCGTGCGCGGTGTAGCTGGTGCCGCTGACGTCGACCGCGAGGGCCGGGTTGGCCCCCGCGTCGAGTGCGGCGTGCTCGGTCGGTGCGGCCTGCGCAGTCTGTGCCTTCTGTGGTGCGGCGGTTTTGGCGTTCGCCTCGGCCTTCCCGTCGGTGGCGGTGGGCAGGGTGGTACGGATCGTGCGGTCAGCGGGGCTGTGGAAGCCCTCGGACGTGGACGCCTCGGCGATCGCCTCGGCCACGCCGGCCGCGACAGGTACGGGATCCGCTGCCTGCGCGATGCCCGGGATGATGCCGAGACCGGCCGCCACGAGGGCAGCGGTCATTACGAGTCGGTGGTTGCGCACCGGCCCCCCAGTTGTGGTGATGAGCGAAGAGGGGCCACCGTATGGAAGGTTCCGGCCAAGGGTCGCGGGGTTCTGGCACGATTCACTCCATAGGGGCCAACGCTTTACCGACTGTGCGGTTTGCGATCGACAGAAGTGCGTCTGCCGATCCGTAGAGGCCGCCGACTCGTTCTGGCGTTCGGGGCGGGCAGGGGGCCAGGGACTCAGGCGTGGCCGTGTGCCATCAGGGCTGTGTGGGGCAACGCCAGCACACCGTCCAGGGTGTCGCAGCGGACGCCCGTCAGGGCCACTCACCGAGTAACGCGGCAAGGCCCTGTACGGCGCGCCGCTGCGCTGCCTGGTCCCAGTTGGCGTGGCGCCGCGCGGTCCGCGCTGCCGGCCATGGAGCCGAAGCTGAGGCTCTTCGACGAGCGCACCCCGCCCTCGACCCGGAGTTGGCCGGTGACGCCCTGGACGTCCTTGACGTCGTGCGCGACCTTGCCGGGCCACCCGCGCAACGTACTGGGCAAGGCAACGCCCAGCACGACCGGACGAAGGCATTCCTCTCCAAGGTGTTGTGAGGGAGGAAGGGAGCGCGGACAGCCGTCCACGCCCTCTTCCGGTGTCCTCCGGCTGCAATGCCGACGGGATTTGAACCCGCGAGACGGCTGGGGGCAGGTCCGCCCCTTCCCCATCAGTCGCCGTGGGAGGGACCTCGCCCACGGCGATCGCATTGGACCGCTCTGCCACAGCACCGCAGCCTGCGGGAACGCGCGCGCTCCCGCTGCGGCCAAGAGTAGAGACGTCGTTCTCCGCGGACGAACCCTTTTCGAGGCACCGGCGCCGGCTCCGTTCAAGTGCGATCGGATATACGTCCGGAATCCTGTGCCGGGTCGGCGGTACCGCCTGCTCGGCCGGTCAGCGTCTCGCCCACTCGGCTGCCTTCCGCAGTACGGCGCCACGACCCCGGTCCGGTACGGTCCACAGGGCTTGACCTCGGATGCCCCAGCGCTTCAGGAGGGCGTTCGCGGCCAGGAAGCCGGTCGTGGCCGCCCGTTCCATCAGTGCGACCGGGAGGCCGGTGCGGACACAGTCGCCGGCCACCATCAGGCCGGGGTCGGATGTGTGGACGGTGGGGCGGTCGGCGTAGCCGCCCACGGGGAACAGCGGGCAGTCCTCACGCCATTCGTGCCGGGCGTCGACGACCGTGGCGGCGCGGGTCTCCGGGTACACGCGGTGGAGTTGCTCGACAAGGTGCCGCTGCTCGGCGGTGCGCGCAGCGCGCGGGTCCACCGCGTAGGCGTGGAGTTCCACGACGGATCCCCCGGTGCGCGCCGCCCAGCGGGCCGCCTCGTCCTCCCAGCGCTCCAGCACGCTGATGTTGTCGAGGCCGCCGAATCCGCTGGTTCCCAGGAATCCGGGACGGTCGGGGGCGACAGGCCGGTCCAACCACAGCCGGGTGACCAGGAAGGGCGGGGCGGATCGCAGGCGCGCCACGCGCTGCCGCCAGGCGGGGTCGCCCAGCCGTTTCGAGCGGGCGGCCAGGGATCGCAGGCCGGGGGCGTCCAGGGCGAGCACCACGGCGTCGTACCGGTGCTCGTCGCTGCCTCCCGCGACATCGAACCCGCCGCCGCCGGCCGGTGTGACGTGCTCGACGGGACTGCTCGTCCGCACCTCGGCGTCGTGTCGGTCCAGGTATCCGGCCAGGGGCTCCCACAGCGCCGCCGGATAGGCCGAGCGCGGCACGTCGAAGAGCAGGCCCTCGGCGGAACCGAGGAAGTAGATGTGGAACATCAGTGCCATCTCGGCCGCCGACAGCTGTCGCGGGTCGGCGAAGAAGCTCCGGGAGAACACCTCGAACGCCAGGTGCCGGGCCTGTGCCGGGAAGCGGATGGCCTCCAGGAAGTCGTAGGCGCTGATGTCGTCGAGGCGGTGGTACACGTCGGGGACGCGGACGTCGAGCAGCGCCAGCGCGCGGACCGGGTCCATGGCGGGCAGGTCCCGCATCCGGAAGGAGGGGCTGAGCGCTGCGAAGCCGAGGGCACTCCACGGCGGGGTGCGCGGTACGCGCCGGAAGCTGTCGCGCAGCCCGTCGGCGTGCAGGAGGGGGTAGTCGGGGAGTCCGGTGAGGCGTGCCAGGGCGGGGTCGGTTCGCCGCAGCAGGCCCCGCAGGTTGTAGTACTGCCGGAAGAACGCGTGGAAGCCGCGGCTCATCGTCACGGTGGTGCCGTCGCGCAGTCGGGTCGGCCACCCGCCCGCCCGTCCTCCGAGGTAGGGCTCGCGCTCGTACAGGGTCACCGCCACCCCGCGCTCGGCGAGGGCGGTCGCGGCGGCGAGGCCGGCGATGCCCCCGCCGACCACGGCGACCGTGTGCCGGCCGGTGGCGTGAGGGGTTCCCCGGTGCGCCGGCAGGACGCGGGCTCGCCGGTCCCGTCCGCGGCGCGCCGCGGACGGGTGGTGTGCGGGGCGGGTCATCGGGGGTCCTGCCCGCGTGAGGCCACGAAGGTGTGGGTGATGCCCGTCTGCCAGCCCGGCAGGGGCAGGGCGCGCACCCGGTCGAAGCCTGCCTCTGCGATGCGGCCCGCGAATCGGTCGGCCTGGTCGAACCGGACGACGCTGTGCCACAGGTGACGGTACAGCGGCCCGTCGCCCAGCAGGGTCGCGGCGGGCTGGACGACGCCGCGGCACACGAGCGTCCACACCGCCCGGTCGGCGCGGCGGCCGCTGAGGCTGTACTCGTGGACCCCGAGCCGTCCGCGCGGTCGCAGCACGGTGCGGACGGTGCGCAGGACGGCGTCGGGATCGGAGACGTTGCGGAAGAGGTAGGCGGCGAACACCGCGTCGAACGGCCCGTCCACGCCCGCGGCCGCGAGGTGCTCGGCCGGTGTGTGGACGAAGCGGACGCCGTCCGCCCAGGGCTTGGCCGTGGCCCGGGCCAGCATGCCGGCCGAGGCGTCCACGGCCGTGATGGCGGCGGCCGGGAGGACCCTGCGGATCGCGGCCGTCGAGGCTCCGGTGCCGCAGCCGAGGTCCAGTACGCGCAGCCCCTCCCCACGGCCGGGCAGGCCGAGGCGGCGCACCGAGCGGCGCAGGTGCGCGTGGTAGCCGGGATTCGCGGCCACCAGGGCGTCGTAACTGCGGGACGCGTGGTCGAACGCGGCGGCGAGGTCCTCGTCGCGCAGCACTGTCATGCGGTCTCCAAAACTGGTGGGCGGGGGGCGAAGAGGGTCGGGCGGGGCGGAAAGGAGGTCAGGGGAAGGCACGGCGGGGCAGTCCGGGCAGCTCGACGGCGGTGCGCAGCATGGGTCCGACCGGGGCGTGCCGGCCGACGGCCAGGTCCTCCAACAGGCTCGTGCGCCCGTCGAGGAAGCGCAGCAGCCGGACCGCTGGTACGCGGGTGAACAGTCGGCAGAACAGTTCGGGGCCGTCGACGCGGCCGCTGTCCAGGGCGCGCAGGAGTACGGAGTCCATGGCGCGGGCCCGCACGGAATGCGCGGCCGGGGGTACGGGGCTGCGGCCTTGACGCAGCGCGGCGGCGACGGCCCGTGTCTGGCGCTGGAGTCCGGCGAAGGTGTAGCCGGTGGACGGGCGGGTCGCGCCGCCGGCGGCGCCGAGCCGGAACACCGACGTGCCGACCCGTCGCGGCATGGGAGCGTCCGTCATGGGGATCACACCGGTTTCGGCCGCGACGATCTCGATGTCGCCGAGGGAGAGGGACAGGACGTCTGCGGTGTAGTGCCGCAGAGCCGCCTCGTAGCCGCTCGCCGTCAGGACGCGCGGGGAGAACTCCGTGTACTCCACGAGGGCTTCCCGCGGGCTGGTGGGCAGGACGTAGCCGAAGGAGAGTCCGGAGGCGGGCTGGGGCGTCCGGAAGTCCATCAGTTCCGCGGTCCCGGGGTCGAACGCGGGGTGGGCGGTGCGGACGAACCAGCCGTGGAAGTGCTGCAGGAGGGTGGTGCGGGCGGCCGGGTGGCTCCCGAGGGGGCGCGAGTCGAACACCCAGCGCGCCTCCAGGGCGAGGGCGCCGGCCGGGCCGCCGGGCGGGGTCGTCAGCACGCGGGCCCCGGCCCCGGCGGGGATCTCCTCGACGGTGTCCACGGTCGCTTCCAGGCGGCGGACGTTGGGGCTGCGGGCGAGGTCCCGCGACACCAGGGACTCGAAGTCGTCGGAGCGGATCATCTTGTACCGCAGCGGTGCGATGTCCGCCTCGACGGCTGGGCCGACGGGCGGTCGTACCCGCAGGTGGCGCCATTGTGAGCGCACCGCGGCATCGAAGCGGCCGGGGCCGGACTCCCAGAAGCACCACGTGCGCGGCCTCGGGCGCAGCGGGCCGGGCGGAGCGTCGATGAGGACCACCGACGGGGTGAGGCTCCCGGGCACCGCGGGCAGGTGTCCGCTCAGCCGGTGGGCCAGCGACAACCCGGCGGCTCCCGCTCCGATCACCGCCACGTCCGCCTTCAGCACGGCTGCTCCCTCCATCCGGTTCCGCGGGCACGCACCACGTGGTGATTCCTGCCCCGGCGCCGGATCGGATGCGGTCATGGCCCGCGCGTCACCTGGTCAGCCGCGTCCGCATGATGGCATTCATGCATGAATCGGGCATCTGCGCCGAACCGCATCCGTATCACGGGAAGGGACCGAAGACCCGAGACAGCGATCGCAGCCACGACGAAAGGAACCGGGATGCGCCCGATTCAGGCGAAGGAGCCCTCTGCGGCCGCGCCGTCGCCCGTCCCCCGCCTGACGGCTCCCTCGGAATCCTCGCCGCGGCCGGACCGGCCGGACCGGCCCGACTGGCCCGACGCGGCGGACGCGGCCGACACGGCGGACGCCCGCACGGCGTACGCCACGCAGTCCCCGACCGGCGGCGGCGTCCCGGCGGCCGACGCCGTCGACGCGGACGTCCCCGGCGCCGTCGGACGCGCGCTGGAGCACGTCCTGGCCGGCCGGCTCGCGCGGGCCGGGGTGCTGGACGCCCTCTTCGCCGCCGAACTGGCCGGACGCGTCGCACGCTTCACGCGGGAGGGCGGCAAGCGCACCCGCTCGCAGCTCCTGTGGTGGTCGATGCGCGCCTGCGGCGGAAGGGACCGGCAGGCCGTCGCCGCGACCCTGCGCATCGGGGTGGCGCTCGAACTGCTCCAGACCTGCGCCCTGGTCCACGACGACCTGATGGACGGATCAGCCCTGCGCCGCGGGCGGCCGACCTTGCACGCAGATCTGCGCGACCACTACGCCACTGCCGCGCCGGCGGACCGCGCCGCCCGCTTCGGGGAGGCGTCCGCGGTCCTCGCCGGAGACCTGGCGCTCGCCTGGGCGGACGACGTCGTGGCGGAGACGGCACTCGATCCGGCCACGGCGACCATGGTGCGCGAGGTGTGGAGCGACATGCGCACCGAGATGGTGGCGGGCCAGTTCCTCGACCTCCAAGGCCAGCTGACCGGATCACGCTCCCAGCCACAGGCACTGCGCGCCGCCCACCTCAAGAGCGCCCTGTACTCGGTCCAGCGGCCCCTCGCATTGGGGGCGGCCATGGCGGGCGCTGACGGACGCACCACGCGGGCGCTGTGCTCGGCAGGGCGGTGCGTCGGCATGGCCTTCCAGTTGCGCGACGACCTCGACGACATTTTCGGCGACCCCTACCGGACCGGCAAGAGCTGCGGAGACGACATCCGCAACGGAAAGCCGACCTATCTGGCCGCGCTGGCGCTGGCACGCGCCGAGGCCACGGCCGACCGACCGGCCATGACGGTACTCGAACGGGCGCTCGGCAACGCGGACCTCACGCCCGCCGGCCTCGACGAGGTCCGCGACGTCCTGGTACGGACCGGCGCCCGACAGGCGGTCGAGACGAAGATCGCCCGCCTGTCGGCCCGGGGCCTGCGCCACTTCGACGGCGCCCTCCCCGACACCGGTGCCAAGGCCCGCCTCCGAGGGCTGCTGACCGCCGCGACCGCCTCCCGAGCCGCGGACGGCCCGCCGCCCGACCGCGCACGTCCCGCACCCGCCGCACCCGCCGTGCCCGCAGATGCCTCCACCGCGCCGGAGACCCGGCGGTGACGCGCACCGTGCGCGGCCGCACCGACCACGTGGTGGTCGTCGGAGCCGGTCTCGCCGGCCTGTCGGCTGCCCTCCACCTGCTGGGCGCCGGTCGCCGGGTGACCGTCGTGGAAGGGGGCGATCTGCCCGGCGGGCGGGCCGGACGCCTCGATCTGAACGGCTACCGCATCGACACCGGCCCCACCGTCCTGACCATGCCCGACCTCGCCGACGAAGCCTTCGCGGCGGTCGGCGACAGCCTGTACCGGCGGGTGGACCTGGTCCCACTGCACCCGGCCTACCGGGCGTCGTTCGCGGACGGCAGCACCCTGGAGGTGCACACCGACGGCGAGGCGATGGCCGCGGAGGTCGAGCGGTTCGCCGGTGCGGGTGAGGCGGCGGGCTATCTGCGGCTGCGCGCCTGGCTGGAGCGGATCCACCGGGCCCAGATGCGCCGCTTCATCGACGCGAACTTCGACTCCCCCCTCGACCTGCTCACCGGTGACCTCGCCCGGCTGGCCGCGCTCGGCGGCTTCGGCCGGATGGACCGGCGCATCGGCGGCTTCCTGAACGACGAGCGGCTGCGGCGGGTCTTCACCTTCCAGGCCCTCTACGCGGGCGTGCCGCCGGCCCGGGCCCTCGCCGCGTACGCCGTCATCGCGTACATGGACACGGTGGCCGGGGTGTACTTCCCGCGCGGCGGCATGCACGCCCTGCCGCAGGCGATGGCGGACGCCGCCGCCGACGCGGGCGCCGAGCTGAGGTTCGGCGAGCCGGTGACCCGGCTGGAACGCTCCGGCGAACGGATCACCGCCGTCGTCACCGCGAGGGACCGCATCCCGTGCGACGCGGTCGTCCTCACCCCCGACCTACCGGTCGCCTACCGGCTCCTCGGCCGCCGTCCCGCCCGGCCGGTGCGGCTGCGGCACTCCCCTTCCGCGGTCGTACTCCATGCGGGCACGCGCCGCACGTGGCCGCTCCTGGCCCACCACACGATCTCGTTCGGCGCCGCCTGGCGCAGCACCTTCGACGAACTGACCCGGCACGGGCGGCTGATGAGCGACCCGTCCCTGCTCATCACCCGGCCGACGGCGACCGACCCCACGCTCGCCCCGCCGGGCCGTCATCTGCACTACATCCTCGCGCCCTGCCCCAACACCCGGATCGGGCCCGGCGGCGCCGCCTGGGGCGAACTCGGTCCGCGCTACCGGGCCGAGCTCCTGAGCGAGCTGGAACGGCGCGGCCTCGACGGCATCGAGGCGGCCATCGAGGACGAGGCCCTGGTCACCCCGGCGCATTGGCTGGGCCAAGGCCATGCCGCCGGCACTCCCTTCTCCGTGGCCCACACCTTCCTGCAGACGGGGCCGTTCCGGCCGCGCAACCTGGTCCGGGGCACCCAGAACGCCGTCCTCGCCGGCTGCGGCACCACTCCCGGCGTGGGCGTGCCCACCGTACTCGTGTCGGGAAAGCTGGCGGCAGCGCGGATCACCGGCACATCCCGGCGTCCCTCCACGCACACCAAGGGGGCGACCCGTTGACCGCACGAGAACTGGACGCCGCGGGCATCACCGACCCGGTACTCCGCGCCGCGTACCACCGGTGCCGGGAACTCAACGCGGCGCACGGAAAGACCTATTTCCTGGCCACCCGGCTGCTCCCCGCCGAACACCGGCCCGCCGTGCACGCCCTGTACGGCTTCGCCCGGTGGGCCGACGACATCGTCGACTCGACCGATGCCGGCACCCACCCCGGCACCGCCGCCGGGCTGCGGGGGGCCCGGCTGGCAGCGCTCCAGCAGCGTCTGCACAGCGGATTGCGCCGGCAGAGCAGCGACGAACCCGTGGTATTGGCCCTCGCCGACACCGCCCGCCGATACGCCATCGATCACCGCCACTTCCACGACTTCATGACCGCGATGCGCTCCGACCTGACGGTGGCGGACTACCCCACCTACGCCGACCTGCAGGCCTACATGCACGGCTCGGCCGCGGTGATCGGCCTGCAGATGCTGCCGGTGCTGGGCACGGTGGTGCCGCCCGAGGAGGCCGAGCCGCACGCCGCTGCCCTCGGCGTGGCCTTCCAGCTCACCAACTTCCTCCGCGACGTCGGCGAGGACCTCGACCGCGGGCGCGTCTACCTGCCGGCCGACCTGCTCGCCGCGCACGGGGCCGACCGGGAGCTGCTGCACCGCTGCCGGGACACGGGCCGTCAAGACCGCCGCATACTGGCCGTCCTGAGGGAGTTCGAGGCACTCACCCGCCGCGTCTACGACGACGCGCGACCCGGCCTCGCCATGCTCGCCCCCGTTTCCCGGCCCTGCATCCGCACCGCGTACGTCCTGTACGGGAGCATCCTCGACGCAGTCGCCCGGGACGGCTACGCCGTGCTCCACCGCCGCGCCGTCGTCCCGCGCCGCAGACGCGCAGCGGTCGCGGCCGACGGCCTGGTCCGGCTGGCCGCTGCCAGGCTGCGCCACCGCCGGCGGCCGGCTGCGGCGCGCAGGCCCCTGCCCCCGGCTCCCGTGCCGCCGGCTCCCCCTGCCGACCCGGCCCGACCGGTCTCGAAGGAGATCGCGTGAATCCCCAACCGTCCGCACGCAGGCACCGGCTCCCCCTCTCGCTGCGCCGCGAGCCCGTTGCCTGGGAGCGGCAACGCCCGACGTGGCGCGACGCGAGGCCGAGCCTCATCGCCGAGGCGTTGAAGCGGGCGCAGGCCCGCCCGTCGGGGAACTGGTACGTCGTGGGGGCGACCGCCGACCTGAGCCGGGACCGGCCCCTGGCCCGCACGGTGGCCGACCACGAGGTGGTCGTCTGGCGCGGCGCCGACGGGCGGCTCCACGCGGGACCCGGTGTCTGCCCGCACCTCGGAGCGCCCCTCGCGGAGAGCCCCGTCCGGTGCGGGACGCTGGTGTGCCACTGGCACGGACTCGCCCTCGACGGTTCTGCGTTCGCCGGGTGGGAGCCGCTGCCCGCGTTCGACGACGGCGTCCTCCTCTGGGTCCGCCTGGACGAGGTCGGCGGGGAGGTGCCGCTGGACGCACCCGTCGTACCGGGCCGCCCGGCCCCCGCCCACGGGCTGACGGCCGTGTACGAGGGCACCGGGGTCTGCGAACCCGAAGACGTCGTCGCCAACCGTCTGGATCCCTGGCACGGGGCCTGGCTCCACCCCTATTCATTCGTGGACCTGACGGTGGTCGGCTCACCCGGCGCGGACGGCGGCCCGGACTACTTGGAGGTCGAGGTCTCCTTCAAGGTCGCCGGCCGGATCGTGGTGCCGGTGCGGGCGACATTCGCCGCGCCCGGGCCCCGGACCGTCGTCATGCGGATCACCGAGGGAGAGGGCGCGGGCTCGACCGTGGAGACCCACGCGACCCCGCTCGGTCCGGACGATCGAGGCCGTCCGCGCACGGCGGTGATCGAAGCCGTCGTGGCCGCCTCCGACCGCCCGGGCTTCGCGTTCGTACGGCGGGCCGCCCCGCTGCTGCGCCCGGTGATGCGCGCCGCGGCTGCCCGGCTGTGGCGCGACGACCTGGCCTATGCCGAACGCCGCTGGCACCTGCGCTCTACGGCCCGGTTGCCGGGCTGAGTCGAGCCCGAGGCCCTCGTCCGGCACGCGACCGGGATCTGCTCGTTCCTTCTCCCTACAGGAGGACCGGCAGCGCCTCCAGGCCGCGCATCAGCCGAGTCTGCCGCCATCGCAGATCCTCGCCGGGCACGGCGAGCCGTATCGCGGGGAAGCGGGTGAGCAGCGCGCGCAGTGCGATCTCGCCCTCGGCCCGGGCCAGCGGGGCGCCGAGACAGCGGTGGATTCCGTGCCCGAAGGCCAGGTGCGCGGTGGCTTCACGGGCGAGGTCGAGCCTGTCGGGGCGGGCGAACGCGGCGGGGTCGCGGTTCGCCGCTCCTGGCGCGATGAGAACGGGCACGCCCGCGGGGATGTCGGTACCGCCGAGGGTGAGGGCTTCCGTGCTGTGGCGGAAGGTGGCGATGGAGACGGGAGAGTCGAAGCGAAGCAGTTCGTCGAGGGCGGTCGGGATGAGTTCGGGCGCTTCCCGCAACCGTGCGAGCGCATCAGGATGCTGCATCAGCGCGAGGAGGGCGTTGCCGATGAAGTCGGTCGTCGTCTCGTGCCCGGCGACGAGCAACAGCACGGCGAGTGACACCACTTCGGCTTCGGTGACCTGGCCTTCGCCGCTGCGGACGAGCAGGTCGTGGAGGAGTCGCCCGTCGGGGGTGCTGCGCTTCGATGCCACGAGTTCGGCCATGTAGCCGGCGAGGGAATGCGAAGCGGAGTCGATCCGATCGGGCCGGCCGGCGGCGAACAGGTCGTTCGACCACTGGGCGACCATGCTCCGGTCGCCGCCGGGAACTCCGAGGAGTTCGCAGATCACCGTGACGGGCAGCGGGACGGCGAGGCTCGCCACCAGATCGGCCTGCCCGCCCGGTTCCCAGTCGGACAGCAGCTCGTCGACCACGTCGGTGATGTAGGGGCGCAGCCGGGCCACAGGCCCTGCGGTGAAGGCGGGCCCCACGGCCTTCCGCACTCGGGTGTGCTGCGGAGGGTCGGTGGCCAGCATGCTCCGAGAGACCGCCGGGTGCAGGTTGCGCCCCGGAGGCCGGCCCGCGAAGAATCGGCCGGTGTCCTTCGAAAGCCGGGGATCGGTGAACGCCTCCCGCGCTTCGGCGTAACCGGTGACGACGTAGCTGTAGTGCCCGTCGGAGCCGGTCGGCACCTTCTGGACGGGGGCGGCGCCACGCAGCTCGGCGAACGTCGGGTAGGGGTCCTGGAAGAAGCTCGGGTCCTGCAGTGGGTTGGTCATACCCCTGAGGCTGCCAGCAGGAGCCGGCAGCACGCAGTCGGCGTCGCGCGGTTCGGGTCCTCCGCACGGGGCGGCCCTTTGGCCGAGGTGCAGGGGCCCGGATGGCGGGTCGGCGCGTCGGCTGGCAGCCTGGATGTGAAGCCGTAACGGCGGGCCGTGCCATGGCCGCCCCTTGCGCGACGTGGCACACCTGCGCCGACGGAAACCGCAGTTCGTGTTCGCGGGAGGTGGTCCTCCTTGAGCAGGCACGCTTCATTCATCACGACCGCACGGAATCTCGCTGTCGCCGGAGTCATGTCGGCTGCGTTGATACCGGTTTCGGCGGTGCCGGCGACGGCCGTCACGTGCGACGCCGCGGCCGCTGCCCGAGCCCCGAGCGGCAGTAACGACGCCGCCTCACGCAATGCGCTGATCTGTCTCATCAACGCCCAGCGCACGCAGCGGGGGCTGCCCGCCCTCACCACGAACCAGGCCCTGACCACGGCGGCCCAGCAGCACTCCGCCGCCGCCGTGCAGCTGAAGTGGTGGGGACCGGGCAAGGATTCCCACCGCAACCCGCAGACCGGCTCGACCCCGCAGAGCCGCATCAAGGCGGCGGGTTACTGCCCGAACCCCAGGTCATGGGCCGTCGCTGAAATCACCTACACCGGCTGGGGCGGCTCGGGTACTCCCAATGCCGCGGTCAACTGGTGGATGAACGTCAGCACGTGGGGCCACCGGCAGATCATCCTCGACCCGTCGATGCGGGAGATCGGCGCCTGGGCCCAGCCAGGCGCGGCCGACCGAGCCGGTGCCGGTGCGAGTCAGGCCGGGACCTACGTCGTGACCTTCGGCCGCTGCCAGCAGTGAACCGCTCCCCCGGTCCTGTCCTCGGCCGCGGGTCCCTCCGTACCGGTCAGTCCTCCCAGTCCTCGCCGCCGCGCACGGCGCGCCATCCCTCGCGGTTCTTCAGCGCTTGCCGCGATGGTGTCGTTCATCGCGGCGCTCGTCTGCGGCGCAAGGTTTCTCGGACGTGAAGCCAACGGGCTGCGCGTTGCCCGGCCCCCTGGAGCGGACCGCTGGCGGCCCGTCGGCCGGCCCTGCGGTTCGACTCCGGAGGCTAGGTGAGGCGCTCCAGGACGTCGAGGACGTGCTGGGCGCCGTCCTCGTCGGCAAGGGCCGCCGCGACACGGCGGGAGCGGGTACGCAGAGCAGGATCCCGCGTTGCCCTCACGATCGCTTCGCTCAGCTGCGGAGCCGTCAGGCTTTGATAGCGCAGCGGGGGCGGGGAGACTTCCAGCCTGTGCAGACGCTGCGCCCAGAAGTGCTGGTCGAGCTGGACGGGGACGGCGACGGCGGGGGTGCCGGCGCGCAGGCCCGCTGCGGTGGTGCCCGCACCGGCGTGGTGGACGACGGCGGCTGTTCGCGGGAACAACCAGGCGTGCGGCACCTCTTGGACGGTGATCAGGTCGTCGTCTTCTGCGTGCAGGCCGCTCCAGCCCGACTGGATGATCCCCCGCACTCGCGCCCGGCGCAGGGCTGAGGCGAGCAGGGTGCTCAGGCGTTCGGCGTCGGCCGCGACGAAACTGCCGAAGCCGGCGAAGACCGGGGGCGGTCCCGCGGCCAGGAAGTCGCTCAGGCGTGAGTCGGGCTGCCATGCGGGTGGGGTGGCGGGCCACCAGTAGCCACAGACCTGATGGCCGGACGGCCAGTCGTGGGGGCGGGGAACGATCCGCGGGCTGAATCCGTGCAGGACCGTACGGCTGCGCGACAGGCTTAGCGGGCCGGCGAACCTCTGCTTCGGAAGGGCCAGTTCGCGGCGCAACCGGGCGAGGGTCGGGGCGAAGAGGCGTTCCGTGCCGAGCCAGAGGGCGCCGCCGGCCAGCCGGTTGCCGTAGGGGCCCAGCGAGCGTACGCGCGTGACCAGAGGAGGGAAGGCCGCTGTCGGCCGGATCGGCTGGAGGTAGACGCCGAGCGCCGGCACGCTCATCGCTTCGCCGAAAGTCGCGCACACCGGGTCGGTGGTCGTCGAGCTCAGCAGCACATCGGCGCCCTGCCGCACCGCGTCCGCGACACCGGCGGCCAGCCGTGGCATGAAGGCCCGCGCCATGCGCGTCAGCCGCGCCATCGCCACAGCCGGGCTCGTGGCCCGCGCCAGCCCCTGCCCGGCCGCGGAGGCCAGCTCCTGCCTCGGATCGACGGGCAGGGGCCGAAACTCCAGCCCGAAGGCCTCCACCGTCTTCTCGAAGCGCTCATGGGTGGCCAGCGCCACCTCGTGACCCGCCGCGCGCAGCCGCACCCCGAGACCGGTGTAGGGGGCGACATCACCCCAACTCCCCGCCGTGACGATCAGCACACGCATGCTGACAGCATGTCACTCAACCGGGGTGGGGGCGGGCTTTCTCGTGCGGAGCGCCGAGCCCCTCGCGGGCGCCCCGACGTCGGGGCGATTTCAGTCCGACACGAGCCCGCCCGTGAGGTTGAGTTCGGTGGCGGTCATCGTGCGGGCCCAGTCGGATGCCGCGAAGACCGCGGCGTTGGCCACGTCCTCGTATCGGGGTCGCTCGGCCAGGAGGGCCCCCTCGTCGGCCCGGTTCACGTCGCCGGGTGCGGGAGAGCCGGGTGAGAGCAGCCAGGCGACCCGGACACCGTGCGGGCCGAGTTCTGCCGCGAGTTGCCGGCAGACGCCCGCGAGGGCGGACCATGCGATGTGCGATCCGCCCAGGTCGGGAATGGTCTCGCGGCCGCCGGCCATGACGAGGATGACGCCGCTCCCCCGGTGGATCATGTGGCGGGCTGCCGCAGTGGCCGTGATGACCGTTGTCGTCACGGCCTTGACGACCGGGCGGGTCACGTCGGCGACGGCCATCTCCAGGAGCGGGGCGCCCTGAAGGTCGTCGTTGGACGTGGCGTTGAAGCAGATGTCGATCCCGTCGCCCGCGGCGGCCACCGCATCGGCGTGGCGGTCGACGGCGTCGCGGTCGGTGGCATCCAACTGCGCGACGCGGGCGACCCCGCCCTCGCCTTCGATGCGCCGCGCGATGTCTTCGAGGGTCGCCACCGTGCGTCCGGTGACGTGGACAGCGGCGCCTTCGCGCGCGAAGGCGTGAGCAACAGCGGCCCCCACCGCTCCGGAACCGCCATGGACGATCGCCGTCTTCCCGGCCAGCAGCACGGTTTCTCCTCGGTACGCCCACTGAGCAATCGGCGGCACCGCGCGGCACCCCGCGGCCCAAGGTACCCCCCTGACCTCCGTGCACCCTGGAACTCCCCGCCCTTGCCCGCTTGCAGCCAGGCGGCCGGACCCTTGTCGTCCACTTGACGATATCGCCTGGCCGCCGTTATCGTCGCAGTGACGAAATGAAGGGGGTTCGCCATGGCCGACATCACCCGGCGCCTTGGCTGGCGTCATCTGCGCTCCGCGCCCACCGCCCACATCCGCCACCACCGGCGCGGCCGGCTCGTCCACGACGGCCGGGGGCTCAGTTTCTGGTACCGGTCGCTGTCGGCGGCGCTGTCCGAAGTACCGGTCGACGACCGGGAGCTGGCCATGGCGTTCCACGCCCGTACGGCCGACTTCCAGGACGTCACCGTGCAGGCCACCGTCACCTACCGGATCAGCGACCCGGCCCTGGCGGCCGAACGGCTGGACTTCTCCGTCGACCCGGACACCGGGAGCTGGCGCGGATCGCCCTTGGAGCAGATCGCCACTCTCCTCACCGAGACCGCGCAGCAGCACACACTGGACGTACTGGCCCGCATCCCACTGGCGGACGCCCTGGTGGACGGCGTCGCCTCCGTACGGCAGCGGGTCGCCGACGGTCTCGCCGCCGAGCCCCGGCTCCCGGCCACCGGCATCGACGTGGTGACCGTACGGGTCGTCGCGATCCGCCCCGAGGCAGAGGTGGAGCGCGCCCTGCGCACTCCGGCCCGCGAGCAGATCCAGCAGGAGGCGGACCGGGCCACCTACGAGCGTCGGGCCGTCGCCGTCGAGCGTGAGCGTGCCATCGCCGAGAATGAGCTGGCCAGTCAGATCGAACTGGCCCGGCGTGAGGAACAGTTGGTCGATCAGCGCGGCATCAACACCCGCCGCGAGGCCGAGGAACAGGCGGCGGCGGACAGCGTACGGACCGAGGCCGAGGCCGCCCGCAAGGTCCGCCTGGCCCGCGCGGACGCCGAGGCGGCCCGCGAGGTCGGCGCGGCACGCGCCGAGTCCCAGGCCGCCTGGCTACGGGTGCACGGCGAAGCCGACGCGGGCACGCTGCACGCCCTGGCCGCCACCCGGCTGGCGGAGAACCTGCCGCGGATCGAGAGCATCACCCTCTCCCCCGATGTCCTGACCGGGCTCCTCACCAAACTCGGGCGTCCTGAAAGCGGGGCGGGCGCGTGAGCCTGGCCCCGCGGGCCGTACTCGTCCACCGCAGGACCGAGTACGAGGAGCTGCTCGCCCGGCACGGGACGCACGGGCAGGCGGCGTTCTTCCTCTCCAGCCGGGGCCGTTCGATCGACGAGGTGGTCGGCCGCCACGACCGTACGAGGCAGGCGCTGCGGGAGGTGGCAGCGGCGGTGCCGCTGACCTGGCGCAGCTCCCGGGTGGAGCGGGCCGACCTGGACCGCTTCCTGTTCGCCCCGGAGGACGTGGTGGTCGTGGTCGGCCAGGACGGCCTGGTCGCCAACACCGCGAAGTACCTTCGCGGACAGCCGGTGGTGGGCATCGACACCGATCCGGGGCGCAACCCGGGGGTCCTGGTCCGTCACCGCTGGGCCGACACGGGCCCCCTGCTGCGTGCCGCGGCCGCCGCCGGGGGCCGGGCGGAGGAGCTGACCATGGTCGAGGCCGTGGCCGACGACGCCCAGCGCCTCCTCGCGCTGAACGAGATCTACCTGGGCCCGCCCGGCCACCAGACGGCCCGTTACCGCCTGGGCCCCGACGGCGAGAACGGCCCGGGCGAGGCCCAGGCGTCGTCCGGGGTGCTGGTGGGCACCGGTACGGGCGCCACCGGCTGGCTGCGCTCCCTGTGGCTGGAGCGCGGCAGCACCACTGGGCTGCCCGCGCCGTGCGAGGAGCGGCTCCTGTGGTTCGTGCGCGAGGCCTGGCCCTCGCCCGCGACCGGAACATCGAGGGTCGCCGGTGAGCTCGGGCGGGGACAGGGCCTGCGGCTGACCGTGGAGTCGGACCGGCTCGTGGTCTTCGGCGACGGAATGGAGGCCGACGCCCTGGAACTGACCTGGGGCCAGAGCGTACGGCTGGGCATCGCGGAAACGTCCTTGCGCCTGGTGACGTGAGCGGCGGCATCGCCCCTGCGGATGACGGGCGAGCGCGTCACTCCTCGTTGAGCCGGCCGCATGGGCGGGGCAAGCGGGCCTCCCTCTTGGACCAGGTCGTCCCGGGACCGGCCGTGGACGAGGTCCATCGGCCTCGCGCCCGGGCGCTTCGAGGTCGTCGGGAAGCCGGAGTTCGTTGAGGGCGACCTCCCGGCCGAGTTGCTCGTCGTGGGCTCGCCAGAGAGTCCCCATGCCGCCCAGCCGCCGGGCGGCGGCCAGTGCGCGTGGTGCGTATGCGCGGTCGACACCGCCGCGGCCGGCCCGGTGTGACGGGCAACCGGGTCCGTCAGGCCCGCGCGTACGGGCCCTCGGTCGCCATCGTGTTCTGCATCGCCGTCAGCCTGCGGACGAAGAGGACGGCGAGCACGCCGGCGATCGTGGTGGCCAGGTCCGCGACGATCCCGAGCTTTCCCACAGCGAGCAGCTCGTCCACGGTCTCGGCCTCCATGTAGAGCCGGCTGAAGACGCGGCCCACGATCGCCGCGAGGACCCAGACCACCCACCAGGACGTCAGCAGGGCGGCGGGCGCCGTGCGGTCGGAGCCTTCGGGGCCTCGCTGGGTGCTGGCCCGCCAGGTCTGCCGGGCGATCCGGTAGGGCAGGAACAGGTGTCCCACGGGGATGAACCAGGCGCCGATGGCCCAGCCGCGGCCGAGGGTGAAGGCATCGGGGCGGAAGATGCCGCCGTTGCTGCGCACACGGTGGAACCAGATGATGAAGACGACGACCGTGGGCAGCACCGTGAGGACTTGGAGCAGCCCGGCGAGGATGGTGAGCGCGGGGGACAGACCGAGTTCGAGGTCGTCGAAGTGGGTGTACCCCGCGAACCCCTGCATCCACGACTGCTCGTACGCGCCGGCTCCGGCGGAGAAGAGGTGCACCGCGGTCGCGGCGCCGAGCAGCCAGGTCAGGGCCGTCGCGAGGCCGTTCGGGGAGCGCAACTCGCCCTGGGGCGCCGGCGGAGCCATGTGCACCGGCCCCCCGGGGTAGGGGTGGCCCTGCTGGGGGACCGGGTACGGGGCCGGGCCCGGGCCCGGCTGCGGGAACGGCTGCGGAGGCGGCGGCGAGCCGGGCGCGCTGAAGGACATGACGGTGGACCCCCACGGGAACGGATGACATACGGAAGGGCCCCGGCCCGGCGGGCGGGGGCCCCGGAGAAGATATGCCGGTCCCATGCCTGGAGTCCAGGGAGTTCCTGCTGGTCAGAGCGTACGAGACGGGTGCCCTGGCCTCATCCCGAGCGGAACCCCGGCCACCTCGGATGCCTGCACCACTCCCCGGTCGACGATGCCCCGTTCGGCCGCCCCAGCCGGGGAATACCTCCGGCGACCAGCTCCCGCGCGCACCGGCCGCGTCCGTCCGCCGGTGCACCGGAAGCCTGCGGGTCGTGCTTCAGATGATGTGGATGCGCTCCAGGGCGCCGACGGTGTCGCGGACCATCAGGTCGTTGCCCTTGGCCCGCTCGTTCTCGATGAAGCCGAGCAGGAGCACCGCCCGGTTGATCACGTCGGACTTGCTGACGCCGCTCGCGGCGGTCAGCTCGGAGACGATGGTGACCGCCGGGGGGCACAGGGTCACGGAGTACCGCTCGCTGTCGGGGTGCGCGGGAAGCCGCTGCTCATCCATGGTGACGACCTTCCTTGGATCCTTGGGGACCGTTGTGCACCAAGGTTGCACCAAGGCCGTGCAGTTGTGCACCATTTTTACACAGGGTCGGCCCTGCGGACGGCGGGCGTCGAAGGCTGCGCCTCTCCGCCGCAGCAATGGGCACCGAAAGTACCGTCGCCGCTTTCGGCACCTCCCCATGGCTGCTCGCCGAACGCGCTCCGGAGCCCGGCGGCGACGTTCAGCCCTTGGACGCGCTGGTCGTTCCGTCCGTCCCGAGGCTACGTCGAACCCACCGAGCTGAGCGCCGTGCGGGGGCCATCGACGAGAACCCGGATGGGATCGACCGCTGGAGCGCCACCTGCCGACGGTCCTGCACGTCGAGGCGCCGGCATCCCCGGACTCATGGACTGTTACGCCCTGAAAGCGCCCGGTACCGTCACCCGGGCCTGCCCGTACACCGACTTCCCACTCGTCGAGATCCGCCCCCGACCGGCCCTCCGGGCCGTCGGCGGGTCGTCGGCCGAGGGAGCAGGATCGACGTCCAGGCCGAGCCGTTCACCGCGTGGGGCGCTCTCTCCGGCTGCGGCGGCGTCGCACTGCAACGGCGAGGTGAGCGGCCGTGAAGGGTTTCTGTCCGCCCGGCGGCCTCCGTCAGGCGCCGGCACCCGCATTTCTGTCACCCTTGAGACATGACCCAACCGGTGAACCCAGGCCCTCCGAGGAAGCGGCCGATCGCCTACGTGATCTCGCTCACGGCAATCGCAATCATGGTTGTTCACATCGTCAATCCCGCTCTGGAGATCGACGGCACCACCCTGGCGCTCGCCGCCATCGCGGTGGTGCCGTGGCTGGGTGACCTCTTTGAGAGCATTGAACTTCCCGGCGGCACCAAGCTTCAATACCGCAGGCTGCAGGAGCGCATCGACGCAACTGAGCACCGCACGCAGGAGGTCCGGCAGGCAGCCGATGACGCAGCCCGGCAGGCCCGAGTGGCCTTGGTGACCTCGGGAAGCGAGAACGTCGCAGGTGGCACACCGACGGAAAAGGTGGCACAGCTCACCAACGCGTTCACAGAGCTGCGTCGGACAGAACCCTCCAGCCCCGCACGGACCTACCGTCAGGAGCAGATCTTCGCTGAGCTGGTGAGACTCACCCCGCAGCTGACCGGCATGGACCTGCCTGCAGCGCTCGGCTCTGACGACGGCGGGACGCGCCTGACCGCATACGCGCGGCTGTACGCGAAGCCGGAGGAGCAGTACCTCAACGCTCTGGTGGAGGCTTCCCTCTCGGAGGAGATGCACTTCAACCAGTACTGGGCCTTCCACGCGGTCGGCGCGGTGATCGACAGCATCGGCCCGGGCCGGGTCGAGTTGACGACGGTCCGCCGTCTACGCCAAGGCCTGTCGCTGGTCCCAGAGGACAGCGACCGCGCCCGGACACTTCGCGCCGTTCTCGCGAGAGTGGACTACGACGCAGCCTGAGCCGGATACTGCGCCGCAGCGACGATGCCAGGTACGCCGCCGCGGCCGTGACCTGGAAGCGGGATGCGGCCTGCTCCCAGCCGCCGGTCAGCGCGGAGGCCTCCACCCGGCCGGACTCCTCGTGCGGGGCCCGGCCGTCGGGGTCGAGCCACCGGACGGTGGCGGTGGCCACGTGTCTGGACGCGCCCGGCCGCAGCCGCACCGCGTGCAGGGCGGTCGCCGTGCGGCCCGGGCCGACCTCGCCGCCGTCCACGGAGTCGTCACGGACGGAGTCGTCGGCCACGCGTCGGTTGTCGTATCCGATCAGCCGGAACCGTTCCACGTTGCGCGGTTCGACATGTGCGGGCAGCTCGTCGCAGAAGACCCTGCGGGCCTCCTCCTCGTCGGATACGTAGACGGTGTGCCCGTCGCCCTTGTCGTCAGCCGTTCCATGAACGAGTCGTTGTAGTCGCTGCCCACGCCGACCCCGAAGAGGGTGATGCCGTGGTCGCCGCGAGCGCCGTCGATCCGCTTCAGCAGGCCCCGGCTCTGGAGCGCCCGACCTGGCGCCCCGACATCCGGGCCGCCGTCATCTCCAAGGCGCGGGTCAACATGCACCGCAAGATGGCCAACACCGCGAAGGTCACCGGCCGGTACCCGCTCGGCGTGCTGTCCGACTGCGTCGTCTACGCCAGCCCCGGGCCGTCCCCGCTCGACTTCCTGCCCTACACCACCTCCGGCAAGCCCCTCCCCGGAGCCTTCCGCCTCGGCACCACCCCGGGCCTCGCCAAGGTCGAAGGCGTCCAGGAGATGGCGTGGGCCGTGGACCTCATGGAGAAGGGCCTGAACCCCGCCAGGCACATCAAGGGCGGCGACGCCGTCACGGACGAAGGAGAATAGAAGCCGTGGGGGACATCGACGATGCCTTGGAGCGCGCGGACCGCGAGACCTTCACGCGGGAGCCGCCCAAGACCCTCAAGGGCCGCATCAACTTCCTGATGGGCAAGCTGAAGACCACCAAGGCCGTCGCCGCGGAACTCGGCGTCAGCCAGCGCTCGATCGAGCGCTACCGCACCGGCGACGATCAGCGACCGGATCGACACCGCCGTGCGTGCCCGCTGGCAGCCGGTGGTGCGCAACCGGCGGCGAAAGGAAGCCGCCACCCGCACCGGCATCACCGTCGAGACGAGGGCCCGGTTCGGCTACACCGCACCCATCGGGACCACCGACGACGGCCGCATGCGACGCCTCACCGTCCACCTCCCACCCGCCTACGCCGACCGGCTGTTCTAAGCACAGCAACAGAGAGCGGGCGATCCGGAACTGCGCGCGATCGTCGCCGAAGGCCTCCAGAACACCTACTTCAAGGACGGCGGCCCCCGCGCCGACCAACTCGAAGTCGAATCATCGACATCGACTACATCGACGTCTCGTTCTAGGCGGCCATGTCCAGCCCGAGAAGGCGTAACCCTGCTGGTGACCGCCGCCGCCGTTCCTGCCTGGGGCGGGGGTGTCTCAGCTGGTCCACTCGCAGGCAAGGTTCACGTTCCGCTCGCCAGTGCACCCATAGAGGAGGGCAGGCCGGGGGGTCCGGGCAGGGCTCGCGCGGGGTCCATCGAGTGGTGGGGCGGCCCGGTGCTACTGCCGCCAGAGCGCTCTGGATCACCGGGCCTCGCCCGCGCACCCCCTATCGGCACGGACTGGGCCCGACCATAGCCGCAGCCGGCCATCGCCCCGCAACAGAAGCTCTCTGTTCGGCATCCTGTGTGACACGGGCCGACGAGGGTTGACCCCCGGCACTGACACCGCCATGCACACCGGAGTTGTGTGAGCGGCTGTTCCCGCTTCGGCCGACCTGCGGCCGGTACGAGGATCACCTTTGACAGGGCAGCGATGCGGCAGTCAGCAGCTCCTGGGCCGCGCAGGCGATGAAGTGGGGCGCCCACTCCTGCGGGGGACACAAAGCGGGGGCCTGCAGCCGTTCGCCAGCGCGCGGCTCCGTCGGCGGTCAGCCGGCTGTTGCGGCCGACCCTTTCCCGTACCGCGGACCTCGTCTACGGCCACGTCCAGGCGCAACCGCTGGAACCTGAGCGGGTGACGGAATACGCCCTGGTCAACGGCCCGATAGGCGCTGAACTCCGCCACCAGGGCTGGCGCCCGCCATCCAGGGGCTGGCTTCGTGGATGCGAATGGGTTCTGGCTCAACTTCTGTGGTGACGCGACGCTCCGTACTCCGGGACGCGGAACAACGAGGACCAGCAGGTCAGTGCTTTGGCTCGACGCGGCACGAGCGCGCACGGCGCAGCTCCACAGAAGTTGAGCCAGAACCTGCGAATGGGCAGAGTTTCGACCCTGGTTCGGGAGGCAGGATGTCCTTGAGGCCGGGGCCGATTGTTCACGGGTTTCGGAGGCAGGCGGCCTTCGGCTGGGTCTGACAGGGAGCCTGGTTCGCCGGGCCGTTCATGTACGGAAGTGTCGTGCCTATCACGGCTGGCCCGGGCTGACCTCAGAGACAGCCTGCTCCCGGTCGGGGCCGGGCCGATATCGCGTGGCGGCCGCTCCCCCCGGTCGGGCAGGGTGCCCGTTGATGAGCGATAACGACGTGATGCCCTATGCCCGCTTCGATTCGGTCGAGGGCCTGCTGCAACGGGGACGTGGCCTGGGCCCCATACGCGCGCTGCGGAATCCCCTGGAGGCCGCGCCCATCGTCTACGACGGGATCCGGCGGGACTGGCGGTGGGACGGCTTCGACGACCGCGCCTGCTACCTCGCCGGGCTGGTCCGGGACCTGGGAATGTCGCCGGCGCCGGTTGTGGAACTGCTGGCCGGGGACGAGGGTCAGTGCAGGCGGGCTGCCGAGGTGCTGGAACTGCTCGCCCTCGATGATTGCGACGAGGCGCGCGAGGCCCTGCGCAACCACGTCCGGGAGGGCGCGCACTGGGTCTCCGTGCTGGAGTCCGTCTCCTGCATCTGGCCCCTGGAGTGGTGGGAGGACCTGGGTGAGGCCGCGCGGGCGAGGATCAGCGGTGAGCCGGAGCCGCCGTGGTTCACCGAGCCGTGGACCCGCTTCGGGATCGAGGTCCAGCGACCCGATCCGGGTCCGACCCCTAACGATCCGACCGGCCTTACGGACGACGAGCTGCTCGGCCTGCTGGCCGAGGCCGGCAGCAGGGTCGACGCCCTGCGCGAGCTGTCCCGCCGGGATCCGGTGGAGGGCCTGATCCCGCTCGTGCCCTCCCTCGTCACCCCGGACGGCCGCCATCCCCTTCCCCGGCTCAGGCAGGCCGTCGACCGCCTCGGCGCCCTGGCCGTTCCGGCCGCGCGCCGGTGGGTGGGCGACGAGCGGGAGTGGCTGGCCCGGCTTGGCTCTGACGTCCTCGCCGATCATCTCGGCCCCGAGGTGGTCCCGGTCCTCGTGGCCGAACTCGCCGACCAGTGGCGGAGCCGCGCGTGGTGCGGCCCCGACGACACGGCGAGGCGGCTGGCCCGCTTCGGGCCAGCGGCCGCCGGGGCGGTGGCGGACCTGCGCAGGTTCTGGCTGCGCACCCCGCACTCCTACGAGCGGGCCGCCTACCTGGAGGCACTGGCCGCCATCGACCCTGGCGGGCTGGACTACGCCCACACCGAGTCCCTCTGGGACTGCGAGGAACGGGCCCGGCTCCTGGGCATAGCCCACGCGCCGGACCACCCCGAAACCCTGGAGCGGATCACGGCGCTGCGCAACGACCCGATGGAGACCCCTGACGTACGGGCAGGCGCCGAAGCACGGCTGGCCGCCACGACCACCCCGTGGTTGCCCTGACCCGATCTGGACAGCCAAGGGCCGCAGTGCCTCCCGTTCTCGTGAACATCGACCACGGACCGATTCGGACGCCTTCCGAGACGGTGAACAACAGCCTTCACTACTCGTGAACAAAGCCACTCAGGGCATCACACCAGAATGGGGCCACCACACCGTTCGGCGCCGTCTTTCATGGCGATCAAATTGGCTTGCACGTAAGAGATGTGGTTCCTGGAGTGCCAGTCAGTCGGGTAGTAGGTGACCAACCGTGAACGCTGGAACCGGGCCTGGATCTCCGGCACGAAGGCGCGGTATTGGTTGTCGGTGTAATACCAGAACGAATTTTCGTTGTAGTAGGCAACATGGGTCGGGTCTTGGTATGCGCCGCGGCCGTCGGAGCTGGGAGTCTGGGAAAGGAGCATGCCGCCTGGCGCCAGAAGGCGGTACAGCTCGTTGATGAGCGGAATCTTTGCGGGCACGTGCTCCAGGAAGTCCACCGCTCGGATCAGGCCGACCGAGTCATCAGGGAGGTCCAGGGGCTGGGGCAGTGTCGCAACGATGTCGACGCCGTCCCTTGGGTGTTGGTCCACGCCCAGGTAGCCCGGCGGCTTGCGGTGCGCAGCGCCGAGGTCCAGTGCAAGCAGCCCGCGCCGTTTGGTCCAGGCGAGCGTGTTGGCCTCGATGTATTTGTCGTACAGGGCTACCGTCTCGCGCTGGATGTGCGCGTTGACCTCAGTGTCGTTCTGGGTGTTGTGGGGATGCATCCGCTGCAGGTACAAGCAGCGAGGAATCAGGTGGAAGTCGCCCGCCTGGAACAGACGGCACATCAGGTCCTGGTCGTCCAGAACAGCGCGCATGGCGTCATACCCACCGACCTCCTCATAGATGTTCTTACGGAACGCCCGCACGTGGTTGGGGGCATACCAGATGAACGACACATTGTGCGGCGTCGGCGCCATGGAGACGGCTTGCAAAAGGCGGCGACCGTCGACATCCACCTCCTCGTACTGCCAGCCGTGCGCCTCGTTGAACCGCGTGTCGTCACGGCCCCCGTCCTCGGTGATCTGAGCGGTATGGCTGTAGACGAAGACGACGTCGGGATTCTCATCGAAAGCCTTCGCCAGTTCCGCCAGGCAGTCCTTTGCCAGGAGGTCGTCGTGGTCGAGCTCGACGAGGATCTCTCCGCGTGCCAATTCGCAGGCTCGGCGCTTGGCCGCTCCAATTCCCTGGATGTCGTCCGCGATCTCCACCCGGACACGGTCGTCGGGGTGTTCCGGACGCCATCGCGCGCCGTTGTTGAGGAGCACGACCCACTCCCAGTCGGAGCGGGTCTGTGCTTGCAGGGTTGTGAGGCATTCATCCAGGAAACGCGGTCGGTGGGTGGGGGTGAAGACAGAGAACTTCGGGGTCGGGGAAGAAGTCATCTTTTGGTACCTGTCTGAGTGGCTGTCGGTGCTGGGCTCGCGGAATCGTGGAACTGTTCCGTGAGGAGCTGCCGGAGTGATGGGTCGGCGCGGACAGCGAGTCCGAAGGCGTCCTCGGCCTCGCTGTCACGGCCCTTCTCCGCCAAGGCCTTTCCAGGGTGCAGATAGGCTTGGCAGTACAGCGCTGGTTCGAAATCTGGATCGATTTTCAGGCCGATGCCGTAAGCCGCGTGGGCGTCGGCCGTCCTGTTGTCGTTGGGCGATGACGCCGAGGTTGTCCCAGGCGAGACTGGTGACGGGATCCGGGTCCAGAAGCCGCCTGAAGCTACTCGGCGCACTGGGAAATCCCTGTCATCACCCTGCTGATGCCTGCTTAAAGCAGTGCCTCGGCCTGCGAGCCGTCCTTGCCCGCCGGCTCTGTGGGCAAGGACTCATTAGCGGGCGCGGTCGTGGGGTCCGCTTGAGCAGTGGAACCCAGCCAGACACCGCGTTGCCGGGGGGTATTGATCGCGGAACGGGCCTCTGGGGGGCCGTCTCTCAGTTGTCCGTGAGCGCTGGCCGGCCGAGCGTGGCTTGCGGCCCGGGAGTTTCACGGCGCACACACTGCATAGACGGTGATTGTGCGCGCATCGCTTGCGGTCACCTGCCAGCCAGTCGCCGGAGTGGTCGGAGTCCCCCCGATGGGGTGATCCTCGATAATCTCAAGGTTGCCTTGCGAGTCGGTCTGGTAGCCGCCGCCGAGGGCAAAGGTGCCGCTGGGGCACATGACAACGGCGTCGCCTGTGGTGGTGGTTGCCGTGACGATTCTGCTCTGGGCCCCGACGCTCGGGCCCTGGGCGCCCTGAGGTCCCTGCGGCCCGACGTCACCCTGAGCACCCTGGTTTCCCTGCGGCCCGACGTCACCCTGAAAGCCCTGGAAGCCCTGCGGCCCGACGTCACCCTGAGCACCCTGGTTTCCCTGCGGCCCGACGTCACCCTGAAAGCCCTGGGCGCCCTGGAAGCCCTGCGGCCCGGCGTCACCCTGAGCACCCTGGAAGCCCTGCGGCCCGATGTCGCCCTGAGCACCCTGGTTTCCCTGCGGCCCGACGTCACCCTGAGCACCCTGGTTTCCCTGCGGCCCGACGTCACCCTGAAAGCCCTGGGCGCCCTGGAAGCCCTGCGGGCCGGCGTCACCCTGAGCACCCTGGAAGCCCTGCGGCCCGACGTCACCCTGAGCACCCTGGTTTCCCTGCGGCCCGACGTCACCCTGAGCACCCTGGTTTCCCTGCGGCCCGACGTCACCCTGAAAGCCCTGGGGGCCCTGCGGGCCGACGTCACCCTGAGCACCCTGGTTTCCCTGCGGCCCGGCATCACCCTGGGGGCCCTGCGGCCCGGTGTCCCCCCTGTGACCTTGGGGTCCTCGCACGCACTTCGGATGGTGGTGGTGGTCAGGCTTGCCGCTGCCGTAACCACACCCGCCGCCGTACCGGTCATCATGGGTGGTGCCCGAGGGGTGGGGATCGAAATCGTCGCTCAGAGCACCATTTGGGCCTGGCAACGTGAGACGGTGATCGACGCCAGACTTGTCGATCGCATCGGCCACAGCGGTCATCGATGAGGCGAAGTTGACGACCAAGCTAAGAGCCCCCGCCGCCGAAAACATAGTGGCGGTCTGGAGCCAGGATCTGCGCAGCGACTGACGCTTCATCATCCAACCCTTCCTGGAGAGTGGAACTGGCGCCCGTGGCGTACACCGACTTCCGGGCTGCTGGTGTCCCGCGTGCTGCCCCGCGGCCGGGCCCCAGGCGAACGTATTTCGCCGCGCAGTGGTGATCAACGGGACCTGCTGGCGAGTGTGAGGTCGCGCGAGCACAACCGCGTGCAGAGCCCAGGCAAGGTTCACCCAGATGCCATGACCGTCCACCCATCTGCCGAAAAGGCCTGCTTACCTGTTCAGTCCCGTGTGGACCCCGAAGGTGTAACCCAGTCCGGACACGCCACGGGCCCGGGGGTCAGCCATGACACCACCCGGGGCCCGTGGGCCGATTCAACGACATCGACACCTCAGAGGAGGTTCCGGCATGTGACGCTGCGGGATAGCTGGCCACTTTGACTGCTGCGCTGGTCAGACGGTGGGCGAGCCTGTGTAGTCATGGCGTCCGTAGCCGCGGCCGTCGCCGTGCCAGTCCAGGAACAGAACCGAGTCGGCCAGGGCGCCGGGGCCGGCCCGATGACTGATCGTCGGCGTGCGGTAGTAACCGTCGCAATTGGCGCTCGACGTGCTGTCTTCCAGCCGCCCCTCCATCGCCGTGAAGTCCCGCTCGACCACCACGGGATCGGTGCCCTCGCGGGCCTGCTTGATCTGCAACCGCAGCTTGGCCCCGTCGAAGATCGTCGGATCGTCCACCTCGCGGAACGCGGGCCCGTCCCACTTCGCTTCGGCATACGCGTATACGGTGCCCCCGGACCGGGCCGCGCACGTCTTCACCGTCACCTTCCAGTTGTCCGGCCACGGCCCGTCATAGCTGCTGTCGTCAATGTCCTTCGTACTGCTCGCGCACTTGTAGGCCGGGGCAGCCGTGGCGGAGGGGGCGGCCGGCGCCGCCACCGCCGTCACGGCCACCGCCGCGCGCTTGATCGTGGTCATGCCCGGTCAATGCCGGGACCGAGGAAGCGACACGGCCCTGACCCGAAACCGCCTCGGACGAGCGCCCCCCCCGTTATTTTTTTCGCGGTCCTGCAATGGGGCCGCTGGCCTCCGGGCCCGGTATGACTGTGTCCCCTCTGTCGAACGGATGACCTGGGGGGTGGTGTCGCCGGGTCCGTGGGGTGCCGTCGGAGCCGCTGATGAGAGACCCGGCCACCGCCCGGCCCGGCGCAATGCCGGACAGAGACGTGGGCGGCAGGTCTGCATAACGTGGATGCGCGAGCACGGTGCCAACGCCAAGGCCGGCCAGGTCAACCACCCAGGAGGGGTGCGATGTTAAACACCGGCGATGTGGGCGTCTTCCTGGGTATGGACGTCGGCAAAAGCGCCCACCATGGCCACGGGCTGACGCCGGCGGGCAAAAAAGTCTTCGACAAGCCGATGCCCAACAGCGAACCGAAACTGCGGGCCGTCTTCGACAAGCTGATCGCGAAGCTCGGCACGGTGCTGGTGATCGTGGACCAGCCCGCATTGATCGGGGCTCTGCCGCTGACCGTGGCGCGCGACGCGAGCTGCGAGGTCGCCTACCTGCCCGGACTCGCCATGAGGCGGATCGCCGATCTCTATCCGGGCGAGGCGAAAACCGACGCGAAGGACGGGGCGGTCATCGCGGACACTGCCCGCACCCTGCCGCACGTCCTGCGGTCGCTGGAGCTGACCGACGAGATCACCGCCGAGCTCACGGTGCTGACCGGCTTCGACCAGGACCTCGCCGCCGAGGCCACCCGCACTTCGAACCGGATACGCGGCCCGCTGACCCAATCCCACCCCAGCCTCGAACGAGTCCTGGGACCGCGGCTGGACCACCCTGCGGTCACCTGACTCCTCGAGCGCTACGGATCCCCGGCCGCACTGAGGAAGGCCGGCCGCCGCAGACTCGTCGAACTGATCCACCCCAAGGCCCCACGCATGGCCGTCCGGCTGATCGACGACGTCTTCGACGCTCTCGAGGAACAGACCGTCGTGGTCCCGGGAACCGGCACCCTCGACATCGTGATCCCGTCCCTGGCCGCCTCGCTCGCGGCGGTTCGCGACCAGCGCCGGGCGCTGGAAGCCCAGATCAGCACCCTGTTGGAGGCTCACCCTCTTCACCAGGTCCTGACCTCGATGCCGGGAGTCGGAGTCAGGACCGCCGCAATCCTGCTGGTCACCGTCGGCGACGGCACCAGCTTCCCCAGCGCCGCCTACGCCGGCCTCGCCCCCACCACCAGATCCTCGGGTACCTCGATCCACGGCGAACACGCGCCACGAGGCGGAAACCGGCAGCTCAAACGCGCCATGTTCCTCTCCCCCTTCGCCTGCATGAACGCCGACCCGGCCTCCCGCACCTACTACGACCGGCAAAGAGCCCGCGGCAAAACCCACACCCAGGCGCTCCTGCGCCTCGCCCGCCAACGCATCAGCGTCCTGTTCGCCATGCTCCGCGACGGCACCTTCTACGAGCCCAGAACCCCCACCGTCACCCTCGCCGCATGACCATCCCAAACAGCCCGATACCCGACACCATGTCCTTGACGAAGGACATAGAGCCCCCCCCCACGATGAGTACCATTTGCGCATCATGATTGTCATTCTCCAAATAACAGCCCTGAAATCCCACGCTCGTGTAAACCGGGTGCGTGATGGTGTCCTCGCATATCGCGCCCTGCACCGGCACCCAAGGCTTCCAGTTGACTGCCGCAGATGCGGTCCCGCCAGAAAGAACAGATGCACTAGCCGCCAGGATGAAAATTCCAGCCACACGTCCAGTGGACACAATAAGATGCTTCAAGTTCCCCTACCTTAATGGGCGATCACCCATCACGGACAGCCCGTCGACAGACAGGACCGGCCGCCTGCGAAAAGGTCAATGCCAGACCGGCGGCATGCCGAGAACCACCATCCGCCACGCCGACCCATTGAACAACGCCGGTTTCCATATGACAGTCATAAGCGGAGATGATCAAACCGGGGGAAGCAGCAAGTCCGCGACCCCATCGCGGCCTTTCTGTCCCGGCGTAGGACTCGCAGGCCGTAAGGACCAGGCGACGTCGTGGGTTGTCGCAAGACCGGAGGCATCGCGCTCGATCTGTCTACGCTCAACCGCCGGGCGCATCGCTTGGGCGGTCGCCGTGGCGACGCGGAGCCGGTACTCCTGAAACATGCGCGTGCGGCGCCGAGTGCATCGGCACCATGAAACGGTCCTGGAGGCCGGCCGATGTGCCAGGGATCCAACGCGAAGGCCCGTCAGGAACTGGTCGCGGACAGGGTGGGGTCGTCCGCCACGTCGCTGGCCCCGTCGCCGGAGCAGGTGGCGGTCGGGGATCTGGACCCGATGCGGGACCTGCTGGTGGGAGCGATCGACGCGATGTCGTCGTCGGTGCGCCGGCAGGTGGTGCGGCTGCAGATCCAGGGCCTGACCGGCGTCGAGATCGCTGCCGCCCTCGGCATACGCGCCCGACGACTCCACCAGGAGCGTCACAACGCGGTTGTGGAGCTGCGGCACGCGCTGCAGGCGTTCATCCGTGATGCGCACCGGAAATCATCAGGACGCAGGGAGAGGGACAGGTGACGGTGGTGACCCGTTTGAACCACGACAGCCGCGGCCTTCCGCCGTCGGCCGGGCTGGTGGAGCTGCTGGCGAAGCTGGCCGGGCCGGAGGACTTCTGGGACCGGCCGCACGGGGACTTCGGTCCGCTGAGCGGCTTGTACCGGCTGGACCGGGACGGGTGGGAGCGGGCGAACTCGCTGTACCTGCTCGGTTCGAAGGCCCTGCGCCGGGGTGAGCTGACCGTGGCAGCGGACTGGCTAGGCGAGTCCGCCTCTGCCGGCCACCCGGGAGCGATGTTCCGCATGGCCGCGCTCACACTGCGCATAGGGGCCGACTGGACGGACGAGGCACGGTTCCTGGTGGCCGAGGCCGCCCGGCACGGCCACGGTGACGCCGCGCGCCTCCTGGCCGCGCTCGCCCGCCGCCTCCCCGACACGGACCCTGGACAGCCCGAGGACGCGGAGTACTTCGACGAGGTCCGCGAAGGGCTGGGCGTGCGGGCACCTGCTGCACCCCGACACCGACGGCTCTACCCCCGGAGCGCTGTGGGTCGCGTCTGTCCGAGGACGCGGCACCAGTCGTCTCGCGGGCCCGGTCGAGGAGCTCGCTGGCGTCGCGGCGGGCCCGCGCGCGGATGGCGTCGGCGTCGGTGCGCGCGCTCGTACGGATCCGTTCGGCTTCGGTGTGCGCGGCGGTACGCAGGGCCTCGGCGTCGCGGACGGCGTCGTGGTGGACCTGGCGGACCGTGGCCCGCACCCGCTTGTTCGCGGCCTGGGCCCGGCGCTGGAGCAGCTTGGCGTCCTGCCAGTGCCCGCGCCACTCCTGAATGAGGGCGGCGTCGGCGCGGAACTTCGCGGCGGCCGGCTTGTCCAGACCGCCGGGGGTGGTGACGACCAGGAGGTATTCCAGGAGCGCGTCGAGGGTTGGCAGGCGCTTGCCTGTGAGCATTTCGTTCAGGCCGGTCGTGGTCAGGCGCGGCCGCACCGAGGCGGCGGCGACCGTGGCGTAGGAGGGGGAGCCGCCGGCTATGTGGAGGAGGTTCAGCTTCTCGGCGAAGGCTGCCAGCGCGGCCTCGTAGGCGTCGATCGCCTCACGGTCCTGCGGCTCGACCCCGGGTGCTTCGGTTGCCATCAACCCCCCTGCCTGTGCGGAAAGCCACGCTAGAGGGCGGTGAGGCCGTACGTATGCGGATTGCGCCGAACACTCCCGGCCGCGTCCCCGCGTCCGAAACCGTTCCGGTCCCCAACGGCCGAAACACAAGACCATCCGGGTCCGGGCGGGCCCGCACGGATCACTGGGAACCAGGGCCGCGGGGCGCTCTTCTGGAGTCATGACCAGCACCGGCCACACCCCGCAGACGCCCAACACCAATCCCGAGCCCGCCCAGCTCCCGGCCAACCGCGACACGGACCCCGGTCCGCGCCGCGTCTCCGACGCCGTGGTCCTGGTCGCGCTCCTCGCCACCTGCGCCGGCATCTACCTCACCGTCGGCGAAGCTGGCTTCGCCGGCGTCATCAGCGCCGTCGCCGCCCTCTACGGCACTTGGCGCGCACGCCGATGAACCCGGTCGACGGCCTCGGCACAAGCCCGGAGTCAGAAGCCGACGGCAACGCGCTTGCCGATCGCGACAGCCGCGCGCCGACACCCCGCCCGCACGGCAGCCAGGTCCGCTCGTACGTCCGGCCGCCCTCAAGGAGTTCGGCCAGCAGCGCGTCGAGACGGGGTGACAGATCCGGGCGGTGGCTGGAGGGAGGTGCGGGCGGTGTGTGGATATGGGCGTACATCATGGCCGGACGGTCGAGGCCGCTGAACGGAGTGCGGTCGCCGATCTGTCCGGGGCACCCACGGCCCTGGTCACCCCCGACGGGTCAATCGCCTGGCGTGCGCGCAGCACCGTGTGGGGGGCGACGCAGTGGAATCGCGACGCAACTGCGTACACGCCACTGCGCTACCCCGGTCAGTCGTTCGACCCTGAGACCGGCCTCCACTACAACTTCAACCGCTACTACGACCCGGCCACCGGACGCTACATCAGCCCCGACTCCCTCGGCCTCGCGCCGGCCATCAACCACTACACCTACGTCGCCAACCCGTTCACCCTCTGGGATCCACTGGGTCTGGCAGGCTGCTCGGCCGACCCGACCTGGGGCGGCCGTGTCCGCTTCGTACGCGACGAGCACGGCCGCCCCTACGAGATGCATGCCACGATCACGCGCGACATGCTCAATGAGGGCACGCATGTCAACCAGTCACTCAGGCCCCCGGGATTCCTCAACGGAGACGACTACAACCACGCGCGCGGGCATCTCCTTGCGCGAATCCTCGGCGGGTCAGGGGACACCCTTGACAATCTGTTTTGCATCACACAAAACCCGACAAACACGCCACAGATGCGTCGCTGGGAGAAGGCCATCTACGACGCGGTCGCCGGAACGTCGGCGGAGGTGGTGCCGGTGTTGGCGAGGGCGTCGGACAGCAGCACGACGCGGTTGGTGGCGTCCGCCCGGCGGCCCTCGACGGCGATGTCGTAGCCCCGGGTCACACCGGCCTCCACGTTGGTGAAGTCGGTGGGGCGCAGCAGGTCGACGACCTGGTGCACCCGCTCGCGGTTGCCGTACAGGCGGTCATGGGGAGCCGGGTCTCGGCCTTGTCGCTGAAGGCTACGACGGCGACCGAGTCGTCGCCGCGCAGCCGGTCGGTCATCAGGTCCAGGGACGTGCGGACCAGGTCGAGGCGGCCGGGCTCGGCCATCGAGCCGGAGATGTCGACGACGAAGGTGAGGGCGGCGGGCGGACGCCGGTCGTGGCCGAGGCCGTCTCGGGTGGCGAGTCCGACGCGCATCAGCGACCAGCCCGCGGCGTCGGTGCGGGCGCCGTCGAGGTCACGGAGAGTCCGTGCCGTCCGGCTGCCGGTAGTCCTGGCGGAAGCTGTTGACGAGCTCCTCCGGACGAACGGTCCCGGGGTCGGGCAGGCTGCCGTCGGCGAGGTTCGGCGGGCGTATCCCCAGCTCGCGGTGTCCACGGCCAGGGCGAAGGTGGAGAGGTGGTCCGCGGGCGGCGCCTCGGTGCGGCGGCCGTCGTGCTCGCGCTACGAGGTGCCGCCGGCCCGGTCGAGGGCGCCGGGCGCGCCCTGGGCGGGGGCCGGGGCGGGGTTGCCGCCGCGGGTCGGCCGGCCGGTCTCCTGGGAGGTGCCGCTGCTGCGGTCGTGGCCGCTGTCGGCGGCGAGCACGGCGAGCATGCAGAGCACGGGCGGTCCCGCCGGGCGGCGGTGGTGGCGAAGGCCGCGGTGCTGGCGAAGGCCGCGGTGCTGGTGAAGGCCGTGGTTGCGGTCGCGGTCGCGGCTGGGCGTGCGCAACGTCATGGTGTCCCCATTCGGACGGACGGTGTCTGCGAATGTGATGTCCGAGAAGGGGAGTTGGAGCCGACGGAGTTGTTGCGAACGCGTCTCGAAAGGATAACGGCAGGCGGAACGTCAAGCTCTGGCGGAGATCAGGGCACGATGAAGCGCGGAGGGCAACCCCGTCCCCGCCGTTTCATCTCAGCCGGCGCTGCCGAGTGCGGTCAGTACGCGGTCGGGTGTCAGGGGGAGTTCGCGCAGCCGGTGGCCCGTGGCGTGGCAGAACGCGTTTCCGATCGCGGCCGCCGTTCCGACGATGCCGATCTCGCCGATCCCCTTGCTGCCCATGGGGTTGAGGTGTTTGTCGTGTTCGTCGATCCAGTGGACCTCGATGGCGGGTACGTCGGCGTGCGCCGGGATGTGGTAGGCGGCGAGGTCGCTCTCGGTGAAGTCGCCGAACTCCGCGTCCATCGTGCTGTGTTCGGTCAGCGCCATGCCGAGTCCCATGATCATGGCGCCCTTGAACTGCGACCGTGCGGTGAGCGGGTTGAGGATGCGGCCGGCGGCGAAGACGCCGAGCATGCGCCGTACGCGGACCTCCCCGGTGATCGTGTCGACCCGCACCTCGGCGAAGTGCGCACCGAAGGCATGGCGTGAGTAAGGGGACTTCTGCTTGGCGGACTGGGTGGTGTCGGCGGACGCGGACAGTCCCGCGGCCGGCAACGGCTCGGGGTGGCGCTCAAGGCGCGCGGTCAAGGCAGTGCAGGCGTCGTGGACGGCCCACCCCCAGGAGCCGATGCCCGAGGAGCCTCCGGCGAGCGAGGCCGGGGGCAGGCCGGTGTGTCCGATGGCGACGGACACGGAGTCGAGCGGAACCCGCAGGGCATCGGCTGCCACCTGGGCCAGAACGGTGCGGGCGCCCGTCCCGATGTCGGTGGCGTTGATTTCGACGAGGTAGCGGCCGTCGGGAAGGGCGTGCGCCCGGGCGGTAGAGGGTGCGACGAGGACGGGGTAGGTGGCGGCGGCCACTCCGCTGCCGGTGAGGTACGGGCCCTGCCGGCGGGGCTCGCGGCAGTCGGCCCAGCCGAAGCGCTCGGCCCCCTCGCGCAGGCACTCGACGAGGTGGCGGCTGCTGAAGGGGAGGCCGCTGTCGGGTTCGGTGCGGGGTTCGTTGCGCACGCGCAGCTCGATCGGGTCGATGCCGAGGGTGTCCGCGAGTTCGTCCATCGCCGATTCCAGGGCGTACATGCCCGGCGCCTCGCCGGGGGCGCGCATCCAGGACGGGGTGGGCACGTCGAGGGTGACGACCCGGTGGGTGGTGCGGATGTCGGGCACGGCGTACATGACGCGGGCCGGCACCGCCGCTTGTTCGACGAACTCGCGGACGCGGGAGGTGTGGGTGGTGACCTCGTGGGTCAGGGCGGTCAGCGTGCCGTCGGTCCGGGCGCCGAGCCGGATGCGGTGCAGGGTGGGCGCCCGGTGGCCGACGGTGGTGGGCAGGTGGGCGCGCGGCAGGGCGAGTTTGACGGGCCTGCCGTAGCGTCGCGAGGCCATCGCCGCCAGGACCACGTGAGGGCGCGGGGTGCCCTTGGAGCCGAAACCGCCGCCCACGTGCTCGGAGGCGACGGTGATCTCCTCCTCGGTCAGTTTCAGCAGTGCGGCCAGCGCTGCACGGACGGGGCCGGCGCCCTGGCTGGAGTCGTGCACGGTGAGGTGGTGGCGTTCCTCGTCCCAGTCGGCGACGGCGGAGTGCGGTTCCATGGGGTGGTTGTGCAGGGGCCCCACGCCGTAGGCACAGTCGATCCGTACGGGGGCGGCGGCGAGCGCCGCGTCCGGGTCACCTTGCTCGCGGTGGGCGGGGTGGCCTCCGTTGGCCTCTTCGGGGGTGTAGGCGCGCTGGTGGTCGACGGTGAGGGTCACGTCGTGGGGGTCGGTCTCGTAGGTGACGCGCACCAGGGCGGCGGCGGCCCGCGCGCCCTCCAGGGTGTCGGCGACGGCCAGGGCCACGTACCAGCCGCGGTGGGGCACGTGCAGGTCCTGGAGGAGGTGCAGGGTGGGGTCCTCTGCAGCGCCGAGACGCGGTGCGTCGTACGGGGTCAGCACGCCGAGGACACCGGGCGCGGCGGTGGCGGCCGCCGTGTCGACGGAGGTGACACGGCCGCGGGCGATCGTGGCGGGCACGGGCCAGCCGTAGGCACAGTCGGGGGGTGTGTGCTCGGCGGCGTACCGGGCGGCTCCGGTGACCTTCTCGCGTCCCTCGCTGCGCCGGGCCGGGCTGCCGAGGGCGGACGGGCTGTCGGGCGTGGGGGGCATCGCGGGTCCCCTTTCTGTTCGGGGAGCGGTCACGGCCGGGGGCGGGCGGGAGGAGCGCCGGAGGCGGAGCGGATCAGCGTTGCGAGGGCGTCGCGCGCGAGGTTGCGGGCGAGGTCGACCTTGAAGGCGTTGTCGGGCAGGGGCCGGGCCGCGGCCAGCTCCGCGTCGACGGCTTCCCGTACGGCCTCCTCGGTGGGTACGGCGCCGGTGAGCCGTTCCTCGGCGGTGGTGGCGCGCCAGGGCCGGTGGGCGAGACCGCCGAGGGCGATGGCGACGTGGCGTACGCGGTCGTCGTCGAGTTGGAGCACGGCGGCCACCGAGGCGAGGGCGAAGGCGTACGAGGCGCGGTCGCGGGCCTTGCGGTAGAGGGAGACCGCTCCGGGCGCGGGCGGGGGCAGGAGCACGGCGGTGACGATCTCGCCCGGGCGCAGGACGGTGTCCCGTTCGGGGTTCTCGCCGGGCAGCCGGTGGAAGCCGCCCGCCGCCACCCGGCGGGTGCCGTGCTCGCCGCCATAGAGCTCGATCTCGGCGTCCAGGGCGGTGAGGGCCACGGCCATGTCCGAGGGGTGGGTGGCGATGCAGTGCGCGGAGTGGCCGAGGACGGCGTGGTCGCGGTGCACTCCGTCGCGGGCGGCGCAGCCGGTACCGGGTTCCCGCTTGTTGCAGGGCTTGGACACGTCCTGGAAGTACGGGCAGCGGGTGCGCTGGAGCAGGTTCCCGCCGGTGGTGGCGACGTTGCGCAGCTGCCCGGACGCGCCGGCCAGGAGGGCTTGGGAGAGGGCGGGGTAGCGGGTCCGGACCAGGGGGTGCACGGCCAGGTCGGTGTTCGACACACCGGCCCCGATCCGGAGCGCGCCCGTGGGCAGTTCCTGGATGTCGTGGAGGGGCAGCCGGGTGAGGTCGATGAGGGTGTCGGGGGTCTCGACGCCGTGCTTCATGAGGTCGACCAGGTTGGTGCCCCCGGCGATGTAGCGGGAGCCGGGGCGGCCGGCGTGGGCGGCCGCCGCTTCCTGGAGGCTGGTGGCCCGCACGTAGGCGAAGGGCTTCACGCGATCACGTCCGGGGTCGGGGGCGGGGTCCGGTCGGTGGTCTCGGCGGCGGCGCAGGCCGCTACGGCGTCGGCGATCCCGTTGTAGGCGCCGCAGCGGCAGAGGTTGCCGCTGAGCCGCTCCCCGATTTCTTCGGCGTTCAGGACGACGGGGCGGGCGGTGTCGGCCGCGGTGGCCGCACCGGTCACGTGGGAGGGGTGTCCGGCGGCGGCTTCCCGCAGGACTCCGACGGCGGAGCAGAGCTGGCCGGGAGTGCAGTATCCGCACTGGAAGGCGTCGTGGTCGAGGAAGGCCTGCTGGAGGGGGGACAGGGCGCCGTCGGGGGCGGCGAGCCCTTCGACGGTGATGATCTCGGAGCCGTCCAGGGTCACGGCCAGCAGCAGGCAGCTGTTGGCGCGCCGGCCGTCGACGAGGACGGTGCAGGCTCCGCACTGCCCGTGGTCGCAGCCCTTCTTGGAACCGGTCAGGTCCAGCTGCTCCCGCAGGGCGTCGAGGAGGGTGACGCGGTTGTCCAGGTCGAGAACGTGGGTGCGGCCGTTGACGCGGAGCGTGACGCGCGAGCGGACGGGGCCGGCGGCGGACGGTGGGGCGGCCTGCTGCTGTTGCAGGGGATTGCGTTCACGTGCAGCCACGACCGTCCTCCATGTCCGGTTACGGGACGCATGTCCGATCACTGGAAGTATGCCCTAGCACCTGCCCCCGGCCCCGCCGCGCCATGCCTCCCCGACGTGGCGACCTCGGGGCGGCTCCTCGCGCTCCTCCGAGGGGGCGGGTCAGCGGGCGATGGAGACCGCGAAGGGGGCGAGTCCGCCGGCACGGATCACATGCGGCACGAACAGGATCGCGGCCTCTGCGGCGCGGGCGGTTCGGATTCCGCCGAGATCGGTGATCCACTCCTTCCGCCAGCCGAGGTCGGTGAGCAGTTCGAAGACGGTCTGCTTGGCCCCCGGGTCCTCGCCCGAGAGGAACGCGGTCGGCGCCTGGGCGAGCGTGGCCGGCGCGGTCATCACCGAGAAGAGCATGGTGTTGAGCGTCTTGACGACGCTGGTTCCGGGGAGCGCCTCCTGGAGCTGTTCCGCGAGGCTGGAGCCGGGGTGGAGCAGGTCGGCGGGCAGTCCGTCCGGGCCGTCGGCCGTGGCGTTGGAGACGTCCACGAGGATCTTGCCCCGCAATATCTCGCGCAGGGCGGCCAGACGCTCCAGTGAGCCGGCGCCCGGTGTGGCGTTGATGACGATCCGGGCAGTGCGCGCGGCCTCGGCGGCGGCGCCCGGCGTGCGGTCCGCCACGGTGACCCGATGTCCTGCCCGGGTGAGGGCGGCGGCCAGGTTGCCGCCGACGCGGCCGTTTCCGAGTACTGCGATGTCGTTCATGGTGATCCGTTTCCCTTGGGTCTTTGCGGTTCTCGTGAGTCTTTGCGGCTCTCGTGAGGGGTCAGCGGGAGAGCGTCGCAACGGCCTCGGCGTGGACGCCGGGTGCGGCGGCCAGGAAGCCGCTGCTCTGCGGGGTCCAGGGGCGGCCCTCGGCGTCGGAGATCCGTCCGCCGGCCTCCAGGACGAGCAGGGTCCCGGGGAGCAGGTCCGCGCGGGCCCCGGCGAACTGCCAGAAGGCGCCTGCCCTCCCGGCGGCCACGTTCGCCAGGTGCAGGGTCGCGGGCACCGCGGTGCGCACGACGAGGGCGTCCAGGAGCATCGCGGTGATCGAGCGGCCGACGCGCCGCACGACCTCCTCGTCCTCGTCCGGCCGGGCCTGGCTGGTGGCGACGATGCTCAGGCCGAGGTCCCCGGTCTCGCTGACGCGCAGGGGTCGGCCGTCGAGGTGGGCGCCCGCCCCGGCGAGCGCGGTGTAGGTCTCTTGGGTCAACGGCACGTGGACCACGGTGAGTACCGGCTGGTTGTCGCGCACCAGGGTGGCGGTGACCGCCCACTCAGGCAGGGCGTGCAGGTGGTTGACGTTGCCTTCGGCCGGATCCACGACCCACCACTCACCGGGCGGCAGCGCGCCGCCGTCGAGTTCGTCCTCCACCCAGCCTGCATCCGGGCGGAGGCGTGTGAGGCGGGGGCGCAGGATCGCGAGGGCCGTGTCGTCGTTGGCTGCGAGCGCGTCCATCAGCTCTCCGCGGGTCCGGTAGGGGACCACCTTGCCGAAGCGCTCGCGCAGCGCCGAACCGGCCGTACGCACGGCGAGCACAGTCTGGTCGAGCAGGTGGGCGTCGGAGGCGGTGGTGACGGCCTCGCTCCGCAGCGTTTCGGACATGGTGGTGCTCCTGTCTGAGGAGGGGGTGGTGCGGTCGGCCGGGCCGATCCGCGCGGTCCGTCGTGCGCTTTCGCCTCAACGGTATGGACCCCCATCGTTAACTTCAAATGCATGTCAGGAACGACTAGGATTACTCGCATGCAATTGGACTTGAACCTGCTCACCGCGCTCGACGCGCTGCTGGAGGAGGGGAGCGTGGCCGGGGCGGCAGCGCGCCTGCACGTCACCGCCCCCGCGATGAGTCGGAGCCTGGGCCGGATCCGGCACACCACCGGGGATCAGATCCTGGTGCGCACCGGCCGCACGATGACCCCGACGCCGTATGCGCTCGCCGTCCGGGCGCAGGTGCACGAGCTGCTGCATCAGGTCCAAGGGGTACTGGCACCGAGCCGCGAGCTCGATCTGGCGACCTTGGAGCGCACTTTCACACTGCGCTGGCACGATTCCCTGGTGGCCCTGAGCGGGCCCGCGCTGCTCGCGGCCGTACGCGGACAGGCGCCGGGCGTGCGATTGCGCTTCGTCGCGGAATCGAGCGTCGACACACCGCAGTTGCGCCGCGGCGAGGTCGATTTGGAGGCGAACGCCAACCGCCCCGGCGCACCGGACATCCGCGCCGAGAGCGTGGGCGAGACCGGCCTGGTCATCGTCGTGAGGCGGGGGCATCCCCTCACCCTCGGCGGGCCCCTCACCGCGCAGCGGTACGCCGCGGCCGAGCACGTCACCGTCTCACGACGCGGAAACCTCGCCAACGCCGTCGACGACGCACTGGCGCGGCTCGGCCTCTGCCGCCAGGTGATCGCGACCGCGCCCACCGAAGCGGCCGCGTTCGCGTTTGCGCGCGACTCCGATCTCGTGGTCAGCGTCCCCGAAGCCACCACGCGCTCCATGGCCGCCGGTCTCGGACTGGTCGCGCTCCCCATGCCGCTCGAACTGCCGTCGGCGCCGGTGTACCTGTCGTGGCATCAGCGCTATGACACCGACACCGCCCACGCCTGGTTGCGAGGGCTTGCGCGGGACGCGCTGGCCCTGTGCGGAGCGTCGTAGGCTGCGCGGCCCCGCTGGCGGACCGGGTGCCAGTGGTCGCCGGTCACCGGTCACCGGTCGCCGGTCGCCGGTCACCGGTCAACGCCACCGGGCCGTGCGTCAGTTCGTCCCTGCCGGTCGGGGGAATCCCGGCCGATCGGTGGCGGCGTTCGGGGCGGGCGGCGGTTGCAGCCAGCCGCGGATGGCGGCCTGGACGCCGGCCTGGAAGCGGGTGTCGGCGTCGAGTTCCTCCAGCATGCGGGTGATCCGGCGGCGGGCGGTGTGTACGTGTACGCCGAGCCGGCGGGCGATGGTCTCGTCCTTCAGGCCTGAGGCGAGCAGCCCGAGGAGTTCCCGCTGGTCCTCGGTGAGGGGGCTGGCGGGGCTGCCGACGGGGGTGGCCCGTGCCCACAGGGATTCGAACAGCGGCAGTGCGGCGCGGCGCAGCAGGGAGTCGCCGAAGACCAGGGCCGCTCCGTCGGCTCCTCCGTCGTCGGAGGGCGGTGGGGGCAGCAGGCAGATGCGCCGGTCCACGATGACCAGGCCGGTGGGCAGGCGCTGTCCGATCCGGGCCTGGAGGCCGAGTCGGGTGAGGGCGATCAGTTCTCTGGCCCGTTCGGGGAAGTCGGTACCGCGCCGGTCGGTGACGGTCCGTACGGTGACGCCGCGGGCCAGCAGACGGCGGATGCGCTCCGCCCCCGCCTCTGCCTCCCCCGCCTCCCCCGCTTCCCCGGAGTGCTCGTCCGCGGGTGACGCGGGTGCCCGGCACGTCCTGAGCGCGCCGCGGTCGAGCACGAGCACTTCCGTCTCGGCGGAGTCGAGCATGGCGTCGAGGCGGGCCCCGACGGAGTCGGCGCCGGTGACGATCTCGATGCCGGCCGGAGGTCCGGCGGGTAAGGCGGGTGGCGGCGGTAGCTCGTGGGCCAGCAGGTCGGCATAGGTGCGCAGGGATTGCAGCTCCGCCGATTCCCGGTTCAGGAGGGCCTGTCGGCGCTGGATGAGTACGCGCAGTACGGCGGCCGGGTCCGCGACCGGGTCCGCGGCCGCGAGGATCACCGCCCCGCTGCCGTACTGCGTGCGGGCGGGAGTCCGGTCGTGCGGGTCGGTTTCGATCATGCCGGGGATTTTGACCGCCTTCACACCGCCCCCACAACTGTGCATGGCCACTTCTGAGGGGGCCCCGGCTCTGTTCGCGAGCCGCCCGCGGCGCTTGCATGGCGGCGACTCACAGCAACGCATCAGGCACTCATGGTTGAGGAGACCCCTTGCCCAAGTTCAGCGCAGGTTCGACGGCTGCGACCCCGACCGCACGACGGATATGGCGGAAAGAGCTCCGATCCGCCGGAGGAATCGCGGTTCTGCTGGCCGTCGCGATGACCTTGCAGGCCTCGCCGGCATGGGCCGCGGACCCCGGCCCCTCGAACGTCCTCCCCGGCCAGGACACCGCGACCCCGGTGCTCGTCGAGGGCATACGGGAGTCCGTGGACGCCAAGGCCGCCCCGGCCGACGCGGCCCGCGGACACCTCGCGGCGAACAAGAGCCGTTACAGGATCCCGCGGGCGGCCAGCGACCTCGTCCCCCTCTCGGCGACGGCCACCGGGTCCAAGGACGAGACGGTCCGGCTGCAGCAGAAGCACCGGGGAGTAGACGTCCTGGGCGGCCAGTACGTCGTGCGCATGCAGAAGCAGGACGGCAAGCGCGTGGTGACCGGCACCTCGGGGCACTACTTCACGGCCCTGAGCACCGACGTCACCCCGCAGGTCGCCGAGGACGTCGCGGTCCGCCGCGCGGTGGCCGCCACGGCCCGCCGACTGGGAGCGGCCCTCGACAAGGGGCAGGCGCCGCGGTCTGAGTCGGGCGATCCGGCGGCCACCGGCATGACCGGCGAGGCCAAGGGGCTCGTCGTCCTGCCCAAGGGGGGCGGCGTACTCGCCTACCGCGTCACGGTACGCGGCACCGCGCCCGGCACCGGCGCGCCGGTCGTGGACGAGGTGTACGTGGACGCCCGGTCGGGCTACCCGGCGCTGCAGTACAGCGCGCTGAAGACGCTGGCGGCTCCGACGGCCGCCGCGCGGACGGCCGGTCAGGCCGCAGAGGGTGCGACCGCGGACGGATCGCCGGCCGCTCCCCCGAACCTGGTCCCGGAGACCGGGTCCGGTGCCCGGCTGAGCGGCGCCGCGGCCTCGCTGGACATCGCCTACGACCCGGCGGCCGGGAACTACCTCCTCGCGGACGCGGGCCGGATGCGCACTTCGTCCAAGAGCCTGCTCGCCACGTGGGACGCCCGGGGCAAGTCGGTGTCGGAGACGTCGGGCAGGTGGCCGTCCGGCATCACGATGTTCTCCTCCCCCAACACCACCTTCGGCGGCGCGGCGACGGACTCAGGAGCCGTGGACGCCCACTGGAACGCGGCCCAGGTCTACGACTTCTACAAGAAGAACTTCGGGCGCGACAGCCTCGACGGGACCGGCGGGCCCGTCAACTCCCTGGTCGGCGTGACCTATTACGGCCTGCCCTACGCCAACGCGTTCTGGGACGGCACCAAGATGGTCTACGGCAACGGCGACGCGGAGTTCAAGCCGATGTCGGCCGACACCGACGTCGTCGGCCACGAGATGACCCACGGGGTGATCGAGCACACGGCGAACCTGGTCTACGCGGGCCAGTCCGGCGCCCTGAACGAGGCCCTGGCCGACTACTTCGGCAACGCGATCGACGTCACCGCGAGCGGCACCCCGATGAGCGATCCGGCCGCCGGCCTGATCGGCGAGGACCTGTGCCGCACGAAGGCCGCCGCCGACTGCGCACTGCGCGACCTCAACGACGGGGCCACGACCTCGAAGAGCTTCCTGGGCGTGTCGTTCGCCACCGACAACGGCGGCGTGCACCTGAACTCCACGATCTTCTCCGGCGCGCTGTGGGACATGCGCGAGGACCTGGGCGGGGAACTCGCCGACAAGATCGTGTACAAGGCCGTCACCGAGTACATGACGCCGATCGACGGGTTCACCGAGGCCCGGGGCGCGGTACTCGCCGCTGCCAAGGCCCTGGGCGCGACCTCCGGCCAGCAGAACACCGTCAAGCGCTCGTTCAACGCGCACGGCATCGTCCCTGGCTGGGAGCAGGCCCTCGGCGTCGACAGCGACACCCTCATCGGGACGCTGAACACCACGGACTCAGGGGTCGGCGCGGGCGGCGGCTGGTGGACGGCCTCGAAGTCCAACGACGACGGCTCCGAGCCCTACTCGGTCTACGCCGGCCGGCTGGACGGCAAGGGTGCGCCGAAGGTGATCAGCCCCAACGACGGCCGCTACCACACCGCCCCGGCGACGGACGGAAAGACCGTGGTGTGGACGGCGTACGGCCCGAGCTCGGTCGACGTCCTGTCGCGCCCCGTGGCGGGCGGCCCGGTCAAGACGCTCCACAGTTCGACGACCGGCGTCGCGGGCCTGCGGGTGGAGAAGGGCACGGTCGTGTTCGAGGAGTACGACATCCTCGGCGGCCGGCACGTCGGCTACATGCGGCCCACCGACAAGGCGCCCGTCTTCACCGACGGGAAGAAGTGGAACACCCTGACCGCCCTCCCCTCCATCAGCGGCGACAAGATCGCCTACGCGAAGCTGTACCCGCAGGGCGACTCCTACCGGCTGGGCGTGGAGGTCGTCGACCTGGCCACCGGCAAGGCGGTCATGACCGAGCAGCTCGACGAGCCGGTGAGCCTGGGCCAGACCGGCATCAACGGCAAGAACGTGTTCTGGCTGGCGGACGGCGACGAGAACGACGGCGGTCTGGTGTCGGTCGTCAGTTCCGGCCTGGACGGCCGCGGCGCCTTCCTCGTCAGCAGCGAGCACAAGCCGGGCGCCTTCATGGCCTCCGACCTGACGGTCTCGCAGGACGCGCTGACCCTGGTCGCCCGGACGCCCGACACGCGGTACCGCAACGAGTCGCTGCCGAAGCTGTGGCAGCTGACCACCGACGGCTCCCGCCGCGAGCGGGTCTCCTGCAACCGCGGTGAGCAGAACTACCCGGCGGCCGGCGCGGGCCGCCAGGTGGCCTGGCTGGACGCGACCACCGGCTCCACCGACCTGGTGGTCCGGGAACGCCCGGCCGGCACCTGCTGATCCCCATCTCTGAGGGACGGGGCCGACGGCTGCGCCGCCGGCCCCGTTCGCGTGCCCGCGGGAGACCAGGAGGAAGCCTCAGGCCGGCTTGCGCCACACGGAGATGTGCTTCGCGGAATCCTGGGTGAACGGCGCTCCGTCCCAGTCCGCGACGCGCTGTTCCAGTTCGAGCCCCGCGATCCGCGCCATCAGGTCGAGCTCCGCCGGCCATGCGTATCGGTGCCGGGAGCTGTCCCGGCGGTAGCGGCCGTCGCCGCCGTCGCGGGTGAGGTGGTGCGAGACGAGGATCTGCTCGACCAGGTTGAAGGTGTCGAAGCCGAGATGCCCTTCGGAGACGTCGAAGGGCACCGCGACCTGCCCGGGCGGCAGGAAGCGCAGTGGCGGCACGCCGAGCTCGATGACGAACCGGCCGCCGGGCGCCAGGTGACGCGCGGCGTTGCGGAAGCACTCGACCTGCTCGTCCTGCGTGAGAAGGTTCGTGATCGTGTTGTAGACGAGATAGACCAGGGTGAACTCGCCGGGGACGACGGTCGTGGCCATGTCTCCGATGGCGACCGGGAGCACGTCCTCGTCGGTCTTGCGCCGTAGGACCGCTGCCATGTGCTCGGACAGTTCGATTCCCACGACGGGCACGCCGTGTTCCCGGAGCGGGACGCCCACTCTTCCGGTTCCGATGGCGAACTCCAATGCCCGGCCTTCTCCGGCAAGTTCGGCGAGGAAGGCGAGAGTCGGACCGAGAACAGCGGTCGATGACATCTCGCTCTCCTCGGCGTCGTAGCGGTCGGCGGTCGCGGAGGTCCAAAGCTCACTGCTTGTCACGGGCGGCCACTCTGCCCGGCCCGCCGGGGAGCCGTCCACCCGTTTACGACCGCGGCCGCGGCTGCGCCCGGAGTGCGTTGGGGTTGCTCCGGGCGCAGGCGGTGGTCAGGCGTGGGCCGGTGTCGTGGCAGTGATCATCTCTGCCAGGACGGTGCGACGGTCCTCGTGCGGCCGGGGACGCAGGGGGCGGGCCAGGCGTGTGCTGTCGTAGTGCCAGCGGTGGTCGAGGTCCCGCGGTACCGCGTCGGTCTCGCGGAGGTCCGCTCGGGTGCCGAGCAGTTCCGTGAGGTCGTGGGCGAGGTCGTGCCAGGAGACGTGGCCGCTGCACGCGTTGGCGACTCCGTGCACGGGCCGGTCCAGGCATTCGGACACCGCGCGGGCCAGGGCCGCCGCGTGCACCCAGGCGGCTCCGTACCAGGCGTGCCCGCCGGTACCGGGGCGGGGCAGTTCGATCGGCCGGCCCTGCTCGGCGGCCTGGTAGAGCGTGCCGAGGGCGCCCCAGCGCAGCTGTTCGCGGAGCCGGTCGTGGGCGCCCCAGACGATCGGTGACCGTACGGAGCTGGCGCCGCCGCGCCCTTCGGTCCCGGCTGCGCGCAGGAGGATGGCCTCGCAGTCGAGTTTGGCCTTTCCGTACGGGCTGACGGGCTCGTGGGACGCCGACTCCTCGGCGACCCGGGCCGTCGCGGGATGCCCGTAGGCGTCGACGCTGCTGACGAAGACGAACGGGCCGCGCCGCCACGCGTCGACCATCGTCTCCATCGCCGCCAGGTCCACGTCGTGCCGGGTGAAGGTGCAGGCGGCGTGGACGACCGCGTCCGACTGCGCGACGGCGTCCCGCAGCCCGGCCAGGTCGGTGAGGTCGCCCTCGATCACGTCGACGCCGTCGGTGGCGATCAGGTGGGCGGACTCGGGCCGGGCCAGCGCCAGCACGGGGCGTCCCCGGGCGGCGAGTTCACGCACCACGAACGCGCCGACGCCGCCCGTCGCACCGGTGACCAGCACTGTGCCGGGGCGGACGTCCCGGGAGCGGGGGGCGGGCCGGCTCGCGGTCTTCGCGGCGCTCTGCCGTACCGCCCGTTCGTCGAGGAGGGCGGTCAGCGCCCGCGGGGTGCGGGCCTGGAGTACGTCGAGGCCCGTGAGGGGCAGTCCGAGGTCCGTGCGCAGCCGTTCGGCGAGCTGTACGGCCTTGAGGGAGTGACCGCCGAGGGCGAAGAAGTCCTCGTCCGGCGACGGGCGGAGGCCGAGCGCTGCGGCGAACGCCTCCGTGACCGCTTGGGCCCGTGCGCCGGACGGGGCGTGGGGCGTCGAGGGCCGCCCGGGCAGCCGGGCGTGGTCCGCCGGCCCGGCGGCCGTGCGCGGCAGCGCGTCGAGCAGGGTGACCGCCGCGGGTACGGCCTCGGGTGCGAGCGTGCGGCGCAGCAGACCGAGGAGTTCGTGGCCGGACGGGCCGGCGCTGTCCTTCAGGACGGCGTAGGCCACGGCCGGCCCCTGCTCGGGCTGGACCACCGTGGCGTCGGCGACCATCGGGTGGGCGCGGAGGGCCTCCGCGGCCGGGTGACGGTCACTGGCGGGGGGACTCTGGGCCGGGGAGGTGTCGTTCGGCCCGGCCGGAGGCAGCGGGTCCAGGGTGAGTTCCGGGTCGGCGGCCACCGCGTGGAGCAGGGCCGCGTAGTCCCGTACGGCCGCCTCCGCCGCGGTGTCGTCCAGGGTGTGGGCGTCGTACTGCACGAGGGCCCGGGGCTGTGCCGGGTCGCCCAGGTCCAAGCCGTAGGAGAGGCTGAACTTCGCGCCGTCGGAGGGGAGGTCGACGTACTCGGCCGACGTACCCGGCAGCCGCAGCACCGTCGGCTCGCCGAGGACGTCGGAGGTGACGCGGACCAGTGCGGTGCCGTCGGCGCCGCGGACCCCGGCGCCGAGGCGTTCGAGGACGAGGTCGAAGGGGATGTGCCGGTGCTGCTGGGCTTCGAGGAGCGCGTCGCCCACGCGGCGCAGCAGCTGGGTGAAGGACGGGGCGCCGGAGAGGTCCACCCGTACGGGCAGGGTGTTGACGCAGAGGCCGACCAGGCCGCGCATGGCCGTTCCGCTGCGGTGGGTGCCCGCCACGCCGATGACGAGGTCGTCGTCGCCGGTGAGGCGGTGCAGGGCGGCGAAGGCCGCGGTGAGCGACACCGCGAAGAGCGTGGCCTGCCGCTGTGCGCCCAGTGTCCGCAGGGCGTCGGGCACGGTGGGCGTGAGGGGCACGGTGCGTACGGCCGCCGGGCGCCCGGTGGTGTGCGGTGCGGGCGCCGCCGGCCGGGGCAGGCGCGGAGGTTCGGCGTCGGCCAGCAGCTCGCTCCAGCGCTCCAGTTCCTCCTCGAAGCCGGACAGGCCGTCGTGCTCGCGGCGCGCGTGGTCGGCGTACTGCGGCGCTGCGGTGAGGGTGTGCCGGGGCGTTCCGCCGGTGGCCGCCGTGTAGAGGTCGGCGAGTTCGGCGGCCACGGTCTCCAACGAAGCTCCGTCAACGGCGATGTGGTGGAACGTCAACAGCAGGGTGTGGTCCGTCGGTCCGTGGCGCAGGACGAGCGCTCGTACGGCGTCGCCGGCCGCGAGGTCGAACGGCCGGGCCGTCTCGCGCCGCAGCAGCTCCGGGGCCTGCGCCTCGTCGGTGTCGACGACGTGCACGGGGACCGTCCGCGGGGTCGGCAGCACCTCCTGGCAGGGCTCGCCCCCGTGCTCGGTGTAGCGGGTGCGCAGGATGGCGTGCCGGGCCACCAGGGAGGTGAGGGCGGTGGCGAACGCGGCCACGTCGAACGGGCCGCGCACACGGGTGGCGAACGGTACGTGGTACGAGTCGCCCGTGCCGCCGAGCCGCTCCATCAGCCACATACGGCGCTGCGCGCGGGAGAGGGGAACGCACTCGGACTGCGGTGCGCGGTCTTCCCGGCCGGTGCTCGCGCCGGTGGCGGGTTCGGCGGTCGTCGTGGCACGGGCGGTACCGGCGCGGGCCCGGCGCAGCAGTTCCTGCTGGAGTTGCTGTCGGCGGTCGAGGGACGCGGAGTCGGCGTCAGTGGGCATCGCTGTGCTCCGGGGTGTCGGGGTGGAGGTCCGCGTGGGCGGCCAGGAGGGCGCTTTCGACCAGCGCGGCCTGGGCGGCGACGGTCGGCGCGGCGAAGAAGTCGGCGAGGGAGATCTCCACGCCGAGTTCCTCGCGCAGGTCCTCGGTGACGACGAGGGCGAGGAGCGAATGTCCGCCGATGAGGAGGAACTCGGCGTCGGCGTGTGTCACCTCGGTGCCCAGGGCCCGGCTCCACACCTCGGCGACGGCCTGCTCCAGCGGTGTCATGCGCGGCGCCGGCTCGCCGGTGGGCCGGCTTTCGGCGGCGTGTGCGCGGGCGGTGAGCGCGCGCCGGTCGACCTTGCCGGCCGGGGTGAGGGGAAGCCGGTCCAGCACGGTGACCGCGTCGGGTACGAGGTGGGCGGGCAGGAGCGCGGTGAGCCGTTCGCGCAGCGCCGTGCCGGGAGGTACGGGGCCGGGCGCGGCGACGACGAACGCGACGAGGCGCGCTTCGGGGGTGCCGGCGCCGTCGACGGTGACGGCGGCGTCGTCGACGTCCGGCTGCTCACGCAGGACGTGCTCGACCTCGGCGGGTTCGATGCGGAAGCCGCGGACCTTCACCTGGTCGTCGTTGCGGCCGTGGAACTGCAGGACGCCGTCGGGGCGCAGGGAGACGACGTCGCCCGTGCGGTAGAGCCGCCGGCCGGCGGCGGGGTGTTCGACGAACCGTTCGGCGGTGAGTTCGGGCAGGCCCGTGTAGCCGTGGGCGAGCCTGCTGCCGCCGATCCACAGCTCGCCCCGGTCCCCGTCGGCCACGGGGTGGCCGTCGGCGTCCAAGATGTGCGCCGTGGCCCCGCAGATGGGCCTGCCGATGGGTATCGGCCCCGCGCAGTCCTGCTCGGTGACCCGGTGGGCGGTGGCGAAGGTGGTCGTCTCGGTCGGCCCGTAGCCGTTGACGAGTTCCAGCCAGGGGAAAGCGGTGAGGACCTCGCGGGCCTGCGCGGCGGCCATCGCCTCGCCGCCCACGACGACCGAGCGGAGCTGGGCGAAGACGCGGGAGCGGCGCGCGGCGAGCTGGTGGAAGAGGGCCGTGGTGAAGAACGCCACGGTCACGCCGTGCCGCTCGACGTGCCGGGCGAGGTCCTCCAGGGTGGGCCGCTGCTCGGTGCAGACGACGACCGCGGCGCCGTTGGCGAGCGCGGCCCAGACTTCGAACGTCGAGGCGTCGAAGGTCATGGGCGAGTGGAACAGCACGCGGTCGCGGCCGGTGAGGGTGACGTAGTCGGGTGCCGTGACCAGCTCGGCGATGGCACGGTGCGGCACCAGGACGCCCTTGGGGCGGCCTGTCGAGCCGGAGGTGAACATGATGAACGCCGGGCCGTCCGGGTCGGACTCGTCGGCCGGCAGGCCGTACGTGAGCGGCTCCTCGGGCAGGACGAGGACGCGGCCGGGGAGTGCGGCCGCGTCCAGCAGTTTCGCGTCGCCGACGGTGAGCGTCACTTCCGCGTCGGCGATCATCGCCTCGGTACGCGGCCGGGGCTGGGCGGGATCGAGCGGTACGCACACGGCTCCGGCCAGCCACAGGCCGAGCTGGGCCACGACCGTGCGGGACGAACGGGCCGTCAGCAGCGCCACCCGGTCGCCGCGGGTCACGTCGTGTCGGCGCAGTCGTGCCGCGAGGGCGTGGCCGGCCTGGAGGAGGCGGCCGTAGGTGAGGGTGGTGTCGCCGTCCACGACGGCGAGGGCGTCGGGGGTGCGGGCGGCGTGCCGTGCGACGAGTGCGGGCAGGGCGGTGCCCTTCGCCGGATCGGTGGCCTGCGGACCGGCGGGCTGCGCGTCGGTAGGCTGCGGCTCGGCGGGCTTCGGGATGGTGAGTGTCATGTCAGGCTCCTGCCGGCTGCGGGGTCCGGCGCTGGTCGAGGAGGGCGGCGAAGGCGCGCAGGTCGGTGCTGCGCAGCAGCTCGGGAGCGCGCAGGCGTACTCCCGTCTCGCGTTCGACGGTTGCCAGCAGCCGTGCGGCGATGATGGAGGTGCCGCCGGCGTCGCTGAAGTTGTCGCCGAGGCCGGTGCCGGGGCGGCCCAGGAGGTCGCGTACGGTCGCCAGCACGAGTCGTTCGGTGGCGGTGGCGGTGGCCCCGGTGTCGGCGTGCTCGTCCTCGGGGGTGGTCCCGGGCGCCACGGGCGCCGGTACGGCGGCCACCAGGGCGGGCCGGTCCACCTTGCCGTTGGCGTCGAGCGGGAAGCCGTCGACGATCCGTACGGTGCCGGGCACGGCCTGCTCGGGGAGCCAGGCACGGACCGCGTCGAGGAGCTCCCCGGTGACCGGTTCGGCGCCGTCGGCGAGCCGCAGGTGTGCGACGAGACGGCCGTGGCCGGAGCTGTCGCGCAGCACGGTGACGACGGCGCTGCGTACCCGCGGGTCGTGTTCGAAGGCGGCTTCCACCTCGGCGGGTTCGATGCGCACGCCGCTGATCTTCACCTGGTCGTCGAGGCGGCCGAGGAAGTCCAGGCTGCCGTCGGCGTTCATCCGTACCCGGTCGCCGGTGCGGTAGAGGCGGTCGACCGAGGCCAGCTCCGGCTCCTGCGGGGGTGCGGTGAACCGGCGCGCGGTGAGTTCGGGGTCGAGGTAGCCGAGGGCCAGGCAGTGGCCGCCGACGCGAAGCTCACCGTCCTGACCACGGGGGACGGGGCGCCCGTCGTCGTCCGTGACGACGAGGGTGACGCCCGGCAGCGCGGTGCCGATGGGCGGCGGCGCCTGCTCGCCGGCGTCCGGGTCGGTGTTGCGCATGGTGTGGGTGGTGGTGACGACGGTGGCTTCCGCGGGGCCGTAGGCGTTGTGGACCGTGGCGGTGACATCGGTGCCGGGGCGGCGGCGCATGCGGTCGCCGCCGACGACGAGGTGGCGGAGCTTCAGGTCCTGCGGCCAGGGCCGGTCCAGGAGCGGTTCGACGGTCGGGGTGGCCGCGACGGCGTGCGTGAGGGCGCGCTCACGCCACCAGTCGGTGAGTACGTGCGAGTCCCAGCGGGTGTCGTCCGGCGCCGGGACGAGGGCGGCTCCCGAGGTCAGGGCGGCCCACAGTTCCAGCAGGTGCGGGTCGAACGCGACGCCGATCAGGAGGGACTGGCGGTCGCCCGGTGCGAGACCGGTCTCGGCCCGGTACCAGTCGAGGGCGACGGAGAGGGAGGTCTCGGCAACGGCGACCGCCTTGGGGCGGCCGGTGGAACCGGAGGTCAGGACGGCGTACAGGGCGTTCTCGGGAGCGCGCCGGGTGCCGCGGGCGCACTGGGTGAAGGCCGCGACGACGGCGGCGGGGGCGTTGACACCGGCGGTGGGCAGCGGCAGCGGGAGGTGCTCCCCGCCGCGGTGCCCCTCGGGCAGGACCCCGGGGTCGCCGATGAGGCAGGCGACGTCGAGGTCCTCGGTGACGGCCTGGGTACGGCGTTCACCGGGGCGGGGGCCGAGCGGCAGGTAGACGGCGCCGATCCGGGCGAGCGCCACGGCGGTCACCACCAGGGCGGCGGAGCGGTCGAGGCATACGCCGACCAGGTCGCCGGGCCGGACGCGGTCGCCCAGGGCGGCGGTGACCTGCTCGGCCGCCTCGTCGAGGTCCTGGTACGTCCAGATGCGGGCGCTGTCGATCACGGCCGGGGCCTGCGGGGCGAGGCGGGCCCAGTCGTCGAAGCGGTCGAGCACGCCGGTCGGTTCGGCGCGGGGCCCGTGGGCGACGCTCGGCACGGTGCCGGCGTCGGGGGGCGTGGCGAGGAGTGCGGCAGGAGCGGTCGGGGACTGGGTCATCACGACTCCGTGGAAAGGGCGGTGGCGGCGAGGGCTTCGGCCTGGTCGGCGAGGACTGGGTTGCGGAAGAGCACCCGCAGCGGCGGGCGCGCGCCCAGCCGGGGCTCCAGCCAGGCGGCCAGCTCGGCGGCCAGCAGGGAATGGCCTCCGCTGTGGAAGAAGTGGGAACGGGCGTTTATCCGGCTGTGGCCGAGGACCTTGCTCCAGCCCTGCGTGAGCAGCGCCGTCATCGGGTCGTCGGACGCGGCGGTGGCCGCGGGCGAGCCCTCCGAGCCGGTTCCGGCCTCGGACTCGCCGGTGTCACCCGCATCACCCGCATCGCCGGCGTCGAGCTCCGCAGCCCGGCGGGACAGCGCCGTACGGTCGGGCTTGCCGCCGGGAAGGGTCGGCATGCTCCCGAGCGAGGCCCAGCGGGCGGGCACGAGGGGGCCGGGCAGGCGGCGGCCCAGCTCGGCGTGGAGTTCCTTCTCGTCGAAGTCCTCGCCGTCGGCCCCGTCTTCGAGGAAGCCGACGAGCCTCGGGCCGCCGGGGCCTTGCCGGTCCAGTACGACGGCGCAGGACCGGCCGCCCAGCACCGCGGACGCCGCGGCCTCGATTTCCTCCAGTTCGATGCGGTGACCGCGCAGTTTGATCTGGTTGTCGCGCCGCCCGAGGAAGTACAGCAGGCCGTCCAGACCGCGGTAGCCGAGGTCGCCGGTGAGGTAGACGCGCTGCCCGTCGAGGGCGTCGACAGTGACGAACCGGGCCGCGGTCACCTCCTCGTTGCCCGCGTAGCCCTCGGCGAGGCCGGGTCCGGCGACGGCGAGTTCGCCGACCGCGCCGGCCGGCAGCGGGCGGTGGTGGGCGTCGAGTACGTGGATCCGCTCGCCCGGGAGCTCGGTGCCCAGGGGGATCTCGGCGCCCTCGACGAGGGCGTCGCGGGAGATCTCGTGGACGGTCGAGGTGATGGCCGCCTCCGTGACGCCGTAGGCGTTGAGGACGGTGGCGTCGGTGTCGGCGAGGATGCCGCGCAGTGCCTCCACGGGAAGGCGCTCGCCGCCGAGGACCAGGAGCCGGGGCGTCCAGCGCTCGTCACGCAGGGCGGGACGCAAATCCTCGCGGGTGGCGAGGAAGTAGCTGGTGGGCAGGTTGGCGACGGTGACCCGGGCCGCGGCGAGCAGTTCGGTGAGTTCGGCGCCGGTGGGCACCTCGTGCTCGGGCAGGACCAGGCAGCCGCCTGCGTACAGGGTGGGCAGCACTTCCTCCAGCGCCACGTCGAAGGACGGCTGGGCGAACATCAGCACCCGGTCCGAGGTGATGAGGCCGAACCGGTCGGCGGCCGCCGTCATGTGGTGCACCAGGGCGGCGGGGCCGACGGCGACCGGCTTGGGGGTTCCGGTGGAGCCGGAGGTGTGGATGACGTACGCGGTGCCGTCAAGTACGGCGCCGTCGCGCGCCGGGGGCAGTACCGGGGCGTCGATCCGGGCGGTCGGCAGTGCGTCCGGCAGGGCCGGGGTGCCGTCGCCGGTGAGGACGAGCGCCGGCGCGAGCCGTTCCAGCAGCAGGCCGAGCCGGGCCGGCGGATCGGACGGGGACAGCGGGCAGTAGACGGCGCCGGTGCGCAGGCAGGCGAGCAGGGCGACGACGGATTCGGTCCCGCGGGGCAGGACCACGGCCACCGGCCGGCCGGGGGTGACACCGGCGGCCTTCAGGCGCTCGGCGAGCGAGGCGACCCGGGCGTCGAGTTCGCCGTAGGTCAGACGGCGGGCGCCGCACAGCAGGGCCGGCAGCGACGGGTGGTGTGCGGCCACGGGATCCAGTGGATCGCGGCCGGCCGGGACGCGTACGGGCTCGGCGGCCGGCTCCGTGGCCGCCGGGTCGAGATCGGCCAGCGGGGTCTCGGGGCTGTGGAGGTAGGCGCGCAGCAGGTCCAGGAAGCGCCCGGAGAGCAGCCGGGCGACGTCCTCGCCGAAGAGGTCCGCGTCGTAGTCCCAGACGAGGGTCATGCCGGGCGCGCCGTGGCGCGGGGTGACGCCGCGCCGGTCGTCCGGGAGCAGGACCACGTCGAGGTCGAAGCGGGTGGTACCGGTGTTGAAGCCCTCGAAGAGCGTGATGTCGAGGCCGGGTACGTCGATCTCGGGCAGGGGCGCGTCGTGGGCGCTGAACATGACGGAGAAGAGCGGGTTGTCGGCGCCGGAGGTGTGCATGCCGAGTGCTCGGGTCAGTTCCTGGACCGGTACGTCCTGGTGCGGAAGGGCACGGATGAGGGTGTCGGTGACCTCGTCCATGGTGTCCTGGGCGGGGGCGGCGGCGTCCAGGGTGAGCGGCAGCGGGATGGTGTTGACGAACATGCCCACGGCGTCCTCGTAGCCGAGGGGGCGGTTGCCGACGGCGGTGCCGATGACCATGCGGGAGCGGCCGCTGTGCCGGCGCAGGAGCTCCGCGAAGAGCCCGAGGAGCGTGGAGAAGGGGGTGAGGCCGCGGGTACGGGCGTGTCCGCGCAGGCGTTCGGCGAGGTCGGCGCCGATGGTCTGGCGCAGCTGTCCGCCGTGGTGCCTGCGGCGGGCGCCGGGGCGCGTCACGCCGGGCAGCGGCAGGTCGTGCTGCTGGTCGCGCAGTTCGGCCCGCCAGAAGTCGAGCGATTCGGGGGCGTAGGCGGCCCGGGCCCGTTCCTGGACGTGGTCCGCGTACGAGGAGGCGGCCGGGAGCTCCAGGGTCTCGCCGAGGACGTGGGCGCGGTAGACGCGGAAGACGTCGTCGAGCAGGATCGCGAAGGAGTGGCCGTCGTGGATCAGGTGGTGCTCGACGTGGACCAGCCGGTGGTGGCGCTCGGCCAGCCGGACGAGCGTCCAGCGGATCAGCGGTGCCTCGGAGGTGTCGAGCGGTGTCTCGGCCTCGGTGCGCAGGAGGCGGGCGAACGCCGCCTCGGGGTCGTCCGCCGTGCTGAGGTCGACGGTGTGCAGCCTCGGCGAGCAGTGCTCCGCGACCCGCTGCTGCGGTACGGAACCGTTGGGGGCGACGAGTTCGAGCCGCAGGCCGGCATGGCGTGCCAGGGTGGCGGCGAGCCCGCGGCGCAGGGCTTCGGCGTCGAGGGTGCCCCACAGGTCGAGTGAGGCGGTGAAGTTGTAGGCGCGGCTGCCGGGCTGCATCTGCTCGTGCAGCCAGACGATCTCCTGCGAGGAGGAGAGGGGAAGCATGGGCGATCCCTGAGGTTGTCGGGTCGGTTTCCGGTTTCCGGTGCCGGTCACGGTCGTGTCCGGCGGTCGTACGGGCGGCTTCGCGGGTCGCGCGGTGCCGTTCGGACGTGCGGGGATGCTGTGGGGGGAAGCGCGGGGGCGCGGGGCCGGGCGAGGGCCGGTGTGCGGTTGCCGCGTCCGGCGGGGCGCTCGGCGGGGCGGGGTGTGGGCCCCCTGTGCGATGTCTTGCCGATCAGCCGGATGAGGGAGCGGCGGCCGGTGTCGTGGGGCCTCCCGGGCCCGCGGGGCCGAGGGGAAGCATCGCAAGGCGACCGAGGACAGCGTGGCGGAACGCGGTGGCATCGGCGCTCCTTTGCGGCCACGACCTGGGGCGCGTCTTTCGGATCTTGTCGGCGGGCCCGCGTGGTCCGGGGCCGTGCTTCGCAAGGGCGGAGGCGCTCCCGCGTACCGGACGTACCGGGGAGTCCCGACAACGCGGCGGGGCGCGGTGCCGGGCCGCGCGGGCCCGGCAAGATCCGGAAGGCACGTCCTAGGGGCGCAGGGCGTCGGTGAGCGCGTCGAACGCCCGGTTCGCGGTCTCGTCGTCGACCACCGCCCGGTCCCACACCATCCGCAGGCGGAGCTCCGCTCCCTGGGTGACGGAGACGGCGAAGGGACCTCGGACGGGTCTGCCGTCGACGTGGACCTCCCGTCCTTCGACGCCGGCCAGGGTGAGGGGCGGGCGGCGGCTGTCGTCGTCCACGGTGAGGAGTCCGTCGAGGCCTCCGGTCCAGCCCGAGCCGGTGGACCGTACGGCGGTCACGACCGCGTCGAACGGTACGTCGGCCCGGTCGAGGTCGTCCCACCACGCGTCGGCGGTGGCCCGCGAGCCGGGTCCGCGGCCGGTGTCGGCCGGGAAGACGAGCGTGTTGAGGAAGCAGCCGATGACCGGCTCCGCGCCCGCGGGACGGCCGCCCCACGGGTAGCCGAGCGGGACCGTGCGGTCCGGGCCGTACAGCTCGCGGGCCGCGGAACGGCAGGCGTCGAGGAGGCCGGGGAAGGAGCCGCCGCCGTCGGGTGCGGGCAGCAGGGCGTGCGCGGCGCCGCTGTGCGGCGCGCCCTCGGGCGCTCGTGCGGGGCGGGGTGCCGGGGCGTGGGTGTGCAGCGTGCGCAGCCGGTCCGCCCAGTACGCGGCCGCGGCGGACGTCTCCGCTCGTTCCTCGGCGGCGAGTTGCCGCCGGACGGCGTCCTCATAGGTGACGAGTTCGGCCGCCGTCTCCTGCGCCGCGGCGCCGGGTTCGGCGGCCTCCTCACCGTAGGCGGCGCCCAGCTCGTCGACGATCCGCGCCAGCGAACGGCCGTCGCAGACGGCGTGGTCCAGGGCGACGGCGAGGACGTCCTCCTCGCGCTCCTCGTCGCGTACGAGGAAGAGCCGCAAGGGGGGACCCTGCGGATCCCAGGACGCGAGTGCGCGGCGGAGCACGTCGGCTGCCGGCTCGCCGGGTGCGGCGGCCGGCCGGATCACGGTGACGTCCGCGTCGTCGGGAGCGGCGACGCGCAGTACGGGGGTGCCCCGGACGACGGCGGGCCGCGAGCGCAGGGCGGTGTGCCGTGCGGCGAGCCTGTGGGCCGCTTCCCGCAGGCGTAGGGGGTCGATGGTTCCGGACGGGAACGCGAAGAACATGGGCACCACGTCGGGGCGCCCCGCCGGGTCCAGCGACCGCACCAGCATGAAGCGGCGCTGTGCTCCGGTGACAGGCAGCAGGGCGTCGGACCGGTCGGCGGTGAGACGCCGGTAGCGGGTCAGGTACTGACTCGTGATGCTGAGCACGGGGTCCTCTTCGTCGTGGCCGCGGTCGTGGCCGCGCGGGGCGGTGTGGTCGGTGGTGGCGGGGCGGTGGTCAGCCGGTGGGCGCGGGGGCAGGCCGTTCGTCCTGGCCGGCGTGGGAGGCGGCGTCCTGCGGTGTCCCGTCGGCGCTGCCCTCGTCCTGCGCACCGGGGAGGTCGCGCATCCGGCGCAGCGGGGAGAGCAGCAGCGGCAGTGGCACGGCGAGGATGCCGACGGCGCACCAGGCGAGGGCCGTACGCGATCCGTAGGCCTGGGCGAGGGCTCCGCCGATGAGCGCGCCGAGCGGCAGGGTGCCCCACATGAGGAAGCGCAGGGTGGCGTTCATCCGGCCCAGCAGGCGCGGCGGGCACATCCCTTGGCGGAAGCTGACCTGGGCGACGTTGTAGACGACGGCGCCGAAGGAGACGACCGCGGATCCGGTGGCGAAGAGGGCCGCCCCGGCGAGACCGTGTGTGGACAGGGGCCACAGCAGTGCGAAGGGGCCGGTCACCAGGAGGGACAGGAGGATGACCCGGGCCTGTCCCAGCCGTGCGGCGAGGCGGCCGGCGCACAGGGCGCCGAGGAGCCCGCCCACGGCCGACGCGGACAGCACGAGCCCGAGCCCGCCGGCCCGCAGTCCGACGGTGCGGACGAGGTGCACGGTCTGCGTGGCCATGAGGACGGCCGTGCAGAGGTTGGCGAGGCCGGTGGTGAGGGCGATGACGCGGAGCAGGGGGTGGCCGAAGACGAAGCGGACGCCCTCGCTGATCTCCTTGCGCAGCGAGGCCCCGGGGGCGGCGGGTTCGGGTGCTTCCTCGGCCCGCTCGATGCGCTGGAGGAACAGGGCGGAGAGGAGGTAGCCGACGGCGTCGACGATGACGGCGAACTGCGCGCCGACGAGCTGGACGAGTCCGCCGCCGATACCGGGGCCGGTGACGTGGGCGGTGGAACGGACCGTCTCCAGCGCGCCGTTGCCTGCCACGAGTTGGTCGCGGTGCAGGATGTGCGGCAGGTAGCTCTGGTGGGCGACGTCGAAGAACACGGTCGCCACGCCGGTCACGAGCGCGACGGCGTAGAGCTGGGCCATGGTCAGGGCGTCGGCGAGCGCGGCGGCGGGGATGCTCGCCATGGCCACGGCACGCACCAGGTCCGCCCGGATCATCAGGGGCCGTTTGCGCATGCGGTCGGTGAGTGCCCCGGCGGGCAGCCCGACGAGCAGGAAGGCGGCGGTCTCCGCTGCGGTCAGGAGGCCCACCTGAAAGGCGGGGGCGTCGAGTTCGAGGACGGCTACGAGGGGCAGTGCCACCAGCGTCACCTGGGCACCGAACTGTCCGGTGGCGGCTCCCGCGAGGAGCAGTCGGAAGTCACGCAAGCGCATGGGGCCACCGGTGCCACCGGTGGCGGCGCGGTTTGTGTCGGACATGTGAACGACATTCACCGATTAATCGCGCAACAGTCAAAGGAAACCTGTCAGTTTCGGACTAGTTTTGCGGCGCCGGGGACACGAGTCGGGAAATCTTTCGTGCTACCCGGGGTACCACCACGTAAATTCCGGCGGACCGCACAGGCGGCGCGGGGCGCGTGGGGCAAGGGGGGTCAGGGAGGCGCAAGGGGGGCGCGAGGGGGCCGAGCGGCGACCCTTACCGAGAGTAACCGATTCGATCCTGGCCGAAAAGACTCATCCGTGATCATGTCCCTGCGGAGGCCGGCATTCCGTCCGCTATGAACGCGCTTGCGGCCCGGGCACGTCTCCCCACCCCATGGGCAGGACTGGGCGCAGCGGCCTGGGCCGAGCCCGCGTACACCGTGGGCGAGCCGGTTCCAGCGGGCCGGCCGATCCGCGCACCCCGACCGGGGCGACGACCCGTCGCCCCGTAGGCAGTAAGCGCCCGTCGCCCGCTCGGCACCGCCCGCGCTCGTCGTGTCGGGCACGTCATCGCCGCCGACGCCGGCGAAGGGTCTGCGAGGATGAGCCGTATGAACGTGCGGAGCAGGAACCATGTCAAGGTGACCGGGCGGACCGGTGCACCGGCGGTGGTGCTGGCCCACGGATTCGGGTGTGACCAGAACATGTGGCGTCTGGTGGTTCCCGAGCTGGAGCGGGACTTCACCGTCGTCCTCTTCGATCATGTGGGCGCGGGAAATTCCGAGCTGTCCGCATGGAGCCGGGACCGCTATGCCTCGCTGGACGGCTATGTCGACGACGTGCTGGAGCTGTGCGCCGAGCTGGACCTCGGCCCGATCACGTTCGTGGGGCATTCGGTGAGCGCGATGATGGGCGTGCTGGCCGCGGCCCGCCGGCCGGAGGCGTTCGCCGGCCTGGTGCTCCTCGCGCCCTCGCCCTGCTTCGTCGACGACCCGGCCACCGGTTACCGGGGCGGGTTCAGCGCGCAGGACATCGACGAACTGCTGGAGTCCCTGGACGCGAACTACCTGGGCTGGTCCGGCGTCATGGCCCCGGTGATCGCGGGCAACCCCGACCGGCCGGAACTGGGTGAAGAGCTGACCAACAGCTTCTGCCGCACCGACCCGGAGATCGCCCGGGTCTTCGCCCGGGTCACGTTCCTGTCCGACAACCGCGCCGACCTCGCGTCGGTGACGGTACCGACCCTGGTCGCCCAGTGCTCCAACGACGCGATCGCTCCGCCGGAGGTGGGCGCGTTCATCCACGCGCAGATCCCGGGCAGCCGGCTGGTCACGCTGAACGCGACGGGGCACTGCCCCCAGCTTGCCGCCCCGGAGGAGACCGCCGCGGCGATCGCCGCGTTCGCGGGGGCCTCCAGGTGATGTGCGAGACCGACGACGAGGCCGCAGACGAGGAAGGCCGTACCTCGGGGCGAGGCCGAGGCCGTTCCGAGGATCACGAGGAGCACGAAGGGAACGAGGAGGCCCGGTTCTCCGAGCTGTTGGAGGACAGCGCCGAAGACCTGTACGAGCACGCGCCCTGCGGCTACCTGTCCACCCTCCTGGACGGTCGGATCGCCAAGATCAACACCACCCTGCTGGACTGGCTGGGCTACGAGCGCGACGCCTTGGTCGGCCGTAAACGCTTCGCCGACCTGCTGACCGTCGGCGGCCGCCTCTACCACGAGACCCACTTCGCACCCCTCTTGCGCATGCAGGGCGAGATCAACGGCATCGCGCTGGAGCTCAAGGCCGCCGACGGCACGCGCCTGCCCGTCATGGTCACCTCGACGGTCAAGACCGGCGGCGACGGACAGGCGCTGCTGATCCGCACCACCATCTTCGACGCCCGCGACCGCCGCGCCTACGAGAACGAGCTCCTGCGTGCCCGCCAGGAAGCCGACCGGGAACGCGACCGCCTCAAGGTCCTGAACACCACCCTCCAGAAAACCCTGCTGCCCCCCACGCTGGCGAACGTCCCCGGCCTGGACGTCGCCGCGCACTACCACATCGCCTCCGCCGACGAGGTCGGCGGCGACTTCTACGACCTCTTCCCCCTGGCCGCCGGCACCTGGGGCATGTTCTTGGGCGACGTCTGCGGCAAAGGGGCGGCCGCCGCGGCCGTCACCTCAGTGGCGCGCTACACCCTGCGCGCCGCAGCGGTCTACAGCCCCGACCCCGCTGCGGTCCTCGCCAACCTCAACACGGTCCTCAACCACGAGTACAACGGCACCGACCCCCGCTTCTGCACCGTCATCTTCGGCCTGCTCACCCCCGACCCCGACCGGGGCGGCTTCCACATCACCCTGGCCAGCGGCGGTCACCCGCCGGCCATGCTGATGCGCCAGGACGGCACCGCCGACTATCTGCCACCCCCGGCGGCCAGCTCGTCGGCATCCTGCCCAACGCCAACATCGCCACCACCACCGTCCACCTCGCACCCGGCGACACCCTGCTCCTGCACACCGACGGCCTCACCGAAGCCCACACCGCCGCCGGCCCCGACGGGCGCTACAGCGACGAAGCCCTCCTCGACTTCGGCCGCGCCCTGGCCCCCACCACCGCCACGGACACCATCACGGCGATCCGCGAACTCCTCGACACCTTCGGCAGCGTGGACGACGACACCGCCGTCCTGGCCGTCCACGTTCCCCGAACCACCAGTGAAGAGCAGCAGTGAGCAGACACCTGACCCTCCTCACCCGCACCACCAACGCCGGCGCGGTCATCGAACTGGCCGGGGAACTGGACCACCACACCGCACCCGAGGCGCGCGACGCCCTCCCCGGCATCACCCTGGCCGCCGGCCAGCAGCTCACCATCGACCTCGCGGGTCTCACGTTCTGCGACTCCAGCGGCATCACCATGCTGCTCGCCGCCCGCAACCACGCCCTCGTCGCCGGCGCGACCATCGCGCTCGCCGCGGTCCCCGAACGCGTCAGCCGGATCTTCCGCATCGTCGGCCTGGAGCAGGTCTTCCCCACCCATCCCAGCGCCCGAGCTGCCGAAGACTCCTGGCATCCCGCCTCCGACTGACCGAAGCCGCCCGCCGATCCGCGGACCACTGCGGCCCACCACCCTGCGGTCGGCCGCACCCGCTCCCCCACGGCAGCCCCCGCGCGCCCTGCCCCAAAGCCTCAGCAGCAGGAGCGCGCGGAGCGGGCGTAGCGCCCGGGGGTGGTGCCCACGGCCCTCTTGAAGTGCCGGGTGAAGTGGGACTGGTCGTGGAATCCCGCCTCGACCGCCACCTCGGCGGCCGGGCGGCCATCGAGGAGCAGCCGACGGGCCAGAGCGATCCGGCGCGAGATGAGGTACTGGTGCGGGGCGATGCCGAAGGCGGCGCTGAACGAGCGGACCAGATGGGCGGGGTGCGCCTGTACCAGTTCGGCCGCTTCCGGCAGGGAGAGGCCCGCCACCACCCGCTCGTCGAGGAGTTCGCGCAGGCTGCGCGCGATGCCGTCGCGGGTTCCGGCGCCGAGCGGCGCAGTGTGCCCGCCGAGGAGTTCGAGGCGTGGCCGGAGCAGCACGCGCAGCCGTTCGCGGATCAGAGCCAGCCGGCTCTCCGCCTCGAACTCGTCGCCGGGCAAGGCCAGGGCCTGGTGGAGCTGCCCGACGCGTCGACGCAGGACCGGGTCGGCGAGGTCCGGACCATCCACGGCGGCGCCGATGAAGCGGTCGTCCAGCACCGTCATGTCGAGGTAGACGACACGCTTGCGAAACCCGTGCGAGGTGGCGGCGGAGCCGTTGTGCGCGACGTGGGGCGGGAGCAGGCTCACGGTCCCGCCCGGTGTGCCGCGCCGGTGGCGGTCCAGGTCGTAGCGGACGGCGCCGTCATCGACGATCAGCAGCGTCCACTCGTCGTGGACGTGCATGGGGTACGCGTGCGCGGTGAAGCGGGCGTGGAAGACCTCGACGACACCCGCGACCCGCGGACGCCAGGCCGAGACCTCTTGCTGGAGCTGATGCACGCAAAGAACGTACAAGACCGGGCGAGGCCGAGCCCGGCAGTCTCGGACCATGAGCGATGAGACGAAGAACGAGAACGACGAGCAGGCGCGAGCAGACGGCGCTGACGCGCCCGTGCGCTTCGACACCAAGATCGCGGTGCTGCTCCGCGACGACCTGGAGACGTGGCAGCGGCTGAATGTCACCGCCTTCCTCGTCAGCGGGCTCGGAACGGTCCTCCCCGAGTTGGTCGGCGAGCCGTACCAGGACGCCGATGGCACCCCCTATCTGCCGATGTTCCGCCAGCCTGTTCTGGTCTTCGAGGGCGGGAAGGAAACGGTGACGGCAGCGCACGAGCGGGCAGTTCGGCGCGGGCTGCCGACCGCGGTGTTCACCTCGGACCTGTTCGGCACGGGTAACGACCGCGCGAACCGGGCGGCGGTGGCGGCGGTGGGCAAGGACCAGTTGAATCTTGTCGGAATCGCCGTCCACGGGCCGCGCAACTCCGTGGACAAGGTCGTCAAGGGCGCCCGCATGCACGGGTGAGCGGTCCCTGCCCCGGCCGTCGGGGCGGAGCTGACCGAGTTGCTGCGGAACCGGTCGGGCGACGCGTCGGAGGCCTACTTGGATTCGACTCGCCCCACCGGGTCGGAGCCCGTCGTCAGTGCCTCGCACTCGGGCCGCCACGCGGAGTCGCCGAGGTGGAGCCGGGTGCGGAGGTAGGGTCGTGAGCCGGGCGAGGGCGGCCACTGGGGCCGGGTTCTCATCCGTGGTCTCCGCGGCGACGTACCCGGCGATCCCGCCGAGTCCGTGCTCCGCGTCGAACAGGGTGAGCAGGGTCTTGGGGCCGGGGGCGAGGGTGCAGGGGTCGGCGTGCCAGTCCGGCCCATGTCCGTGAAGTGACGCGAGTCGTCCTTGTCGCCGGCGCCGACCAGTGCGGGCGCGGCCATGGTTGAGAAATCGACGGCCCCGATGATCGCCGCCCCGGCCGGGCGCGGCAAGCATTCATGTCCTCGGCGCGGGAGCGCCAGAAGGCGGGTGCGCCGGGCGCGCCGGCGACCAAGTGGCTCAGCGTCCGGGAGGTGAGGTGGGTGGGCTGGACGACGACGAATCCGTGGGCGGCCCAGAAGTGGGCGAGCGGGGCGTACCCGTTGAGCGAGGAGAGGTGGTTCGAGGGGCCGTGACCATGGGAGAGGAGGATGACCATGGGAGAGGAGGATGACCGCGAGGCCGGTTCCGGTCGCGGGTACGCAGACGCGTACCTGGAGGTCCACGGGGCGTCCGGGGACGGAGAGGACCACGGGGCTGTACGACATGACCGGGGCCCGCCAGATCGCCCAGGCGTACCTGGTGCCCGAGGCGACCACGGCGCAGCGGGTCAGCCGCGCCAAGCGCACCGTCTCCGGTGTGCGGTTCGAACAACCCGGCGACGTCGCCACCGTGCTGCGCGTCCTCTACCTGGTTTTCAACGAGGGCTACTCCGGCGACGTCGACCTCGCGGCCGAGGCCATCCGGCTCGCCCGGCAGCCCGCAGCCCGGTTCGATCATCCTGAGGTGGCGGGACTGCTCGCCCTCATGATGCTCCACCACGCCAGGCGGGCCGCGCGGACGGCGCCCGACGGCAGCCTGGTGCCGCTCGCCGGCGCTCGCGGCGCTGGCCGGTTCGCTGCCCCGCCGTGCCGGGGTTGCGGCGTACCTCCACGAGCGCGACGGGGACCTGGCGACGGCGGCGCGGCTGTACGCGGAGGCGTCCCCGAAGGCTCCGAACCTCGCCGAACGCGACCACCTGACGCGCCGGGCCGCCCGTATCAAAACCCGGCTGGGCGCGCTCCGTTCCGGTTGAGGGGCTGCTTCGCGCTCAGAAGGTCCAGCGCGTGTGGCTGTAGACGCCGCCGTCGCGCCCGAAGCCGTACGCTGTCGTCGGGGCCACCGCGAACACCACCGCGGTGCCCTGCCGGAACGCGTCGTCGATCCCGTGGAAGGTGCCCTCGGGTGAGGTGATGTGGGGCCCGTACTTCGCCTCGTACGCCGTGATCACCTCCTCCACCACGGCCGGATCGGAAACCTGTTCCGCCCTGCCCTCGACCACGATGTCGAGTCCCTCGGTGAGCGAGTTCCCTCCGGTGGTCAGCGCGCAGTGGCCGTCGTGGGCCAGGTTCTTCGCCTTCTGCTCCCCCGGTCCGGTGGAGAAGTACATGACCCCGTCGTGCCAGGCGGCGATCACGGGGGTGACGTGCAGGCGCCCTTCGGGCCGGACCGTGGACAACCAGAAGACCTCGGCAGCGCCCAGCTGCCGTTGCGCCTCGGTCCAGTCGGTGGCGGTGACTTCGGCGGCACCCGGGCGGGGGTTGAGTGCGGAGCTGTAGCGGGCGTCGAGTTCGGTGGTGGGGTGTTTCGCGGATCCCTGGGCCGGCATCGTGGATCTTCTTCCTCTCCCCCGTTCACTGTCGGCACGCCGCCGAGGGGGAACGAGCCCGTGCATCCTCCCCCGCAGGCGTGCCCGTCGGCGCCGTACGCGGCCGTCGACCGGGCCGGGGTCACCCGGCCGGTCGCGTGCCGGTGGCCCCGTCCGGGTCCGGTTCCGGGTCGTCGCCTTGGTGGTGCGGCGGACACACGGTCGGTGGGAACTCGCGCCTCGGACCCACGGGACCTGCTCCGGGCCTCGACCGCCATCGGTGCCACCGGCGCGGCCGCAGGGGGTGGCCGGGCTCGGCGCCGGACCGGCCGCCCACTGGCGGAGGGCGGCCCTGCCTGCACCGGCAAACCCCTGAGGGTGCGGTCCGGTACGTCACCGCCTCCCGCCCCGGTTTAGTTCGGGCGTCGTACGCAACGCGGGTCGGGCGTCGAACACGGCTGGGCGCCGCAGGAGGGCGACCTCGTCGCCGTACCGGGCGGCGGCTACGCCCGCCCTGAGGACACCGCGTGGGGGCGGAGGTCCCGCGCGGCACCCTGCCGCGCGCTGGGGGCGGCGCCCCGCCCGGGCCTCACCGTCGCCGCCCTGTGCACGGGCGTGATGCTGCCGTCGGCCGCGGGACCGGCCCGGGACCGGCCCGGGACCGGCCGTGCACCACCCATCACAGGGCGCGTCGTGTACTCGCCGGGGACAGGGTGTCAGGTGTGGTCGGGGGTGGCGCCGTCCAGGAGGAGGCGCTTCTGGGGCTTGCCCATCGCGTTGCGCGGGATCGCCTCGACGAAGCGGACCTCGCGGGGGCGCTTGTGGACCGACAGGTGGGACGCGACGAAGTCGGTGAGCTCGGCTCCGGTGACTCCCCCGGCGACGACGAACGCGACGATCCGCTGGCCGAGGTCCGCATCGGGGACACCGACCACGGCGGCCTCGCGCACCCGGGGGTGGTCCAGCAGCGCGTTCTCGATCTCGCCCGCCCCGATCCGGTACCCGCCCGACTTGATCATGTCGGTGGACGCGCGGCCCACGATCCGGTGCACGCCGTCCTTCTCGTCGACGGCCGCGATGTCACCCGTACGGAACCAGCCGTCCTCGGTGAACGCGGCGGCCGTCGCCTCCGGCCGGCCCAGGTAACCGGAGAACAGGGTGGGTCCGGTCAGCTGGAGTTCGCCGATCTCCGCGCCGTCCTCGGCCGCGATACGGGTGGCGATGCCCGGCAGCGGGGTGCCGACCGTGCCCGGGGGCAGGTCACCGCCCGCCCGGCCGCTCACGGTGATCAGTGTCTCCGTCATCCCGTACCGCTCCACGATGCGGTGTCCGCTCGCACGCTCGATGTCCCGGAAGACCGGAGCCGGAAGCGCCGCACTGCCCGACACCAGGAGCCGGGCCCCCGCCAGGGCGGACGCGGCGTGCGGCTCGCGGGCGATGCGCGACCACACGGTCGGCACGCCGAAATACAGGCTGCCGCCCGCGGCCGCGTACGCCTCGGGCGTCGGCCGGCCGGTGTGCACGAGGCGGCTGCCGGTACGCAGCGCTCCGAGGACACCGAGGACGAGTCCGTGGACGTGGAACAAGGGCAGTCCATGGACCAGGGTGTCCTCGGCGCTCCACTGCCAGGCCTCGGCGAGCGCGTCCAGGTCGGCGGTGATCGCGGCACTGCTGAGGACCACGCCCTTGGGGGCGCCCGTGGTGCCGGAGGTGTAGAGGATCAGCGCGGGATCCTCGGGCGTGCGTACGACGGCGGGAGCGGGGGTCCTGTCCGAGCGGCGCGCGAAGTCGACGTCGAGGGGGCGGGCCCCGGAGTCGCGCAGGATGTGCCCGCGCTCGGCCGGACCCGCATCCGGCGGCAGCGGAACGCACGGCACGCCGGCGAGCAGAGCCCCGACCACGGCGGCCACCGTCTCCAAAGAAGCCGTCGCGGTCACCGCGAACGCCGGGATGCCCGATGCGGCGAGATCGGCGGCCACCTGGCGGGCCGCCCCCAGGAGTTCCTCGTAGGAGGCGGTACGGCCGGCGACGGTGACGGCGTCCGCGCGGTCCCCGTGGACACCGGTAAGGGCGGTCAGCATGGCGGGCGGCTCCGTTCGACGGTGGTGGGAGGCGGTGGTGCGAGGCGGTGGTGCGAGGTGCTGTCGGGTGACGTGCGGGTTCGGCCAGCCTACGCGGCCCGAACCGGGGCGCCGCACCCTATGATCGGCGGAACTTGACCGTTAGAAGACCAGTTCTCGACCTGATTCTCGATCCGGGGGGACACGTGGAAACGGCACGATTGGCGGCGTTGATCGCCGCGACGATCACCATCGGCTGGATGAGCGGCCTCTTCTACGGATTCTCCGTGTCCGTGATGCCCGGACTCCGGGTCGCCGCCGACCGCACCGCCATCGAGACCATGCAGCGGATCAACGTGGCCATCCTCAACGGCTGGTTCCTGCTGGGCTACATCGGCGCCCTCGTCTTCAGCGCGGCCGCGGTCGTCCTCCACGCCGCCGGCAGCGGCGGACGGGAGGCACTGGTGCCGCTGATCGGCGCGCTCGTCGCCTACCTCGCGGCGATGGGCGTGACGGCCCGGATCAACATCCCGCTCAACAACGCCCTGGAACAGGCCGGCCCCGTCGAACGCATCGCCGACCCGGCGGCGGTCCGCCGGGCCTTCGAAGCACCGTGGGTACGCGCCAACGTGTGGCGGGCCGTGCTGTGCACGATCTCCCTCGGCCTCCTCGCCTGGGCGCTGGTCCTGCGCTGACCGGGGAGGCCCCGGGCAGACGGGCCGGCCCGTCGGGGCCGGGCCGGTGGTCAGCGGGTGGTGCGGCCGTGGAGGAGCAGGGCGCGGGCGAGGCCGGCCAGGGCCGTCGTGCACAGCAGCGTGCGGATGACGTTCGTGGTGACCCACGTCGACTTGAACCGCTCGACGACCTCGAAGTCCTGCATCCGGGCGACGTCGCCCGCGTCCGCCAGCTCGTTGTTGAGGGGGATGTTCACGGTGAAGGTGATCAGCAGGACGACGAGGTAGGCCACGGCGGCCGCTCCCACCCACAGGGCGACCGCCCGCCGCCCTCCGCGGAACTCCAGGACGGCCGACAGCACGGCCGCCACCAGCGCCAGCAGGAACACCGTCCCGAAGAGCGGGTTTCCGTCGATGGCCTTGTTGAAGGCTCGCATCGCCGTGACGTACGTCTGCTCGTCCCCCGCCGCGAGCCCCGGCATCACCGAGACGTCGAAGGCGAAGAACAGCCCGGCCATCAGGCCCACCCAGACCGTGGAGACGATCAGCACGGCGCCGGCCAGGCGCGTGCCCGACGCGGACGGTGCGGGCGGGGCGGGCGGGCTGGGCTGTGCGGGCGGCACGAACGGCGACGGACCGGCAGACATGCGATGTACGTCCTCTCCCCAACGGGGATGCGTTCCGGACACGAAGGCCCGATCTTCACATCAACTGCGCTCTATTGCAGGGGAGTCAAGCCGACGTTCGAGCGAATCTCTAGTCCTGAAGCGAATCTTCGGCCTTGGTCCGCGAGGCAGTCGCGGAGTCGCCCGGTGGGCTTCGACGTGCTCCGGCACAGCCAGGGCGGACATCGCCGCCTCCTGACTGCGACGGAGTGCCGCGGCGTCCCGGCGCAACACGCGCTGACGCCCGCGCACCCGCAGGCGGACCGCCACGGGCCACAGCGCCGGGAGCAGGTGCTGGGCCGCCCTGGTGCCAGGCACTCGGGGACCGCGGCGCCGAGACGACGCCGCCGGCCGTCGTGTACGCCAACATCGTTTCGCGCCGAAACGGTCCGAGCGCGGGCGGCCCGGCGGGGCCGCGGAATACCGCGATCAGCCCTCCGCGGCGGATCCGCACTGCGGACCTGCGAGGGGCGCTCCACAATGGGGTGAGGGGGTGCGTGCGGGCGCCGGCCGTGCCGCCGCGTCCGAGTCCGCCTCCGCGTCGGCCGAGAGGAACGCCCCCATGCGCGCTGAGTCTTCGCCGGCGGCGCGGCGGAAGGGGGCCTTCGTCGCGGTCGCCCTCGCCCTGTTCTGCATCCAGCTCGACTTCTTCGCGCTCAACCTCGCGATCCCCGGCATCTCGGCGGAGCTCGGTGTCACGGTCTCGGCCGCCCAGTGGACCCTGTCCGCGTACATGCTCGCCATCGGCTGCTTCTTCATCGTCGGCGGCCGCGTGGGCGACGTCTTCGGCCGTCGGGGCACCCTGCTGGCGGGAACGGCCCTGTTCGCGGCCGGTTCCGTGGGCTGCGCGCTGGCTCCCGGCCTCGGACCGCTGGTGGCGGCCCGGGTCGCGCAGGGGGTCGGCGCGGCGTTCGTCTTCCCGGTGTCCGTGTCCGTGATCACCAACACGTTCCCCGAGCAGACCCGCACCCGGGCCCTGGGCGCGGTGTTCGGCGTCGCCAACATCGGTACCGCGCTCGGACCCTTCGTGGGCGGAGGGTTCACCGAGGGGCCGGGCTGGCGGTGGATCTTCTGGCTGATGGTGCCGCTGACCCTGCTCTCGCTGCTGATCGCCCTGGTGTACGTACCGGACTCGCGCGACACGTCGGCGCCGCGCGAGCTCGACCTGCTCGGCTGCGCCCTGATCGTGTGCTCGCTGGCGGCCCTGACGCTGGCCGTGGAGCGCGGGGACGCCTGGGGCTGGGACAGCGCCCGTACCCTCGTCTGCTTCGCCCTGGCCATGGCGGCCGGCGGGTCGTTCCTCGTACGGGAGCGGAGTGCCCGGCAGCCGCTGGTCGATCTGCGGCTGTTCCGCAACGTCCCGTACGTGCTGGTGACCGGGATGGGCTCGCTCACGAACATGGGCTACGGAGTCACCGTCTTCCTCGCCACGCTCTACCTCCAGGACGTGCGCGGCCTCTCGCCGCTCCTGGCGGGCACGGTGTTCCTGGCCCCGGCCCTGCTGGTGGCGCTCAGCGGGCCGCTGGGGGCTCGGCTGGCCCGGCACATGCGGGCGACCGCGGTGATGGCGCTGGCCGGGGCGGTCGCGGGTACGGGGATGTTCGCGCTGGCCGGGGTCGGCGCCTGGTGGCTGTACGTGCCGGTGTTCGCGTGGTGCGGCCTCGGGCTGGGACTGGGCTGGACCTTCTCCAGTGTGGCGACGCAACAGGTCGTCTCGCCGGCCAGGGCGGGCGAGGCGTCCGGCGTCCTGCTGACGTTCCTGGTCACACTGGGTGCGATCGCCCTGGCGGGGACGGCGGCGGCGATCTCGGCCATGACCCCGCAGCGGCCGCCGGAAGAGGCCTACGACGCGATCCTGCGCCTCGGCGGGGTGGTCATCGCCGCGGCGGCGGTGGCCGTCATGGCGGTACGCCACCGGCTCGTGACGCTGGGCCGGGTCCCGCCGCTGTCGATGCGGGCGGACGACATCGCGGGGCTGAGCCGAGAAAAGGGCCGTCGGCCGTGAGGGGTCGAGCCCCGCCGACCAAGCGGGACTTTGACGACGCTCCCCAGGAGCGTGCCGGTCGGGTCGGTAGGCAGCGCGCTCATACCGGGCGCGGGGCCCCGGTGGTGGGGGCCGGAAGCACGAGCCGCACCTCGAACCCGCCGAGGGCGCGGGGGCCGGCGGTGACCGACCCGCCGTAGACCTTCGCCCGCTCCCGCATCCCGATCAGGCCGTGACCAGGTGCGATCACGGTGTTCGACCGGAACACACCGCTGCCCTCGCCGCTGCTTCCACCGCTTCCCTCGTCCGTGACGGTCACGACGACCGCGCGGCTCTCGTAGCGGAGGGTGACGGCCGCGCTGGTCTGCCCGGCATGCTTGAGCACGTTGGTCAGCGCCTCCTGGATTACCCGGTAGACGCACAGGGCCATGCCCTGCGGGAGCCGCGCGGGGGTGCCGACGACCTCCATGGTGACGGGGATCCCCGCACCCCGTACCCGGTCGAGGAGTCGGTCCAGCAGTTCCAGCCCGGGGGCCGGGGCGTAGGCGTTTTCCGGATCCGCGCGTCCGTCCGGTCGGCCTTCCCGGCCGACGCGCAGCAGGTCGAGCATGCGGCGCATCTCCTCCAGCGCTTCCCGGCTGGTGTCGGCGATGGTGTCGAGGGCCTGCCGGCTGGCCGCCGGGTCGGTGGGGAACACGTACGACGCCATGCCCGCCTGGAGCGAGATCACGGACATGTGGTGGGCGACCACGTCGTGCAGCTCGCGCGCTATGCGCACCCGCTCTTCGGTGAGGGCCCGGCGGGCGTTCTCCTCCTGCTCCTTTCGCAGTTGGAAGGTCAGCTCGGCGAACTGCCGATTGCGTTCGGCGAGTCTGCCGGAGCCGCGGCCGACGACGAACACCACTGCCGGGAACAGGACGGCCTGGGCGAGGACGGTGGGCATGGAGCCGTTCTCCGCGTTGCCCAGGCCGGCGTACACCCAGGTGCCGGCAACGACCGCCGCGCACCCGACGGACGTGCGCAGGCTGCGTGTCGCCGCCACGGTGTACAGACCCAGGAGCGGTGGCATCGAATTGACGACCGGCCAGTACCCGCAGGTGATGAACACGATCCACAGCGCGTCGCTGGTGGCGAACACCGCGACGGGCGCGATCCGGCGGGCCAGCAGGGCAAGGCCCACGAGAACGGTCAGGACGGCGCCCAGTTCGTCCAAGGGCTGCCATCCGACCGGCGGCCTTTCCCGGCCCAGCAGCAGTCCCGCGCCGGCGTAGCCCAGCGCGAGCCCCGAGTCGACGGCCAGCGACCGGTACCGGAACCAGGAGCGGTGACTTCCGGCGAGCGCTTCGCGCAGCCCGAATCCAGCGTGCATCGGCGCAGCCTACGGGCTGCGGCCCGGCCGGGCCATGGGCTTCCCGGACCACTCGCCTCCGTAGTCGCCCACGCCCGCCCGGTCGGCGACGACGGGGTTCGGTGCCCGAATTCGGGCGCTGCAGCGCGTTGTCGGGCAGAGCGCGGGCAGGTGAGGTACATGAAGACCACACAGAAGCAGCGGACACGCTTACAGCAGATCGGCGCCCACGGGGAACGGAGGGCTCTGCGATGACGATGGAGAGCGCAAGCGCGAGTGTCGTGGACGCCCCCGTCTGGGTCCACCTGGCGGTGATGGCGGCGGCGATCCTGATCCTGTTCTACAACCTGGCCAGGGACGGCCATTGAAACCCCGGGCGGCCGGCGTGGCGTGGCGGCGGCCGACGTACCGAGGGCCTGCCCGGTCGTGATCGACCGGACAGGCCCGATTCGGCCACGTCTTCGTCTACCAGTAGTGGCGTCGTCCGCCGACGGCGTGTCCGACCGATCCCATGATCCACAGCGCCGCACCCACCACGAGCAGGATGACCCCGAGGGTCCACAGGAGGGAGACCCCGGTAAGAAGTCCGATCAGCAGGAGGATCAACCCGACGGCAATCATGAGTACCTCATTCTCGCGTTGGCATGGTCGGCGGAAACTGTTGGATCCGCCGTGGCGCTTCAGACGCCGTCTGCCCCCGAATGCGGTCCTTATCTGTGCCTCCGCGCGATCCGGCGCGATGGGTTGGAACGCGTACGGCCGGGCAGACGCAGAAGCGCGCGTACGGCGCACCACCATCCTCGCGAGCCGAAACCCGAGGTGAGCCGCATGGACCGGGACACATCCGAACCAAAACCCGACAGCTCCAAGCCGAAGCCGAGGCCGCCGCACCCCACCCCCCGGGACCTCGCGCAGGCACAGCGCGGGCCCCGACCGGGTGAACCCCGCCCCGCTGCCGTCGAACCGTCTCCTGCCGAGCGTCCGCCGGTGGCCGAGCCGCCTGACTAGATCGTCTCCGGCCCGACCGATCCCGGGGCGCGGCCCGGGGCGCGCTCCGGACGGTCCACTGCGCGTTGCGGGTCACTCCCGGCGGACGCATGGTGGGCAGAGCATTCCCCCTCACTCGAGTCACTCAAGGAGTATCTCGTCATGAGCAAGGCAAAGGGCAAGGCCAAGCAGGTCAAGGGCAAGCTCAAGGAGACCGCCGGCGACGCCGTGGACGACAAGCGCATGCAGGCGGAGGGCGGCGCCGAGCAGATGGCCGGCAAGGCGGAGGACATGACCTCGGAGGCTGCGAACAGGACCAAGAAGGGCATGCGCAAGTCCTGACCGGCGTGCCTCCCCGCGCTGGAGGGGCCGGACCCGTCGTGCCGACGGGTCCGGCCCCTCCTTCCGTCACCCTGATGGTGGATCGCGACGCCGGGAGTCCCACCCGCCCGTGCCCATCGGCCGGGCCGCCCTGACCGCCCCGGCAGCCGCGCTCGAAGCGCCCCGGCAACTTGGCCGGTACGTGTCTGGCGCACGACCGCAACGGAAAAAGTTTTCCACCGACGCCTATCGGAGCGTCGTTCGCCGGGAATGCTGCGTGTGATCTCCCGCCCCTGCCCGACGCCCCGTCACGGCGTCGCCGCCCGGGCGGGCCTTCCGTTCTGCGCCCTCGGGAGGTAACACACCATGCAGCCCACCCCCACCACCCTCGCGGCCCCCAGCCGACGCGACCTCCTCACCGGCCTCGGTATGGCCGCCGCCACACCGCTCCTTCTCGGCGTCACCGCCCGCCCCACGTCCCCGAGCCGCCCGTCCGGCCGGCCCGCCACGGCCGGGGGGACGGTCCTGCTCCGTGGGGCCTCCCTCGTCCTCACCATGGACCCAGGCCTCGGCGGCGGCCCCCTCGGGGCCGTCGAGAACACCGACGTCCTGATGCGGAACGGCGCCATCGCCGCCGTCGGCCCGACCCTCCAACGGCCGCCGGGAGCCTGGGTGGTGGAGGCCGCGGGCAAGCTGGTCATGCCAGGGTTCGTCGACACCCACACCCACCTCTGGCAGGCGGTGATCCGGGGCGGCTGTACCGACCGCGACCTGTTCGGCTGGTTCGCGGGGTGTACCGACCCGCAACGCGCACGGCTGACCCCGGCGGCCCTCCACAGCTTCGTACGGCTCGCCGCCCTCGACGCCGTCCAGTCGGGCGTCACCACACTGGTGGACTGGGTGGACATCTTCGCGTTCGACCTGATCGAGAGCTACGTACGGGCCCTGGCCGGCACCGGGGTGCGCTTCACCTACGCGATGTTCCCACCGAAGCCGGACGCGGTGCTGGTCACGAAGGTGAAGAAGGAACTCGTCGATCCGGCGCCCCTGGGTTCCTTCCAAGTGGCCACGCACGCGGCCCGGGCCGTCCAGGACCTCAACCGTGCGCACTGGGAGGCCGCCCAGGACCTGGGCGTCATGCTCAACTCCCATGTGCTGGAACGCCCGGAGCAACGCGCGGACGACCCGATCGGGGTCCTCGCCGACATCGGCGCGCTGGGCCCGCGGCTCCTGATCAACCACGCCGTCCACCTGACCGACGCCGAGATCGCCGCGGTCGCCGAACACGACGTACGTGCGGCCCACTGCCCGCTCAGCAACATGCGGCTGGCATCCGGCATCATGCGGCTGTCGGAGTTCAGACGGCGGGGCGTCAAGCTCGGGCTCGGCCTGGACGGCGGGACCAACGACAGCTCGGACTTCCACGCGCTGATGAAGACGGCCATCGGCCTGCAACGCGCCCGGGCGACGGACGCCGGGGTCTTCCCACAGGTGGAGGACGTCTTACGGATGGCCACGTTGGGCGGGGCAGAAGCGCTCGGCATCGCCGACCGGGTGGGCTCCCTGACGCCCGGCAAGCGGGCCGACGTCGTCGTCATCGACCCGGCCGCCCTGAACTTCGCACCGCGTTTCGACTGGGTGGGCCAGGTCGTCTTCAACGGGCGCCCCGAGAACATCGACGCCGTGTTCGTGGACGGAAGGCCGCTGAAACTCGACGGCCGACTGGTCGACGTCGACGCGGGGCGCGTCGTCCGGGAGGCGGAGGCGGCAGCCACCCGCCTCCGCGCGACCGGCTAGGCGCTCGGGCCGCGGCGGTTCCGGCGGGCGGTGAGCTGGCCCTGGACGTAGGCGTCGGTCTCCGGGGTGTAGGGGCCGCCGTGGTCGAAGAGCAGGTCGGTGATGCGTCGCCATTCCGCCGCCTCGGCGCGGGTACCCGTGTCGGCCGCGTCGAGGTCGTCGGCGGCTTCCTCGGCGGCCTCCAGTGCGTCCGCGGTCTGATGGTGCGTCATTCCTGTGGCCCGTCGGCGTACCCTGTCGCGGGCTGCGCGTTCCTCGGGGGTCGGTTCGTGCGGTTCGTTCGTCGCGGTGTCCTGGCTCATGGGTGGTACGCCTTCCGTCGGTGGCCGTCCGGCCCCTCGTCCATCCTCCGATACCCGCGGCGGGCCGTTTCATCTCCGGCCGTCCGGAGCGGCCGGCGGCGGACCTCTTCCTTCAGGAGTCACCCATGACGCGCTCGCTCGACGGTCTCGTGTTCGTCCCCGTCGCCGACCAGGCACCCGGCCAGGTCGGCCGGCAGACCCGGTTCGAGTACCACGAGCGCGACGGTCTCGTCTGGGCCGACTACCGGGGCGGGGACGTGGTCAAGGGGCATCTGATCGGCACTCGGGAGGACGACACCGTCGACTTCCGCTACGTCCAGCTCCGTCTCGACGGCACGACAGCCTCGGGACACTGCACGTCGCGCGTGACCGTGCTCGCCGACGGCCGCCTGCGCCTTGAGGAGTCATGGAGTTGGGAATCCCAGGAGGGCAGCGGCACCAGCTCGGTCGAGCAGCCGCTGGACTGACGCCCCGGCAGGCCCCTGATCAGCGCGTCTCTTTTCCCAAGACGGATGTGTCCAGGATGCGGGCGGGCTCTTGCTGAGAGGTCCGCCTTCGGCGAGTATCCCTATCAATCCGATAGGGAAGGTGGGATTGAGTTGCAGTGCGGCTCCCGCCGGCCATCGACGCCGTTGCTGCCGGCGCCCGACAACGATCCGGAGTGGCCCACATGACCACCGCCGTCCCCGATGGCACCGCCGTCCGCCCACTCTCGGCGCCACGCCACGGCACCCCGGCCTGTCGGTGAAGTCCGTGCCGACGACACCGAGCACGGCCGCAGCCCGGTCCGGCGACGAGCGCCGCGCGCTCATGCGTACCGCCCGCGACGTGGCGGACGACCTCGCCGCGGATGCCATCACCCGTGAGCGGGCGGGCCGCCCGCCCACCGACGAGAGGACCCGGCTGCGCGAGGCCGGGCTGCTCGCGGCCCTCACCCCGCCCTCGCCCGGCCGCGGTACGGACTGGCGTACCGGATGCGCCGTCATACGGGAGGTCGCCGCGGCGGACAGCTCCGTGGGCGATGTGCTCGCGCGGCACTACGTACACACCTGGAGCGGTCGCTTCTACGCGAGTCACCACCAGGCCGCCACCCTCGAAGAGGCCTCGGTGCGCGAGCATTGGCTGTGGACCGGGGCGGTCCGGGCGCCCGCACCCGACGAGGACGGCGACGGGCCGGACCTCACGCTGAGGCCCCGCAACACCGGCTACGTGCTGGACGGGCGCCGGTCCGTCGACACTGCGGCGGCGGTCGCCGACCAGATCGTGGTGGACGCCGTGTGCGCCGTGACCGGGGAGGTCCTGGTGGTGCGCATCCCGCCCCGCACACGCGGCGTGACCGTGGAAGCCGCCCACGACCGCCTCGGGCAGCGCGCCGCCGGCGCGGGCGAGGTCGTCCTCGACCGGGTCACCGTCGCGCCCGGCCAGGTGCTGGGCCGGCGCCCGCACGACGAGGAGTCGACGGCGCCCTTCACCGCACTGGCGGAGCCGGCCCTGCGGCTCGCCCTGTGCCACGTCGCACTCGGCATCGCCGAGGGCGCGCTCACCGAAGCGCGCGACCTCAGCCGGGGCGGCCGGGCGCACCGGCTGCCGGGCGAGGACCCGGACCTCCTGCTCACCTACGGGGAGCTCGCCTCTGCCGCCCACACAGCCACCGCGGTGGTCGACCGGGCGACGGAGGCGATGGCGCGGGCCCTCGACGTGGGCGCGCACCTCGACGCCGACGAGCCGGCGGGCGTCGCCGCGCTGGTGGCCACGGCCGAGACGGTGACGTCGCGGGCCGCCCTGCACATCACCACGCGCGTGCTGGAGCTCGCCGACGCCCCCGGCCTGGACCGTTTCTGGCGCAACGCCCGCGTCCTGACGGCCCACCGCCCGGCGGCGCACCGCCTCCGCTCCATCGGCGAGCACTACCTCAACGGCTCGCACCGGGCGGTGGCGGCGGCCTTCCACTGACCCGGCGGCCCGCCGCACACCCGCGAGACGTGGGCGGACGCCGTACGGGATAATGTGCGCATGCGGATCTCAGCCAGGGCGGACTACGCGGTACGTGCCGCACTGCAGCTCGCGGTGTCACAGGACGACGGGCCCCTGAAGGCCGAAGCCATCGCCGACGCCCAGGACATCCCGCACAAGTTCCTCGAGGGCATCCTGAACGACATGCGCCGGGGCGGTCTGGTCCTCAGCCAGCGGGGCGGCAACGGCGGATACCGCCTGGCCAAGCCCGCCGACTCCATCAGCATCGCGGACGTCATCCGCGTCGTGGACGGACCACTGGTCTCGGTGCGCGGCGTCCGTCCTCCGGACCTGTCCTACACCGGCCCCGCCGAGTCGCTTCTCCCCCTGTGGATCGCGCTGCGGTCCAACGTGCGCGCGATTCTCGACGGTGTGACCCTCGCCGACGTCGCGGCGGCAAACCTGCCGGCCGGCGTGTCCGCGCTGACCGACGTTCCCGACGCCTGGACCAATCCCTGACCCACGCGCCGCCATCTCGTCCCACCTGGCCTTTCTCGCAAGACGAGACAAGGTCGTCCAGTATGTGGTCAGCCCCTTGGGGCGGGTGTCGCCGTCTGCCAATATGCCTACCAGCCAGGTAGGAAAACTAGGGATTCGGGGGTGAGGTGACCATGCGCACGCCGCATCACGCGGGCCTTCTGCTGCCCCGCCTCACCACCCGCCGGCACATCGACCTGGTCCGCACGTCCAGCGCCATCTGTCAGCCTGCCTGACGCGCTGCCCGGAGCCCCGCTCCGCGTGCAGAGCACCGCTCCGCGCATGGAGCGCCGCCTCCGCTTCGCCATCCCGCTCCGCGTCGACCGGATGAACCCTCCCGGCTGACCTCGCCGCCGCATCACCTCCGTGCGCGGCACGCGACGTACGGCGGCTCCACATCCGCCCCTTCGGCATCCGCGACACCTCTCCGCTTTCCGCCGGCGACGCCGTGCCACCACCGACCGGCAGTGGCACCGTGCGCGTACCTCCACCGCCTCCGAAACACCCGCCCCGAACACCCACCCCGTGAAAGGACACCTCCGTGTCTGCCGCAAGACCGCTCATCACCCTGCGCGCCATCGCCGTCACCGCGACGCTCCCCCTCCTCCTGACGGCCTGCGGCTACGGTTCCGAGGCGAAGAAGGAAGACGACAAGGCCAACGTCGCGGCCACCGACGGCAAGAAGCTGTCGGCCGCCGAGGTCCGTATCGGGTACTTCCCGAACCTGACGCACGCCACCGCGCTCGTCGGCCTCCAGGAAGGCCTGATCGAGAAGGAACTGGGCGGCACCAGGATCAAGCCGCAGAGCTTCAACGCCGGTCCGTCCGAGATCGAGGCCCTCAACGGCGGCTCCCTCGACATCGGTTTCATCGGCCCCTCGCCGTCGATCAACGCCTACGTGAAGTCCAAGGGCTCCAACCTGCGGATCATCTCCGGCTCCGCGTCGGGCGGCGTGAAGCTGGTCGTGAACCCGGACAGGATCAAGACCCTGGACGACCTCAAGGGCAAGAAGATCGCCACCCCGCAGAAGGGGAACACGCAGGACGTCGCGTTCCTCAACTGGATCTCCGAAAAGGGCTGGACGGTCGACCCCGAGTCCGGCAAGGGTGACGTCTCCGTCGTCCGCACCGACAACAAGGTCACCCCCGACGCCTTCAAGCAGGGCTCCATCGACGGCGCCTGGGTGCCGGAGCCCACGGCCTCCAAGCTCGTCTCCGACGGAGCGAAGGTCCTCCTCGACGAGACCGAGCTGTGGCCCGAGAAGAAGTTCGTGATCACGAACATCATCGTGTCGCAGAAGTTCCTCAAGGAGCACCCGGACGTCGTCGAGGCCGTACTCGCGGGCACGGTGAGGACCAACGAGTGGATCAACGCCAACCCGGAGAAGGCGAAGGCCTCCGCCAACGCCAAACTGGCGGCGGAAAGCGGCAAGCCGCTCGACGCGAAGGTCCTCGACCCGGCGTGGCCGAGCATCCGGATCACCGACGACCCGCTGGCCTCGACGCTGAAGACCCAGTCGGAGTGGGCGGTCAAGGCCAAACTCATCGAGCAGCCCGACCTGGCCGGCATCTACGACCTGACACTCCTGAACAAGGTCCTCAAGGCCGCCGGCAAGCCCCCGGTCTCCGACGCCGGCCTCGGCGCCAAGTAAGCGCACGGGCCCTTCCGTTCCCAGGAGGTGACGACCATGGCCACCACTCTCGCCAAGGCTGCCGAAGGCACCGCTCACACGACGGCGCACGCCGCCCGCATCGAGCACGTCTCGAAGTCCTTCTCCGGCCCGGCCGGTTCGCAGCTCGTCCTGGACGACATCAGCCTCGATGTCGCTCCC
>NZ_JBVHJO010000026.1:0-64811 GCF_055559995.1 Streptomyces sp. NPDC023541
CGGTGGCCGACAGATCAAACGCAAGGCACCAGGGCCAGTCGTAGCGCGAGTCAGGCCACCGCGTGGAGCGGCACCCGAACATCCTCACAGTCGTAGCGAGGGGCGAGGGGCGAGGGGCGAGGGGCGCGTGGCGAGGGGCGACTGCCACGGTCTGCTACCTCCACGGCCGACCACCACATGCGATCGGATAGCGTCCCGGCACATGACGGCCGGTGACAACGACGAGCGAAGAGACCGCAAGGCGCACGGGGTTCCCGAGAAGGCTGCTGCCGGTGTACGGCTCGTGGACGATCTGGTTGCCCAGGTGCCCGGATTCGAGGACGCCTACGAGTGCCACGTGTGCAACGAGAACGGGGTGCTCGCGCACGTGTTCTTCTGGGACGTCGTGCAGGACACCGTGCGCTCGTATCTGGGGGAGGGTGACCCGGACGGTCCTGCCTGGCGCGGGGTCCTGGCGTTCCTGGAGGAGGAGACGCGGCGTCGCGTGCCGGGTGCGATCGAGGTCATCGTGACGTCGTTCCTCTACGACCTTCCGTACGAGGGGGAGCCCGGGTTCGGGATCGAGAGGCATCTCGGGCCGGCCATGAAGGCGAGGTACCTGCAGCTCCGGCCCTGGTACGAGTCAGAGGACCCGGTCGCTGCGGCAAAGCCGGAGGCGTAACAGGATTCCTCATAGGAAGGGGCCGTGCTGGGGCGCCGGCCGTACCTGAATCCCGTGTTCCCGCCTGCACCACCGCCCGCGACCAGGCGCCCGGACGCGCGCCCGCTGCCGGGGACGTCCCCCTGTCGCCCGGCCACGCGGAGGACGCGGAGGACCACGCGGTGTCCCACAGCGACCGCTCGGACGCCCACGCGCCCGCAAGGTCTCGGCGCGGGGGCGGCGGCCCGGCCGTCGTCCGCAGGGGGACCCCGCCACCAGCCGCTACGGCCGTCCCTGAACGGCAGAATGGCAGGAACGGCCGCAGCCGCTCCATCCGGCGGCATCTGTCAGGTCACCGGCCCCATGACCGCCTGGTCATCGTCCGGGACGGCTGACAGCACTTGCTGCGCGACCCGCGAGAGCCCGGAATGGCCCCCGCGAGACGATCGACGAGTGGTGGTGGGGTCTGCTCCGCCGTCCGCGGCCCGCCGGCCGTCCACCACGACCTGCCGAGCGTTGAGCACCGCCAGGAGGCCCCGGAGGCGGCTGGCGCAACCGGGGTACGCCCGCCGACGGTGCGCCGCCGCAGAGGTCCTTGACCCGCCTGTACCCCGGGCGTCGGCCTGATCAGCCCGCAGGCCGGCGCTGCCGGGGCGAGGATGCGGCGGCTGACCGCGCCCCCGCTCGGGGCTTGTCTCGTCCGCCTGTTGCGCTGAACCTCCACCCAGGCGGCCCGCCGAAGAATGAGGGAGGATGGGCGCGTTCGCCGGCCTGGCATGGCCCGACCTGACCTGACCTGACCCGACCGCCCGGCCCCGTCCCGTGCCGAGGAGCAGCCCATGAACCACCCCGTCCCCACGACCGGTACCGACAGCGAAGCCCTGCGTACGGTCATCGAAGCCGCGATCGTGAACTACGTGGACGGCGCTGCGGAAGCCGAGCCGGACGCGGCCGACCTCGCCGTCCACGTAACTGCCGCCGTCGAACGACTGCTTGCCGCCGGACCGCCGGCCGAACCGGCCCCGCCGGAAGGCGACGAGATCTGAAGTCGCGCCGACCGCGGGGCCGCTACTCGGCGCTCGCATCCAACGCCGGCGCGCGGAAGCCGGGCGCTCTGCGGCTGAGGTGCTCGGGTGCAGTCCTCGTGGGCGCCCCCGAGGGGCGCTGACAGCCCGGTGTTGCGGGGGCGCGTCCCCCGCTGGTCTCGGAAGACAACTGTCCTCGGAACGCTGTGTGTGGGGAGTCATGACCGTCACCTACTTGATGCTCGCGCGGCTACCGGAAGGAGGCATGGAGGCGTTCGACGCCTACGAGAGCGCCGTCTTGCCGCTCCTCGCCGAGCACGGAGGGCACCTCCAGCGAAGGCTGCGCACTCCGGACGACCGGTTTGAGGCCCACCTCGTGACCTTTCCTGCCCCCGAACACCTCGATGCGTACCGGGCTGACCCCCGGCGTGCCGCCGCCGCACCCCTGCTGGAATCTTCTGGGGCAGCGGTCGAACTGATCGCGGTCCGCGACGTGGAGTCGTGAGGGGCCGGCCTGGAAACCACCCCGGCGCGTGCCCGCGGCGCGCTCACTCTCGGCGGCTGCGTCAGCCGCTGCCCGGTCAACTGCACCGTCGACGTGCCGGCCGGTGTGCCGGTGTGCCGGTGACAGGCGAAGTGTCCAGTGGACGGACGCGCCTGACCAGGTGGCGGCCGTGAAGGTGGCCCCGTACTGGTCGGATCCGACATCGGGGCCGCATTGAGCGGGTGGAGGGCAACCCTCGAAGCACCACGAAGGGGCGGTACCCCCCGGCCCGAGTGTTCCGTTACCGCCGAGATCACGCCCGGCTCACGGAGGCGCGGGGGAGACGTCACGGAGCCTGTCCAGGCGGTGGATGACGGGGGTGGCGGTGGCGCCGTGCAGGAGGACGGACAGCATGACGGTGAAAGTGACGACGGCCCAAAGCTGCCGTTCGTGAGAGCCGAAGTGGTCGCTCTGTCCGAGGGCGTGGGCGAGGTAGAACAAGGAGCCGATACCGCGGATCCCGAACACGGCCGTGACGATGCGTTCACGACGGCCGGCCGCGCTGCCCAGCAGGCCCGCCCAGCCGGCGGCGGGCCGGACGATCAGGACGAGCACCAGTGCCACCACGGCTTCCCGCCAGGTGAGCGACGGCAGAGCGTCCGCGACGAGGTAGCCGCCGAGGAGGAAGAGCAGAAAGGCGGTCAGCAGCCGTTCGATCTGCTCGGTGAACTCGTGCAGGACCTTGTGGTAGCCGTGGCTGCGTTCGGCTGCCCGGATCGTGCAGGCGGTGACGAAGACGGCCAGAAATCCGTAGCCCCGCAGCAGTTCGGTCGCTCCGTACGCCGTGAACGTGGCACCGAGGGCGACGAACCCCTCCATGTGCTCGGAGAGCCGCAAAGCCGAAGGGCGGGCCCGGAAGAACATCAGCCCCAGCAGCCATCCCGCCAGAAGGCCGACGGTCACCCCGATCGCGATCCGGGCCAGGACGTCGACGAGAACCCAGTTCGTGATCCAGGCGGTCGCGGACTGCCCGGCGGGGACCGCGGCGAGGGCGAGGGCGGCGAGCACGAACGGGAAGGCGAGTCCGTCGTTCAGGCCTGCTTCGGAGGTGAGGCAGAACCGGACCTCGTCCTCGTCGTCGTCCTCGTCGGTCGGCTCACCCACCCGCACCTCCGCCGCGAGCACCGGGTCAGTCGGCGACAACACCGCCCCCAGCAACAGCGCCGGCGCGAGCGGCCAGTCGAGCACGACGGCCGCGATCACAGCCATCCCGGCGATCGTCAGAGGCAGGCTGATGCCGAGCAGCCGCCACGTGCCCATCCAGCTGCGTCGGCCGACCGCCCGGTTGAGGGCCAGCCCGGCTCCCATCAGGGACACGATCACGCACACCTCGGTGGCGTGCTCCACCCACAGCCGCTGCCGCTGCGGATCAACCACCGGCACCGAGAACGGCAGCACCGCCACGAGGGCGCCGGCGGCGAGGAACACCATCGGCATGGACAGTGGCCGGCGAAAGACGAGCCGGGGCAGGACGGCCGCGCCGAGCGCACCGATCCCCAAGGCCAGGTACACCGCATCGGAGAGCGTCACCCCTCCCATACTGTCCCAACCGGACACCTTCACACGGCGGGCGGCGGAGGCGTGGCGGGGTGTCGTCCCCTCCCGCGGCTGTCGGGCGGCCGCCATGGTCACGATCCGCCCCGTCCGTCACCACAACGGAGGTCCCGCGCAGCTCCCCCAAGCGGGGGAGCGCGGTGGCCTGCCCACAGGGCTGGGACGAGGCGCCGAGCATCAGGGTGGCCGTGTCGCCGGGGGCACGTACCCGGTGAAGGCGCCTCTGGTCGAGGTCACAGATCAGGGCCATGGGTCGTGCGAGGAGGTTGCGGCCGTCCGGTTGCAGCTCGGCGACGCCACCGTGGCGGCCTGGGAGATGGCGCTCGGGCCGCCGGGTGACGACACGCTCCGGTCGGCGTTCACCGCAGGAGCCTTCGGCTTCGGCACGGACGGGGCAACGGGCGCTTTCGCCGATGCCGGGGTTCGGCAGGATCTGCGGGACCAGCTGGAGCCGGCGAACCGGCAGGTTCCCGAAGGCCGACAGCTCGCGGATTGCGGAGCCGGCATGCACCTCGACGGCGGCAGCCCGGGCGCGGACCTGGCGGTCATGTGCACCGGCGGCGACGGCGTCCATCCTGTGGGGGTGGACCGGTCCGCCCCTTGAGAGGCTGTCTGCGTCGACGTCCGGCTCGAAGGCGCTCGCTTCCCGTTGGCGTGCCCGCCAACGGCGCTGCCCCTGCGCCGCCACCTCGCCCCGGGTCGGGCCCGACTACCACATACACGAGATCCGCAGCCGCTGCGAACGGACCGGTTGAGCCGGGTGCCCGAGTCGACTGGCGAAGGGCCGCCGCACGCGTCAGCGTGGCGGTGCTTCTGCCACCGCTCCTCGGGAGGTCCGGCCCATGGCCGCCCAACGTTCCGTCACGGCGCCCAGCCCACCGGATGGCCGCGGCGCCGAGCGCCCCCCACAAAGGCCGCGCCGAAAGGACTTTGCCGCGCTGGGCAGCGTCGCCGCCGCCTACGCGCTGGCCCAGATGGCGTTCATGGCGCCCGGCACCGGGCTCGGGTGGGACGAGACCGTCTACGTCAGCCAGGTCTCGCCGGACATCCCAGCCGCGTTCTTCAGCGCCCCGCGCGCCCGCGGGATCAGCTACCTCGTGGCCCCCCTCGTGGCGCTCACCCCCTCCGTGCCCGCCCTGCGGGTCTTCCTCGCCCTGCTCTCGGCAGCGGGCCTCCTGGCGGCACTGTGGGCCTGGCGCAGGCTGCTGCCCCTGCACGCCCTCACTCTGGCCGGAGCGCTCTTCGCCGGCCTGTGGGTCAGCCTGTTCTACGGCCCGCAGGCCATGCCCAACCTCTGGGTGGCCATCGCCGCGCTGGCGGCCACGGGCTGTGCCCTGAGAGCCGCCCGCGATCCCGGCGACCGCCTCGCGCTCGCCGGGATCACCGTCGCAGTCGCCCTTGCCGCCCTCATGCGACCCTCGGACGCCGTGTGGCTCGTCCTCCCGACGGCCTGCGCGACAGCTCTGCTGCCCGGCCCGCACAAGCCCGCCCGCCTGGTGGCGCTCGCGGCGGGGGCCGCACTCGGCGCCGCGCCCTGGATCGTGGAGGCCCGGCTGCACTACGGCGGCCTCCTGGCCCGCCTCCACCGCGCCGGCGAGATCCAGGGCGGGTTGGGCTGGAGTCCCTCGTTCGGCGACCACCTGCGCGCCCTCGGCGGCCGCACACTCTGCCGCCCCTGCGACATCCCGTGGACCCAGCCGGTCACCTCCCTGTGGTGGCTGTCCCTGCCCCTGTTCGCCGCGGCAGGCGTGGCCATCGCCTACCGGAGCGGCCGGACGCACGGCCGTGCGACGGCCGTCGCCGCCGTGACCGGGCTGTCGATGGCGACCCCCTACCTGCTGTTCGTGGGGTACGCCGCCCCCCGCTTCCTGCTTCCCGCGTACGCGCTGCTCTCGCTCCCGGTGGGCGTGGCCCTCGCCCGCCTGTTCGCCGCCGCCCGCTCCAAGCCCGTCTGCTTCGGCACCATCTGCCTCGCGCTGGCCGCGCACCTTACGCTCCAACTGATGATCACCGCCCAGCTGGCCGCCCGCAGTCGTACGACCCATGCGGCCTTCGGCGCCGTGGCAGACGCGCTGCGCCGCCAGGGCATGCGTGCGCCGTGCGTGGTCAGCGGCGAGGAGGCCGTCCGGGTCGGTTTCCGTACAGGGTGCGCCTCCCGCCAGCTCTACGGCGGCCACGACGGCAGTATCAGCGCCGCCGCCCTGGCCGCCCTCGCCCGTACCCGGCCGACCGCTGTGCTGGTCACGGGCCGCGCGCCGGTACCCGCCTGGGCCCGCACCTGGCGCCCGTACGAGCTGCCGGAACTGCCGGGAATGAACGGCTACCGCGCCTATCTCGGTCCCGCCGCACGGCCCGGTTCCCCGGCGACCGACCCGAGGCCCGGCCCCGGACCCGGTGGCCGTTCGGGACGCGGGGCCGTGAAGCCCGAGGGCTCGGGGTCCCGGGGCTGACGGTCTCCACCAAGACGTGGGGGCCGCAGGTGGTCATGCCGGGCAGGCAGCGCTGTACCGGCGGCGGGGACGGCGCCGGCCGCACGCGGCCGGCGGCCGACCCGTCCGGGGTGCCGCTGAACGCGCCCTGTCCACCGCCCGATCCGGACCGGGCGCCGGACGCCCCGAGGAGTATGTGTGAGACTCCCTCTGAATGATCACTCGGGGGGAGTTTCGCGTTGAACGCGCTGTTGAAGAGGGTGTGGATCGGGCTGGCCACGGCCTTGATCGTGAGCCTGGCCGCCGGGGTCCTGCCGGACCACATCCAGATGTACGACGACGGGCGCATCCACCTGGGCGCGCCCGTGCCGACGCCGTCCCCGTCCACGGCGGCGCCCACACCGGAGTCCACGTCACCGCCCCTCACACGGGACGCCGTGGACGAGGTGATCCGGACCGCGGTCAGCGCGGCGGGCCTCGACCCGTCGCAGGGCCGCCCGACCGTCGCGGCCGGCGCCAACTCGAACAGGACGGGCTGGGTGGCCGTCCGCGAGAACACCGCCGCGCAAGCGGAGATGAACGCGATCGGCGCCGACCTGGAACGCCAAGGCTGGACGCTGAACCCGAACCCGAACGGCGACCGCTCCGACGCCTCCCGCAGCTACAAGCGCGGGGGCTGGTACCTGCTGGTGAGCACGCGCGGAAAGACCCAGGCGCCGTCCACCACCTCCACCTTGACCGACTCGCAGACCTACCTGACCCTGACCGGGCTCCAGCTGAACCTTGCCGACATACCCCTCCCCGAGATCACCGTCCGCATCGGCTGACCCTCGCAGAGAAGCCCACCCTCCCGGCGCCTTGGCCCGGCCGAGTTGGCCGGCTCTGTGCGGGAGCGCTTGTCCCACCTGATTCCAGGTCCGGCGGTGTGGCGGTGGCCGGCCGCAGCTGAACAGAGCGGATGCGGCCCGGGCGCCCGGAGGAGCGGACGGGCTTGCAGGTGGGGCGTGAGGGCCGGAAGCAGGATGTGCTCCCGTGCCGGCCCCGCGGCTCCCCCCCCCCAGGTCGTCACCGGAGCAAGGGGAGGCAGCCGGGCCCGGCGGCGTGAAGTTGGCCGTCCTGCGCCGTCACGTTTCTGCGGTGAATTCCTGACTCCGGGCGAGTGAGTACGCGGGGAGCGCCCTTCAGGATCAGCCCGGCGGCACGCTACACACCGGGGCGTGATCAAAGAACTGGTACGGAGCGCGCAGGTACTCCTCCTTGCCCTCATGCCGCTGCTTCCCACCGCCTCTACCGCACCCGCGCATGGCATCCAGGCCAAGGCGCTCACCCCCGATCCGGTCGTGTTCGTGCACGGCTGGAACCCGGACCCTTCACCGTGGCAGTCCATGGCCGCCCGACTCCAGACCGACGGCTGGCCGCAGAGCCACCTGGACCAGTGGAGCTACAACTACACACAGTCCAATGCCACCACCGCCGAGGAGCTTGCCGAGGAGATCGACCGTGTCCTGAGTCGTACGGGCGCCACCAAGGTCGACATCGTCACCCACTCGATGGGCTCCCTGTCCTCCCGCCACTACCTCAAGCACCTGGGCGGCGCGGACAAGGTCGACGCGTGGGTTTCCCTGGCGGGCCCCAACCACGGCACCCACGCCGCCCGCCTGTGCGCCGGCGCTCCATGCGTCGAGATGCGACCGGGCTCCACCTTCCTCAACGACCTCAACGCGGGTGACGAGACCCCGGGCGCCACGCGCTATGCCACCTGGCGCTCCCCCTGCGACCAGGTCATCAACCCCCAAGGAAGCGTCACTCTGACCGGGGCACTCAACCGCACCACCGATTGCTTGGGCCACAGCGAACTGCGCACCGACGAAGGTGTCTACGACGAGGTCAAGGCACACATCCGGTAGTGCCCCGCTCCTGCCGTTCCCCGGTGTGACGGGGACAGGTCTGTTCCTCCCCAGGGCTGCGGCGGGTCCTGCCCAGCCAGGGGAGGTACGGCGCGGGGGGCCCTCGGCAGCGGGCAACCCCGTCGGCCACTGCCCGCGGACCATCGGATTCCGCCCGCACCCTCGACAGGGTGGCCGGTTCCAGTAGCATGCACCCCACTAATTGAACGTGCTCAAATCGTGGGGGCTTTGGTGGGGGAAGAAGCGACAGGCCGCTGGCTCGCCGTCGTGCAGTGGTCGGCGCTCGCGGTGGAGGTCGCAGGCCTGGCGGGGACGTTCGCTTTGGCGGACACCACCATGCTGCTGCCGACATGGGACGGGACCCTCGTCCTGGCGTGCGCAATGCTCCTTGCCATGACCCTGGCGGTCCTGCCGATCGTGATCGTGGTGTTGACGCTGCGCAATGCCCGGAACGCTACTGCCGTCTGCCGGGCTGCCGCCTCGTGGATCCTCGCGCTCGCACTCCTGGTCATGCTGGTCAGGGCGGGCACGGGGACCTGGGTCGTCTGGTGCGCCGTCGCGATGGCCGCCTCGTGCGCGGCCACGGTCCTGTGCACGGGCAGCCCGACGGGGCTGTCGATCCAGCCATCCCGCGCCGCAGTCGCAATCGCCGTCGTCGCGCTGGTGGCGGCGGTCTGCGGCTCCTGCTCCGGGCCGTACACGGACTATCCGGGAGTGTGGACCGCCTCGAAGGACGCTGCGTCCCTGACCCTGGGCGAGCAGACGGCGCCCGGGCAGGGTGGCCAGTACACCCTGCGGGTCGGCACGTGCACGGAACAGGGCAGTTGGGTCTTCGACTACCCGCAGATGTCGACTTCCGTTCAGATGTGGCTACATCGTGAGGGCGCGCTGGCGTGCATCCCGGGCGGACCGGAGACCTGGGTGCGCATCGTCGGCGGCAACCAGGCGGCTCCGGTCATTGCGCTTCCCGGGCTGCTCCTGACGAAACAGTGAGTCCTGATCACCTGGACGGCCGAGCAGCCCGAAGCTTCGGGTGACAGCATGATGGCCATCGTGCAGGCGGCGGTCTCCGGCTTGCTGGTGCAGCTCGGACACACGGTCACACAACCATTCGGCGACGATGGCCTGCTCGTTCTCGCCGAGATCCTGAGGCCTGCGCCTGGCCTTTCGCGCCATCGGGCAACGTCCACCCTGTCGACGACGGCGAGCTCTGGTGACCGTGGCACGGCAGTCGTCATAGTTTCCCGCAGCCCCCGGAAATGAGGAGTCTCGGCGCCGCCGTCGTCGCGAAGGGAGCGCCCGGCCGGCGGGCGGTTGTCCGTCGGGGCAGGAGGGATTCGGTGTGACCGTGGGCGGCCCCCAGGGGCGGGGGTTGCCGCCCACTGCCATGTGTCAGGAACAGGGCGAGGGGCGGTGGTGCTGCTTGCTGGTGGAGGGGGGTGTGTGGGGTGGTCAGCAGTGTCCGACGCGGATTTGGTTCACGATCTTGGTGGCTGGTACGTAGCCGACGACCATGATCGGGCGGCCGGTGCAGGGGCTGTAGCCCGCGCCTTGGACTCGGAACCAGCGGTTCGTGCCGTTGGACCACACGTTGTCCACCCAGCAGTACATCGTGACGGGCGCACCGCTCCAGATTCCGCCGATGAGCTGGGAGTGCGGCGTCGGCGCGGCGTAGGCGTCGGTCAGGCTGTTCGTCTTGGGCGCGGCAGCAGCCTGCGCAGGTGAGGCCGCTGCGACAACCACTGCGGCGCAGGTCGCACCGATCGCGATCGCACGTCCTGCACGCTTCCCTGTCTCACCTATGGACAGGGTTCATTTCCTTGCGAGGGGCCAACGCGGACGGGTGATCAGCTCCGCGGCTGACTGATTCTTCCGTTGACGAGCTCGTGGGCAAGGGCAGTCGCCCCGGCGCGCAGATGCACGAGTGGTGGTACTACCGGCGTGCAGAGCGCAGCGAGCACGGCCTGACTCCGCAGTGGACACCCGACCCGATGACCACGGACCCGGCCCCAATACCGGGGCTGGCCTCTTGACGACAAATCAGGCGTGGAGCGCCTGGCCCGCCTGGTCGGGCAGCGGCTGGTGGCATCGCCATGCTCCCCGACGCGCGTGCGTCTCAGCTCACCGGCGTTACCGCCATCGAGGTCACTGACGCGCCGGCCCGCGTCGACCATGTCATCCGCGGCCGCGTCAGCCGCACGCCCGCGGCGACAGCCTTCCTTGCCGTTCTTGCTGTCCCCCCACGCTCCGCTCGAAAGGAACGGGCGACCAGATGTGCGGTCAGGTGCGCTTCAACGCATACGCGGCGCGGGGGCAGACTCTGAACGGAATCCCGACCAGGACGACTAGCGTGGCGTGGTGTCGTCCGCCCTGAACGGGCCGCCGTGGCCGGGCACGATCAGGTCCGCGGCCGCCAGCACCCGGAGACGGGAGGCGCGCAACACCTCACGGTCGGGGGCTACCGGGTCGTCCGCCGGGCCGTTCGCGTGCCACCACAGGTCACCGGCGAAGGCGACCACGCCCGTGTCCGTGCCGGCCAGCAGGGTGATGTCCTCGGTGCTGTGGCCCGGAGTGCGGATCAGCCGTAGTGACGGGGTCAGTTCGTAGCCCTCGGCATCCCGGTTTGTCCACTGATCGCCCAGGTATTCCACCTTGTGATCGTGCACCCGGGCCTGCCTGAACAGGCCCACGTTCATAATGTTGTCGGGGTGGTGGTGGCTGAGCACCACATCGGTGATGTCGTCGGGCTCGAGCCCCAACCCGGCGAGCGGGGCGAGGATGAGGTCGGGACTCGCCACCATGCCCGGATCGAAGATCACATGTCGGCCGGCGTCGGATATGTAGGAAACGGTAGCGGCGACTCCAGGGCCGGTGGAGCCGACGTATCCGGTGGTCAGGATCGTGTACACGGCGCTGCGGCCGAGCGGTGCGTCTGTCATGTCCCCAATCCTTGTGGCCAGGCCGGTCGTTCACGAGTGGCACAGCTGCCACTGATCGCAGGATTAGTGCCACACTGCACGCGTGCCTCCCTTCGTGTCCGTCGCCGCATACGCCCCGCCCGGAGTCGGCATGCTCGCGGTCGGCATCGTCACCGAGGTCTTCGGCCCGCACGGTGAGGAACTGCCCGGCTTCGACTTCACCTTGTGTACAGACCGGCCCGGGCCGGTCCCCACTGACTTGGGCGTGCCGCTCACCATCGCGCACGGCCTGGACCGGCTCGCCTCAGCCGATCTTGTGATCGCCCTGCCGTGGGCCGGGTTCCGCACGCCACCCGCTCCCGCTGTACTCGACGCGCTGTCGGCCTCACACGAGCGCGGCTCGCTGGTTGCGGCCCACTGCGTCGGCGTATTCGCGCTGGCTGCCGCCGGACTGCTCGACGGCCGCCGGGCCACCACCCACTGGCGGTTCGCCGAACTGCTCGCCCGCCACCACCCCGAAGTCTCCGTAGAACCCGACGCCCTCTACATCGACGAAGGACACATCCTCACGGGCGCCGGAGCCGCCGCGGGCTTCGACCTCTGCCTGCACCTGCTGCGGAGGGAGTACGGAGCCGCGGTGGCCAACGCGGTGGCCCGTGACGCGGTGCTGCCCTCCCACCGCGACGGCGGGCAGGCACAGTACCTGGCCGCCCCCGTCCCAGAAGACTGCGGCGACGAGCGACTCGCCGAGGTACTCGCGTGGGCCCGCGCGAACCTGCACGAGCCGCTTCCCGTCGCGGAACTGGCCCGGCGTGCCGTGATGAGCAAACGCTCCTTCGCCCGCCGCTTCACCGCCGCGACCGGCACCCCCCCCCACGCCTGGCTGCGGAACCTGCGTCTGAGCAGCGCCGAGGAGCTACTGGAGACCACGGACCTGCCCGTCGAGGAGATCGCCCACCGCGTCGGGTACGGAAGTGCGGCCATCCTGCGGGAACAGTTCGTGCGCCGCCGAGGAGTGCCGCCCCGCTCCTACCGCCGCTCTTTTACCAACACGCCGTAAACGAACATGACGGGCCAGTCGGGCGGCGAGGGGCGAGTGGTCGGACGCCACGACGGTGATGCGGCAGCCGCGGACGAAGCCATGGAGGCCGGGGACGTCGCCCGCGTGCCGACAGCCGTTGGAGAGCAGCTCACTCGCCCCCCCAGCAGGACGTACGGGGCTCCGGTATCCGGGCGGTCCCGGTGGTGGCCGCCTACGACTACGCAGAACGGGTGTGGAGCCGCTCATGCCCCCTCAAGGACGTGTTGGCCGCCGGCGGCCTGACGCCCTCGGCGGGCACAGGCGCCCGACGCTGTTGAGGGAGTCGACTCCCCGGCACCATGCACTTCGGCGGTGGCACCGGATGTCAACACGCACTACATCGTTGGCTTGGCCGGTCGGCTTGCCTACGGTCCGGAGGCATGGCTCGGACGGTCAGAACCGGTCGCTATGCGCTACTTTCTGTCGTCTCCTTGCGCTCGGACGCAGCTGGATCGACGGTGGGCTGAACGCTCACCGCAGCGCCTGGAGGTTCCATGAGCAAGGCCCGACGCTCGGCGGCAGTATCCGGCGCGCTGCTCTGCGCACTGCTCACCCTCGGCGCCTGCAACGGGAGTGGGGGCGGGGGCGGGGGCGGGGGTGGCACTGGTGGCACTGGTGGCTACGACGGTCCTGGTGTGTCGGGCGGCGGCGTCTCCGACGACCGGGGCGGGGGGACCGGCGTTCCGGCCGCGCTGATCGGAAGTTGGAGCGGAGGCAGCTCTGACGGCTTCAAGTCCTCGGTGTACAGCTTCTACCCGGACGGCTCGTGCAGGATGGACATCTGGGGCACGAGCACCGTCGGCCGCTTCACGGTCGAGGGAAACCAGCTCACCATCTCCACCGAGGGTGGAGCGCAGAACTACCTGTGGGGGATCGGCCCCCAGGGGTACCTGTTCCTCAACGGAGAGAGCTACGTCCCGTTCGGCTGACCCGTCGATCGGCGTCTCCTTTCCCCCCGGGGTGGAGCCCCGCCATCTGGCGGCGTCCGGGGGGCGTGTGCGTGGCATGGGAGCCGTGCAACCACCTCAAAGGAGCCACGAGCGTGTGACATCACCCAACGGAGCCTGATGGGGTCGACGCCTCATCCAGACGGCCGTCTTCGGCCGTCTGGCCCGGATCCAGGACTACTCATCCGTGCCCCTTCGGCTCCTGAAATCCCCCCAACGCTGTCGACCGGTCCGCTCGGTTGGCGCCTGGGTTCCGAGCCGGGCGAGGTTGTCGCGACTGCGGCGGGTGCGGGGGTGGTCCGGCCCCAGCGTGCGCTCACGGTCGGCGAGGGTCTGCCGGTGGAGGCGCCGCCGCCCCAGCCCGAAGTCCGCTGTCCTGACCGTGATGAGGACGCACGCCGCGCCGGTTCAGCCAGCGCACGCAGACACGCCGACTTGCGGGTGATCCGGTGGTTGTGGGGGGACTCCTTCCTGCCCTTCCACTTTCAGCTGACCGTGAAAGTCTCCGTCAGGGGGCGTCCTGGAGCTCCACCCCGTTGTACACGCGGCGCAGCCGCGCTGGGAACTTGCCGCGGATGAGGCGGAGCACGAACGATGCCCGTTGATGGAACGAAAGCCGCCGCGGATGAGGCGGTCGTACGAGCCGGTCCCGCGGTGGGTTGCCCGCGCGTTCTTCGGGGACCCTCACCGGACAGTGGCCGGCGCAAGTACCTCGCTTCCGCCGCCATCCCGCCCGGACTCGCGGCATCCGGCTCGCCCTTCCCGCGGAGCCCATCATGTGAGGCGCCCGTCCGGCAGCCAGGGGCGGGACGGGAAGGCCTCATCCTGCCTTGGTGACGGCGGGGACGTATTCCCCCACCAAGGTGCGGTGCCACCAGGCGCGGGTTTCTCGCAACTCGTGGCGGTCGGTGAAGCGGTAGCGGTAGAGGCGGGCGCGCAGGAACGTGGGCGGGGACGACGGGAAGGGGTTGTGACGCAGCAGCTTGAGGACGACCGGGTCGTTGTCGAGCAGTTTGACGAGGAAGGCCGTGAACCAGGGCCTGGCGTATGCGGGTGAGATTGCCGCGAACCACATCATCCAGTCGAGCCGCAGGTGGTAGGGGGCCACCTGCCGGGGCATGCGGCGCACGTCACCGGGCTTGCCCTTGAATTCGTACTCCTGCCACACCGTGTCGTCGCTGATCTCCGGTTCGTCGGTGCCTTCGAGCACCACCTCGTAGCGCGTGCGCTCGATGCTGCCGAAGGCTCCGTAGGTGTTCATCAGGTGGAAGGGGTTGAAGGAGTAGTTCATGACCTGGTGGCGGGAGAACAGGTTGCGTACCGGCCAGTAGCTGAGCAGCGCCATGAGGCCGGTGACGACGAGCACCGTGCTCTCGTACCAGCTCGGCGGGGCGGCAAAGGCAGGGGGCTCGGACAGGCCCAGCGCGTCTGCGGCTCGCGCGCCGTCGATCGCGGTGACGGCGAGGAGGATGGTCAGCCAGTTGAGCCATGCGAAGTTTCCCGACGCCACGAGCCAGAGCTGCGTGACGACGATGAACCCGGCGGTCACGCTCGCGATCGGCTGTGGCGCGAACAGCATGACCGGAGCGACGAGCTGCGCGACGTGGCTGGCCGCGACCTCGACCCGGTGCAGCGGCCGGGGCAAGCGGTGGAAAAACCAGGTCAGGGGGCCTGGCATCGGCTGGGTCTCGTGGTGGTAGTGCAAGCAGGTCAGGTCGCGCCAGCACGGATCGTGACGCAGCTTGATCAGTCCGGCGCCGAACTCCAACCGGAACAGCAGCCAGCGCAGCAGGAACAGCACCAGCACCGGAGGCGCCACGTCCTCGTTCCCGAGGAAGATCGCCAAGAAGCCCGCTTCGAGCAGCAGCGACTCCCACATGAAGCCGAACCACGTCTGACCGACGTTGACGACGGAGAGGTAGAGGACCCACAGCACCGCCCACATCAGCATCGACGCCCACAGCGGTACCCGGTCGGCCGCGCCCACGGCGAGCGCCACGGAAAGCACGGTGCCCGTCCAGGCGGTGATCGCGAAGAAGCGGTCGGAGTAATGGAGCTGGAAGATGCTGGGCGATCTCCGGAAGGGAACGGCCGCGACGAAACGCGGAACCGGCAGCAGGCCGCGCTCACCGATGAGCGCCCGGAACTGATTGACGGTGCTCAGGAAGGCGATGGCATAGAGCACGGCCAGACCTCGCTGGAACACGAGTCGGCTCAGCCAGTAATCACCGTCCGTGAACCACTCCACGACTCCTCCTGGCGTGGCGTCCTGCGTCCCGCGTCCATCCCGGCCGCGTGCCGGGATATCCGCTTCGCCTTCCCCACCTCCACCTTCCCTCCGGCGGGCGGCCAGTGCAGAGGCCGCGCCGGAGGGCGCCCGCCCGTTCCACCTCCCCTCACCCCCCCCGCCGGCACACGACCTGGGCGAAGGCGGCCGAGGCCTGTTTCCGGTCGGTCGGCTCTCCAAGCGCTGAGGCACCCGGCACAACTCGACCGGCAAGACCATATGGGCCGAGCAGTCCTGGCGCGACGAACCGCGCGGATCCGCTGACCCCGGTTTCCCTGCGGCGACGTAATACCGTCGAGTCGCCGACGCGTGACCTCCGGCCCGTAGCGTTCGCAATCGACTCCACGGCCACGCTCGGCCATGCCGCAGGACCCTGGCGCGCGCTCGTCCACGAACAAGGGTGGAGCTACCGACTCGGGCTTGGGCCCGGTCTGACGCGGGGGCCCGACCAGAGGTGTGGCCGCGGTGCCTTCGATGTGATCGTCTCCCAGCCTGCTTGAGTCGACTCTTGTCAACTTTCTTAGTGCGCGCTATATAGGTGGTGTTGCCATGTGCATCTGCGACGAGTGGGAAAGGAGTGAGCGATGATGCTCATGCGGACCGATCCTTTCCGGGAACTGGACCGGCTGACTCAGCAGCTTCTGAGTACTGGGGCCCGGCCGGAAGCCATGTCCATGGACGCCTTCCGCGAGGGGGAGGCCTTCGTCGTCGAGCTGGACCTGCCCGGGGTCGACCCCGAGTCCATCGACCTGGACGTCGAACGGAACGTCCTCAGCATCAGGGCGGAGCGGCGAACCACCGCCTCCTCACAGAGCAGTGACGTGCTGATCGCGGAGCGCGCCTCCGGGACCTTCAGCCGCCGGCTGTTCCTCGGAGAGACGCTGGACACCGACCGCATCGAGGCGTCCTACGAAGCCGGCGTACTGAGGCTGAGCATCCCCGTGGTCGACGAGGCGCCGCCTCGGAAGATCGAAATCAGGGCCGCAGAGGGCTCCCGCAAGGCGATCAACGCCTGACGGACGCCCCGCAGGAACACGCAGGGCGCGGGAGGGTGCGCCGGCCGCCTTTCGGGGCGCCCTCCGGCCTCCCTCCGTAGCTGCCGAGCCGGCCAGGAACGAGGGCGAGGTGGCGGCCATGCCCGAAACACCGCCTCCCACCGCCGTGATCAGAGCGCGCGCCGACGGACACCTCTGCGACTGCTACGGCCTCGACGTCCTGCGGCCCTGCTCGGCCCGGCCCGAGGATGTGAACACGAGGAAGTGGACAGCCGAGAGACTCATCGATTTGGAGTTCGTTGACTGGAGAGGAGCGGATGATGGCACGCGCAGTCGGGATCGACCTGGGCACGACCAACTCCGTCGTCGCGGTCCTGGAGGGCGGCGAGCCCACGGTCATCACCAACACCGAAGGAAACAGGACCACCCCTTCCGTGGTGGCCTTCGGCAAGGGCGGAGATGTCCTGGTCGGAGAGATCGCCAAGCGGCAGGCGGTGACGAACGTCGACCGCACCGCACGGTCGGTCAAGCGCCACATCGGCGACACGGACTGGCGCTTCCCCGTCAGCGGCGACATCGACGGCAAGCGGTACACGGCGCAGGAGATCTCTGCGCGGGTGCTGCAGAAACTGAAGCGTGACGCGGAGGCGTACCTCGGCGAGGACGTCACGGACGCCGTGATCACGGTGCCGGCCTACTTCAACGACTCCCAGCGCACCGCGACGAAGGAAGCCGGCGAGATCGCGGGTCTGAAGGTGCTGCGGATCATCAACGAGCCCACCTCCGCCGCGCTGGCGTACGGCCTGGACAAGGAGAACGACCAGACGATCCTCGTCTTCGACCTGGGCGGCGGCACCTTCGACGTGTCGCTGCTGGAGATCGGCGAGGGACTGGTGGAGGTCAAGTCCACCAACGGCGACACCCACCTCGGCGGAGACGACTGGGACCAGAAGGTCGTCGATCACCTGGTGAAGCAGTTCCAGAACGGCTACGGCATCGACCTGTCCAAGGACAGGATGGCGCTCCAGCGTCTGCGCGAGGCCGCCGAGAAGGCGAAGATCGAACTGTCCGCCGCGACGGAGACGACGATCAACCTGCCCTACATCTCGGCCTCCGCCCAGGGCCCGCTGCACCTGGACGAGAAGCTCACGCGCTCGCAGTTCGAGCAGCTGACCGCCGACCTCCTGGAGCGCTGCAAGGCGCCTTTCCACAACGCGGTCAAGGACGCGAAGATCAAGGTCGCGGACATCGACCACGTCATCCTGGTCGGCGGCTCCACCCGCATGCCGGCCGTGACGGAGTTGGTGAAGGAGCTGACGGGCAAGGATCCCCACAAGGGCGTCAATCCGGACGAGGTCGTCGCCATGGGCGCCACTCTCCAGGCCGGTGTCCTGAAGGGTGAAGTGAAGGACGTTCTGCTCCTCGACGTGACCCCGCTGTCCCTCGGCATCGAGACCAAGGGCGGCATCATGACCAAGCTCATCGAGCGCAACACCACGATCCCGACCAAGCGGTCCGAGATCTTCACGACGGCCGAGGACAACCAGCCGTCCGTGCAGATCCAGGTCTACCAGGGCGAGCGCGAGATCGCGGCGTACAACAAGAAGCTCGGCATGTTCGAGCTGACCGGCCTGCCGCCGGCCCCGCGTGGCGTCCCGCAGATCGAGGTGTCCTTCGACATCGACGCGAACGGCATCATGCACGTCACGGCCAAGGACCTCGGCACGGGCAAGGAGCAGAAGATGACCGTCACCGGCGGCTCGTCCCTGCCCCGCCAGGACATCGACCGCATGGTCCGCGAGGCCGAGCAGCACGCCGAGGAGGACCGCCGCCGCAAGGAGGAGGCAGAGACCCGCAACAGCGCCGAACAGCTCGTCTACCAGACCGAGAAGCTGCTGCGCGAGAACGAGGGCAAGATCCCGGCCGACCTCAGGACCGAGGTCGAGTCCGCCGTCGCCGAGCTGAAGGAAGCGCTCAAGGGCGAGGACGCCACGGCCATCCGCAACGCGACCCAGCGCGCCAGCGCGGCCGCCCAGAAGATCGGCACCGCTCTCTACGCCGACAGTCAGGGCGCCGCCGGCGGCGGCGCAGCGGGATCCGGCGGCGGGCCGTCAGGAGAGGACGAGGAAGTCGTCGACGCGGAGATCGTCGACGAGGAGAAGGCGAGAGGAGACGCGGGATGAGCCGGCCGAGGTCCTTCGACGAGCCGCGCAGGCAGCCGCCCGTCGTCATCCGCGACAAGCGACGCATCGACCCCGTCACCCTCCAGCTGAGGGCCCCCGACAGCGCTCCCGCGCAACAGGAGGCGCAGCCACGCGCCGGAGGGCCGGGTACTCCCGGCCCTCCTGCCACGGGCAGCCCGCCCGACGCCTGGGAGACGCAGCTCGCGGAGCGCACCGCCGACCTGCAGCGTCTGAAGGCCGAGTACGACAACTACCGCAAGCGGGTGCGGCGCGACCGCCTCGCGATACGGGAAATCGCGGTCGCCAACGTCCTGGGAGGGCTGCTTCCCGTCCTGGACGCGATTGACCGGGCACGCGAGCACGGTGAACTCGACCCGGGCTTCCGGGCGGTCGCCGACACACTGGAAACCCAGCTCGCCACCCTCGGCCTGCAGGAAGTCGGTACCCCGGGCGAAGTCTTCGACCCCACCCGGCACGAGGCGATCTCCTATCAGCGCTCCGACGAGGTCGACCAGCCGACCTGCACAACGGTGCTGCGGCCCGGCTACCGCGTCGGACAACACCTCTTGCGCCCGGCCCAGGTCACGGTGGGCGAACCACCGGACCAAGCCCGGCCAGGACACGGCAGCGCCAAGCCGCCATCCGCCTGACACAGCACCGTCGGGTGTGGGGGAGGTGGGGAGGCCGAGAAAACCGACCTCCCTTGACAGCATCCCGCGAACGTTTTAAGACGGTGAAAGGGCAGCTCCGGACACTTCGGAGGTGAGAGAAATGAGCGGCTCGCGCCCGGCGCGCGACCATTACGCCGTCCTCGGCCTCCGGGCGGAGGCGTCGCCGGAGCAGATCACCAGCGCCTATCGCATGCTGATCCGTGCCCTGCACCCTGACGCCCGCCCCGGCGTGGCCTCGGCCGATGCAGAACTCGCCGCAGTCATCGACGCTTACCAAACCCTGCACGACCCACTGAGGCGCTCCGCCTATGACACCGGACGCGGCCCAAAGCGGAAGGCCGCGAGTCGTCCGGTACGGATACCTGTACGAGTGAGGTCCGCAACGGACACCGGCGCCCGACCGCACGGCCCACACCTGCACTCCGCGGAGTGCCCTCGCACGCTTGTTTCGCTGCCGCACGGAGACCCGTTCGACCGACTCGTGGCCTGGCTGTTTTACGGCATGTAATTCCTGCAATGGCTTCCGGAATACGACGAGCGCGCTCTGGCCTATTCAGGTGGCTGGCCGCAGCCGGACGCAGCATTGTCCGGGGCGGGGTTCCAAGCAGGCCTCGATTAGCGGCCGGGGGCCGGATGAAGGTCCGAGATGGGCGCGCGTGCCCGCAGGGGGCCGCCGGGCGCCCTCCGCGGGCGGGTCCACCCCCTCGGAGCGCACGCGGTACGACCACCGCAGCCGGGCACCGCGTCCGGCGGTGGCGGCCACCGGACGCGGCGGGGTGCCTCCCACTCACGAGGCGGTCGCCTACAGCCCCAGGGGTCGGGCCTCTGTGATGCTCGCCCAGTCGTTCTCCGGATTCGCCCAGAACGAGATCTTCACGTAGCGCGCGTCCAGGGACCCCTGGCCGAAGAGAACGGTCTCGGGTGACAGGGTCGTCCCGGAGCTGCGGCCTTCCCAGGCCTTGGTGTACGAGACGCCATCCGCCGACACGTGCACCGTGTAGTCGTTCCACCTGAGGTCCCCGCGGTGCCAGGCCGTGGTCGCGCCGCACAGCTGTCGGACCGCGCCGGTGTCGATGACGAGCGCTGCCCCGAAGCCCTGGCCGGACCAACGTGTCCCCAGGTCGCCGTCGACCGCGTGGGCCGGCGGGTTGGCGGGCTCGTGGGTGGAGGCGGAGGCGGCTACAGGGGTGACCGGCCGTGTGCAGGTCCGCTGCGGCGACACGTCCCGGTGGGCGGCTCGCTCGTCACCCAGACGCACGGCGTCGTAGTACATGACGCGCTCGGTGGTGTTGGAGGGGGCGCCGGTGTTCCAATCCCATTTGTAGATGCCGAACTTGAAATACGGCGAGCGCGGACCCCCACCGTGCGTCGCCCCTGTCCGGTGTAGGACCCGCTCACCATTCCTCCATACCTGGAGCAGGCCTGTGCTGTCCGTACGCCAGGTCACGTGAAAGACCCAGTCGACCCAGACTCCCGTGGTGTACGGGCCCAGGTCGATCATCTCGCCCCGGAAGTCGATCTTCCAGCGGCCCTCGTCGGTGAGCAGGGCCAGAGGAGGGGAACCGCCGGGACAGCCCGAGTCGCACTGGTGCCACTGGCTGACGATCTCAGCGGAGGTGTCGGCCACCCAAGTCGACGGCAGGTTGATGCTGAAGCCGTACCAGCGCTCGGCGCCGGCGGGTTGATCGTCACGCTGGGACACTTCAGCGCGTTTGCTGCTGGAGACGACGGGGTCGGATTTGCGGAGTTCGAATCGGGCGGCGTGGGAGCCGTCCCGAACGGGGGACGTCACGTTGGTCGCGCCGTACGCCGTCGCCCAGTGCTTGTTGAGGTTCGGGGGCGCCGCGGCGGGGAGGGTGCGGTCTGCGGACTGCTCCCAGTCGAGGGTGCGCAGTACACCGGCGGGGTCAGCCTGCGCCGTTTGCACGGGTGCCAACGCCACCCCAACGGCGGCCACGGCCGACACAAGAGCCGACAACCAGGCCCTGGCATGCGATCGGTTCATATGCGAGCTCCTCCGGAGACGCTTCGCGGATCGGTCCGACGCTCTCGGTGCTGGGCACGGACTCTCCCCCCTGCGGTGGGGCCGTGCAAGGGCCGACGGCCCGGCGCACGGTGGTGTTGGGAGCGTCGAACGCGCCACCGCCGGACCGCCGGTGCCATTCCCCGAGGCCAGGTGCCCGAGCGGCCCGGCGCCAGCAGCGCGCCGGTCAGGCGGGGCGTCCCCGCTTCTTCCCCGCGCTCCACACGCAGCACGACCTGGACCGGCCGAGCAGTCCGTCACCACGGCCACCGACACCGCCTGCCGGCGTGTGGGCGGCTGGGCGCAGGTCATGGCTGTGCCCCCTCGTCTTGGCACGGGAGGGGGCACAGGGCCTTCCGGATGGGAAGGGTTCGACGCTGGTGGGCGCCGGTGTTCCCCATTGACCGCTTCGCGGGGTAGTGACGCAAGCCGGTTGCGGGAACTGGCCCGTGAATGCTGCGAATGCTGGAGAATTCACGCCCGCGTGCGGTATCCGGCCCGGCGCTGCGGGCGTGCGCCCGGTGGAGGGCATTGTTCCGTGATCTCTTGATCGTGTCGCGTTGGCGCTCGTCTCCGCATCAAGCTGTCGTCCCGGCAACCCGTCGTGTGGCACGCGCGGCGGTCAACTGCCTTCCGGATGAACGCATTTGTCTACTTTGGAGACAGGTTCGATGCTGCTTCAGCATGTGCGCGCCGGCGCTGCCTCAGCGCCGGTCCTGGTGGTCGGGGCGGTGAGGCCCTCGCGCAGCCCGGCCGCTGCGCCCGCTTCGGCCGACCGCGCGTCAGCCCTCCCGGCTTCGGGCGGCCCCGCCTCGTTCCGCCTCGCCTCGGTTTCGGCTTCCGTCCGAGCCCGGCTGTGGTTGGGGGCGCCGATACACCCGGGGCCGGACGCGGAGGCGCGGCGATGACGCCGATGTCACCGACCGCGGGAACGGGGGGCGCGGAGCCTCCCAGTCGCCCCGGTCGCAAACTCGGGCCGATCGTGGACGGCACGGGCCCGCAGCATCGGGCATGGCTCGAGCCGATGCGTGCACGTCTGGATGCCAGCGGGATGACCGCCAGCCACCTTGCCGAACGCGCCGGGTTCTCGAAGTCGAAGGTCACCGAGCTGCTGCGCGGTGTCGGCCTGTACCCCCACTGGGAGATAACCTACGCGCTGGTCAGGGTACTGGGGATGCCGGTCACGCCGATGTGCCGCCTGTGGGCGGCCGCCGCTCGCGAGGCGCAGAAGAAGAGGGGCTGGATCCAGGGGAGCATAGCCAAGATCGTCGTTTCCACCGGGCCGTCCGCCCCGCCGCTGGAACACCACGCCTTCGCGAAGACCAACGGCGCACGCTACGAGAGCTACGCCAACGTCTTCCTCAGGGACTCAGGGGAAACCAGCCGCGTCGTCACCGAAACCTTCGACATCCTCTGGCTGTGCTGGCACGAGGCTCTGGCCAGCTCCCACGTCCAGCACTATGCCTGGCAGGTTCTCCGCCGCGGGGTCATGGCCCGCGCCCCCCACACCGACGGCTACCCCGAGCTGGCCGGCGCGGCCTTCAGCACCGTCGCCCTCGACAACGCCACCGTACTTGCGGCCTTCACCCAGGCCGAACAGACCCTGGCTCTCTTCCGCGCCGTGAGCCGGCTGCCCGAGGTCCAACTCGACGTCATCGTCCTGCGCCACCTGCGCGGCATGGACACCACCCCCGTCGCCGACCTCCTGGGCGTCACGCCCGCCTTCGTCATCTCCACCGAACGTCACGCCAGGCGCTCCCTGACCACCCGCCTCAACCTCCCCGCCCATCCGGAAGGCCCTCATGCATCCGATCGATGAGTTCCTGGCCGCCGCTCTGTTGCGCGACGACCTCGACATGCCACGCGACGTGGTCCCCCGCCACGCGGAGGACCACATGGTGCTCCCGATGGAATGGGGACCGCACGGTTCTGACGCCGATGAGTACACTGCCGCGCGGTACCTACTGACCTTGTGCGAGACCGTCGTCGCCCGCACCGCCGCGGAAGCGCTGCAGGACTTCCTCACCGACAAGATCCCCGGCCCACCCGGGGCCCGGGTCCTGGGCTGCATCCTCCAACTCGCCGACGCCGCCGACAGCGCCCGCTTCTGGTGGCAGTACGCCGCCGGAGCCGGCGATGACGCCGCCTCCTACTGCCTCTACCTCCACCACCTCGCCCTCGGCGAAACCGACGCGGCCGCCTGGTGGCGCCTCCAGACCCAGGTCGACACCGACCCCGCCCCCGAAACCACACCGCTGTCCAGCGACCGCGGCCGCATCAGGAACCTCGACTCCAGCACCACCACCGTCCTACGCGTCCTGGGCAAACTCCACCACGAGGCTGCGCACCCCCGAACCGAGCTCACCGACGCCATGATCGACTACGTTCCCGCAGCCGTCGCCGTAGGCCAGCTGGGGAACCCCGACATCGACATCCCCGTGCCCGCCGACGACTTCGCCGGCAACATCACCATCATCCTGGCCGTCACCTCCAGCCTCCTTGGTGCCCGTACCCCCGCCCAAGGCGAACCCTGCACCACACCCCGCCTCTCACGCCGCATACGCCCCACCAAGCCCACAGCCAACGCCTCCCGCCCCGAACGCCCCCCGGTCAAGTACCTCCAGCCCCGGTGACTTCGGAGGAAGGGCTGGCCCCGGGTGGCGGGGACCGGCGTCGCACACACGCATTGAGCGACTCCCATCCCCATGGACGCCGGCCGCGGCCGTGGTGTGCCGGGCACGGCCTGGGCCGCCAAAGCCCCCCTGGGGCCCGCCGTGTCCGGAGCAGCGACGGCTACCGGGCCCATGGCAGTTCACGGCTGCCCTCGGTGCCGGGTACGGAGGCGGCTCCGTCGGAGCGCATCGAGACATGGGCTTGGACCTGCTCGTGCGCGTGGACCCGGCGGGTCCGGTCCGCCGGAAGGATCAGGGTCTGGCCGGCCGAAACCTGCTGGCCACGACCGTCGCACGTCACCTCGAGGACGCCCGCGGTGACCGTCCAGACCTGTTCGCGACTGATGGAGTGTTCGGGGCCGGTCGCACCGGCCTCCATCGTGACCGTCCAGGTGCTGAGTTCCGCGCTGCCGCGACTGGGGGACGCCAGGCCGGTCATGGTGGCGTTCGGGGAGACGGTGACGTTCTCGGCCGAGGGAGTGATCACACGTGCGCCCAGATCCTGGTCCCGGTCCTCGGGGTGGTCGGGGGAGGCCCATTCGACGAGCTGGACGACGACGCCGTTGGGGTCGGTCATCTGGAACAGGCGCTCGCCCCAGGGTTCTTCGCGCAGCGGCATGGTGATGGGCGCGCCCGCCGCGCGTAGACGGGTCTCCTCGGCATGGAGATCGGTGACGGTGAACGCGAGGATGAGGCCGCCCGCCTCCCGGTCCCGCTGCTCAGCCGGGAGGACTTCGGTCCCCTTGCGGAGCAGGACGAGGTCGACGCCGGCATCCTTGCGGGTCAGCGAGCAGAAGCCGTCGTCAGCCATGGCCACCTCGTAGCCGAGGTGGGTGACGAAGAAGTCGCGGGAGGCGTGGACGTCGGAGACGGTCAGGGAAACGGTGGACGCGGACACATGCATGGCAGCTCCTCATAAGTTGTCGGGGGTGGTGGGTGAAAGCGGAGACGTCGGCACGATGCGGTGAAGCAGGGGTTCTGCGCGTGTCAGAGCCAGGTTCGTCCGGTCGGCACGCACCGCCGAAGGACGCCGCGTGACGCGCGCGTCCAGCTGGAGCGGATCAACCGTCGAGGCCACATCAAGGGCTCCGTCGGCCCACGAGGACTTCGCCTTCGCCGGTCCGTAGGCGCGTGTGGCCGTTGAGATCAGGCCGAGGTCAGGCTGAACCGGCGGTCAGGTCAGCACCCGGGTCGCGTCCTCTTCAACGGCGTCCATCCGGCAGCGAAGGACAGGCACCCGCCGCGCAGAAGCGCGGCACGCGCGCGCCACGCCGGCCGGCTGACGGTACCGAGGCAAGGTTGTCCAGGGATGCGTGCATGGCTTAACGATCCGGGGGTTCGGACATATGATCAAGGCAGACTTCCACGCGGTTCGATAACCCGTGGGTTATCGACGGGGGCCGGGGGGCCGGTGGAGCTGCGGGACATCGAGATCTTCCTGACACTGGCGGAAGAGCTGCATTTCGGCCGGACGGCGCAGCGCCTGCACGTTTCCCAGGCTCGCGTCAGCCAGGCCATCAAAAAACAGGAACGGCGCATCGGCGCCGACCTGTTCACCCGTACCAGCCGCACGGTGAGCCTGACCGAAGTCGGCCGCCAGTTCCGCGAGGACCTGCGACCGGTCTACGCGGGCCTCCACGACTCCCTGCAACGCGCTCAGCTTGCGGCCCGGGGCATCACCGCCCAGCTCCGCGTCAGCCTGATGCCCTTCAACGTCGCCGACCTGCACCCTTACTGGAAGGCGTTTCGAGCCCGGTATCCGCACTGGGGACTCCAGGTCCGTCAGGCGACCTACACCGATGTGTTCGGCCAGCTTCGCAGCGGTGTCATGGACGTCCTCGTCGCCTGGCTACCGGTGGAGGAACCGGACTTCACCGTCGGACCGGTCCTGTGCACGGACTCGCGGATCCTCGCCGTGGCCGCCGACCACAGGCTCGCGGAACGGGACACCGTACCGCTGGAGCTGTTCGCCGACTTCCCGCACGGCACAGTCCACGGCCTGCCGGACTACTGGGAGGACGGCTACCTGCCCTTCTACACCCCTCGGGGCCGCACGATCGAACGCGTCGAGTCCGCAGTCTCGGACACCGGCGACGACCTGATCAACTACGTCGGCATGGGCGAGATCATCCATGCATGGCCTGGCCACGTCACCAGGCACTGGGGCATGCGCAACATCCGCTGGCTCCCTGTCCCGGACTTGCCTCCCATGCACTTCGTCCTGGTCTGGAGGACCGAAGCCGAGAACGACCTCATCCGCGCTCTCGCCGAGACGGTACGAGATCTCGGGGCGTACCGGTTCTGACGTGCGCGAAATCCGTGACCGTTTCACCGGCCCGCGGAGGTGGGCCAGGTCGCGGGAGTCGGTGAAGTCGGCCACCCGCACGGGGATGCCGGGGGCGGCGGCGTCGTACCGGGGGAGGCCCGGCCAGGGTCAGCAGCCCGTCGCTGCCGGCGACGTCGAGCTCCATCACCGTCACACCCGGTGTCCAACATCTCGCCCTTCCAAGGTGGTTGACGCGTCCGACAGAGGGACACGGTCATACCGTGCCCGGAGCCGGCGGCCGCGTTGCAGGGCTGCGAAACAGATGACGGGGGAGGAGGGCGGGGCTGCCAGCCCGTAGGCAGCGCAGCCCCAGTCTTCCGCCGGCCGGACCACGCCTTACCGGCCCGGCCGAAACCGGCGCTTTCCGTGTGCGGGCAGGTCACGACGGCCGTGCTCAGCCGTTACCCGGTCCGTCCGATGACAGTCGGCGATCTGACCCGTCACGACGCTCACGCAGCATCTCCTGGGCTTCAGGGCTGGCCTCGGTCGGCTCGCGCTTTCCGGTACCCAGGGCCTCCCGCGCCGCGTCCTTGACCTTCTCCGCCATGTCCTGGAGCCGGCCTTTGTCGTCGGACGAAGCCGCGTTACGCTGCCGCTCCTCCTCGGGGGACACATCGTTCTCGCCGGTCACGCGCTCCAGCGGCGACCTGTCGTCCTTCTTCTCCTGTCGGTCAGGCATGGCGGCGCTCCCTTCGTTCGTTCGTGCCTGGACATGGCACCTTTCCCTTCCCCACCGCTTCAACCGCTCCACGGCGGTCCCGTCCGGCACGTACTGCGAGGCGAGGAGCGATCATGACCCTTGCCGCGCTCGTGACCATGAGCCAGCGCCGGGCCCGGCGTACCTGAGGTCGTCGCCGGACGGGACACGCTCGTCGTCAGCCGACAGGCGCTGGCAGCGGGATGGTGCTGACCCGCGGGCTGTAGCCCTGGCCGTGCCGCCCGCCCGGGCCCTGCCGTGCGGACAGCCCTTACCGTCGTGATCAGGGACGTGTCTGGCCGAATCGGTGGATATCGTCCGTGCGGGTGAAGCGGACGGTGAAAATCGGTTGTGGGGTGGGGGGCTCGGCCAGGCTGATGACTGCCCGCACGTAGCGGTGTCGGGCGGTCCCGTCGGCGTCCCGCCTGTCGGGCCCCTTGTGAGCGAAAGCGGGTGGGGTCATGGCGATCGGTACGGTGCTGCTGGCACTGCGGGAGGACCCCCTCGGAGGTGGGGTGAGTGCCGAGCAGCTACGGAGGATCGGCAAGGAGCTGGAGAACCGGGGCTTGGAGCTGCGGCCTGTCGGTGACGCGCGTGACGCCCGGGCGATGCTGCAGACGGAAGCCGGCATCGCGGCCGCGGTGGTGGCTTGGGACCTCCCCTCCCGCGCCGCCCGCCGTGAGCCGGCAGGAACGACGCCCGACGGGCTGGAAGTGCCGACGGGCGGGGCGGAGGTCCTGGACAGGATCCGGCACCGTTTCAAGGACCTGCCCGTCTTCCACATACCTCATCCTGTTCTCCATGGGCATCACCAAGGGCAAGTGGGACACGCTCATGGACGCCCTGATGGACTTCAAGGCCCTCTACGACACCGATGCCCTCGACGGGGTCCTGCCCGCCCTCGTGGCACGCCACCGGTCCCGCTACCGCGACACCACCCTGCGCGAACTGTGCACGCAGATGCACGAGCACCTCACCCGCGGCGCCTTCATCACCGCACTCGACGAGGCCTTCCACGACCTGCCCGTCCCTGTCCACCCACCCCGCCACTGCTACCAGCAGCTCATCCGGGGCGGCACCGAACGCGTCCGCCTGGCCGACGCCGCCGACCGGATCGCAGCCGCCATGGTCACCGTCACCCCGCCCGGGATCCCCGTCCTCATGCCCGGCGAATCCCTCGGCGCCCCCGACGGCCCCCTCCTGCGCTACCTCACAGCCCTCGAGGCCTCCGACCGCGCCTTCCCAGGCTTCGGCAGCGAAGCCCACGGCGTCACCACTGACCCCGAAACGGGCTACTACCTCATCGAATGCCTCCGCACCGTTTCCTGAAGGCCACTGACGCGGCCTCGGGGCCGAGTGTCGCGGGGGAGAACGGTCGGGAACCGGCGGCGTATGCCGCCCCTACGTGTGCCGCGCACGGGACCAGGACCCGATCAGGGGGCCCCTGTGCCGTCGCCTGGTCGGACGACGCGGCTCGAGGTGAGGGCCCCCGGAGCTGTTGGTCAGCCGGCTCCGGGGCCTGGGGCTCTGGCTGTCAGCGCTGGTCTTCGGCGGGACTCGCGCTCACCTGTCGACGGCGTCAGTCACGCGCTTCCAGTTGTCCAGGTCTGCGGTGCGGGCCTCCAGGGCGGTGCGCATTGCGGTGGCACTGGAGGTGCCGAGGGCCAGGCGGAGCGGGGGGTTGGGGCTGTCGACCGCGGTTCGGATGCCTTCGGCGATCCGGGCTGCGGAGGAGAACGCGGATGCGGGCAGTTCTCCGATGCCCTTCTGAACCGCGCGGACGGTCTGGTCGTAGTCGTCGAGGCCGACCGCGACATCGAGGTTGGACAGGAAGGGGGTGGCGGTCAGTCCGGGCTGGATGATCGTGACACTGATGCCGAGCGGTGCGACTTCGGCCACCAGCGCCTCCGACAGTCCCTCGACCGCGTACTTGGTCGCGGCCAGTAGTCCCACGCCGGGGTGGGCGGACTGCCCGTAGACCGAGGAGCCCTGGAGGATGTGTCCGGATCGCTGGGAGCGAAGTACTGGCAGCGTCGCGCGGAGCACGTTGAGCACTCCGAAGACGTTGGTGTCGAACACAGCGCGGACCTGCGTGTCGGAGGCTTCCTCGACGGCCCCGAAGAGTCCGTAGCCGGCGTTGTTCGCCACCACGTCGATGCGGCCGAACCGCAAGAGCGTGTGTTCCACCGCTTCCCGGACGGCCTGCTCGTCACGCACGTCTGCCCCTATGAGGAGCAGGCGGTCGCCGTGCGCTTCGGTCAGTTCCTGCAGGGAAACGGTGTTGCGGGCGATCGCCGAGACGACATCGCCGTTCTCCAGTGCCTGGCGGGTCAGTTCGCGGCCGATGCCGGAGGTCGCGCCGGTGATGAGCCATGTGCGGAGGCTGGTCTGCTGACTTGAAGTTCCGTTCATGTTGCGAACGTAAGCCGTTAGCTCGCAACGAGTCAAGCGTGGGGACGCTTTGAGTTGCCCGTTAGGCGGTTTAGTGCCTCGCTCTGCCGGTGTAGGATGGCGTGATGAGTAGTGCTTCAGCCGAATCTGCGAAGCCCGGCCCGCGCACTGTCGCGCCGGTGGTGGAGACCGTGCTCACGTTCGTGAACACGCGCGCGGACGGAGGCGGCCGACGAGAGATGTTCGGGGACGGGCAGTCGTTCGCGGCATGGCTGGCGGAGCACGACGAGTTCGGCGGCCATACGGTGGCGACCGACGCCGATGCCGCGGCCGCACGCGAGCTGCGTGACGCCCTGGTCACCCTGCTGCTCGCGCACTCGGGCGACGAGGAGAGCCTCGGCGAGCCGCTCCAGCACGCCGAGCAACACTTGCGGCGCGCAGGTGCGCTCTACCCGCTGGCGACGATGGTCACCGCCGATGGCGTCGAACTGGCGTCGCCGCAGGCAGGGGTGCCGCGGGTGTTCGGGACCGTCCTGGCCGCGGTGACCACCTTCGCGCAGACCGGCGACTGGGGGCGCGTCAAGGCGTGCCGCAACCCCCCGTGCCATTTCGGCTTCTTCGACCGGACTCGCAACGGGGCAGGGCTTTACTGCAGTACCGGCTGCGGCTCCCAGGTATCCATGCGCAATTACCGCCGGCGGCAGCGCCGGGAGGGTGAGGCCACGCCCGAGGCGTGAGGCCGCGGCTCCACGAGTGACCCCCTCACGAACCCGCGGCCACCTCGTACGTCCGGTGCCCGCTCATGGACCGCCCGGAATCGCGAGGCTTGTGCGAACGATCCCGGTCCGCTGTCCTCCCTGGTCGCGGTCACCGCCCGCTCGAACAGGCAGAGAGCGATCGGGTCCCGGCCGAGTGGCTGCCGCCGTCCGCGGACGCGCCGTGCCGGTACGGGGCCGAGTGGACCGCAACGTGGCTCCGTTGGAGCCTTGCGGTGGATGAGCTGGAGCAGGGCCGGCTGCTGGACATCGCGGCGGGCCGCTGCGGCACCGAAGGGGAGTTCACTCCGGCCCCGTAGGGCTATGCGCGGCCTGCGTGTGCCAGGCCGTCACCGGACGCCGCGACGTCCTGGCCCCGCCGCGTCGCCGACTTCGCCCGGCACTGGGACGCCGGCCACGCCTGGCACACCGGCGCCGTGGAGACAGTCCAACCTTCCTCCTGCGCCACTGCCAGGGAGGGGGCCGGACGGCTCCCAGGAGCGTCGCCGGCCGATGTCGCGCGCACCGCCGGATGCGACGGTCGGCGACCTGCTCCAGCCGATCTCGGAGCACTCGGATCCGGGGGCGTCCCTGATCTGGTCCTTCGTCCGGTCGACGTACACCTGCTCCTCGATCGTTCGATCGTCCCCGACGGCAGCAACACGTGCCTGCCGAAGATCCACTTCCCTGGTGCTGAGGCATCGACCAGCACCTCCTTCGGGGTAATGCCCGGGAGCCATCGCGGAGGGTGCGGGGTCACGGGCGACTTCGCGCGAACACGCCCTGCCGCGGCCGCGGACCGGCAGACAGCGCCGCGGCGTGGATGGACTGGTCCGCGTACACGCCGATGACAGCATCCGGTTAGGCCCTTCAGGGGTTTCACCGAGACCGCTGAAACGGGGAGCCGACGTGGTCCCGTGGCCCGGGCCACGGGCTATACGGGCGCTCCCTGGAGCGCCGACTGTGAGTGTTGCTGGGAGAGCCGGCGGGAACGGTCTTCACGACTCCTGATTCCGACGAAGGGACGAGACGTCGATGACCGCGAAGCGTGTAGTGGTGGCGGACGCAGACTTGACGGTCCGAGCCGCTCTCAGGCCGTTGCTGGATCGGGGTGGCTACGTTGTTGTCGGTGAGGCTGAGGACTGCCGCGATGCCATGGCACTGGTCAGGGCCCACAGCCCCGAACTACTGATCATCGACCTGGCCCTTCCCGGGCTGGACGCCCTGGAATTGGTCAAGCGCGTGTCGGGCAAGACGGACACCCGCACGGTCGTGCTCACCGGCCGGCCTGCGGAGAAATACGCGGCCCGGGCCAGGAGTGCGGGGGCCGCGGCGTACGTGACGAAAACCGGGGATCTGGCGAACCTGGGCGACGCCCTGCAGGCGGTAGCCACGGGCGGGACGTTCTTCCCCGAGGAATGACGACCCGTGCGATGTCCGCGCCGGGCCCGGCCGGGCTTCTCCGACCGGGCCCCGCCTGCGTGGACCTCGCAGCGCCCTGCCACCGTGCCATGCCCGGGCCCAGGGATCCTGCGGTGAGCAGGCCCTCCCCCCGCAGTCCGGGCGGGGTGTCGCTGCGTGCGGGTACGGCCGCCTTGAACGGACGACCCGCCATAGCCCATCGGAGAGCGGGCGGGGCCGGGTGCGGTCGAGGGTGCCGATCGCAAGGCCGCTGCCGCCCAGGGGGAACACCGCGCGCACGCCGAGTTCGAGAGCCTGCGCGGCGAAGACCGGCCGGGGGCGTTCGCACCACTGGCCAGGTCGGCCACCAGCACCGGCGCCGCGTCGGCGATCGCGCTCCTGCAGGGCCCTCGCCGAGCGTGTACGGGGCTTCGGCCAGACGGCCGGCCAGGGCGTCGCTCGACCACCACAGGGTGCGGGTGTCCGCGTTCCCGTCATGTCGATCAGATCGACACAAGCCCCGGCCAAGGCGGTCGGCCCGTGCGTTGCGGTCACACCGCGCGCTGCCCCGGCGAACTACGCCCGCAGGCCTGGGCCGGTTTCGGCGTCGGAGCGCACGCCGTCTTGTCAGTGGGCCGCTCGTCGTCGGGATGGACAGACTGCGCAGCACCTCACCTCCATCAGCCCGCACGCTGCTTGTCCTCCACCCGGCCCGAGGCCCGCACCGTTGATTCCGCCGTCGCTTGCGCGTGTATCGGGTCGTGCCGAACATTCACGCGCCGTGGCGTCGCGGGGGATCGGCGCGTGGTGCCAGGCAGGTGCCCTCGGCCGGAACATGAGCGCCCGTCACCTCTCCTTGCGCACGTTGTGGGAGGCGTTCATCGACTGGAGGGCACGGGACGTGGCCACGGCAATGCGGAGTGGTTCGACCTCGGAAGGGCTTCGGCTCCCTCGCTCAGGAGGGTGGCGTCCCCCGGACGTCTTGGCCCGCTTCTCCGCGATCCACTCCGCAGGCTTCCGCGAGCTCCTGGAGTGCCAGGACGGAGCCGGGGGGAGGCCTTGGCGGCGGAAGCGCTCACTGGGCGGTCTTTTTCGTGGTCGTGTTCGCGGCGAGGTCGGTGTGCAGGGCAATCGGGCAGCGGTCCAGCGGGCGGCCCCAGACCGCGTACCGGATCCGGATCCACGGCTCGGTCTGGGCCGCGACCGCTCCTGCGGCCAATAGGCCGACGACGGCCGGGGCCGTCAGCAGCCCGGAGCCGGGCGTACGGGCGGCGGCGGACCCGGCCCGCAGGTCGAGGCGGGGCGGGCCTGTGTCGCGTCAGCTGGCACGGATGTCCTCAGAGCCCTTGACCGAGTTCACATAACGCGCACGCGGCAATCAACATATTCCGGGAGGTTCAACCCTATTGTGGCCTGGTGAACGGTCATCAGCGAGTGCGGGACGACGAGGGTAGTGCGACCCGGATCCTGGCGCTGTCGGACGGTGTTTTCGCCATCGCGATGACGTTGCTGGCGCTGGACATCACGCTGCCCGCCGAGCTCGACCCGGCCGGCTTTGAAGAGGCGCTGGGGGAGGTGATGCCGAACCTGTGGGCGTACGCCCTCAGCTTCGTGGTCATCGCAGCGTTCTGGCGGGGCCACCACCAGCTCTTCCGGTACGTGCGGGAGGTGGACGGGACGGTCCTCAAGCTCGGGCTGCTGAACCTGGGGCTCATCGCCCTGATGCCGTTCCCCACCACGCTGCTGGCCGAATACGGGGACCGGCCGCAGTCGGTGGCGGTCTACTCCGGCGCCGTCGCGGCCATCGGAGCCGCACAGCTCGCGCTTGCGGTCGTCCTGTGGAAGCGCCCGTGGCTCAGCAGTACGGCGATGCCCGATCCTGTGGCGCGCAACGATGTGCTCGATCTGGCGTCGATGGTGCTGGTCTTCGCTGTAGCCGTGCCGCTCGCCTTTGTCTCCCCGACGGGCGCGCAGCTGTGGTGGGCGGTGCTGGTCCCCGTGAAAGTGGTGCTGGGCCAGCGGGGCAAGCGCCTGCGCGCGGCCACCCAACCGCCTCCCGCCCCGGGCGGCTGAGGCGTCTAAGGTCTGTTGCGAAAATGGATCTTGTTCTTTCGTGATCACGTCTTGTGGGACGTGGAGATCTAGCGAACGGCCGGTGGGTCCGGCTTGAGCCGCTGCTGCCGCAGGGCATCAAGCCGGGTCGGCCGCCGGTGTGGACGCGCCGTCAGCTGATAGACGGCATACGGTGACGGACCCGCACCGGCGCCCCCTGGCGTGACGTGCCGGAACGCTACGGGCCCTGGGACCGGGTCTGTGACCTGTTCCGGCGATGGCAGCGGGACGGCACGTGGGCGAGGATCTTCACCCAGCTCCAGGCCGAGACGGACGCCAAGGGCCTGATCACCTGGGAGGTCAACGTCGACTCCACCGTCTGCCGGGCCCACCAGCACGCCGCCGGGGCGGCGAAAAGGGGCCATCGACCTGCCGACGGCGTAGCCGCTCTCGTCATCCTTCTCCTGCTCAACAACGACCAGCAGGTGCTGGCTCCCGCCCGATGGCAGGGCTCAGTGCTCGGCAGCCTCCTCGGTCCAGATCCCAGTCGGGTGCTCGTCGACCGGAAGCCACAAGCTGGGCTGCGCGCGGCACCCCGGACTTGCCTGCTCGTCCGACGGCCAGCGGTGATCCCGGTCCGGCCAGACCAGCTGGACGACAGGGGCCGGAGTCCGGCGGTAGAAATTGACGGCCGTACCGAGCAGAGGTCGGTGCCAACTGACATCGACGGGTTGGAGCCGGACCTCGTGCCCCTCGATGACGCCTGGGAGCAGCGTGCCCGGCTCTGTCGCGGGCCCGTTGCGCAGTTCGGCGGCCGCGTCATTGACCCAATGCATCAGCCCCTGGAGCTCCAAACCGAACATGGCGACCTCGGGGATCCGATAGGAGTGCCACAGGCCGACGGTGAAGGCCCAGTCCGGTATGTCTTCACCGCCGACACCCACTACGTGCCAGCCGTGCCTGCGGACGTCTGCCATCTCACGGGCCCAGGATTTCTTCCGCTGCCGGCGTGTTCGGAAGGTCGCCGCGGCTGCGGGATCGCACAGTACGCATGGGCACGACGAGGACATGGTCAGGTCAGTCACCCGGGCATCCAAGCAGATCAGGACCGGCTGCCCGCCATGCGGGGCGCCACGGGGCCACGGCGCTAAGGCAACTGCATTGGGCTGCCGCGCCCCCGTCGGCGGCCGCAGGCGCCCGGCTCGCGCACACGCGCTGCCCCCAGCCCGCGCGAGCGCCTGATCCTGTCCGACGTCGTGATGACGAACCGCCTGAAAGGGACGAGGCCTGTGGACACCATTCCCGGCCACCCGCACGGGCGGCACTTCCGGCACTGCTACGCCTACGAGGGGAGCTTCTGCTCCTGCGGCGGCCGGTACACCGGGGACGACGTCGGCCCCCGCCTTGAGGTGCCTCCCGCGCCCTTCAACCTGCTCGCACTCCACCGGGTACTGCGCGAGGAGCCGCAGTACGGCCGGGGCCGCGCCACACCGGCCGCCTGACTCGGATCGGACGCGCTGCGCCGCAGCGGCCTGCGGGCCCCAACTCGTTGTCTCCCCAGGGGTTCGGGATCCGTCCTGGTGCCGCTGCCTGACCGCTTGGTCGCCCTCGGCGCGTCAACCCGACGGGCGGCATGAGCGCCTCCAAGCCGCGGAGTTGAAGAATGAGCCCCTCCCCGTCCGGCCCGCGGGCCGGACGGCCCAAGAACGTCGCGCCCCGGGCCTGCAGTCGGGAGCGCATCGAACAGGTACGGCGGATGTCAGCCGTTCTTATTCGGGTCGTAGACGTCCTTGTCGGCCGGGACGTCCACCTGTACGGGCTGGTTGACGCCGGTGAAGGCGAGATTGATCGTGTTGGCGCCGCTGGTGGTCACCCTGAGCAGAAACGGTTCACCCTTGGTGGCCACGAGGAAAACCCCTTCGGGCGTGTTGATCGTGACCGCCTCCTGACCGTCGATCTTGGTCAGTGCGCCCTTTTCCGCGGCCTGGATGCTGTACATGTCCTTGAGCAGGCCGTCCCGGTCACACAGGCTGGTCAGTCCCTTCAGGGCAGGGTCCGAGGCCTCTACGCGCATCCAGCGGCCCGACATCTCCTTGCGGGCCCGGCCCGCCTGGTCCTCGGGCATGTCCTTGGTCTGGGCGAGCATGTAGGCCTCGTCGCCGCGGAGGAAGGTGTGGTCCCGGGTGCGGACCACTTCGATGTTGCCGCTGCTCTGGGCCGACATCGTGCCCTTGCAGTCGCCGGTGCCGCTGATCGACAGGTTCACCTGCGTGGGTATGCCCTGGCTGGACGTTGTTCCGGCGACAGTGAAGGTGGACGCGCCGCGCAGCGCGGTCACGGAGTCGTTCAGCACGCGGGAGGCCGGCTGGCCGGGGAACGGTTCGGACGACAGGCATCCGGTGAGCCCGAGGGCCGCAGCACCGGTGAGAGCGACGGCGGCGAGCAGGCGGTGAGCGGTGTGCACGGAGACTCTTTTCAGTGGGGGAGCGGGTCGGAAGGAGGGTACGGGCGTCAGGACGGCGCCCCGCGGTCGGGTCGGACTGCCGATGCGCCCGCACCGGCCGCCACACGACCGTGCCGGGCGCGCCACGCCCGGCCCGGCGGCCTCAACCCGCCGCCGGGTGCTCGGGATCCGTCCCGGCGCCGGCCGTTTCGTGGGTACGCACGGCGGGGGAGCAGGCCGGATTGCAACCGGCGTCCCGCCTCTTGCCAAGAGGGCGCATCTACCTCTGCGCTACAGCCCCCGCCGCGGTGTCGACGTAGGCGACAGGGTTCGGGGCAGGTGCCAGGCCGAGAGGATCCGGTGAGGCGTAGCGGCCGGTTTCGGGGTCGTAGTGGCGGAAGTAGTTGCAGTGGAGGCCGGTCTCAGGGTCGTAGTAATAGCCGGGGAAGCGGAGCGGGTGTATGTGCCGCTGTCACGTTTCCATGCGGTGGTGCCCCACAGGGTTGCGCGCGAACGCCACGCTATCTCGCCACATTCGTCTATCAGTTCGATGGGAGTGCCGATGACGTCCGTGGCGAATGGCGAAGAAGCGGCGGTCGATCTCCCCCTGGCCGCCGTCGGCCGCGAGGGAAGGCGCTCGGTCTGAGCCAGCGAGACGGCCCCGCGGTGATCCCAGGTGAGGGCGAGCGTGGTCGTCTGATCCGGTCGGTGGCTGGTCTGCTCACACAGCATCAAGCCGTCCCAGGCGAAACGGACCTCCTCGACCACGCGGTGACCGTCAGCCGCCAGCCGCTGCTTGGCGATGCGGCGGCCGAGCGGATCATAGCCGTACCTCCACCGCGTCCCGTCGGGGGTGGTTACCCAGGTGAGGCGGTTCTCCGCGTCCCAGGCGTATCGCCAGGTGTCCGGCTTCCGGGAGAGCCGAGTCTTCTGCCGCAGTGTGACTCGGCCGAGGGCGTCGTGCTCAAAGCGGACGTCGCCCGCACGGAAAACAGCGGTGCCGGTGTAGGTCCGTGATCCGGTGGCCTCGCTGCCGGGGTGGTCGGCCGGCCAGGACGCCCAGGTCTGGGTGCCGGTGTCGTCGTAGGCGTACTGCTCTGTCCAACCCTGGGCGCGGACGCCCGTGACCCGGCCCGCTCCGGTCGAGGTCAAAACTGCGGGTGCGTTACTGCCGGTCCGCAACGGATATCAGGTGGCCGTCGGTGCGATATGCATAGGTGCGGCTGCCGACAGTGCGCTCTGCGGCGGTGATGTGCTGCTCTGAAAGCCGCCCCGCTTTGTCCCAGGCACAGGTCATGGTGACCGTCCCGCCGAAGACGCGCTCCAGTTCGCGTCCGGCGGCGTCGTGGGTGAACTCGACGCGGCGAACGCCATGACCAGCGCGATCAGCCGGGGCGGATCCCGTACGAGCGAGCCCACGGCCGCCCCCACCAGCAGGGCCGCGCCCGCGAACAGGCCCCACCCGCCCGCAACCAACGCTCCGCCCACAACCGCCCCTCTCCCACACTGCCTGCCCGATACGGCGCACCTTGAGGGAGTGCCTGCGGTGCTCACTCGCGACCTGCCCCGTTCCCGCGTCGCACACCCCCGAGGGCACGCACCCATTGCCGGCAGGCATTGGAGAGGAGTCAGGGGGCATCCGGGAGAAGGGTGGGTCGACCGCGGCCCCGGTCCCGCCCATCGATGTCGGATAACCAGGGGAGTGAGAAGGTGAAAGGCTTCCGCAGCTTCATCCTGCGCGGCAACGTGGTCGATCTGGCGGTCGGTATCGTCATCGGGGCGGCGTTCACCGCCGTCGTGAACGGCTTCGTCGGTGCCTTCCTGACCCCGCTCGTCGGGCTGGCGACCGGCGCCACCGGCGACATGAGCCGCAAGACTTTCACCGTGGGCGCCACCGAGTTTCCCTACGGCGCCTTCCTCAACGCCGCGATCAGTTTCCTCCTCCTCGCCTGCGCCTTGTACTTCCTGGTCGTGCTCCCGATCAACAAGCTGCACGAGCGCCTCGCTCCGCACCAGGACGTCCAGGCCCCCAAGCGGGACTGCCCCGAGTGCCTCAGCCCCGTCCCCGCGCTGGCTCGGCGCTGCGCGGCCTGCACCGTCCCCCTGCCGGTGGTACCCGCCCAGGCGGGGGAGGCGACGCAGCGCGCCGGGTGACCAGCCACCCGTGCACCTTCCGCCGATGGCCGACTGGACGGTCATAGCGCCCAGATACTCCGCACGAGACAGGCCAGACCGCCGCAACGCGTGCCCCATCACACCGTCGACTGGTCGTGGGCAGCTTCTGTCCGCAGCGCAGGGTCGGCATGTGCGAGCTCCGATTCCGCTCCCTTCGGCCGTCGGCGCTTCTGGGCGCCGAGACCTGGGCAGGCGAACCTCGCAGGCGGAACGCCTCAGGAGGGGAGGAACCATGGCCTCACCTGCGCTGGATCAGGACTTGCCGCACGAGAACGGAGCCGCAGCCTCGGCCCGAAACGCAGCACGCAGCTTTCTCGACCTCGCTGCCCGCGCCCGGCTGCCTACCGAGCAGCGGCAGCAGCAGCGGCCGCTCGACCTGGAAGTACTCATCGATCGTCCACAGCCGCGAACAGATCCGGCGCCGCCCGTCATGAAGATCCCGCTGATCGACCAGCTCGTTCAGCACGGCCAGCGAGTCGACCTCGGGCACGGGGGTGAAGTGCTTGCGGCGGAAGCACGGACCTGCGTGGGACAAGCAGTCCAGGAACACCTTGGGACGTGGCTGGAGGAGCACCCGGAACAGGCCTTGGCCCTCGTCGGTCGAATCCAGGGCACCCGCCAGCACTGAGCGAAGCAGACCACCCGCGCCGGTCCCTGGGAACGGTACGTGCAAGACGTGAACTACGCGTGGGCGTGACCCCTGGACACGCCCACGCCGAGGGGGTGGTCGGCCGTGGCAGGCCCGCCCCGCTGACCGGCGATGATTGATGCGGGCTGGGCAGAGGCGTCCGGCGGGTTCTCGGGGGTGGGGCAGTGATCGAGGTCAGGCAGCAGGGCGCGTTCAGCGTGAACAGTGTCGGCATGGAGCGCCGGCCGTTCCCCTTGAGCTTCAGCGTCCGCGAGGCCGAGGGGCTGTGGCGGGTGAGGGCGGGTGCGGCCCAGGCGGGCGAGCTGGCCGACCTGCTCGTGTCCGTGGCGAACGACGCGGTGGCGGTGGTGTCGCTGGAGACCAACTCCTATCTGGATGAGGACTGGCATCCTGTGCGGCCCTCGCTGATCGCGGCTGAGCTGGGCGTGCCGTGCACGGTCCACTCCCTCGGATCCTGGGCGGCCGGCACGAACGGACTCGCGGAGGAGTTTTTGGTGTTGGACCGCGACCTCCTGCCCCGTCTACTCGACGGCAGCTGGTCGCCGTACGAGCTGACTCTGATCGACGTGCCCGCCGACGTGACCGAGGAGCAGCTCGACGAGCTCGCCCTCGTGCTCGGCACGACCGGCATTGACCATTCGCTCCTGAGTCGCCTGGGAGACTCCCGGGTCTGGTTCTCGGGCCACGACGACTGCTACGTACTCCTGGAAACCCTCGACCCCGCCCTGCCGGCCGCGGTCCTGGCACGGCTGCTGACCCTGCTGGCCGGCTCCGCCCTCACCGAACTCGCCGAGGAGCCCTTCTCGCGCGTTCCCGAGCCCGGGCCCCGCCTGACTGAACAGCTGATCGCCACCGCACCCCACTGGATCGGAGCCCTGGGCAACGTCACCGAGGACCTGGTCACTATCAGACTGGCCGCCCTGCCAGGCCCGTGGCGGCTGGGCGTCTCGTTCCCGGAGCAGGCCGACCTCACGGCGACGCTCGACGTACGTCACGGCACCTGGCGGATCTCGCCCGCGGAGTAACGCGAGGAGCCACCCCGGCGGGTGCCGGGTGCCAGCAGTGGCAGGTCACGCAGCCTACGGAGCGGCACCCGTAGGTTGAGCCGGGCCGGGGTCCAATCCATGTCTTCCTGACCGGCCACGGGGTGCCATCGGACTTGTCGCACTGCCCTGCGCGCCAACCAAATCGCTCAGCCGGGCCAACTGGAAAACCACACCCGGCACCCCTGGGCGGCCCAACCATATGAAGGGCTCGACCAACCCGTCCCAGGAACGTAAGGCCTCCTACGGCGCGAGTCCCAGTTGAACTTAGAACTCCTAACGAAATGATCTTCAAGATGGTTGGATCACTCCGGGACGGAATATCCGGGGGTGCGGGGTGGCGCGGCTGAAGCCATGGGAAGTCGACGACGAGCTGTGGGCGGTGGTCGAGCCACTGCTGCCGAAGGTCGAGCGTCGGGCTCGGCACCCCGGACGTATGCGGGCATCCTGACCGGCTGGTGTTCCAGGGCATCCTGTTCGTGCTGCACACCGGGATCGCCTGGGAGCAGCTGCCGCAGGAACTCGGCTTCGGCTCGGGCATGACCTGCTGGCGCCGTCTGGCCGAGTGGACCAAGGCCGGGGTGTGGCCTCGGCTGCACGCGCTCCTCCTTGCCGAGCTCCGCAGCGCGAACGTCCTGGACTTCTCCCGTGCGGCGGTCGACGGCTCCCACATCCGGGCGTTGAAGGGGGCTCCAAGACAGGACGAAGCCCTGTCGACCGGGGCAGGACGGGCAGCAAGCACCACCTGATCACCGACGCCACCGGCATCCCGCTCGCCGTCACCTTGACCGGCGGCAACCGCAACGATGTCACCCAGCTGATCCCGCTCCTCCAAGCCGTGCCGCCCGTGCGGGGCAAGCGCGGCCGGCCCCGGCGCCGCCCGGACGTGGTGCTGGCCGACCGCGGCTATGACCACGACAAGTACCGCCGCCTGGTCTGGGGTCTCGGCGTGAAGCCACTGATCGCCCGCCGGGGCACCGAGCACGGCTCCGGACTGGGCACCCAACGCTGGCTCGTGGAGGGCGCGTTCGCCCATCTGCACTGGTTCCGCCGCCTACGGATCCGCCGGGAGATCCGCGACGACATCCACGAAGCCTTCCTCACCCTCGGATGCGCACTGATCTGCTGGCGACGGCTGAACTCAACTATTGCTCACTAGTTTTTCTGCAGGGTGCGGGTGATACCGGCGATGATGGCGGTCGTCAGCATCCAGCCGAAGGCGATCAGCAGGTAGGCCAGCCACTGGAGGCTGCTGTTCGGCCAATACCACCCAGTGCGCTGACCCAGACCACCGAGGGGGATCAAAAGGTCGAGCGTGTAGACGAGGGGCTGGAACGGGCTGCCTTCGTCTCGTTTGACCGGGCTGGGAGAGTGAGTGCTAAAGGCCAGCGTGCCCAGTAGGGTCAGCGCGAGGAGCCAGACGCCAGCCAGCCAGGGCCGATAGCCATAGCCCACGGTCACGTCCAGCAGGTGCCCCCATACCCGGGCCGGCGGGGACAGGGTGAGACGCCGGTGGCGCTGCTTGGCCAGGAGCACGCGGCGGGCGTCATCGTCATGGCCGATTTGCCGGTACCAGCCCGCGAGTTGCTCGTACGGCTGCGGGACATAGCCAGGATTCCGGCGGACCCAGGCCAGGCGACGGGCCACGTCGTCCCTCGCAGGCGGTGCGTCGTCGCCTGCCGCGGACGGGGCGTCCCCGAATCGGATGGACCCGTAGGTGAACCCTTCCAGGAGCACCTTCTTCGGCCAGCTCTGCTCGCTGTCCTGACACCAGGTGGCCTGGGCGGACCGGAGATCCACCAGTCCTGAGAGCGGTGCTGCGGTTCTGTAGTCGAAGTCGCCCACGTGCATGGATACGCAGTCCAGGGCTACGCCATCCCCGTTCAGATGGGCTCCTTCGAAGGTCAGCAGACCTTCTATTCGGGCCCTTCGCAGCAGTACGCCTCCTTGCGCGGTGAACCCCTGGGAGCAGTCCACCGTCGAAGCGGCCATACTTCCTGCGGCAAGTGCGACGCCCGCGGTGTTCCCCAGCCGTGCGCCTTGCAGGAACAGGCCGCTGAGCAGCTGTGCGCCGGGCAGCCGCAGTCCGCCTTGCGTGCTGAGCCGCTGGCCGAAGACGCCGCCATCCAGGACGAGGCCGCCCGCGCGCACTGCCCACTCTTCCGCGCCCGAGATCCTGGCATCCGAGATCACCAGATTCCCGGCCATACGAGCGTTGACGAGTATGAGGGAGCCGCCTTCGAGAGTCGACCGCCTCAGGTCCAGGTCACCCTCGATTCGGGCGAGCTCGGCGTTGATCCCCGGCACCCAGCTGTCCGATATCTCGATCGTCCGGGTCATCGCACCGTGCAGTTGCACCGCCTCGTCCAGCCGACAGCCCTGCAGCAAGAACGTGTGACAGATCTCCGCCCCGGACAGGTCGAGACGACCGGTGATACGCGCGCCGGTGAGTCGCAAGGCGGCTACGGTGCCAGACCGGTCTTCGTTCGCGCCGAGCAACAGCGTCGCCACGACGGCCGCGCGGACAGTACGGTCGGGGCCCCACCGGTCACCCGCAGCGGGAGCGTCCGCGTCGGGTACTCCTGTGCGCAGGTCAACGCGACGCCCCTCAGGGAAGGCGTCCCACAGCTCGCGCTCCGGCGGGGTCATCTCGTCATAGGACAGCACCCATGCAGAGTAATGATCTACTCACTCAGGCGCGCCAAGCGGGTCACCGGTTCATTCCGTTAGGAGTTCTAAGCGGCCTCGGCCGCCCGGACCCCGGTCCGAGCGGCCGAGGCCGCTTTTTGCGTTCCTGGAGTGGTCAGCTCCTGGGTGGTTGCACGGCCGTAGAACCCTCTTGTGCGGGGTTATCCCGTCCCGGGAAGCCTTGACCGATCTCTGGAGGCCCGGCGCGTCACTGGCGACGCAACGGCGATCGCTCTGTCGATCTGGGCGACCATGCACGGGCTCGTGACTCTCGAACTGGCCGGGGCGCTCGACGCCGCTACGGCCGAGGCCGCATTCCGCTCGTCGATTCACGCCACGCTGCGCGGATGGGCGACCGCGGAGGTGTTCCGCAGTCTTCACCAAGCCGAACTCGCTCAGCGACAGGATCAGGGCCGGTATCCGGGCTCTCAATGACTAGGCCGAGCGGGCTTCTGCTGCCATATGGGGCCCCACGGGAAAATGCGGAGGCTCTGTGGAGCGGGTGCAGCTCCCTCGCCCACGGAGACCTCTCCGGTGCTCTTGTCTTCCTCGCTCGGGAAGCCATCTCCCAGGACGAGAACGTCATGCTGGCCAGGATTACGGGCAACTTCGGCATGCTCAGGCACTGCACGGCGGTAGGCGTGGCGTTCCTCGGTCGAGGTAGCGCCCTGTACCGCAGCCGCGCCAGCGAGCCCGTAGGCGGACCGTGCAGCTCAGGGCCGGTCGACCAAGGCCCGGATGCGGTCAAGGCGCTCCGTGGTTGCCTCTTTCCCGTACACGGCCACGCAGCGGGCCACGGCCGACAGCGCGAACACCGTGGTCAACCGTGCGTCATCCCAATGGAGAGGGGGCGCTGCGCCGTCGCCGGCGAGAGCCAGCACCGCATCCTGGACGGCCTCCTCCATGGGGATGCCCTCCAGCCATGCGAGCCCTGCCGGCCCAAATGCGATGGAGGATACTTCGGTGGTACGCACTCAAGGTTCGCCTTGTTGGTGCTGTGGGCGCGTGCGCGGACGGGGCAGGGGCCCGGAGGCGTCCTGGGGGTAGGCGACAGGCAGGGCAAGGCCGGCCGCCGTCACGGACCACTCCCCGTACTACGCGGGCTCAGCGGGTCTCGTACCGGTCCTGCGCGTCGAGCACGTCGTCCGCGTATCGCGCGGCCCACGCGCCCATCGCCCGCATCGGCGTGAGTAACGCCGTGCCGGCTTCGGTCAGGGCGTAGTCCACGCGCGGCGGGGCCTCGGCGTACGCGTGGCGTTCGACGAGGCCGTTGTACTCCAGCCGTCGCAGCGCCTCGTTCAGAACTTTCGGGCTGATCCCGCCGATCCGCGCCACCAGCGCGCGCGGCCGCATCGGGCCGGTCACCCCGAGCGTAAAGACCACGACGCTGTCCCAGCGGTTTGCCAGCACCTCGAAGGCGACGCGCGCCCGACAGTCCGCCGTGTACGCGAGGTCCGGCAGGTCCGCCGCCGGATCGGTCAGCTTCTCCATGCCGCCCATTCTGCCTCCGCCGATGGACACCGAACGGTGCGCGTCGGCGTCCGTAGCGTCATCCCACAGAACGGAACGAGCAGGACGAGACAGGACGAGAAGGAACACGACGATGCGCATAGGCGTACTGGGTACGGGGGACATGGCGGCGGCACTGGGCGGCGCGTGGGCGCGGGCCGGGCACGAGGTGTTCATCGGCGGGCGGGACGCGGCCGCTGCCGAGGCGCTCGCCGGGCGGATCGGGGCGGCCGGACACGGGACGCCCGCGCAGGCGGCGGGGTATGGGGAGGAGGTGGTACTGCTCGCCGTACCGGCCGGGGCGGCGCCGGCGCTGGCCCGGGAGCACGCCAGGGCACTGGCTGGGCGGACGGTCGTGGACTGCACGAACCCCCTGGCCCCTGGGCCCAGCGGGGTGATGCTGACGACCGGCGCCGGGGAGAGCGTGGCCAGCCTGATCGAGGAGGCGGCGCCAGGCGCACACGTGGTGAAGGCCTTCAACCTGGCCCACGCGAGCATCTGGGAGCACCCGGCGGCCGCCTTTGGCGCGACCCCGCCTGCGGTGCCGTTCTGCGCGGACGACCCGGGGGCTGCCAAGCATGTCACGGAGCTGATCAGCGCCATGGGGTGGAGCCCGATGCCGGCGGGCGGCCTGGACCGGGCGGCATACGTGGAGGCCACGGCCGCGTTCGCGATCGGCGTGTGGTGGGCGGGCGGCTCGCCCGCCGTGGCCTTCCCGGAGCCCCCGAGGGCCGCTGAGGGCCGGTGAGGGCCGGTGAGGGCCGGTGAGGGCCGGCAGGCTCCGCGGAGCCCTGGCCGGGGGGCCGGTGAGGGCGGGACAGTCTGCGCGAGCGCGGGTTCGCGCATGTTGATGTGTGAGGCACATCAACGTCCCCGGCCAAGACCCTCTGACCCCCGCGACGGGCGGCACCAACGGCTGCGAACGACGCTGCCGGCCCCAGGCCGGCCCAGCCCGCCCTCAACCGGAGCAGGGGGCAGCTACATCGTCCCCCAACCGTCACGGAGCTGGGCACTACGTTCGTCACCGACCCGACCCGACCCGACCCGACTCGACATCGCCGCAGCCGCAGCCGCCAAGGCCCGCCTCCACAGGAGACCTGGGGTCGACGCCACCACTGACCGGTGTCAAGGTGTCGGCGGCCGCCTGGACGGCGGGCGGCCGCCGGCACCGCACCCGGAGGGAGCCCGCCGAAGCCGATCAACCTCCATCCCCTGGGCCCGATCGCGTCGGCAACGGTTGGTCGGCTCCCTCAAGGCTGGCTCAGTGACCTGTGAAGGCGTGGGGTGGGGTGCTCCGGGGGCTTGCAAGAGTGATGGGTAAGGCCTGAGAGACTGCGGGGTATGGATATCCAGCGCAGAAACAATGTCACGGTCACTGGCAATCCCCATGGCCCGACGGTCGTTCTGGCGCACGGGTTCGGCTGCGACCAGAACATGTGGCGCCTCACCCTCCCCGCCCTGGTAGAGGACTACCGGGTGGTTTTGTTCGACTACGTGGGCTCGGGCCGCTCCGATCTCTCCGCGTTCTCCGAGACCCGCTATGCGTCCCTCGCCGGTTACGCCCAGGACGTGGTGGACGTATGTGACGCGCTCGACCTTCGCGGCGCGGTGTTCGTGGGGCATTCGGTCTCCGCGATGATCGGTGTGCTGGCCGCCCAGATCGCTCCGGAGCGGATCGGGGCGCTGGTGATGGTGGCGCCCTCTCCCCGGTACATCGACGACGAGGCATACCGGGGTGGCTTCTCCGCCGAGGACATCGAGGAGCTGCTCGATTCCCTGGAGTCGAACTACCTGGGCTGGTCCGCGGCGATGGCGCCGGTGATCATGGGGAACGCCGAGCGGCCCGAGCTCGGTGAGGAGCTGACCAACAGCTTCTGCGCCACCGACCCGGCGATGGCACGCGTCTTCGCCCGCACCACCTTCCTGTCCGACTCGAGGGACGACCTCAAGAAGGTGAGCGTGCCGACGCTGGTGCTGGACTGCACCCAGGACGCCATCGCCCCGCGCGAGGTCGGCGCCTTCGTGCACCAGGCGATCCCCGGCTCGATACTGATCACCCTGGATGCGACCGGGCACTGCCCGCACATGTCCGCCCCCGAAGCCACCAACCAGGCGATCACCGCCTTCCTGGCCGGCCTGCGGTGATGTGCCGCACCGGTCAGCACCCCGACCCGTACGACGCCGACGACGAGAAGACCTCGGATGCGGCCTTCGCCGCGCTGCTGGAGGACAGCGCGGAGGAGCTGTACGAGCGCGCACCGTGCGGCTATCTGTCCACGCTGATGGACGGCACCATCGCGAAAATCAACACGACACTGCTGGACTGGCTGGGCCTGAACCGGGAGGCGGTGGTGGGCCGAATGCGGTTCACCGACCTGCTGACCGTAGGCGGCAGGCTCTACCACGAAACTCACTTCGCGCCCCTGCTGCGCATGCAGGGCGAAATCGGCGGCATCGCCCTGGAAATCAGAAAGACAGACGGCGACCGGATACCGGTGCTGGTCTCCTCCGCGGTCAAGCACGGAGCCACGGGTGAGCCACTGCTGATCCGCACCACCCTCTTCGACGCCCGCGACCGCCGCGCCTACGAAGAAGAACTCCTGCGGGCCCGCAAAGCCGCCGAGGAAGCACACCGTCAGGCCGAAGCCGACCGGTCCCGGCTCCAGGACGCCCTCGCAGTGCTGCAGTCGTCGCTGCTGCCCGACACCCTGCCGCCCATACCCGGCATGGAGAGCGCCGCGCACTACCGCACCGCCTCGCCCGACCGGCTCGGAGGCGACTTCTACGACGTCTTCCCCCTCGACGCCACACGCTTCGCGTTCTTCCTCGGCGACGTGTGCGGCAAGGGCCCACAAGCCGCCGCCGTCACTTCGCTGACTCGCTACACCCTGCGCGCCGCAGCCCTCCACGACCCCGACCCCGTCTCCGCCCTCACCACCCTGAACAAAGTCCTGCACGAGCGCTATAGCAGCGGCGACCCCCGCTACTGCACCGCCGTCTTCGGCACCCTCGAACCCGACCCGGTGACCGGGAAGGTCACGGTCCACCTGGCCTCGGGCGGCCACCCGCCGGCCCTGGTCCTGCGCGCCGACGGCACAGCCGACTTCCTACCCACCCCCGGCGGCATCCTCGTCGGCATCCTGCCCACCGCGCCCTTCACCCCCGCCACCGCCACCCTGGGGCGCGGCGACACCCTTCTGCTCTACACCGACGGCCTCACCGAAGCCCGCACCGGGCAAGGACGCACCGACCTGTACGGAGACGAAGCCCTGCGCGCCTTCGCCAGCACTCACGCCGGCCGGTCCCCGCATGCGGTCATGGAGGCACTGACCGGCCTGCTGGACGGCCTCGACGACGACACCGCCCTCCTCGCACTCGGCGTCCCCGCCCCTTTGGAGCCGGTATGAGCCCACTTGATCTCACCGTCCGAGACACCCCGAAAGGCCCGGTCGTGGAAGTCATCGGGGAACTCGACTACGACACCTCCGCAGCCCTGCGCGACCTCCTCCAAACCCTCCCCCTGGAGCGGGGCCAGCGCCTCGTCCTGGAGCTGGCACGCATGGAGTTCTGCGACTCCAGCGGCATTTGCGCCCTGATCGCCGCCCGCAACCACGCCCAGTCGGCCGGAGTCGACATCGCACTCGCCGCGGTCCCGGCCAACACGCGGCGCGTCCTGGGCGTCGTCGGACTGGACCAGGTGTTCCCGCTCCATCCCGACGCCGAGTCCGCAACCGGGGCCTGACCGTAAGGCAGGCGCCCTTGTGCGCGGCGGACCGAGCCGGCTGCCGTCCGCGCGGGGTGCCGCCGCGCGGCCGTGGCCGTCGGCCTGCGCGTACCCATCCCCTTCTGACCTGCGTGGGAGGGGCCGGTAGTCGGGGCGGCGCCCAGACCGGCGGGGAGCCGGGCGGGACGGTCCAGGTGTGGGGGCGGGAGGAGCGGTCGCCTCGCGGCTGAGGGCCCTGGAGGGCTTCTGGGTGTCGTCGGCGATGGCGGGGCGGTCCGGTTCGTCGTCGAGGAAGCCGGGCAGCCCGGGGTGCCCGTCGTCGCCGTGCGCGCAGGGGTGGTCGAGGGCATCGAGGGGGACCTTCTCCAAGGTCCCGATCAGGTCGTCGAGGACCCATCGCTCGCGCACGACCCCGGACAGCGCGTAGCAGGACGCCGCCGTCGCGACCAGCACGCCGCCCGCCCGGTCCCCGTCACTTGTCACGAAGCGGAGTTCCGAACCGGCGTCGGCGATCTCGTTGTAGGCGTCGAACCCGTACCCCTCCAGGACGGAGTTGAGCCTGTCGAGCGTGTCCTGGGCGTCCTCGGAGAGGCGCGCCGGCACGTCGGCGGCGGAGCCGGGCTCCAGCCGCTCCATGCCCACGCGTGCGAGCCCCGCGATGTTGCGCGGGCAGGCCCACTGCTCGCCGGTCCAGCCGATCGCGGAGAAGTCCGTGTCACCGTGCGCCAGGGGGCGGGCGACGTCCTCCAGATAGTGCGGCGGGTCGTCGAGGCCGTCCTCGTACGGGTGCTCGGCGTGCGTGCACGGGCGGTTCTTGAGCGCGCGGTCCGCCCGGTCGAGCGCGTCGTGCACGGCGCCGGACACCCGCTCCGGCCTCCTGGTACGTCTCGCTCTGGGGCGGGTGAGGCACGTGGAGCCGACGTGAGCGACCGGTGCACCGGTGCCCGGGCGGGGACTCGTGGGACATGGCCCGGCACCCGGCTCAGGTTGCGGGGAGGATACGGCGCGTTTCGTAGGCCCACATCGCGATCTCGACCCGGTTGCGGGCGCCGAGTTTGGCCATCAGGCTGGCCAGATGCGTCTTCACCGTGCTGAGGCTGATGTGCAGTGCATCGGCGATCTCGGTGTTGGTCAGCCCGCGAGCGACGGCGAGGAGCACCTGCTCCTCGCGGGCGGTGACGGGGGAGACCGGCTGGGCCACGGGCCGGCCGGCGGGCAGGTCCGCGAATGCCTGGAGCAGACGGACGGTGACGCTGGGCGCGATGAGCGCCTCACCGTCGGACGCCGACCGTACGGCCTGGGCCAGAAGGTCCGGTCCCGTGTCCTTGAGGAGGAATCCGCGGGCGCCGGCACGCAGTGAGCCGTAGACGTACTCGTCGAGGTCGAACGTGGTGATGACGACCACGGCCAGCGGGTCGGCGACGCCCGGGCCGGCGACCAGCCGGGTGGCCTCGAGCCCGTCGAGTACGGGCATGCGGATGTCGAACAGGCAGACGTCGGGGCGTAGTTCGCGGGCCAGACGTACCGCTTCCCGCCCGTCGGCGGCCTCGCCGACCACCTCGATGCCGGGCTGGGCGTTCAGCATGATCCGCAACCCGGTGCGGATGATCGTCTGGTCGTCAGCGACGAGGACGCGAATGGACACCGCTCTCGCTCCTCGCTCTCGGCAGTTCGGCTTCGACATGCCAGCCCCGGTCGGTTCCCGGGCCGGCTCGTAGTATGCCGCCGAGCAGGGTCGCGCGCTCGCGCAGTCCGGTAAGTCCGTATCCGTCGCGACCCCGGCCGGTGCGCCGGCCGTTGTCGCGCACGCTCACCCGTACCGTGTGCCGTTCCGCGGCGACCCGAACGACGAGCTCGGTCGCGTCGACCGCATGGCGCAGTGCGTTGGTCACCGACTCCTGCACGATCCGGTAGACGGCCGCGTCCACGGCCGGGGGCAGCGCGTCCAGTTCGCCGTCGAGCCCCAGGTCGACCCTGAGGCGACCACCCGGGGTGCGCACCAGGCGCTCCAGATCCGCGACTCCAGCAGGGGGCGCCAGCTCGGCGCCGACCCCGCGGTCGCGCAGCGCGGCGACCATGGCGCGCATTTCCTCCAGCGTGCGCGCCCCTTCCTCCTCGACCCCCTCCAGCGCCTCGACGGCGGCGGACGGGTCGGTGCCCGCGAGCACCCGGCCCGCCTGGGCGATGATCACCATGGCCGACACGTGGTGGGCCACCGTGTCGTGCAGTTCCCGGGCGAGCTGCTCGCGCTCGCGGGAGCGCACCTGCTCCAACTGCCGCTCGCGAGCGGTCACCCGGAACCGCACGGCAGCCCCGACCACGCCGGGCAGCATCAGGAAGACGAGGCCCACGATCTTTTCGACGACCGGGGTCTCGTCCGTGACGACACACAGCGCGCCGGTCGCGAGGATCACCGCGCCGCCCAGCACGATCTCCCGTCCCGATCCCCACCGGGGCAGCGCGTACACCAGCACGAGCACGACCGCGCCGGTGTACAGGCCGACGGGCTCGCGCGGTGCGGCGACGAGCGAGGCCACCGGAAGCAGGGTCACCGAGCCGAACGCCAGCGTCACCATCGCCAGCGGGCGGGTCCGGCGCCACAGGGGCAGCAGGCACAGCCATACGGCGAACACCACCGCCACCGGCCGCCACACGACGTTCTCGCGCAGGGTGGCCTCCAGCGCCACACCGGCAAGGCCGGCGGCGAGCAGCGCCCAGTCCCGCCGCACCCGGGCGGGCGCGTCGGGCGGCCGGGGTTCGGTCCACAGGGTTCGCAGGTCGTCTCGGAGCACGGTTCTCAGCCTTAGGGACTGCGGCGCGCCGCGCATCGGCCGAAAGGACGGGTCGTCACTCCGCCCCGGGGCCGAGGGATTCGCGGCCCGCGGGCCGATGCCGTGGAGCTCCGTGGCGACGAGCCTCGGATCGTCGGCCGTACAAGGACGGCCGACGAGGTGGTTGGAGGACCCGATGCTCTCGAAAGCCCTGTTGCGCCTGGGCGCAAGTGCCGCCCGCCATCCCTGGCGGGTGATCGCGGCATGGCTGATCGCCGCCACGCTCGCCGTCCTCGCCGCCGTTGCCTTCGGCGGGCGGACCGCGGACTCGATGACCGCTCCGGGACTGGATTCCCAGCGGGCCGCGGAACTGATCGAGCGGGCAGGCACCGGCCAGGAGGGGATGACCGCCCAAGTGGTCGTCACGCCCCTCGACGACGGTGCGACGTTCTTCGGCGACGACGGCGCGCGCACCGCTCTCACGCGGCTGCAGACCGAGGTGAAGCGGCTGCCGCACGTGCTCGGCACGAGCGACCCGGCGGGGGCGCTCGACACGGGCGGGGACACCGCCGTGCGCGGCGGCCTCGTCTCGGCCGACGGGCGGATCGCGGTCGTCCGGGTGCAGTACCCCGACCAGAGCCGGCTGTCGGCCGAAGACCTCGACGCCCTCGTCGCACTCGGCGACCGGCTGCGCGCCGAGCTGCCCCTGCGCGTCGAGATGGGCGGGAGCCTCTTCTACGCCTTCTCCGACCCCGACGGCGGCGTGAGCGAGTTGATCGGCCTCCTCGCCGCGGCCGCGATCCTGTTCCTGGCGTTCGGTTCGCTCGTCGCCGCCGCGCTGCCGATCGGCATGGCGGTCCTCGGACTGACCGTCGGGGTCGCCACGATGACGGTACTGGCGGGGGTGACAGACGTCCCCACCTTCGCACCGGTCCTGGGCAGCATGGTCGGGCTCGGAGTGGGCATCGACTACGCGCTGTTCGTGCTCGCCAGTCACCGGGAGTACCTCGCGCGCGGGCTCGATCCGCAGGCGGCGGCCGGACGAGCGGTGGCCACGGCGGGGCGGCCGGTGGTCTTCGCCGGCGGCACCGTCGTCGTGTCGATCCTCGGCATGGCTGTCGCGAACGTGCCGTTCATGACGGTGGGCGGGATTGCCGTCTCGATCGTCGTCCTGATCATGGTGCTCGCGTCGGTGACGCTGCTGCCGGCCTTCCTCGGCGCGGCCGGCCCGCGCCTGGCCCGGGCCGGCCGGATCGGCCGGGCTCTGCGGACCAGGAAGCCGGGCCGACTCGCACGGCGGCGGGACCCGGCGGTCGGCGCCGCCCAAGCCGCCGGGTGGCGTCGCTGGATCGGGCACGTCAGCCGGCACCCGGTGCCGTACGCGGTCGGCGCGGCGGGGCTGCTGCTGACCGCGACGCTGCCCGTGCTCGGCCTGCGCGTCGGCCTGCCCGATGACGGTTCACTGCCGCAGAGCCGTACCGAGCGCCGGGCCTACGACCTCGTCGCCGAGGGGTTCGGCCCGGGCACCAACGGTCCCCTCGTCATCGCCGCGGACCCCACCGGTGATCCGGGGGTGCTGGACCGACTCGTCGGGGCCGTCGCGGCGGATCCGGGCATCGCATCCGTCGCGCCGACGCACATCGATCGGGCCACCGGCATCGCGACCCTCGTGGTGTTCCCGACCACCAGCCCTCAGGACAAGGCCACGGCCGACACCATCGCCCGGCTGCGCACCGACGTGCTGCCCACGGCGATCGGGCAGGGCCCGGCGAGGGCCCACGTCGGCGGCGCCGCCGCGAGCCTGTCCGATGTGGGCCGACGCACCAGCCAACGCCTGCCGGTGTTCGTCGCCGCCGTGCTGGCGATGTCGTTCCTGCTGCTGATGCTGGTCTTCCGCTCGATACTCGTACCGCTCAAGGCGGTACTGCTGAACCTGCTGAGCATCGGCGCGGCCTACGGCATCATGGTCGCGGTCTTCCAGTGGGGCTGGGGAGGCGCACTCATCGGGCTGGAAGCGACGGTTCCCATCGTGTCGTTCATCCCGATGTTCCTCTTCGCCATCCTGTTCGGCCTGTCGATGGACTACGAGGTGTTCCTCCTCTCCCGCGTACGCGAGGAGTACCTGCGCACCGGCGACAACGCCACGGCGATCGTCGAGGGCGTCTCGCGCACCGCCCGGATCATCACCTCGGCCGCCCTCATCATGGTGGCGGTCTTCCTGTCCTTCGCCGTCGCCGAGGACCCCTCCACCAAAATGTTCGGGCTCGGCCTGGCCACCGCGATCTTCATCGACGCCACGGTCGTACGCATGGTGCTGGTGCCGGCGACCATGACACTCCTCGGCCGGACCAACTGGTGGCTGCCGAAGTGGCTGGACCGGATGCTTCCCGGCAGCCCCGCCGGCACCGACGACCCCGACGCGGAACCCACGGGTGCGGCCCCGCGTCCACGGCTGGTTTGACCATTGACTCAACTCCTGCCCGCTCTCGTCCACCTGGCCGGGCTGCCCTGGAACGTGGACCCCATGGCCGGGTTGAAGCCTGGTGAGCGGTTCTCCCACCGCGGCGACATGCCCGCCAGCCCCGGCTGGAGCGACGAGCAGAAGGAGACGGTGCGCCGCCCTCGCGGCGGTGGCGGAGGCCGGCCACCCCCGCGACGCAGTCCTGGGGGTGGCCGCTGTCCTCGCCGTTCCGGCGGGGGAGGAGGAACTCGGCCCAGTGGTGGATGACGTACGGCTCGTCGAGGAGCCTGAGGGTGAGCTGTTCCTTTTCCGGAAGTACCGGGATCGCAGGGTCCGCCGATCTTGCAGCAGGCGATGACCGGCGCCCTCCGCTGCTGGGACCGCACCCCGCAGCAGGTGGCCGCTCTTCTGCGGCTGCGCACGACGGCCCTGCACGGCGTGCAGACCACCTGTGCGGTCGCCCCAACCGGATGCTCGCCGCGGTGGCTGCCGCCTCGACCCGGCGGGCGCCAACACCGCGCTCGAAGCCCGAGACGCGCAGGCGTGGCTGCGGCCTCGCCCCGTCGCCGCTCTCCACCAGGCCGGCCCCGCGACCGCGGGCAAACTCCGCTCCTGCGGACTGCGCCGACGCCCCGGTGCCCACCCTCGTCCGTCGCTTCGAGGCTCCTTGGCCCCAGCCCGCCGGAAGGCTTCCGCCGACGCGCCCTTCAACCCGTCCGGCTCACCCAAGCCCTTCAGCCCGTTGCCGACCGCCTCGAACGACGTCTTGAAGTCGGTCAGGTGAGAGACTTGCTCGCGGATCTTGGCGACGCTAGCCACCTTGTTGCCACCCCACTCGACGAGGTCACCGGCATCTTCGGCCCGGTCTTCGACCCAGTCCTCCGCCGAGTCCGGAACAAAGTCCCGCCAGCCCATCAGCCTTGCCCCCCGCCGTCGGCATCATCCAGCAGGTCCTTCAGAGACCTGACGCGCCCCCTCGACGTCAACTCGCTGGCGTACGGACTGCCGAACAAAGCCGCGTTGGCCGCAATCTTGAACGAGCCCTCGATGTACTGGTCTTCCTCCCACACCGTTCCCGCCGCGACCCCAGATTCTCCGCCAGCGTCGACGCATCCTGGATCAGAGCGCGTACACCCCACTCCCAGCACTCACAGAAATCGTCGAAATCAGTCGTCGCACGCTCGTATCCGCCCGTGCCCATCCCGACCCGCGCATCCGCCGCTGGGCCGCAGCAGCAGACCGCAAGGGAGTTCGACGCTTACTCCTCCGGACAGTTACGGGACAGCTCTTAGACTCGGGCCGGTGCTCCGGTACGAGTCAGGGCAGGCAGCAGCGGGGAGGGTGCCTCTGCCGCCGGAGGATCTGCGGGCCGTCCTGGCTCCGGTTGACCTGGTGGGGGCGCGGCTGGACCGTGCGGCCCTCCGCCTCGTGGCGGCTGCCCCCCCGCAGCAAGGTGCGGGGGCGGGGCGCGGCGCGGACAGAATGACGCTGCGGCTGGAGACCCGGAGCGGGCCGGAGCGGGTCCGGGTCTCCTCGGCAGCGGCTGGCGGCTACAGCGCCGAGGAGGAGGCGCTCTCCCAGGGGCTGCTCGGCCGGTTCGCGGCGGGGACGGCCGACCTGCGGGCAATGGAGGCGTGGGGGCCGCGAGCACGGCCTGGAAGGCACCCCCAAGGCGCGCGTGCGCGAAGAGCTACTGCGGGCCTGGGCACAGGTCTGAGGCCCGACAGACGGACTGATGACATAAACGTGCTGTTGAGCTGAGTGACTCCGCACTCATCGACATTGATCATGGCGCCCAGGTGCCCAGCGACTCCCGAAGTCGTCGACAAACGACTCCCGTTCTCGGGCTCTGGCACAACTTCTGTGGAGTCGTAAGCCAATGCCTGCGCTTGGCTCCTGGACACGGGTCGGGGCGTGGCCCCGCCGCGGCTTCTGGTGGCCAGAAGCCGCGCCCCTTGCCTCCGAACGTACCTGCGCCTGAAGGCCGGCGGTCAGCCGCTCATGCCGAGTGCGTTCTCGGGGCTGCAGTAGGGACAGGGCTCTACGCCCTTCGCGAGCATCCGGCGGGCCTCCTCGCGGCCGAGGGGCTTGCCGCCGCTTTAGCATTTCCGCCTTCGCCCGAGCCGCCGAGAGGTTCAGAGTGCCCGCGGCAGGAGGCTTGGGCTTATCGGAAGAGGCGCAGACCGGGCCGGGACAGCGCTGCGCCCGCCCCACAGGGCACAGCACAGACAGCTCGGCCGAACCGGGCGTCCCGCCATGGGGGCCCACGCCCAGTCACAGCTACGCCGTAAGTGTTCTACTTGGCCTCTCGAGGCGTGGTCATCACGAAGCGCGGTCAGAGCTACCGGCAGGGCTCAGCCGTGAGCTCGCCGGTAGGCGGACTCCCCGGGCGCGCCAAGGCCTGTAGGCGTTCAGCGCAGCACCCTGCCACTTCCCCGGAATCACCCGAGTGGACTAGTCGTGCATGCCAGGGACACCCCGCGCAGTCATCCTGGGAAGGCCCAAACGGGCTAACCCCGAGAGGAGCAAGGCATGCGCGTTCGACGACTACTCGGCCTGGCGCTCGCAACCCTGGCCTTCGCAGGAATGAGCGCCACCGGGTCCTTCGCGGCCGAGGCGGCCACACCCCAGGTTTCCTCGGCGGACTGCAAGTACGGCGGCGGAAACCCGGTGAAACACAGCAGCGGCTACTGGTACTGCCAGGGCGGCACGTACTCCGGCCAGCGGATCTACGGCAGCAGCGGTTACTGACCACACGCGAGCCCGGGTCGTCGGCCCACTGCCGGCGACCCGAGGCGGCGCTCGTGCTGTCGGCGGCCTGCTCCTCGGTCATGAGCCTGAGCCGCATTCGGATGGCGCCCGCAAACTCTTGTCCAGGAGACCCTTGTCCTGGGAGCAGACCCTTGTCCTGGACAGCCACTCGCTAGTCATCGTCCTTGACCTCGCGATCGGACCGCGGGATAACCGTGTTCTTCCATCACCATCACGACGCGGCGGCCGGACTGCGGGCCTGGTGTTGTTCAAGTTGGTGACCACAAACTCGCTTTGGGGCCTACCTGGTACCAGGCTTCCGAGCCCCCTGGTCCGGGGGCTTGAGAACAGCTTTGCAGGCAAGCCCCGCCGCGGCGGGGCCTGCTGGACGGGGTTGGGGTCGGGGTCGGCCTTCTAGGTCATGCCGCTCAGGTGTGCGATGCCCTGTCCGAGGGTTTTGAGGGGGCCGAGGTGGTCGGTGTGAGTTCTCACTGATGGTGAGGCGGTCTTGTGTCTCTGGCCTGGGGCGCTGCAGATGCACTGAGCGGTGTGGCAGATCAGGAGCAGGCGGCCGGGCCGGCGGGGGTAAAGAGGATCGCGCGGTGGCCGTCGAACTTCTGTTCCGTCGCAAAGCCGCTCGCCAGGACGCCGGAGCCGGGGAAGTACTCGGCGGCCTTGTCGGGACTGTACTTCTACGACAACCGGGCGGCGGAGATCGCCCACGGCCTTCGCCCGAGCTCACGTGGGGAGTTGGAGGTCACGGAGCTCAACCGGTCCTACCTGGCCACCGGTGAGCTCTACGTCACCTCGCCCGACCGGGGCACGGCATGGCTGGACACCGGGACCTTCGCCTCAATGGTCCAGGCCTCGGAGTTCGTCCGGGTGATCGAGGAGCGGCGGAGCCTCGAAGTCGGCTGCGTCGAAGAGGCGGTCTGGCGGTCCGGACCCGTCAGCGACTCCCAACTGCGCTGCTGGCAAAGCCGCTGCTCCACAGCGGGTACGGCCAGCACCTTCTCGGGCTGCTCGAGGAGGGCGAGCGGTTAAAATCTGCGAGTTGACGATCGCCGACGCGTTCGAGATCGTCCCGCAGGGGCACGGCGACTCGCGCGGGCTGTTCACCGAGTCGTACCGCTTCCACCGGTGGTGGAGGCGGTAGGCAGGCCGCTACCACTTGCACAGACCAATCTCTCGGTGGCCGCCAAGGGCGTGGTGCGCGGCATCCACTTCGCCGACGTGTCATCGTCAAGCGCTCCTCGGCCTTGCTGAGGACTGCCCAGGCGCCACCGTCTCCTACGAGACCGTCCCCTTCGACACCTTGAAGTAGACGCTGCCAACGGCGCAGAACGAACGGGCGGCCGGGGTCAGGCCTGGGTCAGGGCTTTGACCAGGTCGTCCCGGGTCATCTGGGAGCGGCCGGGCAGGTTGGCGGCTGCGGCCTTCTTGGAGAGGTCGGCCTTCGACAGGCTGCTCAGGTCTTCCTTCGGGGCGGAGCGGATCCGCTTCTTGGCCGGCGGCTTCCCGGTGGTCTTCGCGGATCCGGAACCCTTCCCGGACGCGGTGGCCTTGCCTCCGGTGGCCTTCGGGTTGTCCGCACGCTCGACACTGGCGCGCAGGTCTTCCATGAGGTGGACAACGCCGGTCGGCTCGGCGGCGGGTTCGGCCTGCTCCACGGTCTCGCCGGCCTTCTTCGCCTCGATCAGCGCGGCGACTTTCTCCTGGAATGTGTCGTGGAACTCGCTGGGGTCCCAGGTCATGCTCATGGCGCCGATGAGCTGCTCGGCCATCTTCAGTTCCTTGTCCGAAGCCTTCGCCTTGCCCGGGAGGGTGTCGATCTCCTTCTTCGGGTCCCGGATCTCGTCCGCCCAGTGCAGGGTGTGCAGGGCCAAGAGGCCGTTCTCGGCCTTGAGTGCGACGAGGTACTCGTGCTGGCGCATCACGAAGGTGGCGATGCCCGCCTTACCCGCCTTGGCCAAGGCCTGCTCCGGCAGGCTGTAGACCTTCCCGAACTCCGCACCGCGCGGGCCGAGGTAGTAGGTCTTGTCGAAGAAGATCGGGTCCACCTCCGTCAGGTCGACGAACCCGGCCATCTCCAGCGAGCGAGAGCGTCCGGGTGCGATCTCGTCCAGCTCCTTCGTCGACCAGCACGTACTCGTCGCCGGTGTCGTAGCCCTTGACGATGTCGTCGAGCTGGACCTCGTCGCCGGTGCGTTCGTTGACGCGTCGGTTGCGGATTCGGTCGGAGGTGCCGCGCTGGAGCTGGTGGAAGTGGATGGTGTGGCTGTCGGTGGCCGTGTAGAGGCTCACGGGCAGGCTGACCAGGCCGAATGACAGGTTTCCGGCCCATATGGGACGAGCCGTGATCACTTCTCACCGCCCTGGGGATCGGCCCCGACGCAGTGACGTACCGGGGAAATGTACGAAGCGACGAGGCCCAGTGATTGCCTGCAGGACATCCGATTAAGAGTCAGGACCCCGGCATGTCTTGTTGATGAGAGTTCCGGTTCTCCTGGGTCGGCCTCTGCGGGCTCGGAGAAGCGGCGTTGTCAGTGGGCACTGCCAGGGTGTGCGTCGTGGATGAACTGGTGGAGCGTGTCGACGATCAAGATCGTGTGCTGGGGATGGTGGTCCGCCGCCAGCAGGCCATCCAGGAGGGTTGGCTGCACCGAGTCGCCGTGACGGTGTGTCGTGATGAGCATGGACGGACCCTCGTCCACCGACGGTCGGAGCAGGTATCGCGCTTCCCCGGGCTCTATGAGGTCGGGGTCGGTGGCGCCGCAAATGTCGGCGAATCCTATGAACAGGCCGCCGCGAGGGAGCTGACCGAAGAGCTGGGCATTCGTGCGCTGCCGCGCCTGCTGTTCACGTTCATCAACCGCAGCGGCTTGAGCCCTCACTGGCTCGGCGTGCACGAAGCCGAGGTGCCGGACGCTGTGGTCCTTGATCCCGATGAGGTCGCCTGGCATGGCTGGCTGACCGAGCCGGAGCTGCGGTCGGCCCTGCTGGAGTGGCGCTTCACCGCCGACAGCATCGAAGCCTTCAGCCGGTATCTGGCGTTCCGGGCCGCGCGGTCCTGACCTTGCCCATCACGCTCAGGCTCAGCGTCTGTCGATCTCCTTGGCCAGGTGCTCGGCGTGGTCTTCGAGCAGTGGTTTGAGGGCGAAAGCGGCACGGGATCCTGCTGGTCGACCGCCCGTACGGATACTCAGGCCGAACCCGCCCCACGCCCGCCTCCCCCCGACGACCCCACCACCAACTCCCCGAGACCCTAAGGGCTGTCCCGTAATCCCCGGCGGGCGCACGACGACAGCCACGGCACCTCGCCGCGTTGTCGGAACGCCCGGATACGCCCAGTATCAGCACGCTCCTCCGCCTTGCGATGCACCGCGTCTGACGCCGCGCGCTGATCCACCGGGGATTACGGGACAGCCCTTAGGGCCCCCACTGACACCACCATGCCGCCAGGGTGCCCGCAGCGCGTTTCGGAAGACTGCGGCCGCCCCCGGGCACCTTGGAGAAGGAGTCAAGTTCGCGGCCTTGTGGGGTTCCTGCGACGTCCTGGACGTCACCCTCGTACGCCCGGCCCTGGTGGCCGAGGGATCTTCCGTCATTCAGTGCGCTTCAAGCGCCTGCGCCCCGTGTCTTGGGAGTACGGCAGGACCCTGCCCGCTCGGACGGACGGCAGCCCGGCGGGCAGCACCGGACGCCCGGCCTGACGATGCCGCAGGCGGTCGTGATCAGCGTGGTGTTGGCGGTGGTGTTCGTCCCGGCGGTGGTGCTGAGCCTGCGCGGGATGCCGATGGGCGATGTCTTCCGTCTGGGCGGTGCGGCCGCGATCGGTGCGGCCTTGATCATCGCGGTGATGCCGGGCGGCCGCGGCGTGCTCGTGGCGGCGGTCCGGGCCGCTCTTCAGGCCGGCCGGTAGGGGGCGGGTCATGGGACGTCGTGAACTCCCCGTCGACTACACGGTCCGGGCGCGCGGCGAGCTGGCTGCGGCGCTGCGGCAGCTGCGGGCGCAGTCCGGGCTGACCTACGACGAACTCGCTGCCCGAACCGGGCTGTCGGCGGCGACGCGCAAGCGGGCGGCCTCGGGCCGCACATTGCCGTCCTGGAAGACGCTCACCGCGGCCTGCGGCGGCGCGCCGCACGGCGAGATCGTGGAGCTGTGGAGGTCCGCCCGGGCAGCCGACCGCGGCCGCCGGAAGGACCTGCGCCGCCCCGCCTGCGCCCGAGCTGATCACCACGGCCGGACAGCTCAGCGAAGCACTGGAGTACTTCTACGAGAAGGCCGGGGCGCCCTCGCTGCGCCGGCTCCAGGAACGGGCGGGCGGCGCGCACCTGCTGCCGGTCAGCTCGGCCGCGCGGATCGTCACCAGGCAGGCACTGCCAGCCAGCCGCCAGCAGTGCGTCGCCTTCCTGACCGTCCTCGAGGTCGTGCCGGGCGTGGTGCGGTGCCTGGCCGACACCTACGAACCGGGTCATGGCACACCCACCGGCTCCTGGCGCGGACTGACCGATCTGGAGGCGGCACGGGTCCTCGCGGCCGGCACCTCCGACACCACGGACCGTCGCCTGGGCCTTCTCCGCATGGCCGACCTGCGCCAGATGCCGGCCAAACCACCATCCGGCGGGGAGAGGCGCTCCTGCGCCAGATCCTCGCCGAGCCGATGCGAGTAGGCCGTGACGGCCCCCGCGAGTCGCCCTTCCGGGCGGCCTGACCACCCCTCACCCTGGTCTTCTACCGCGCCCAGTCGATGCCGAGGTCGGCGAGCGGGGCGAGCTGCGCGGCGTCCAGCCGATCGCGGCGCTGGCGTTGGTTGGCCAGCCACACTCCAGTGCGGTGCTCGGCCCCGTCCGGGCCGAGCAGCGGCACGATCCGCAGCAGGTTCTCCCCGGCCTTGTTCCCACAGCCCCATCGGCCGCTCCGCGGACCGCTAGAAGACCACGTCACCGTCCGGGCCCTCGCTGGTACGGACCCGGGCCAGAGTGCCGACGCCTTCGTCGGGGTGGCTCGGGAGGAACGCCAGGACGGTCTTGGCGCCGGGCTCCTCGGTGACGCTGTAGACGTGCCCGCGCCCGGCCTTCAGGACCGCGCCCATCTCATTCAGGCCTTGGCCCTCGTCGTATTTGCGCAGGCGCAGCTGCCACGACGCCGGGCCGTCGATTTCGGCGGGGGAGGAGGTGATCAGGATGCCGTTGCCGGACCGGCGGACGTCCACGTGCAGCATCCCCAGACGAAGTGGAACGCAGTGCCGAACCCACTCCAGCGGCCGCCCACCCTCACCACGCGGGGCGCCCGGCTCTGCAGCTTGTGTCGTCCCATGTTCTGCCTCGCAGACGTGATCCGTGCACGGGCCGGTCGGTCCGCTGAACCCGCTGCCCGCCAGCTCAGGCATGCCACGGGCACGGCCTTAACCCGTCCAGCGCACTTGGGCAAGCCTCCCCGGCCGGGGAGGCCGCCGGGCGCGCCCCGACCCGCTGGAGGGTTGCACCGAAGGGGGCTGGACAGTTGCCTGCAGGGTGGCACTTGGCGGGCGACCGCAGGTGTGACCGGAGGTGGGACCCCCCGAATGCGGTGATCTTCCGTTCGTGCACGTCAGGGGCCGTGGGCAAGCCCCCCTCGGAAACAGGACGTGTGTGGTCCGGTCGGTGCCGTGGTGACCCCTACGACACCTCCGACCGTGCGAGGTTTTTGTAAAGACTGGTGGCGCTGGGCGCCAGCCGGTCCTCGCACGTTCTGCCCCCGAGGGCCCGTCGGGTCCGGGATCCTCGATGGGTGAGCTGCCCCGCGGTGACGCGTTTCTCCTCACGAGCTTCGAGCTCTGCACACGGCGCGCGCCCGTGCGGCCTTGCGACGCCGCGCACGGCTGATGAGGCGGCGGGTGTCGGCGTACACGCCGATGTTCTCAGGCGCGTACGAATGAACGTGCTCAGGACGGAGGGCGTGTCGTAGCCGGGCAACGGCGGTCCGCGATTGACGCTTTGGCTCTGCGGTCGCTGGCCGGATGACCGGCGTCAGGAGGTAGCGGGGATGCTTGTTCTGGGCCGCTCACAGGTCGAGGCTCTGCTCGATATGGACTCGCTGATCGACGCCCTGGCCCCGGCGATGGCAGACCTCAGTGCGGGCCGCGCCTCGGTACCCGACCGTGTCGCCGCCCTGGTGCCCGAACGCGATGGATTCCTGGCGGCCATGCCGGGCTTCCTGCCGTCGGCCGGGGTCCTCATGACGAAGCTGGTGTCACTCTTCCCACACAACGACGGGGCACGGCTGCCTACCCATCAGGCACTGATCGTCGCGTTCGACCCGGACACCGGCGAGCCCGCTGCGCTCCTGGACGGTACGGCCATCACCGCAGCGCGGACCGGCGCCTGCTCCGCGCTGTCGGCGCGACTGCTGGCCCGCGAGGACGCCACGGCGCTGGCAGTCCTGGGCACCGGCGTGCAGGCCCGGTCCCACGCCCGCGCGATCTGCCGGGTCCGCCCGATCCGGCAGATCCGCGTGGCCGGCCGGGATCCGGCGAAAGCCGCTGCCCTGGCCCAGGAACTCTCAGCCGTCCTGGAGGCCGAAGTCCAAGCCGTGTCCGGCTACGCCGAGGCGCTCGACGGCGCGGACATCGCCGCCGCGACGACGCACGCCGTCGAACCCGTCATTCGCCGCTCGTGGCTGGCACCCGGGGTGCACATCACATCCGTGGGATACAACCCGGCCGGTCGCGAGATCGACGACGCCACGGTCGCCGAGGCGCTGGTGTGCGTCGAATCGCGCCAGGCCGTACTTGCCCCACTCCCTGCGGGCAGCAACGACCTGCTCATGCCGATCCGGGACGGCCTCATCACAGCCGAACATGTGCACGCCGAACTGGGCGAACTCATCACCGGTAGCAAACCGGGACGTATCAGGCCGGACCAGATCACTCTCTACAAGTCGGTCGGCGTCGCAGTGCAGGACGCCGCGGCCACGGCCCTGGTCATCGCGTCCGCTCACGAGCAGTCAATCGGCGAGGACATCACCCTGCGGTGACGCCGGCGCCACCACGCGATCTCCCCACCGGGCGGCGGCCGGGTCGGTCGGACTGCGCGGTGAGGCGGCCGAGCGTAAGCGCCTGGCCGAGCTTGAGGAGGCGCGGCAGAGGCGCTTGCGCTGGGAAGCCGCGATGGCCGAGGCCCGCGACCAGTACGCCGAGGACTACCGCGTCTGACAGCTGGACTCGCAAGAGGCCGCTTGGCGCCACACGACGCGCCTGGCGACTACTTGGAAGCCGCCCGTGCGCACCTGGCGACGCTTCCGCCTGGACCGGAAGGAACGGCGGCTGAAGAGTGGATGCTGTGGGCCACAAAACATGTGGCGCGTGCCCATCCGATGTTTCAGCAACTTCGGCTCCCGGAGATCCCCGAACCCCGGGCCGACGATCTAAGGCCTTTCCTCCAGGGCTGGAGCCCGTACGGCGCCCACTGACTCGGATCAACGCCTTGGGGGTGCGGGACGGCCTGCGGTCCCCAGAAGCTCCGCGGTCGGTGGGGGTCGCATCGCCATCCGGCGGCGTAGAAGCGGGCGGGCTGACCGCACCTCGGGTTGCCGGTCTCGCACGCACCGCGGTGCAGGGGAGAAGCGGCCTGCAGTCCTGCGCTGGTCACAGGTACGGGGCATCGTCGTGAGCCAGTGGGCTGGGCGCCAGCTCCCCCCTTGGCGCAGGGGTGGTGGGACCAGCTCAGCGCGACGACGGGATGCAGATCTATCCGGTGAGGTCGAGGAGCAGATGGTCTGGGACGTCCTCGACGCCGGGGCCAACGGCCCGTGAGGCTTCCCGCAGTGGGACGCCGACGATCCGAGGGCGAGGGCGTACGGATCACCGACTGGTCGACGTCCTGGCCCCGCTGCGCGATGCGATCGGGGAGGACGCGAGGTCGTCCTCGCGGCCCGCCGCTACACGATGTCCGGCGACCATCGCGCCCTGCTACGGCACCGCCCTATGACCGTTGCTCTTCGGGCGATGATCACCTGATCAGAGCCTCAGGCTTCCGCGATGACCTCGTCCGCCTGCATGCCCTTCTGGCCCTGCACCGCGACGAAGGTCACCTTCTGGCCTTCCTTGAGCGCCTTGAAACCGTTCCCTTGGATGGCCCTGAAGTGCACGAAGAGGTCCGGACCGCTTTGGGGAGTGATGAAGCCGAACCCCTTCTCGTCGTTGAACCACTTCACGACGCCGGATTGCCGCTCCGCCATATCCACTCCCTCTGGTCACGTGCTACGGCTGGACGTGCAGGACGCCCAACAAGGCCGATCATTCCTGATGACGGGGACAATCCTGAGCATCCTCGGCCTTGTCGCAAAAAATCACCGGCCAAAAGGGGAAGCTCACCTGATAAACGGTCGAGGTCCGCTGTCGGACGTCACCTTCCGTACGCTCTGGTCCCGACGCACTCGTCCACCGCCTTCACAGGCTGAGGCTCAGGCGTCGCGACGGTCTCGGCCTCGGTCACGTTCTCACTGGGCATCGATGCATCTTCCTTGTTCGGGAGTTTCGTCCCTGCGGGCGCCCTCGTACCAGATGCAGCGGCCCCCCACTTTGCCTGGCGGCCGCCGCGGGGGTTACGCGGTGGCCGTGTTTTGGCTGGGGGTGTGCGCGACGAGGGCGTGGGCGGCGGTGGGGTGGGCGGGTAGCAGGGCGCTGATACCGGTGAGGTCCAGTAGCCGCTCAAGGCGGTCAGGGACGGCGGCGAGGACCAGGGTGCCGTCGCTGGTCTTGGCGCAGCGGAGAATGCCGACCAGGGCGTTGAAGCCGGAGGAGTCGCAGAAGGTGACGGCGGCGAGGTCCAGGATCAGGTGGCGGTGGCCTTGCTCGATCAGGGCCAGTGCCTGGGCGCGCAGGTGGGGGGCGGTGGCTACGTCGAGTTCCCCGGCGACGTGGGCCAGGGCAAGGTCGCCGTCGGTGTGCTGTGTGGTGAGGCGGAAGTCGGTCACGATCTGCTCTCCGGCGTCTCGCCGGCGGGGGCGATGGTGTGGGCCGTGGCGGTGGCGGTGAGGCCGTCCGCGGCGTCGGCGAGGGGGACGGACAGGGCCAGCAGGGCGACGTCGTCACCGGCCCCGTGGGGCATGGCGTC
>NZ_JBVHJO010000027.1:0-55817 GCF_055559995.1 Streptomyces sp. NPDC023541
CCCGCCCGCCCGCCCCGCCGAGGGAAGGGCACGCAGCCACACCCAGCCCCGCCGGCGATTGAGGCGCGGGGTCTGGGGCAGAGCCCCAGCACCACCGGCCGGAGCCCGCCCCCCGCCGCGGGAGCGGAACGGCGTGGCGGGAACTCCACCGGCCTCCCAAGAGTCGGATGCTATGCAGACAAAACCGGCGCCCCCGGGGGAAGGCAGGACCACGTGGACAACCGCAACCCAGCTGGCGGCACAGCTGGCGGCACAGCCGACCGCACGGCCGGAGGCACCGCCGCGCCGGCGGCACCACCCCCATCGCCCCCCGCCCGCGGAGCGTTCGTGTTCAACGCCGTCGACGAGGAGCGCCGCCGCGGCGTCCGACGGATGAAGACCATCGCGACCGGCCTGCTGCTCCTGGTGGCGCTGGTCTACGTACTGGCCACCTACGCCGAGCACGCCTGGGGCGCCGGCGCCTGGGCCGGCTACGTCGCCGCCGCCGCGGAGGCCGGCATGGTCGGCGCGCTCGCGGACTGGTTCGCCGTCACCGCCCTCTTCAAGCGGCCGCTCGGCCTGCCGATCCCGCACACGGCGATCATCCCGACCAAGAAGGACCAGTTCGGCGCCACTCTCGGCGAGTTCGTCGGCGAGAACTTCCTCTCCTCCGACGTGGTCCGTACCCGCCTTCACGCCCTCGGTATCGGCGGCCGCCTGGGCGCCTGGCTGGCCGAGCCCGCGCACGCCGACCGCGTCACGGCCGAACTGGCCACCGCCCTGCGCGGCGCGCTGACCGTCCTGCGCGACTCCGACGTGCAGGCCGTCGTCGGCGAGGCCATCACCCGGCGCGCCGAGTCCGCCGAGATCGCGCCGGGCCTGGGCAAGACCCTGCAGAAGATCGTCGCCGACGGCGGCCACCGCCGCGCCGTCGACCTCGTCTGCGCCAAGGCCCACGACTGGCTGATCACCCACGGGGACTCGATCACGGACGCCGTCCAGGGCGGCGCCCCCGGCTGGACCCCGCGGTTCGTGGACCGCAAGGTGGGCGAGCGCGTCTACAAGGAGCTGCTCCGCTTCGTCACGGAGATGCGGGACATGCCCGAGCATCCGGCGCGGGCGGCGGTGGACCGTTTCCTGCGGGACTTCGCGGCCGACCTCCAGTCGGACACGGCGACGCGCGCACGCGTGGAGCGCCTCAAGTCGGAGATCCTGGCCCGGGACGAGGTCCAGGACGTCATCGCCTCCGCCTGGTCCGCGATCCGCTCGATGATCATCTCGACGGCAGAGGACGAGCAGAGCGAGCTGCGCCTGCGGGTCCGCGCCTCGCTGATCTCGCTGGGCGCGCGCCTGGCCACCGACGGCCGCCTGCAGGCGAAGGTGGAGGGCTGGATCGAGGGCGCGGTCGTCTACGTCGTCACCACCTACCGCAGGGAGATCACCTCGCTGATCACCGACACGGTGGCGGCCTGGGACGCCGAGCACACCTCCCGCAAGATCGAGGCCCACATCGGCCGCGACCTGCAGTTCATCCGAATCAACGGCACGGTGGTCGGCGCCCTGGCCGGCCTACTGATCCACACGGTGTCGCGCGCCCTCGGCGCCTAGAGCCACCCCTACGGCGTCCCGGCGGATCTGGGGAGCGGCAGCTCCAGCTGGGCGTGGCCGCGGGCGGTGACGCGGGGTGGGGCGGGGCGGGCGGCGCCCAGGGCGAGGAGCGCGCGGAGCGCGGCGATCAGGCCGGCCGGTTCCTCTCGCAGGATCCCGGGCGTCGTACTGACCACCAGGACGCCGCGGGCCTCCATGCGCAGTCTCCGGCGCAGCGTGGCCTGCCAGGAGTCGCGCGTGTAGTGGTACTCGGCGGAGTCGATCTCCAGAGCGACGCCCTCCTCCGGCCAGTACGCGTCCGGGCTGGCGAGGAAGGCCCCGTCGGGTCCGTAGAGCCGGGCGTTCCACAGCGGAGCGGGCAGGTCCGTGGCCGTCAGGGTGTCGCGTGCGCGGCCCTCGGCGATCGACCGGACTCCGGCGACCAGCTCGGCGGCCGCCGTTCGGACGGCCGGGCGGTGCCGGACCCGGCCGGCGCGCAGTTCGGCGTGCAGGTCGTGCGGGTGGCACCAGCCGCCCTGGACGACGTTCGCGAGGACGGAGCGCACCAGGTCGGGGTCGTCCGTACGGGCCGCGAAGTCGGTGGCCGCCCGGACCGGTCGGGTGCTGGGCACCCCGGCGATGGTGATGGTCGCGGGCCAACGGGCGGTCGAGAGGGGCCGGACGCGGCCGGTGGCCGCCACCGACCGTGGAGCGCGGACGAGTACGTCCAGTGGTTCGGGTGGCGCGTCGCGGATGCCGAGGAGTGCGAGGGCCGCGCCGCCGGTGAGTGCGGCGGCGGTGCCGGAGAGCGGGTCCGCGGTGGGCGGGGCGGCGTAGAGGACGGTGGCGAGGGCCTGCTGCCGGGTGTCGGGTGGGCCGGTCTGCAGGAGGTACACCCGTGGGAGGAGCCGTTGCCAGGGTCCTCCCCGGCGGCTGCGGCCGCTGATGGTGGCGGCCGGGATGCCGGCCTGGCGGAGCTGGTGGTGGGTGGCCATGTTCAGCTGGCGCTGGGCGATACGAGTGATCATGCCCCCGGTATGCCCGGTGGCGGGCGGCCGACGCTCAGGCCGAAGGGTGGTTCGGGGCGAGGAAGACGACGACGCCGTTCTCCGTGCCGGGCAGCGGCTTGACCTCGTGCCAGCCGAGCCGGTGGTAGGTGGCCACGGTGTCGGTGGCCACGCGGGCGGTCAGCAGCCAGGCCCGGTCGTCGGGGGCGTCGGCGGTGATCTCCGCGAGCAGGGCGCGCCCGGTGCCGTGCCCGCGCGCGTGCGGGCGTACGGCGAGCTCGTCGATCTCCAGGGCGCCGACGAGGAGCTCCCGTACGCGCTGGCGGCCGAGCTGTGCGGTGACCTGTCCGTAGCCGCGGTCCGCGGGGAAGGTGCGGGGTGTCAGCCAGGCGGTGGCGAATCCGTCGACGCCGAGGGGCGACTGCGCGAAGGCGGTGCGGAAGCCGGCGCGCCGGCTGTCGGCCTGCAGTCGGACGGCGAACTGGCGAATGGTTTCTTCATCTTCGTTCCACGGCGGGGCGGAGAAGACCTCGCCGTAGGTGTCGGCGAGCTCGTCCGTCAGGTCGAGGACGGCCGGTCCGTAACAGATCACGTTTGCAGCTCCTTGGGCCGGCTTGGGTGGCTTGGGTCGGATCGCCCCTATCGAAGACCGAATCTACGCCCGTGACGTTCCCCGGAGGGGAGGTCCGCAGATCCGGAGGGTGTGCGACAAATCCGACTTCCGTACGGTGTCGTGGGCCACCCGTATCGACCCGCCCGGCCGGGCGTTGAGCCCGGCGTGCGCAACAACCTCGTGAGCAGAGCCCTGATGGGTCTGGCCGCCTGCGCGGTGGCGTTCTTCGTGATCCTGGGGGTCATGGCCGTGCTCCCGCGGGCCCTGCAGGACGCGCTCCCGGACAACGTCCTGGGCGGGGCCGCCGTCGTGCTGGCAGTGGCGGCCGCACGCCGCTTCGCCCGCCGGGCGCGTTAGCCTCGTCCGGTGACGTTCGAACGGCTGGAGGCCCGCACCATGGCGCAGTTCCCCACCTCGCTCGTAGCCGCGGGCGGTCTCGTCGGCGGATAGGCCGCCGCCCGCTGGACCGGGAAGCGGCCGCTCGGCGGTGTGGTCCTCGCGGCGGCGGGCGCCGTCGCGGCCCGCGAATGGCACCGCCGCACGTCGCCGACGACGACGGCCCTGCTGGGCGCGGCCTACGTCGCCGCCTTCGCGGGCTCCCACCCCCTGGCGAAGAAGATCGGCGCCTGGCCGGCGGTCTTCACGGCAGCCGCCGCAATGGCCGCCACCACCTACGCCACGGCCGACCGCTAGCCCGAGGCTCGCTCGCGCCGAGCAGCGCCTCCAGCGATCGATCCGGCCGGTTCACAATGGTGGCGTGGAGAAGTTGGTTACGACGACGACCGTGCGTGCTCGAATGAGTCGCCAGAAGAGGCGCGACACGGGCGTGGAGATCGCATTGCGCAAGGCGCTGCACGCCAAAGGAGCTCGATACCGGATCCATCGAAGGCCGGTGAAGGGCGTGAGGCGCGAGGCCGACATCGTGTTCGGGCCGACGCGTGTGGCGGTCTTCGTGGACGGCTGCTTCTGGCACGGCTGCCCGCTGCACGCCACGTGGCCGAGGAACAACGCCGAGTTCTGGCGAGCGAAGATCGAGGGCAACCAGCGTAGGGATCGCGACACGGATTGCCGTCTGGCCGAGGCGGGATGGTTCTCCGTGCGCGTCTGGGAGCACGAACAGGTGGACGAAGCGGCGGCGCGAGTGCTCGCCGTGGTCGCGAGCCGTCGGGCCGGCTTGCGGACCAAGTCCCGGATGCAGGGATCCGTCTCGGATATTTGACAACGGCCTACATGTCAAATGACTCCTGTTAAGGTGATCAAGACGTAGGCCTTGCGAGCCGAACAGCGGAGGGCGATGCATGGAGCACCCTGGCGAGGAATTCGGCCCTTGGCTTGCAAGGCAGTTGAACCGTATGGACATGTCCCAGTCGGACCTGGCTGTCCGACTGGGACTGACCCGTGCGGCGGTTTCCGCCTGGGTGAACGGACGAGCAGAACCTCGGGAGGAGACCAAAAGGGCGCTGGCGGAGGTGTTCGGCACCAACCCGGCCTTGGTCGACAGTCGTACCAGCGACGTGGCGTCCGCCCGTCCGTTGCGGTGGCACCATCGCAGGGCTCACGCCGACGGCGGGCGTGAGTACGGTAACGCCGCCGCCTTCGCCTTCGACGCGGACATGTCCGTGCTGGCCAGGGAGGCCACCCAGAACGCGCTTGACGAACGATGCGATGTCGCAGCGCCGGTTCGCATGCACTACACGCTGCACGAGTTGACGGGTGAACACCTCTCCTCGTTCCTAGCCGCACTCCAGTGGGACGAGTTGCGCCCTCACTACGATCGCGCGGCCTCGGCGGAGCAGAAGGTGTCGAGGAGTCTACGGGCGGCGTTGGACGAACTGGAGTCGAGGAACTCGCTGCTCCTCCTCCGGGTGGATGACTTCAACGCCAACGGGCTCACCGGGCCGGAGTACCAAGACGGTCGATTCGCCGCCGTCGTAAGGCGCCAGCTCGACAGTCACAAGCAGTCCGGAGGCCGTGCGGGTGGCTCGTACGGGCTGGGCAAGGCGACTCTGTGGGCAGCCAGCCGGTTCGGTCTCGTTCTCATCAACTCGACCCTCTCCGAGCCTCATGAGGGCAGGACCGAGCGACGCGTCATCGGACGGCTCGACCTGCCGTGGCGGCAGGTCGACGGAGAGGCCTTCGCGGGACCGGCCTGGTTCGGCGAGCCGGACACCGACCCGGCGCACAAGGACGTGTCGCGCTCCTGGTGGGCCGACGAAGAGGCGGTGCGCAGCCTGCACCTCGATCGGTGTACGAACGAGCCGGGCACGTCCTTCCTGGTGGTCGGCGCCCATGATGCGTCGGGGGACGCCGAGGAGTTGCGTGATCTCCACGACAAATTGGTGCGCTCACTGGCCGACGGGTTCTGGGCGGCGATGATCGGAGGCGTCGCTGCAGGCCCGTTGTTGGAGGCGCGCGTTTCCACCTTGCGCGACGGGCAGGTGATCGTCCCCGAAGAGCGGGTCGATCCGTATACCCGCCATCCTGCCCTGAGCCGCGCACTGCAAGCCCACCTCGACGGCCACACGGTCGACAGCCTCACCTCGGAGGATCAGGTGGCGCGTGCCGAGGTGCCGTTGATCGTGACGCCCCTGAAGGGGCATGGAAGGGCGCGGGACAAGGGTCGCGAGCACCTGGCGGTCCTCCTGCTCACTCCTGCCGCGGACGCGGACGAGCGGCACAGCCGGGTCGTGTGCATGCGGGGAAACCGTATGACCATCACGGAGCGCCGCCCCCGCGAACTGCCCTTGGGGACGATGCCGTTCCAGGCCGTGTTGCTGGCCGGCTACGCGACGGACCGGGACGGCGAGGACGTGGCCTTGGCAGAAGAGTTCCTGCGCGCCTCGGAACCGCCCGAGCACGACCGCTGGGACCGGACGGAGGAACTCACTTCGCTCTACGAGCGTGGTGCCGTCACTCGTCTGAAGGAGTTCCGCAGCGATGTCGACAACGCCGTGCGTGCTCTGGTGGGCAGGCGCGAGACAAAGCGCCCAGGCGGCCCTGCCGCGCTGCGCGAGCTCTTGACCTGGGACGCATTCAACGGCCCGACGCGGCGAACCCAGGCGTTCCCGACGGTACGCGGAGTGACGGCACATGTCGTGGAATCAGGCGCCTGGAGCGTGACCGTGGAGGTCAAGCTCCCTGTGACCGAAGACCCTTGGCGACTGACGCCAGTGGCGAAGTTCGACGTTCGGTCGGGCGGTCGTCCGGTGGTCGGATGGGCGGCGCTGGAAGCCGACGAGGACTGCCGAGTGGAAAACGGTGACCTCGTGGTTGAGGCCGGAGTGCGCAGGGCGTTGTTCCGAGGCGTTACGAATCCCGCCACCCACCCGGTGCGCAGTGGGTACGCGCGACTCGTGGTGGAGGTACAGAAGGCTCGCGGAGGTTCGTTGTGACGGCGGTGTTTCCCTATCCGACGATCTTCGGGGACGTGGAGCTGAGGATCCTGTCCGTCTCGGTGGACAACCGGGAACTGCCCTACGCGATGATCTCTGCCAAGGACCGGGCGGTTGCCCTCCACCAGGCCGGGCGGGGTGCCTGGGAGCGGGCACGGCTTCGACTCTCGGTGAGCTTTCCGGAGGCGGAGATCAGTGCGGGACCGTGGTCCGACGTGGTGTTTCTCGCCGTGCTATCGGAAAAGGCGACCAATGCCCGGACGACTGCGGTCCTGTCGCGGTCGGCGGACGGGACGATGCAGGGAACCATCGAGCTGGACAGTGTGGCGCACCTGCGTCGAGCCACGCTCGGAGTCTTGGTGGTGGCGACGGTGGAGGGCGTGGCAGGCCGGCTGGTGGGGTCCGCCACACAGGACTGGTACGTCGACCTGAAGGCTTCGACGCCTGCCCGGCAACGCCAGATCGAGATCGTCGAGGTGGACTTCAAGGAGGGGGAGCACGAGTGGCTTCGGCCCTACAAGGAGTCCGCCTGGATCGTCGAGACTACGGGTGACGTTCCGACCGTTTACCTCAACACCGGAGCCGTCGAGGGCTTGACGGCGGCGCTACGGGTTGCCGGTGGTAGCCCGGCAGAGCGGATGCTGCGGGACCTTGCGGCCACACAGATTGCCCAGGACGCGTGGACCGCGATGTTCCATACGGCTGTGAGCGATCTGGACATGGACGAGGACGGAACCCCGATGCTGCCGAATGGGTGGCGGGAGTCGGTCTTGCGGTCGATGCTCCCGGACGTGTTGCCGGGTCGTCAACCGAGCGATGCGCTCTACGAGATCGTGGAACGGCGCACGAAGGGCTACGGCTGGGCGGAGATCCAGACAGGCGTGCAGTTCGCAGCAGGGCGACGAAGCCGCGCGACGAGGAACCTGACCAATGCGGTGCGTTCCGTGCAGAACCTCGAAGGGGCCGGTGGTACGCAATGAACCATTCGGATGTACAGGAACTCCCGCCGTTCTTGGGAATGTTGACGGATGCGGCGGTGGCCGAGCACATCGGTCGAGCGGTGCAGACCGGGCAGGAGCGGCCGCCTCGGTTGGCGCTGCGGAGGGCGGCCGAAACCCTTGGCGCCGCTCAGCGTTGGCGGACAGAACCGGTGCGCGTGCTGGTGGACGAGGCGATGCGTCGTTTCGAGGATCGCCGCACTGCTGCCGACGCCTGGTTCGCACCTCGGCTGCACGCCACCTTGCGTATGACACGGGCGGAGGCCGCTGACGGGCGCCTGTGGAACTTCATCGCCATGGTGGTCGCCCCTGACTACGTCGTGTGGCGGCATCGGGGCTCGGACACGGACGGCGAGCCAGGCGCAGCGACGGCGGCCCGCTTCTGTGGCCCGCATTACACGCAGGCCTTCTCCCGGCTGTGGTGGGCCGCAGAGTTGTTCCGTGACGGACCCGACTACCGTCCGACCGAGACCGCCTGCCGGGTGCAGGACGTGTTGCAGACCACGATGCGCCTGGACGTGATCGATCACCGCCCGACGGCGCAGGCGATCCTGAGAGTTCTCGAACGGCGACTTGCGGCAGGTGTGTCCCGCCTGGGAGACCAGGCCAACGCGCTCTCGGCGGCTGTGAACGCGGCTGGCAGCACCTTGGTCTACGACGTGCTGGCGCCGGATCAACCGGCCGACACGGACGCGCTCCAGGACTGGATCGACGATGCGGAGGATGCTGCCGCAGCGCCCTGGGACCGCCTTCCGAAGGGCCCCCAGGACGGCGAAGTGAGCCGCGCCGCGATCGATGCCCTGATCCCGATTTTCGAGCAGCTTTTGGCCGAGGCGCCGATTCGAGACCGTTCGGCCCGCAAGGAGGGCGTCCCCGAGCCGCGACTGCCGGAGGGCGTGAGCTTGACCAAGTCGTCGGACCATCTCTGACGGGGTGGGTCAGTTGTGGCGCGCCAGGAAAGTGTGGATGGCCTCAGCTAGAGCCGTGCCCAGGCCCACGGGCACGGCGTTGCCGATCTGACGAGCGATTTCGATCTTGGTTCCATGCCACTTGAACGTCTCGGGGAACCCCTGGATGAGAGCGGCCTCGTAGTGGGTGATCGGTCGGTCCTCGGTCGGGTGCAGGTAGCGCCCCTTCTCGGGCTTGTAAAACTCCGTTCGGATGGTCACGGAAGGAGCGTTTTTCCGCATGCGGCCCATGACGTCGCCGGATCCGGAATTGTGCTTGTCCCAGCTCTCCGTGGAGAGATAGAACTCCTGCCCCTTCAGTCGGCCGTAGTCCTTTTCGGTGGACAGGCGAATCCGGCCTGCCCGGTCGAGACGATAGCTGACCCCGCGCAGGTTCTTCCGGTTTCCGTTCTCGGGAATGGCCATGTACCGCGCGCGGGACAGGTCCTCCGGGTTTCGCCCGAAATGGAGATCCGTCGTGAGGTAGTGCCCGGGAACATGGCTGGCGGAATGCCCGTCGTCACGGGGATCGGGCATGTGCTCCAGCACCGGAAGCTTGGCGGAGACCTCGAATACCTTCGAAACCGGAACCCAGCGCGGCAGACTCGGTTGGCCAGGAAGGGAGTCGAAAAGGACGTCTTGGGTACCGTTCGCCTCGTAACCGTTCTTGGCGTGCGTCGGTGCCGGGTGCCGCAGCGGCTCGGCGAAGTCCTTGTGGGTACAGATGACGATCACGCGCCGTCGTGCCTGTGGCACTCCGTAGTCGGCCGCGTTCATCATGGCGGGCACCACCGTGTAGTCGTGCAGCGGGTGCCCGGGGGTCTCGGAAGCCGAAAGGAGTTCCGCGTACTGCGCGGACTTCAGGAAGCGGTCGACGTTCTCGATTACGAAGACCTTGGGGTGGACCTTCGCCACCACCCGCACGTACTCCTGCCAGAGTTCGTTGCGTGGGTCCGTCGGATCCTCCTTGCCGAGTCCGGAGAAGCCCTGACAAGGGGGGCCACCCATGATCACGTCGACCTGGCCCTTGAAAGGAGTGGGATCGAAGTTCGCGATGTCTCCGGCGAAGACGTGCGAACCGCCGAAGTTGGCTGCATACGTCGCCGCTGCGGCCCGGTCGAACTCGACGGCGGCGATCGAGGCGAACGGGCTGGTCGTCCCCCCGAGGGTGTAGCGACTGAACCCGGAGGAAAAGCCCCCAGCCCCAGCGAACAGATCCATGACACGGATCTGCCCAGGTTGAGACGGCTGAGGCTGCTTTCTGGTCATGAGGGTCAAGTGTAGTCACCGAGTTGTAGACCCATCGCGCCCTTCCCCGGCTCTCAGGATCGCAGCGCGGCAGCGATGGCCGTGCCCAGGGCTCGTCCGACGGGCGGCGGCGAGGCATGGCCCACCTGTCGGTACATCGCAGTCTTGCGCCCCTCGATCCGCCACGACGGCGGGAACCCCTGGAGCAGGGCGGCCTGGGGCACGGTCAGCGGCATCATCCCCGCCCGACCGAGTTGCGGATCCCAGTGGAAGTTGGCGTCCGGTACAGCGTCCGCCACGGTCCCCCCGTCCACTCCCATGCGGGCCCAGGCGCGTTTGGACCCCGTCGGTCCGAGGTCCGCGCCACCGCGTTCCCATGAGCCGCCGACGAGAGTGGGAGCGGGTTGATCGGCCTGTTCCGCCCACTTGTGGGCCCCGGCCCAGCCACCGGCGGCCATCGATTCCAACAGCGCCTCGCCCACCGTGACGTGTACATCAACGCTCGGGGTCGGCTGGACGAAGGCCTCCAGTACGTCGTCCTTGAAAGCCACCAGAATTCCTTGACGGCGAGTTTGCGGGACACCGAAATCCGCCGCGTTCACGACGAACCAGGTGTGTCGATATCCAAGGTGTGCCAGTTCGTCGGCGACGTACGAGCGAATCGCCTCATAGTCCGACTTCGTGACCAGGTCGGGCACGTTTTCGACGAGAAGAGCCCTGGGCTGCACACCGTGGAGGAGCAACATCGTGGCCCGGAGCAGTTCGATTTCGGCCTCGCTGTCCCGGCGGGCCACGGTGGCCGTGGCCTTCACGCGCGGTAGGCCGGCCGACAGCAGGTCCACGTCGTAGCTCTCGGTGTGCTCGGAGGGGTCGAAGTCGAGCAGGTTCGTCTCGAGGACCTTCCACGTGGGGCGGTTGGCGCGCAGGGTTCGGCATGCGACGTCGCGGTTGTCGAGCAGGAGGACGGGGTCGAAACCGGACTGTTCGAGGCCCAAGGCCAGTCCACCGGCGCCCGAGCAGATGTCCAGGGATCGAAGCCGTCCCGTCGTGCCTGTGTTCATGCCGCCCCCGAGATCGCTGTTTGCGAGGAGGCGGTGAGGCGCGTCTGCCCGCTTCACCGCCTCCGTCGACCTACCCGGAGATCAACTCCTGTCGATCTCCGTGACGTCGATGATCGCATTGGGCTTGGAAGAGATCGTCGTGAATTGGACGACCTGGCCGTTGGCGCTGTGGGCGGAGGCCGGTGCCACGAAGGCGAACGCCATGACGAGTTTGTCCGAATCGATGCGGCCGGATGCGTCGATGGAGCCCTGATATGCCGTCTCCACGACCGGGTACAGAACGATCGCGCCGCGACGTTCGGCCACCAGCTCCTCCGTGGGCACGTCCCACGAGGTCTCCAGGGCACCGGCGATCCGGTGAGCCACTCCGCGGTGCTTCTTGTCACTGATTGCGCCGAAGAGGGGTCCCCGATCCGCGCGGCGGTCACGGGAGAACCACGAGTACTGCCGCCCCGTCGAGCCGAGGGAGATGGTCTTGCCAGCCGAGGCCGTGGCGTGCTGGGGGGCGAGCACGACCCAGTCGTCCACCTTGCCGGCCTCCGTGATCTCCGAGATGTACCGGAGGTGCGGAGGGAACTGCTCTGGCACCTCCCAGCGCAGTTTGCAGAGGGTGTCCAAGACGGCGACTGCCGGGAAAATACCCGCCAGCGAGTTGAAGCGGTGGACGACGCCCTTGTCCTGGAAGTGGTGTTCGTAGGTCCGGGCCTGTGCGCCGAGGGATTCGAGATACGGAAGCCACAGCTCGGTGTTGCGCCGGATCTCTTCGCCCTTCTGCGGGTACGCGGTGGGCTCTTCCCAGCGCCCCGCGGACCGCACGAGTTCCAGTCTCGCGTTGTACATTTTGTTCGGACTGGTCGGCTTCAGCCACGGCAGGTGCTGGGAGACCAACGGAGGGATCTGCGCGGGCGTGATCTGTGGCCGACCGTCCACCATCACGGAATACCGTTGCAGTTCCGCACGGAAGGCCTCCTCATCGAGGCAGATGGCCTGGAATGCGTCGTACAGGTCTACCTCGGTACGCCCCATGGTCTCCCTGCGGCCGAGGTAGAGGCGCACCAGATCGCGATACCCCTTGCGGAATCCGAACCATCGTCCCATCTGCATGAGCGTGGAGGCGTTTCCGGCCCGGCGGCGGAAGAAGGACACGGTCAGCCCCTCGACGGTGAAGCCGCGGGCCAGCTTCTGGCCTCCGATGAGGATCTTCCAAATCGGGCGCTTGTCGAAGTCTGCCTCGCCCGTTTCCAGGTCCTTGTCGCCGTTCACGACGATGATCGGCTGCTCGTCACCGCCGATACGCACGCTCGCCGGCCCGACGAATCGCATCAACTCGTCGTAGGAGGCGGGAACGGCCTGCCCGTCGGCCCGCACCTCCGACACCGGGGCGACGTCGTTCTCGAAGAGTTTGCGCAATCTCTCATGGCCGCGAGGACCGGAATATCCGGCGTTGTCCCACAGGGCCCGAACCCGGTCGTGCAGCTCTCGGTGGACTCCGGTGCGTACCGACTCGTGGACGAGCATCGTGTGGTGCTCAAAGTAGCCGTCGCCGAGCCCGCCTACCTCTTCCCGGTACAACTTCATGGCGGCCGTCAGCACGAACATGTCCATGGCCTGCCGGAGGCAGGTGTCATCCTCCGCGTCGTCGACGATGTCGCGGACATGAGCCATCTCATTGGAGTTGGCGACGGTGCGCTCGTGCTCCTCCACCTCGCCGTCCAGGTCGTGGAAGTCGCGTGCCCCCATGTATCCCTCCGGGCGGGGAAGGGATATGAGGAAGTCCTTCGGGAAGATGTCCTCGGTGTCGCTCGGGTCCACGAAGACGTTCGCGAAGGGTGTCGCCGTGTAGCCCACGTACTGGGCGCGGGGCAGCATGTTCAGCAGCTTCGAGATCTGCTCGTTGATCGCACTGCGCTGGACGTCCGGCTTCGACGTGTTGACCGAGGCCTCGTCCGATTCGTCGTCGATGATCAGGACAGGGATCTCTGCCAGTGGGGTCTTGATCTTCCCCAGGTCCTTGACGAGCTTGGCCAGTACCGTCTTGTTCTTCTTCACCACCATCAGGCGCGCCGACGAGCGGTGCAGATTCTCCCGGTCGTACAGCGGAAGCGCCGGTTCCCGCTTCTCGAATTCCAGAGCGGTGATGCCCTGCAGCAGACTCTTGTAGTCGTCGTCCCGTGTGGTCATGCGCACGATGTCGAACGCCCCCAGCGCGGAGGGGAGGTTTCCGAAGGACACGAACCTTCCGGCCGTCCAGGCCGGGTCGTCGGCGTAGTCTGATTCCATCTCGCCGGCCCCACGCAGGATGTTCTCCCGCCCGACGAGCTCCATGTCCAGGCGCCGCTGGGTCTGGGCGCGCAGCATGTTGAGTGTTCCCCCGAGAACGATTACCAGCCGATAGCCCGCGTCAACGGCCTTGGCCAGGACGCCCGTGAAATTCGCGGTCTTCCCGGACTGCACGTAGCCGACGACGAGCCCCTTGGACTGGTACACCGCAGAGTCGGTTGGGTCGGCCAGTCGCTCGACCACCTGGTCGGTTGCCACGTCCAACGCGGCCACGGCGTCGGCTGGCCACCCCTTGGCGGCGAGCAAGTTCCGGTAGGCGGGCCAGTAGTGCGGTCGGCTGAGTTGCGATTGAGGCGTATACCAGGGCTTGTGCTCCGGACTGATCACCACAGAGACCGTCGCCTTCGACACGGGAATCAACCCATCGAGCAGGGTGCGGGTGGTTTCCTCGAGCTTCAACAGATCGTGGATCGCGGCCCTGCGCTCGTTCGTGCGCGGAGGAGTGTCGGTCCAAATGGGCTGGTCGGCGTAGTCCCAGCGCGTGAGCTGCTTCCTCCAGAGCTCGACCAGCTGATGTGTCGAGCGGGCTCCCTTAAGTGCTGTCTGAAAGTCGGCTTCGTCGGCACACGGCGCGGCCTCCGGGACCATGTCCTCGGCCTGGTACGCCAGGGCACGAGCCAGGCTCTTCGGCCTGCTGCCGTCGAGATCGGAAAGCACGGCACTGTGCAACGCGAGCCGGAGAGTTTCGATGGTTGTCAATTGAGGTCCTCGTCGGTCACGGAAGACGGAAGTCGGTGAGGTCGACCGGCGGGCCGGGTGCCGAGCTCAAATGGGTTATGTCCATGCGGTAGTCGATTGACGAAACGTGCTCCCTGACGGAGAGGGGAATCATCGACTCGGTCAGTCTCGGCAGCTGCTTGGCTGGAACGAGCAAGGGTGCCGCGCGCAGAGCCCAGCGTTCGTCGTCCGGGTCGCTCTCGCTCCATCCACCCGCCGTCAAGGCGGTCTCCAGCTTCACCGACGCGATGCGGTCCGCGGCTCGGGCGTCCCGGATCACCGCGGTCACCGAATCACGCAGGGAGCGGCCGCCGAGGCCGCCACGCGTCAGCTGGAGAGAGGCGAACCACAAGGGGCGGCCGGAACTCTCCGTGAGCTGGTGTATTCCATGAATGGTGTGCCGTCGCTGTTCCGCGGCAGTGGTTTTCACCTCAAGATCGGACTCGGGCAGCCCGAAGTCGTGCTGTTCCGCCTTCGGCCCGGTCCATGCGTCGATCGCCTGCGCCCACCCGTGGGAGCGGGCAACGGCACGCAGCACCGCGAGTTCACCATGCAGCCCGATGCGACGCTCCACGCCGAGGCCGCGCGGCTGGTCGAGCAGCCGACCCCAGGCGTGCACCGTCTCCTCGAAAGCCTGCCCGAGGTCACGCTCGCCGGTGACGATCCGGTCGGCAACGGCAATGAGCAGGTCGTGGAAATCGCGCATCAACGCCACTTGTGTGGTGTGGATGCGTGCCATCCGCCTCCCTTCACGACGCACCTGGTCGATGGTCACCGCCGGCAGCGACGAGCGGGGTGGCTGCTGGTGGCGGTCGAGTTCCACCTGCAGCGAGATGTCCTGCCCGCCGTCGCCGATCTCGTACCAGACCGCGCGTTCCGATGCCGGTGCGGAGAGCAGATAGCTGGCGGCCTGACGTTCCCCGAGATAGTGCTCGACGGTCGACCAGGGGAGTTCCCGGCAGGCGCCGGCGTCAGTCATCGTCGCCCATGCGTTCCAGTTCCGTGCGTGCAGCAGACACGAGGATCGACTGCCACAATTGAAGGTTGTCCTTCTCCCTGCTCCCGCTGTATTCCTTCTCGAATACCTGATGGAGCAAGAGGTACATGAGGGATTTCAACGTGGGGGCGTCGTTGAGGCCACCGCGCCTTCCGCCGAGAATCGCCGACCGATAGTGGTGATTGAGAACGATGGTTCGGTTCTCTCTGTCGACATCGAAGAACAGGCTGTTGTCCAACGACTGCCACCGGATAGCGATGGGCTCCTCACCCGGCAACAGGGGCAGCTCGTCCTCGATCGCCTCTCGTACGGCGGGGTCGAACCCCTTGCCCGGCCCTATGACGGCCTTCCGGGTCGTTCCCGCCCGCTTGCGTGCCTCGCGGTACACCGACTCGGCATCGGTGACGTAGTCGAGGAAGCGCCGCCCCTCGGCATCTCGAGCCTCCTCCAGAGCGGAGACGAACTCGGGGGAGACTTCCACGCCCTCCTTCTTCACAGTCAGCCGGAACACGTCGCTTCCGTGCGGCGGAAGGTCGATGGCGATGCGGGAAAGCGAGAGGTGCTGATCCGGCTGGCGGAAGTTGTTCCAGCCGCCGGCCTGAACCAGACGGTTGTTTCGATAGAAATAGAAGCCCTGGCGGTCCAGGACGGAGCCGACCGCCTTGTAGCCGTCCAGGGTCGACTTCGCCGGCCAGACATGGGCGTCCAGGGATACGGGGAGGGTCGAAGCGAGGTCCACGGTGAAGCGCCGCGGATAGTCGGCGTGACCCGGAACCGGGTATCCGAACGGGTCGAGAGGCTCGACGCCGAAGTTCATGTACTCGGTCCCCGTGTTCACGTCCTCCACCGCGATCGTGATGTTGAAGTCGTCCCTGGCGAGGAACCTGTGCAGATACAGACCGAGCTGGAGACCTAGGCGGTTGATGGTCCGGTGCAGGTAGCGGTCGGTTTGGCCGCCTCCGCCGTTCCGGGGGAAATTTTTGACCCCGTCCCACCGGATGACGGTTCCCTGCCAGGTGATCGGCCGCTGGGCGTACCGGTCGATCAGGGTCTGGGCGTAGTCGGCGGCCACGATGTCGCACTGGTATCCGTTGACCGCCCGCTCCATCAGCCATCGCCGACCCACGGCCCTGGTCCTGCGCGTCTTGCTCACGACCGTCACCGCTGATGCATGGCTGAGCGATGCGGACTTCAACCCGGTGCCGAACATTCCCAGAGCCTCGGAGGCATAGTCGCGGCGACCCCCGACGGTCATGGCGACATCGAGTTCCTCCTCGGTCATCCCCTTCCCGTCGTCGATGACGAGGAGGCTGACGAGCCGGTCCTCGTCCCGCAGGAAGTGGATCACCACGTCGTGGGCCCCGGCGTCGATGGAATTGTCGACGAGGTCGGCGATGGCCACCTCGAACCCGTATCCCTGGCTGCTGAGAGCCTCCATGTACCGGGCGTCGGGAGGAAGGTGCTTGCTGCCAGTGGTGGGAACCTCGAACTGCCAGTCGTCGCTCATGGCCTGCCTAGGAGATCGTCGAATCGGGGACGAGCCTAATCCGCGACTGTCCCCTGTGGCAGGTCCGGGTGCGTATCTCCGGATCAGGGGCCGCTACCCCCGCCCGCTACCCTCCGTGGCATTCCGAGTACGGCTTGCCCGAGGTGCACCAGCAGGGGGAGGTGGGGGTGGGGGGCCAGGGGGTGGCCTTGCCGCGGGCCGCGAGGGTCGTGGCGTATTCGGCCAGGAGGCTGGGGGAGGCCGGGGAGGTCTTCTCGGAGGCCGCGAAGGCCTCGTACGAGGGGACGCTCGCCGTCACGATGCCGAGGTTGGTGGTGCCCGAGGCGGCGAGGGCGCGCAGGGAGGTCTCGATGTCGCGCAGGTGGGCCTCGTGCGACGCGTACTCCGAGCCGAGCGTCGGGTAGCTGGTCAGCAGCTCGGACAGTTCGCGCTGCGGCCAGTGGAGGACCGCCACCGGGAACGGGCGGGACAGGGCCGCGCGGCGGTCGCCCAGTTCGGCGCGCAGGCGGGCGATCTCGGCGCGCAGCTCGGCCGGGTCGTCGGAGCCCAGGGCCCAGATGCGCTTGGGGTCGTGGAGCTCGTCGAGCGGGATCGGGCCGATGTGGCGGGTGTCGGCGACCATGTCCCAGTCGTCGTGCGGGCGCCCGAGGAGGCGGCGTACCCGGTGGCGACCCGTCAGGAGGGCGGTGGTCGCCGGGGTGAGCGGGGTCGAATCCGCGATCAGGAGGGTGGCGGCCTGGGTGAAGCAGTCCTCGGAGGCTTCCAACTCGTCGTGCGCCTCAAGGGCTTCCGCGATGATCTCCCACGGGGCCGGGTCCTTGGGGGAGGCGGCGCGGATGCCCGAGATGAGGGCGCGGGCCTCGGGCTCGTGGCCGTACTCCCAGAGGTTCGCCGCCTGGAGGGCCTTGATCAGGTGGGGGTCGGAAGGTGAGGAGGAGAGGAGTCGGTCGTAGAGGGCGCTCGCCCGGTCCCGCTCGTCGGCCAGTTCGAGGTGGGCCGCGGCCTGGAGGAGCAAGGGCTCCTGGTCCTCGGGGTAGCGGGTCGCCGTGCGGATGAGGCGCTCGGCTTCGGCGATGTGCTCGGCAGGCGTGTCGGGGCGCATGGTTCACACCGTACTGCCGCTGGTCAGTTGACGGGGGAGGACTTAAGGTGCCGCCCGTGCGGGATCACATGCGTGTGGTGGTTCAGGGGCGGGGCCGGCGGGCGCGCCGGGCCGGTCTCGTGGGGGTCCTGTGGGCGACCGCCGAGTTGACCGTCACCGTGGGCGTGGTGGTGTTGTTACTGGTGGTGCACCAGGTGTGGTGGACCAACCGGCAGGCCGCGGCCGGGGCGCAGGAGCAGGTCCGGGCCCTGGAGCGGGCCTGGGAGGACGATCCCGACTCCGGCCCTCCCCCTTCCGAGGCGCCCCTTACTTCGCGTCCGGCTCCGTCTCCGTCCGCATCGGCCGCCTCCTCCTCTTCCGCTTCCTCGTCCCCCTCGCCTCCCGTGCCTGCGCCCCGGCCCGCCGGCGGGCCCTCGGCGGTGCGGGAGCGGGCGTACGCCGTGCTGCGCATTCCGCGACTCGGCCTGGTCGTGCCCGTCGCGCAGGGCATCGACAAGCGTGCGGTCCTCGACAAGGGCTACGTCGGGCAGTACCCCGGGAGCGCCGGGCCCGGCGCGCAGGGGAACTTCGCGCTGGCCGGGCACCGCAACACCCACGGCGAGCCGTTCCGGTACATCAACCGGCTGCGGGCGGGCGACGAGCTGATCGTCGACATGCGGGGGCGCCGGTACACGTACGTGGTGGGAAAGACCCTGCGCGAGACGACGGAGCGGGACACCGGGGTGATCGCGCCGGTGCCGCGCAGCCTGGTGCAGCCGGGCTACGGCTACAGCGAGCCGGGGGCGTACATCACGCTGACCACCTGCACGCCCGAGTACAGCTCGAAGTACCGGCTGGTGGTCTGGGGGACCCTCAGGTCCTGACCCGGCCCACGCCACCCACCGTTGTCGGAGGGCCCGGCTACCATCGATCGGGAACAGGGTTTCGAGAACGCCGAGCGGAGAGGGGGAGGTTCGTATGGCCAGGCCGCGCCGCGACGCCGTCCCGTTCGCCCGGATCGCCCGGGCCCTCTTCGTGCTGCTCCCGCTCCTGGTGCTGGTCGGGGGAGCCCTCGGCCTGTTCGCCGCGGAGGGCGGGCTGGGCGCCGTGGTGGTCGCCCTCGCCGCGACCGTCGCCGCCGTCTCCGTGGGCGCCGAGGCGCTGGCCGCCGCCGCACGGCTCGTACGGCCCGTGCCGCCGCACCGAATACGCACCGCGATCCGTGATCGCGAGCAGCGCACGGCGTTCCTGCCGCAGCGTGATCCCGATGCTTCGGGCCGGTCGCGGCCCAGGGCGCCCGGCCGTCTCGTCCCGACGGCCGCGTAGGGGCGCGCAGTACCTCTCGCCTTCTCCTGACTGATCACTGTTGTCGCCCCTCGCGGCTCGTCACGCCGAAATGCACACCTCTTTTCGACGTTCGACGAGACTGCCTCGGAGGGCCCACGTGTCCGTCTTCACCCACCTTGTTGCTGAGCTGGGCCGGCTTCTGGAGCCGACGCTGGCCGAGTCCGCGACCGCTGCCGCGATCGTGCTGTTCACCGTGCTCGTACGGCTCGCCCTGCACCCGCTGAGCAGAGCCGCCTTCCGCGGTGCGACCCCGGTGGCCGGCTGCCTGCCCCTGTTGCTGCAGCTGCCGGTGTTCTTCCTCATGTACCAGGCGTTGTCGTCGGGGGGCGAGCTGCTGAGCCACCGGCTGTTCGCCGCGCCGCTGGGGTCGCGGTGGACCGAGGCGCTCGGGGAGGGCGGCCCGTTCGGGGCGCAGGGGCTGGTGTTCCTCGCGCTGTTCGGGGCGATCGCGATGGTGGCCGCATGGAGTGCCGTACGCGGGCGCCGGTCGGCTGCGGTGGCCGCGCGGACGGCCGCGGCTGCCGCTGCCTCCGCCCCGAAGAAGAAGCCCGCCGGGGGTGCGGCGCTGCCCGAGCTGAGCGCCGAGCAGCAGGAGGCCATGCGCAAGCTGGGCGGCGTACTGCCCCTGCTGTCCTTCGGCACGCTGATCACTGCCACCGTGGTGCCGCTGGCAGCCGGGCTCTACCTGCTCACCACCACCGCCTGGTCGGTGGCGGAGCGCGCATGGCTCGAGCACCGCAAGGCGCGCGCCGCCGAACGCGCTGCCGAGGCCGTCGCGCAGCCCCGCCCAGCCCGCCGCTGAGCCCGCCGCCGAGTCCGTCGCCGAGTCAGCCGCCCAGCCCGCCGCCGAGTCCGTCGCTTGGCGGCGGGCCGACGGAGCAGTGCGTTCCACCCTGTGAACAGGGTCTTGCGGATTGGGTGGGCATCTTGGAGGATCGACCAATCCTCCGATGGCCGCAACCCATCGTCCGGCCCGGGGCATGCCCATGGGTCGACCACCCACGACCACGGGAGAATGCCCATGAAGCTGCTGCGTGTCGGACCGGTCGGGTCGGAGCGCCCCGCGCTGCTCGACCAGGACGGGACCCTGCGGGACCTGTCCGGCCTGATCACGGATGTGGACGGCGCGGTGCTCGCCGACGACTCCGTGCTGTCCCGGGTGCGGGACGCGGCCGAGTCGGGTGAGCTTCCGGTCCTGGACGCCGAAGGGCTGCGGATCGGCGCGCCGGTCGGCCGTATCGGCAAGATCGTCGGCATCGGCCTGAACTACTTCGGGCACGCGGCGGAGATCGGCGCGGAGCCGCCGGCCGAGCCGATCCTCTTCCTGAAGGCCGCGGACACCGTGGTCGGCCCCGACGACACCGTCCTGATCCCGCGCGGCAGCGTGAAGACCGACTGGGAGGCCGAGCTCGGCGTCGTCATCGGCAGCACCGCCCGCTACCTCGACTCCGCGGAGCAGGGCCTGGCGCACGTCGGCGGCTACCTGCTGGTCAACGACGTCTCCGAGCGCGAGTTCCAGATCGAGCGCGGCGGCACCTGGGACAAGGGCAAGAACTGCGAGACCTTCACCCCGCTCGGCCCGTGGCTGGTCACCGCCGACGAGATTCCGGACCCGCAGCTCCTGGACGTGAAGCTGTGGGTCAACGGCGAGCTCAAGCAGGACGGCAACACCTCTGACCAGATCTTCCCGGTCGGCGAGGTCGTCCGGTACCTGAGCCGGTTCATGACCCTGTACCCGGGCGACGTCATCGTCACCGGTACGCCAGCCGGTGTGGCGATGGGCCAGCCGGAGCCGAAGCCGTACCTGCGGGCCGGCGACGTCGTGGAGCTGGAGATCGAGGGGCTCGGCCGTCAGCGCCAGGAGTTCAAGAGCGCGTAGCCGCCGTCCAGGAGAAGCAGGGGACGGGCGGGGCCGCCATCGTGGCGGCCCCGCCCGTCACGCGTGCCCGTGCCCGGGGCGTCACGCGTGCTCGTGCCCGGGGCGTTACGCGTGCCCGTGCCCGGGGCGTCACGCGGCCCCGTGCTCCCCGTGCTCCGTGGTGACCGTGGTGACGGGGAGCTCGACCGCCACGCCCTCCTGGGACGACATGCGGGCCGCCTCCAGTACGTCGAGGCAGTGCGCGGCCTCGTGCGCCGTGACCGGGGCCGGCCCGCCCGTGCGCAGGGCCGCCTCCACCGCCGCGTAGTACGCCGGGTAGTCACCCAGCTCCGTCGGTACGGGGGCACCGCCGCCGGTCAGCGGGGACTCGCCCGAGCCCACCCGCCCCCACAGGTGCGGGGGCTCCTCGCCCCAGGGCAGCCGCCCGTCCGGCCGCAACCCCTCGCGCAGGGCGCCCTCCTGGGGGTCCAGGCCGTACTTGACGTAGCCGGCCCGCGAGCCGAGCACGCGGAACCGCGGCCCGAGCTGGGCGGCGGTCGCGCTGACGTAGAGGTGGGAGCGGACCCCGTTCGCGTGGGTGAGGGCGATGAAGGTGTCGTCGTCGGTCTCGGCGCCGGGGCGGCGCGCGTCGGTCTCCGCGTACACCCGTACGGCGGGCCCGAACAGCACGAGGGCCTGGTCGACGACGTGACTGCCGAGGTCGTACAGCAGGCCGCCGATCTCCTCCGGCGCGCCCGACTCGCGCCAGCCGCCCTTCAGCTGCGGGCGCCAGCGCTCGAAGCGGGACTCGAAGCGCTGGATCTCGCCGAGTTCGTCGTCGGCGATGAGACGGCGCAGGGTGAGGAAGTCGTTGTCCCAGCGGCGGTTCTGGAAGACGGAGAGGAAGGTTCCGCGCCGGTCCGCCAGGGCGGCGAGCGCCCGGGCCTCGGCGGCGGTGGCGGCGAGCGGCTTGTCCACGACCACCGGCAGGCCGGCTTCGAGGGCGGTGGTGGCGAGCGGGACGTGCGTCTTGTTGGGCGAGGCGATCACGACGAGGTCGAGGTCGCGCTGCCACAGCTCGTCGGCGGTGGCGGCGGTGTGGACGTCGGGGAATTCGGCGCGCGCCTGGGCCTGCCGGGCCGGGTCGGAGGTGACGACCGTGTCGAGGACGAGTCCGTCCGTGGCGGCCACCAGGGGGGCGTGGAAGACGGAACCGGCGAGTCCGTAGCCGATGACGCCGACGCGGAGCGGGGAGGATGGTGCGGTGGGGGCGGGGGTGCTCATGGGGACTACTTTGGCAACAGTGTTGCCGAAGTGCAAGGAGGGTGGACAATGGGGCGGTGGACAGTGGTAGCGGGAACAGCGGTCACGGTGGTCACAGCGGTCACGGCGGACACGGGGATGCGCACGGTCGGCGTGGCGGGGTGAACCTGCCCGCGCTGCGCGGCCACAACGACGCGCTGGTACTGGAGCTGCTGCGCGGCGCCGGACCGGAGGGCCTGGGCCGCACGGAACTCGCCGTCCGTACGGGACTCACCCCGCAGGCCGTCAGCAAGATCACGGCGCGGCTCGGCGCGGACGGCCTGATCGCGGAGGCGGGCCGCGCCGCGTCCACCGGCGGCAAGCCGCGCACTCTGCTCCGGCTGGTGCCCGATGCGCGGCACTCGGTGGGAGTGCACCTGGACCGCGACGAGCTCAGGGCGGTACGGGTGGACCTGGCGGGCCGCGTCGTCGCCGAGAGCAGCGGCCCGATCGACTTCGCGGCCGGACCGGAGGCGGCGGTGGAGGCGGTCGTACGAGCGGTCGCGCGGGTCGGCGGCCAGGCCGGACCGCCGCTCGTGGGGGTCGGCGTGGCCGCGCCGGGGCCGCTCGACCACCGGGCCGGGGTGATGGGTCGGGTGACGGGTTTCCCGAGCTGGAAGGGCTTCCCGCTCAAGGGGGTGCTGGAGGGGCGGCTGGGCCTGCCGGTGCTGCTGGACAAGGACACGAACGCCGGTGCGGCAGCGGCCGCCGGGGCGTGGCTCCGGGCGACCTGGCCGGAGGCGGGCGCGGAGGCGGGCGTCGCGCTCGGCGCGGATGTCGGCCCGGGTGCGGGTGGCGATGTCCTTGCCGGCGGTGGGCCCCGTACTTGCGTGTACCTGCACGTCGGGACCGGGCTCGGCGCGGGACTGTGGCTGGGCGGCGGGGTCTACCGGGGTGTCCGCTCGGCGGCGGGGGAGTTCGGCCATCAGGTGCTGCTGCTGGACGGCCCGCCGTGCCGGTGCGGGGCGCGTGGCTGCGTGGAGGTGCTGTGCCTGGCGGCGGTGGCCCGAGGCGATCTTCCCGAGGCGGCACGGATCGTGGGCGAGGCCGCGGCCAACCTGGTCGCGCTGCTGGACGTGGACCGTGTGCTGCTCGGTGGGCGGGTGGTGGCGGCGGCGCCGGACGTCTTCGTGGCCGGTGTCGGAGCCGTTCTTGCGGCCCGCGCGCTGGATCCGGCCAGGCCGGTGGTCGCCCTGGCGGGGGCGGGTGTGGCGGAGGGGGCGGCGGAGATGGCGCTGGCGCCGTTGTTCGGGCGGGTGGGGTGAGGGTGGGCGGGGGGCTGGTGCCGGTGCCCGTGCCGGTGCCTATGTCTGTGCCGGGTGCCGCGCCGTTGCGGGGGCGCTGCCCCCGAGCCCCCGCGCCTCAAACGCCGGCGGGGCTGAAGGGCGCGGCGGGGCTGGAGGGTGCGGCGGGGCGGCCGGGCTCGGGCGGGCTGGGGAGGATGGATTTGACCCCTGGGCTGTTCGGGCGTAAACCGGGATGACTCAGGCGTGGTGCGCGGTGAGGGCTCGCGCGTGCGTGGCAGGGTGCGGGCAGGCCGGGGTGATGATCACCTCGTCCGACGATCGTCCTGTCCGGCGAGTAGCGAAGGTCTTCCATGCGACTGCGCAAAGCCCTTGCCCTCACCGCCTTCCTGTCCGCCGCCCTGGCCGCCACCACCGCATCCCCCGCCGGTGCGGACATCGGCACCGGCGGCGGTGCCCGCCCCGCTCCCGCGTTTCCGTCCCGCGTCAAGGCCACCTGCGGGGACGGCAAGAGTTCCGCCTTCCCCATCGGGGCGCGCATCCGCGGCGGTCCGGCCGTGTACCGCACCGGCGGCGAGCCGCAGACCTGGTTCCTGGACCTGACCAACACCACGAACTCCGAGTGCACGGCCATCCACCCCCTCGTCGTCTTCACCGACAAGGCCCGCGCCCTGCGCCCCGCGCACCTGCGGATGGAGTTCGAGGCCCCGGGCGGCACCCTGCCCGCCGGGCTGGAACTCAGCGACCGGGACGAGATCATCGCCGTCTTCGACGGCGGCGACGCCTTCCCCGGCTTCACCGTCGGCCCCGGCGGCACCCGGACCGTCAAGGTCACCCTCGCCTTCGCCCCCGACGCCCCCACCGGTGAGGTCGTCGCCGACGCCGCGCTCGTCCAGCGCAAGGGTGACGACGGGGACTGGGTCGGCGAGGCGGGCGGCTACCGCTTCTCCGTCGAGCAGTCCGAGGATTCCGTCGAGGCGGGCTCCCTCGCCCACACCGGTCCCCGGGAATGGGGGTACGGGGCGGGGGCCGTGGCCGCCCTCACCGCCGGTGGCGGACTCCTGCTCGGTGCGCGCCGGCTCCGCGCCCGTACCCCCTCCCGCAGCGACTGACCTCGGCCGCCCCACCCGTAACCCCGGAGCCCTGTTACCCGGGTACCCCCCAACCAGACAACGGTCCGGCATGCCCGAGCACGGAGGCATCCCCAAGCGTCCCGCCCTCAAGGCCCGGATCGCCGAGGTCCTCGACGGACTCGGCGATCCGGGCCTTGAGGGCGGGACGCTGCCCACCGAGCGGGATCCGGCCGACCGGTACGAGGTGTCCCGCGAGGCCGTCCGGCATGCCCTGCGCGAACTGCTCCTGGAAGGCCGCCTGCGGCGCTCCGGCCGCGGGACCGTCCTCGCCGGGCCCCAGGGAACAGCCGCTCTCCCTCCGCCGGCCACACCGAGGGCGTACGCCGCCAGGGCCACCGACCGGGCCGGAAGCTGATCGGCCGGGAGCAGTTACCCTCCCCGCCCGACCCCGCGCCCGACAAAGGCCTGTCCTGGTCTCCCGCAACGGCGCCGCCGCGACGGTGGTGAAGACCTGCACCGCCGACGCCCTCGCCGGGGCCGAGTCGCTCGCGCTGGTCCGTCCCCGGCCCCCGGAGTCCGGGCTGTGGACGGCAGGGACGGCCGCAGCCCGGCCCGGATAGGGTGGGGAAACAGGTGGTACAGACCAGCAGTCGAGGTCGCAGGTCAGCGAGAGCGGAGAGCAGTCCAGTGGCAGAGCGCAAGCCGATCGAATCGTGGCTCACCGACATGGACGGGGTCCTCATCCACGAGGGGACGCCGATCCCCGGCGCCGATGCCTTCATCAAGCGGCTGCGCGAGTCCGGCAAGCCCTTCCTGGTGCTGACCAACAACTCCATCTACACCCCCCGCGACCTCCAGGCCCGCCTGTCCCGCATGGGCCTGGACGTCCCCGTCGAGAACATCTGGACCTCGGCCCTGGCCACGGCGAAGTTCCTCGACGACCAGCGCCCGGGCGGCACGGCGTACGTCATCGGCGAGGCCGGTCTGACCACCGCCCTGCACGACATCGGCTACGTCCTGACCGACCACGAGCCCGACTACGTGGTGCTCGGCGAGACCCGGACGTACAGCTTCGAGGCCATGACCAAGGCGGTCCGCCTGATCAACGCCGGCGCCCGCTTCATCTGCACCAACCCCGACGAGACCGGCCCCTCCACCGAGGGCCCGCTCCCGGCCACCGGCGCCGTCGCCGCGCTGATCACCAAGGCGACCGGCAAGCAGCCGTACTTCGCGGGCAAGCCGAACCCGCTGATGATGCGGACCGGGCTCAACGCCATCGGCGCGCACTCCGAGACCAGCGCGATGATCGGCGACCGGATGGACACCGACGTGCTGGCCGGTCTGGAGGCGGGCATGCAGACCTTCCTCGTCCTGACCGGTCTGACCACCGAGCGGGACACCGAGAAGTTCCCGTACCGCCCGACCAAGACGGTCGCCTCGATCGCGGATCTGGTCGACCTGGTCTGACGGGTGCGCGCGCCCCGGGTGGTTCGGCCGTCCGGGCGTAGCGCGTTTGGGGCGTACGGCTGACACGTACGGCGCCGCTCCGGATGCGGAGCGCCGCGCCGGGCGTGAATCTCCTTGTCGAGGAGGTTCACCATGCGCAGTGTTCCGATCGCTGTCCGCACCGCCGCCGTGGCCGCCGTCCTGGCGGCGGTCTCCGCGGTGACCGCGCCCACCGCCCTGGCGGGCGAGGAGGACCGCGGAGACCGCAAAGACCGCGGCAGCATCGCCGTCGACCCCAGCCCGGCCCACCCCGGAGCGCAGGTCAAGCTGCGTGTTCAGGGATGTGACAACAACCGCGGAGCGGCCAAGTCCTCCGTCTTCGTGGCCGACGCCGACCTCTACGGGCGGGACGGCGGGCGCCGCAGCCCGCTCTACGGCGACGCGATGATCAGCTCGCACGCCTCGCCCGGATGGCACGCCGTCCGGGTGTACTGCGACGGCGACGAGAAGTTCACCGGTTCGGTCCACATCTCCGAGTACCGGCACCCCTCCCACCACGCCTCGCCGATCTGGCCGGTCCACGCGGGCGGCGGCGGCATGGCCGACCGCCCGGCGCAGGCCCCGGGCCTGGTCACGACCGCGGCGAAGAAGGAGCACGGGGGCGAGGGCCCCGGAATGCCGCACACGGTGATCGGTGCCGTGCTCGCCGCGGTGGCCACGCTGGCCGTCGCCGGCCGGGCGCTGACCCTGCGCCGGCGTCGCAGCGGCGGATGAGGGGACGGGCGTCGCGTGAGCGAGTGGCGGACGGACGAGGCCAAGGCCTCCGCCGGGGGCCGGCTGCTGACCTTCGCGGCCTGGTCGGTGCTGGTGCTGGGCCTGTGGCTGTGGGGCCGTGAGCTCACCGTGGCGCCGGCCCCGCTCTCCGGGCAGGCCGGTGGGGCGGTGGGCGCGGGGCTGCCGGCCGCGCACGCCCCCGTCGCCGGTTCCCTGCCGCAGCGTGTCGACGTGCCGTCCATAGGCATCCAGGCCCCGGTGGTGTCCCGGGGCCTGGACAAGGACGGCGCGATCGATCCGCCGCCGTACGACAGCCCGGGCACGGTGGGCTGGTGGGGTCGGGGCGTGCAGCCGGGGGCGGCGGGCACGGCGCTGATGGTGGGACACGTGGACACGCGGTCCAAGCCGGCGGTCTTCTACGGCCTGAGCTCGGCGCAGGCGGGTGACAAGGTGCGCGTGGCGCGGGCGGACGGCTCCGTCGCCGAGTTCACGATCGAGGACGTACGGGTCTACGAGCGCGCGGCCTTCGACGCGCACAAGGCGTACGGCCCGCGGGTCGCGGGCCGCGCGGAGCTGCGGCTGGTGACCTGCGGAGGCACCTACGACAAGGCGGCCAAGGAGTACACGGCGAACGTGGTGGTCTCCGCCTACCTGACGGGTGTAGGAGTCCGGCCGGGCACGTCGGCGTGACATCGGCAATCCGTGGGAACGAGGAAGCCCCTCACAGCTTTCGCTGTGAGGGGCTTCCTCCGTCTGTGCGCCGCCAGGGACTCGAACCCCGGACCCGCTGATTAAGAGTCAGCTGCTCTAACCAACTGAGCTAGCGGCGCTTGCTGACAGGGAAAACTCTACCCCACCTCTCCGGGTGGTCGTGACCAGCCACGCCCACCTTGTCCGATTAACCCATGTTTGAGGGGTTTATCGTGCACGATATGTCTGCGCCGACCGCATCTGATGCTTTATCAGGTGCGGCCCCGGTCGACCACTGGAACAGCAGGGGAGTGGACGGAACCGCATGACGATGCAGCCCCCGACGCATGTGCAGATGCCGATGCCCGCTTTCGAGGAGTACGAGCCCGCGGGCGACTGCGTGTGCCGGGGATGCGCCCAGCGCCGCCGTGCCCTCGCCCGGACCCGGGCCATACCGCTCCGGGACGGGGGGCACCCCGCCGCGCGCGGGGCGCGGCGGGCGCTGGTCCTGGCCACCGCCGCCGGTGTGGTCCTCGGCGGGGGCGGGGGTACGGCGGTCGCCCTGAGCGCGCCTGCCACCGGGCCGGTGGCCCTCGACGACCCCGGCAGCCCGCAGGGCGGCCGCACCCCCCTGCACGGCCCGAAGGGCAGGCCGGGGAACCCCGGTGCCCCGGGCCGGCCCGGGGCCGTGAACCGGATCGACCGCACGACGATCATCAACCGGGCGAAGCTGTGGCTGGACGCGCAGGTCCCGTACAGCATGTCCGCGTACTGGACGGACGGGTACCGGCAGGACTGCTCCGGCTACGTCTCCATGGCCTGGAACCTCGGCTCGAACGAGTGGACCGGCAGCCTCGACAAGTTCGCCACCAAGATCACGAAGGATGAGCTGCTGCCGGGGGACATGCTGCTCTTCCACAACCCGGCGGACCCCAACAACGGCTCGCACGTGGTCCTCTTCGGCGGCTGGGTCGACCAGACGCGCACGCACTACGTCGCCTACGAGCAGACGCGCCCCACGACGCGGAAGCTGGCCACGCCCTACGGGTACTGGGCCAACGCGGCGAAGTACGTCCCGTACCGGTTCAACGGGGTGACGGGCGGCATCGTCCCGCAGGTCCCGGGCGCCGTCCCCGCCCCCGCGCCCGTCCCCGAAGCGCCGGCGGCGGGACCCAGGCCGGGCGACGCCGCCAAGACCTTCCCCGGCGCGGACAAGTTCGCGCGGGGCGCCACCAACGACCACGTGGCGCAGCTGGGGCGGATGCTGATCGAGCGCGGCGCGTACCGGTTCTACCCCAAGGGGGTGGCCGACCGGACGTGGAGCGATCACGACAGGCTCGCCACCCAGGCCTTCCAGCGCGCGCAGGGCTGGACGGGCGCCGACGCCGACGGCATCCCGGGCGCGCACACCTGGCGCCTGCTCGTCGACAAGCAGGGCAGGAACATCCCGCCGACGGTGGGCGCGGCGCCCGGACCGGGCGGCGTACGGGCCTACCCCGGGGCGGCGGTGTTCCGCCCGGGCCACGCCCACCCGGCCGTAGAGGCCCTCGGCCGGCAGCTGGTGAAGAAGGGCTTCGGCAAGTACTACACGTCCGGCCCGGACGCCCGCTGGAGCGAGGCGGACCGCCGCAACGTCGAGGCCTTCCAGCGCGCGCAGGGCTGGCGCGGGGCCGCGGCCAACGGCTACCCGGGCCCGGAAACCTGGCGCCGGCTTTTCGCATGACGGAGGTAACGATGTTCCCCACGCGCACCACCTCGACGACGGGCACCCTCCATGTGTCCCCCGCCGCCGCCGCAACAGCCGCCACCACCTTCGGCTGGGCGATCGCCGCCCACCCCGCGCCGACCAGGCCCCGGCCCGGGGCGGCGGAGGCGACACCCACCGTCCCCTCCCCGTCCCCGTCGCCGGAACCGTCGCCGCGCGGTGCGGAACCGCCGACCGCGCCCACCCGGCCCTCCGCGCCCCGCGCGACGGACGTGGGTGCCGCCCCGACGGCGGCTCCGGCGTCGCCCGGTGCGGCGCAGGCGTCGGCCGTTGCGGCCCTGCACGCCGTCTCAGGACCGGCCGTGCCCGCTCGGCCCTCCGCGTCCCACGCGGCGTCGGTACCGGCGTCGGCGTCGGCCGGCCGGGCCTCATCCGCCGGGGCGACACCTGCCCCGTACGCCGCCCCGGCCGCGGCCGTGCCCGCCACGCACGGCAGCGCGCCGACGGGGGAGGCCGCCCCGGCTTCCGTCCCGGCGCCGGCCGGAGTGGCACCGCCCCGGGCTGCGGAGCCGCCGGCCGCGCTCGCCCCGCACGCCGTCCCGGCGTCGACGGGGGAGCCGTCGCCCGGAGAGGCGGAGCGGGCGGCCGTCCCGGCCTCCGACCCGCCCGGGCTGTCCGTACCGCACCCCGCGCCGGCGCTGCGCCCCGGGCCGTTCGGCGCGCACGCTTCGCCCCGGCCGGCGGGGTTTCCCGCGCCGCACTCCGAGCCGATGGAACGAGACCGGACGGAGCCCGCGCCCGCGGCGCTCGACGCGCAGCCCTCACCCCGGTCGGCGCAGCCGCAGCCCGGGACGGGCTTCCGTTCGGCGGTCGCACCGGCGAGGTCGCAGGACGGCGGGGCCTCCGGCCCGGTGCCCGGGTCCGCGGCGCGCGCCGCGGACGCCCCGCTTCGGGCGGCCGAGTCGCGGACCGCACCGTTCGGCGGGCAGGCACCGCCGCGGGCGGCGGAGCCGCAGGCCGTGCCTGCTTCGGACTCCGCTTCGGCGGAGCCGGAGGGCGAAGCTGTGTCCGGCCCGGCGGCAGCCCAGGCGGGCTTCCGTTCGGCGGTCGCACCGGCGAGGTCGCAGGACGGCGGGGCCTCCGGCCCGGTGCCCGGGTCCGCGGCGCGCGCCGCGGACGCCCCGCTTCGGGCGGCCGAGTCGCGGACCGCACCGTTCGGCGGGCAGGCACCGCCGCGGGCGGCGGAGCCGGAAGGCGAAGGCGTGTCCGGTCCGTCGGCGGCCGCCGCGCACGCTTCGTCCCCGGCGGCGCAGCCGCAGGCGGTCCCGTCCGCGGAGGCGGAGGGTGTTCCGGCTGAGGCCGGGCCGCGCATCGCCGGGGCTCGGGCCGGCGATCCGGCCGTGCCCGCCGCGCGCGGGCAGGTCGAGCCCGAGCCGGTCCACGCGTCGACCTGGGCCGGGGCCGGGGCGAGCCTCGACATCCCGCACCCGCAGCACGAGGAGCCCGCCACCCCGCGGCCGCGGAACCCCGCCGACGCGGCGCATTCGGGCGTACCCGGGCCCGGCGTGGCCGAGATCGTCGCCCAGGCGGTGGCCCGCGGCATCGGGGAGGACGACACGCTGGATCTGCCGCACGTCGTCGCCCCTCGCCTCGTCGCCCCACACCGCGGTACCGCCGTCACCGACGTACCGGTGCACCTCCCCTTCCGCGGCGACGCGTCCACCCTCCGCCCGGAGCCCGCGCCCAAGCGCAGGCCCACCGCCCCGCCGCACCCCGCCCCCGGCCGCCGGGTCCCCCGTGGCGACGACCGCCTCCGGGAGCACCGCGGCCCGGTGCTGCCCGGCTGGGTCGGCGTCGCCGTCGGCGGCCTCGCCCTCGCCGGCTGCACGGCCGTGCTCTGGCGGGCCGGGGTCGTCCCCGCCCCCCTCGTCGCCGCCTTCGGCGCGGCACCCCGCGCCTACCACGGCCTGCGCGCCACCCACTGGCCCCCGCTCGCCTTCCTCGGCATCGTCGCCCTCGTCGCGCTCGGCGGCCTCGGCCGCGCCCGTACCGGCCACGCCTGGGTGCTCACCCTCTTCGGCCGCTACCGCGGCACGGTCCGCCGTACCGGCCTGACCTGGGTCAGTCCACTCCTGCTGCGCCGCCGGGTCGACGTACGCCTGCGCCACTGGCGCAGCGAACCGATGCCCGCCGTCGACTCCGGCGGCCTCGCCCTCCAGGTCGTCGTCCAGGTCGTCTGGCAGGTCAAGGACACCGCCCGGGCCACGCTCGCCGTCGCGGACCACACCGAGTACCTCGCCGAGCAGGTCGAGTCGGCCATGGCCCGCGTGCTGTCCCAGCTCCCGGCGGACGCCTTCCACGAGGACGCCCCGACCCTGCGCGACGCCGAGGCCGTCGGCGACGCGCTGACCCGGATGCTGGCGGCCGAGACCGAGGCGGTCGGTGTGGAGGTGTACTCGGCCCAGCCGACCCGGATCGAGTACGCGCCCGAGGTCGCCGAGGCCATGCGGCGCCGCCGGGTCGCCGCGATCGACGCCAAGCACCGGGACACCGTGCTGACGTCGGTGGTGGACGCCGTCGACGACACCGTCCACCGGCTGACCTCGCGCGGACTCGTCGAGCTCGACGACTACGAGCGCAAGGCCTTGGTGAAGGACCTCACGGTCGCCTTCTACACGGGGCGCAGCGAGTAACGCGATCCGCATCGCGCAACGGGAACGGGTGGCCGGAAGTGACCGGACCACCCGTTTCCTCATTGGTATGGACATGGCCAACTCTCGTCAATAATCTGGAACTTGGTCTAGACCTGAATCCCCACGCGCGCGCGCTCGACGAACTCCCCCCACGTTCAAGGAGCATCATGCGTCCCATCCGCATGCCCGGAATGCCTGGAATCCCCAGAAGGGCCGGCATCGCCGCGCTCGGCCTCGGCCTCGTCGCCGGCGTCACCCTCCTCGGCGCCCCCACCGCCAGCAGCCACGGCTACACCGACACCCCCATCAGTCGCCAGAAGCTCTGCGCCAACAAGACCGTCTCCGACTGCGGCGCGATCCAGTGGGAGCCGCAGAGCGTCGAAGGCTTCAAGGGCTTCCCGGCCGCCGGCCCCGCCGACGGCAAGATCTGTTCCGGCGGACTCTCGCAGTTCGCCGAGCTCGACAACCCGCGCGCCGGCGCCTGGCCCGCCACCAAGGTGACCAGCGGCCAGAGCTACGCCTTCCAGTGGCAGTTCACCGCCAACCACTCCACCACCGACTTCAAGTACTACGTCACCAAGAACGGCTGGACCGGCACCAAGGCCCTCACCCGCGCCGACCTCGAACCCCAGCCCTTCCTCACCGTCGCCTACAACGGCGCCCGCCCCTCCATGACCACCGTCCACCAGGGCGCCATGCCGGGCGGCAGGACCGGTCGGCACCTGATCCTGGCGGTCTGGACCGTCAACGACACCCCGATGGCCTTCTACGCCTGCTCGGACGTTCAATTCTGACGATGTGTCAGCTAGTCTCCGGCGGCATGCGGACGACGACAGCACCCGAAACCGTCGCGGAGCTCATAGCGCGCCAATGGGGCGACCACCGGCCCGGGCTGATGTACGAGGACGGCGAACGGCACGTCCTCACCCACCACCGGAACGCCCAGGAAGCCGCCGCACGTGCCGCGCTCCTCGTCGACCTCATGCCCGCCGGGGCCGAACCGCACCTCGGGGTCCTGCTCGACAACACCCCCGAGTTCCCGTTCTGGCTCGGCGCGGCGGCCCTCGCCGGGGCCGCCGTGGCCGGGATCAACCCCACCCGGCGCGGTCCCGAACTGGCCCGCGACATCCTGCACACCGACTGCCGTCTCCTGATCACCGAGGCCGCCCACCTGCCGCTGCTGCGCGGCCTCGACCTGCCCGGCATCCGCATCCTGGTCACCGGCACCGAGGAGTACGAGGCCCTCCTCGCGCCCTACGCCGCCGCCGAACCCGGCGAAGCCGCCCTGCGCGCGCCCGCCCCCGACTCCCGCCTCCTCCTCTACTTCACCTCCGGCTCCACCGGCGCCCCCAAGGCCGCCGTCTGCAGCCAGGGCCGGCTCGCGGCAGCCGGCGCCTCACTGGCACGGCAGTTCTCCGTCGGCCCGGACGACGCCCACTACGTCTGCATGCCGCTCTTCCACGGCAACGCCGTCATCGCCGACTGGCTCCCCGCCCTCGTCGGCGGCGCCGCGGTCGCGCTGCGCCGGCGTTTCTCCGCCTCGGCGTTCCTGGACGACGTGCAGGCCTACGGCGCCACCTACTTCACCTACGTCGGCCGGGCGATCCAGTACCTCCTGGCCACCGAGCCCCGCCCCGACGACCGCTCCCACAGCCTGCGGCTCGGATTCGGCACCGAGGCCGGACCCGTGGACGCCGCCCGCTTCGCCGAGCGCTTCGGCGTCCGCCTGGTGGAGGGCTACGGCGCCACCGAGGGCGGCGCCTCTGTCCAGCGCACCCCGGACACCCCGCCGGGCGCCCTGGGTCGGGCCGGCGCGGGCGACGACCTGGCGGTGATCGACCCGGAGACGGGCCGGGAATGCCCTCCGGCCGTCCTGGACGGGGACGGTCGCCTGCTCAACGGCTCCGCCGCGATCGGCGAACTCGTCAACCGGGGCCGCAGCCTGTTCGAGGGCTACTGGCGCAACCCGGACGCGGAAGCCGACCGCACCCGGGACGGCTGGTACTGGACCGGCGACCTCTTCTTCCGCGACCCCGCCGGCTTCCTCTATTTCGCCGGCCGTACCGACGACCGGCTCCGCGTCGACAGCGAGAACCTCGCCGCGGCGGTGATCGAGAACATCCTCGCCCGCTGGCCGGACGTGACGGCGGTCGCCGTCTACGGGGTTCCCGACGAGGTGGCCGGCGACCAGGTGATGGCGGCCCTCTCGCTCCGCGACGGCGCGGTGTTCTCCCCGGAGGCCTTCGACGCCTTCCTCTCCCGCCAGCGGGACCTGGGCACGAAGGGGGCCCCGCGCTACGTCCGCATCGTCCCGGAGCTGCCGGTCACCGCGACGAACAAGGTCCACCGCCTGGCCCTGCGCCGCACCGGCTTCCGCTGCGCCGACCCCGTCTGGCACCGATCCCCTGCCGGGGGCTACACCCCGCTGACCCCGTCGGCGCTGTCGGCCCTCCTGGCGCGGTACGAGGCCCAGGGCCGCCTCGACCTCCTGCACCGCTGAGGCCGCGCCGCCGTTGCGGGGGCGCTGCTCCGAGCCTCCGCGCCAGATCCAGCCCCGCCCAGCGGCCCACCCGCGCCACCGCCGGTAATGGTTTGGAGCACCCCTGCGGACCAGGTAGTATTTTCTCTGTCAGCAGGCGCCGCTAGCTCAGTTGGTTAGAGCAGCTGACTCTTAATCAGCGGGTCCGGGGTTCGAGTCCCTGGCGGCGCACCTGTCCTTCGGGCGGTTTCCGGTTCACCGGGAACCGCCCGAAGTGTTTTCCGGGCCCGCGTCCAGGGCCCGCGTCAGGACCCAGAACCGTCCCGTCCCGCCCCGCTAGAGCGTGAGCGACAGCAGCAGCGGTGCGGCCTTCCGGTTCAGGGTGTCGGCCGCGGCCCGCAGCCGGTGTGCGTGCTCGACCGGCATCGACAGCGCCAGGCAGCCGACCGAGGCGCCCGCCGTGATCGGGACGGCCGCGCAGACCGTGCCCACGGCGTATTCCTGCAGGTCGAGCATGGGAACGGTGGCCGGCTGCGAGTCCAGCTTGGAGAAGAGGATCCGCTCGTTCACGATCGTCTTCGACGTGAGCCGGGCGATCTTGTGCCGGGACAGATGGTCGCGCCTCCCGTTCAGGTCGAGCTGCGTCAGCAGGCACTTGCCGACCGCGCTGGCATGCGCGGCCGACCGGAAGCCGACCCACTCGTGGACCTTCGGGGTGCGCGGGCTGTCCGCGAACTGCGTGATCTTGACCTCGCCGTCCACGTACCGGCTGATGTAGACGGCCGCGCCGACCGAGTCGCGCAGCCTGTCGAGGGTCTCCTGGAGCTTGTCGGTCAGGGCCTGCTGGCGGTCGGTGCCCGACCCGAGCAGGACCAGGGAATCCCCTATGGCGTACGCGCCGTCCGCCACCTGCAGGACATATCCCTCCCGGCGCAGCATGAGCAGCATCGGGGCGAGATGGACTGCGGGCAGGCCGGTCTCACGCGCGATCTGCACGTCGGTCACGCCACCGGTGTGACGTGCGATTGTTTCGAGTACGCGTAGTGCGTACTGCACCGAGTGGAACGGCGCGGTCGGCTCGGGCTTCAGCGCCACGGTTTCCCCCTAGCAGGTTGTTACCGCTTGCCCTACCACGATAGCCATCAAGAGGCCCATGTGGAGCGCCCGTTGGGGAGATTGATTGGCTCGATCACGTCTGTCTGCCTGGATCTACTCCAATGGCATATGCCAGGGGCATGCGTACCGTCCCGCGGTGGCGGGAATGCCCGGCGGCCGCTCACGGTTCGAGTTCTTCGTACGGTGTCGCACGGGCGTCGTGCGGACGTGGAGACGGGACGGGAGCGACGATGAGTGACACCGGGGACGTGAACGGCGTACGGAACGGCGTGCCGAGCGGGGTATCGAGCCGGCCGGCGCAGGAGCCGGCGGACGGCCGGGCCGACGGCACGCAGGAGAGCCGTAGCGGCATCCGGGGCACCGCCCTCGGGCGGGCGCCCGTACCGCTCTCCGTCCTGGACCTCGTCACCGTCGGCGCCGGCAGCACCGCGCACGACTCGCTGCGCACCAGCGTGGCCATCGCCCGCCTCGCCGAGTCCCGCGGCTACCACCGCCACTGGGTCGCCGAGCACCACTCCATGCCCGGCGTAGCCAGCTCCTCACCGGCCGTGATCCTGGCCCACCTCGCTGCGCACACCTCTCGCATCAGGCTCGGCTCCGGCGGCGTGATGCTGCCCAACCACGCCCCGCTCGCCGTCGCCGAGCAGTTCGGCACCCTGGAGGCGCTCGCCCCGGGGCGGATCGACCTCGGGCTCGGCCGCGCCCCCGGCACCGACGGCCGCACGGCCGCCGCGCTCCGCGGGCCGGGACGCCTCGAAGAGGGCGCGGACGAGTTCCCGCGGCGGCTCGCGGAGCTCACCCGCTTCCTCGACGACGACTTCCCCGACGGGCACCCCTACGCCCGCGTGCACGCCGTACCGGGGCCGGTGCAGGGCCCGGCCGGGCGGCCGCCGCTGTGGCTGCTCGGCTCCTCCGGCTTCAGCGCGCAGCTCGCCGGCGAGCTCGGCCTGCCCTTCGCCTACGCCCACCACTTCTCCGCGGCCGGCACCCTGCCCGCGCTGGACCTCTACCGCCACAGCTTCCGGCCCTCGGCGGTCCTCGACGCCCCCTACGCCGTCATCGGGGTCTCGGCGCTCGCCGCCGACACCGACGAGGAGGCGCGCGCCCAGGTGCGCACCGGCGCGCTGTCGATGCTGCGGCTGCGCACCGGGCGCCCGGGACTGGTGCCCACGCCCGAGGAGGCGGCGGCGTACCCGTACACCCCGCTGGAGCGGGAGTTCGTGGACGGCTGGCTCGCGAACATCGTCCACGGCACCTCCGACGCGGTCGCCGAGGGTCTCGACGCCCTCGCGAAGCGCACCGGCGCGGACGAGTTGATGCTGACCGCCAACGCGCACAGCGGGGCGGCCCGGCTGCGTTCCTACGAGCTCGTCGCGGACGCGTACGGCATGCCGACGGAGATACCCGACGCCGACTGACCGCGTGAGAACGGGGTTTGGCTGGTTCCTTGCCGAAACCTTGCGGGAGCGTGTCTCAAGGGAACCTTAAACCGCTCGTCACCCGGGGTGGCGGGCGGTTTCTGATGTGCGCTCAGGTCTCTGACTTGGGGAAATGTGTCGGGAATGGTCTAGTCCTTCTTTGGTCCGAACCATTGACGGGGCGTTGCGGTGATCGCTATCACTGCTTCCACCTGAACTTCCGCACTCTCCTCCCACCCCCCCGGAGGCAGTTCATGCCCATCCGTAAACCCCTCGTCGCGGCCGCCGCCACGGCCGCGCTGGCAGCCGGAGCGCTTGCCTCCTTCGCGGGACTCGGCACGGCCCAGGCCGCCGACACCGCGACCGGAGCGGCGGCGGGCGGCGTCCGTATCGCCTACTACGACCAGTGGAGCGTGTACGGCAACGCCTTCTATCCCAAGCACCTCGACACCCGGGGCATAGCGGGCAAGCTGGACGTCATCAACTACTCGTTCGGCAACATCCACCCCACCGAGCTCACCTGCTTCGAGGCGAACAAGGCGGCCGGCGACGACAACAACCCCAACGCCGGTGACGGCGCGGGCGACTCCTACGCCGACTACCAGAAGTCCTTCAGCGCGGCCGACAGCGTGGACGGCGTCGCCGACACGTGGAACCAGCCGATCGTGGGCGTCTTCAACCAGTTCAAGGAACTGAAGGCCAAGTACCCCCACCTGAAGATCAACATCTCTCTCGGCGGCTGGACGTACTCCAAGTACTTCCACGACGCCGCCAAGACCGACGCCTCCCGCAAGAAGTTCGTCGCCTCCTGCATCAAGCAGTACATCAAGGGCGACCTCCCGGTGGAGGGCGGCTTCGGCGGCCCCGGCACCGCGGCCGGCATCTTCGACGGCATCGACATCGACTGGGAGTACCCGGGCTCCGCCGGCGGCCACCTCGGCAACCACTACGGCCCCGAGGACAAGCAGAACTTCACCCTGCTGCTCCAGGAGTTCCGCAAGCAGCTCGACGCCGAGGGCGCGGCCGCCGGCGGCAAGAAGTACATGCTGACCGCGGCTCTGCCGGCCGGCCAGGACAAGATCAAGTACATCGAGACCGACAAGATCGGCCAGTACTTGGACTACGCCAACATCATGACGTACGACATGCACGGCGCCTGGGACGGCGACGGGCCGACGTACCACCAGTCGCCGCTGTACCCGTCCGCGGCCGACCCGACCGACCCGATCGCGCCGGGCACCGAGAAGTACAGCATCGACAACGCCATCGACTCCTGGATCGACGGCAATCCGGCCTACGGCATCACCGGCGGCTTCCCGGCCAACAAGCTGACGCTGGGCTACGAGTTCTACTACCGCGGCTGGAAGGGCGTCCCGGCCGGCACCACCCACGGCCTCGCCCAGACCGCGACCGGCGGCTCCGCCGCGCGACCGCTCAGCCAGCAGGCGGGCATCGCGCACTACAAGGAGCTCGGCGGCATCGTCGACAACGCGGCGACCACCTTCTGGGACGACCAGTCGAAGTCCTCGTACTTCTACAAGGACGGCGAGTTCTTCACCGGCCTGAACCAGAAGTCCATCCAGGCCCGGGTCGACTACGGCAAGCAGCGCGGCCTGGCCGGCGCGATGATGTACTCCCTGCTCGGCCTGGACAACAACGCCACGCTGCTCGGCCAGATCTCCGACGCCCTGGGCGGCACCACGGTCCCGCCGACCACGCCTCCCACGACGCCGCCGACCACCCCGCCGACGACGCCTCCCACGACGCCGCCCACCACGGGCTGCGGCTCGACCCCGGCCTACGTCGCGGGCACGGTCTACACCGCCGGCAACGAGGTCTCCCACAACGGCCGCAAGTACCGGGCCCAGTGGTGGACGCAGAACGAGACGCCGGGCACCACCGGTGAATGGGGTGTCTGGAAGGACCTCGGCGCCTGCTGATCTCCCCCCACCCCGCGCCGAGCGACGCCCCCGCCCCGTCCCCTCTCCCAGGGGCGGGGCGGAGGTGTGTGACATGGTTGCCGAATTCCGGCACCGGGCCGCAGTGGTGTCGTTACGCTCGGCCACAAGCCCGTTTCCCGCTCGGGGGTGCCGTCCCATGGTCCTGGCCCGCGACATCGATCCCAGCGCCTCGCCGCTGGACTACTACAGCTACGAGCTGCGCCGCCTGAGAGAAGAGGCGGGCCTGAAGCAGGCCGAGCTGGGCGCGATCATCTTCTGCACCGGCTCGCTGATCGGCATGGTCGAAAACGGCCGCCGCGTCCCGACCAGGGATTTCTCGGAACGACTGGACGCCGCCCTCGGTACGGACGGTCACTTCTCCCGCCTGGTCGGCCTCGTCCTGCGCAGCGTCCTGCCGACGTGGTTCCAGGCGTATGCGGAGATGGAGGCGCGGGCCGCGTTCATCTCCACCTTCCAGGCGCAAGTGGTCTACGGGCTGCTCCAGACGGAGGCGTACGCGAAGGCCCTTCTCAGCGTGGAGTACCCGGAGCGGGTCGACGAGATCGTGGCGGCGCGCATGGATCGGCAGCGCATCCTCGCGCGCGCAGTGCCACCCGTACTGCTGGTGGTCCTGGACGAGGCGCTGCTGCACCGCAACGTCGGCGGTCGAGAGGTGATGCGGGAGCAACTGGCGCACCTGCTGACGTTTACCGACCGGTCCTGGATCCAGCTCCAGGTCCTGCCCTTCACGGCCGGTGAACACGCTGCCATGACAGGTTCGTTCACCCTTCTGCGCTTCGACAACGACCCGGATCTCTTCTACACCGAGAGCTACGACTCGGGCCGGATGACCGCCAATCCGCGAGTGATCAGGGAACGTTCCTTCGGATACGCTCGATTGCAAGCCGCAGCCCTCTCACCTGAGGATTCGGCGCTTCTGATCGCACGCGTAATGGAGGAACGCTATGGGGACCAGTGTGAACCTGGGCGTGCAGTGGCGTAAGTCGTCCTACAGCAGCACCAACGGCGGAGAGTGCGTCGAGTGCGCCCCCCTCGACGGCGCCGCCTGGCGCAAGGCTTCGTACAGCGGTAGCCACGACATGCCCGGCAGGGTCGCGGTGCGGGACTCCAAGAATCCCGACGGGCCCACCCTCACCGTCGGGGCGGAGGCCTTCGCCGCCTTCGTCCGGAGCGTCTGACTCACAGCCAGCCCTGCTGGGCCGCCTTGAGGCCCGCTTCGAAGCGGCTCGTGGCGTGGAGGCGTTCCATCAGCGCGGACATCTGCCGTCGGACGGTGCGCAGCGACACCCCGAGCCGCTTGCCGGCGGCTTCGTCGGTCATGCCGGAGGCCAGCAGCTTCAGCAGTTCCAGTTCGGCCGCGCTCGGGCGGGAGCCGTCCGTACGGCCCCGGTCCGCGCCCAGCGGTACGGCCGCCTGCCACGTCTGCTCGAACAGGGTGACCAGGGACGCCACGATCCCCGGGGCGCTCGTGCACAGGGCGCCCAGGCGTGAGTTCGCGGGGTCGATGGGGACGACGGCCACCGTGCGGTCGAAGACCAGCAGGCGCGGCGGCAGCAGCGGGCTCGTGCGGACCTGGCCGCCCTGCTCGGTGAGCCAGCGGGCGTAGGCCAGGGTCGCCGGATCGTTGCGGGCGCTGTCCTGGTAGACCGAGCGCATCTCGATGCCGCGGCCCAGCGCCCGCTCGTCGAGGGGCCGGGAGGACTCCAGGCTGGCCTCGGACAGGGCGCCGCCCGGCAGGATCGCCAAGCACTCGCGCTCCAGCCGGTGGGCGAGCTGTTCGAGCCGGCTCTGGATGGCGTCCATGCCCACCAGGCGTTCCGCGCCGTCGACTTCGGTGTTCGGGCGCAGCTCCGCGAACTCGGAGACGACCTGTGCCGCCGCCGCCTTGCTGCGGGCCAGCTCCTCCTGCTGCCGGGCGAGTTCCTCCTCCTGGCGGCGCAGCAGCAGCTCCAGGCCCAGCTCCGGCCGGACCGCCCTCAGGTCGCCCGGACAGTCGCGGGACGGTCTCAGCAGGTCCAGGTCGACCAGCCGGTCCAAGCCGTCGCGTACCTGCGCCTCGGTGAGGCCGAGACGGGCGGCCAGCTCGGCGACCCCGCCCGACGGGTCGGCCAGCATCCCCCGGTACACGGCTTCCACCTCGGCCCCGAGCCCCAATGCCTGCAGCAAGTCCACGCCCCCCAGCGCTACTTCGGCCGCCCCTGCGGGCTGCCGCCACCGTGATCGTAGGCGATGCCTGGCACCAAGGTGCCAGGCCTTTTGGTGCCAGGCGGAAACCCTTCTGCACCGCCCGCCCGGGCAGCAACATGGTGATCACCGGAACGGCGGGGGCAAGAGCCCCCGGCTCGGGCCAGAGCCTCAAGGACGATCCGGTACAGCGCGCAGCACACCGCACCGCCCGGACCACCACCAGCACCTGACCTCGGGGGAAACCATGTCCCGCACCGCCCGCCTCGCCGCTGTCGCCGCCGCCTTCGCCGCCCTCTGCGCCGCCGCTGTCACCACCGCGACGGCCCCCGCCCCCGCCGAAGACCACCACATCAGCGCCAGCATCAACTGGGACACGCCCCCCGCGGGCGCCGACGGCAGCATCAACTGGGACTGACCGAGGTGCGCATCGTCCGGGCCGTCCTGTCGGGGCCCCGACAGGACCCCGACCGCCCCGGCGTGCTCGCGCTCCTCTCCGACCTGATCTGGGCCCACGCCGAGGCCGCGCACGGCCTCGAACACGTCCGGGCCAAGGACGCCGGCCAAGGCGTCGACCTCTACCTCTTCCTGCGTGCCGTCTCCGAGGCCGCCGCCCTGGACCAGGCCCGCGCGCTCCTCGACGGAGCCCGCGCCCCCCTGTGCGCCCACGGCTACCGCACCGCCGAACCACGTCGCTGACGCCCTCACGAAGGAACACCGTGACCACCACCCTCCGCCGGGCTGCCCGCAAGACCGCGGTCGCCGCCCTTTCCGGCGCCCTCGGAGCCGGACTCCTGACCGCTGCGGCCGTCGCCGCCGCCCCCGTCGCCCAGGCCGCGACCACGTGCAGCGGGACCGCCTCCCTCTACGGGGTCCTCCCCGACGGCCGCCTCACCTTCAGCACCATCACGCCCGCCACCGGCGAGCTGAAGAAGGTGCTGGTCGGTGCCGACCTGGGCTTCGAGCCCAAGGCGATGGCCACCCTGAACTTCAACACGATCCTCGTCACGTCGACGACCGGCGCGCTCTACCGCCTCGACGTGCTCACCAACAACACCTCCCTCGTGCTGGAGCGTCCGCCCGTCAAGCTCTTCGACAGCGGCTGGACCCACGACAAGCTCACCTACGACGGCCACGGCCACCTGTACGGCACGGCCGGGGGAGTCCTGCTCCAGTACCTGGTCTCGCAGCCCAAGCCGACCGGATCGGCGCACATCGGGCAGCGCAAGGAGATCGGCACCGGCTTCGTCCTGAAGACCCTCACGGCCGCCGGGGACGACCGCCTGCTCGCCACCACCGCGGCCGGCGCCCTCTACTCGTACAAGGTCAACAGTGACGGCACCTGGGACCGGGACGACCTCAAGGCCTCGGGCTGGTCGGCCTTCGACCAGGTCGTCTCACCCGGCGGCGGCCTCTACTACGGCCGCATCGCCGCCACCGGCGCCATGTACTGGTACAAGGACGCCAACCCGGCCGACGGATCCGGCGCCGACATCGCCTACCACAACGACACCCCCGTCAACGCGGGCGGTTGGACGCAGCAGTTGCTCTCGGCGCAGCCGGCGACCTTCAGCTGCACCACCATCGCGGACCCGCTCGACGGCAGGGACATACCCGCCGTGAAGGCGGCCGGGCGCGATCTCATGAACAAGCACGACGGCGGCGCCTGGAACAGCTCGACCCAGTGGAACTGCCTGGAACAGCTGTGGGACAAGGAGAGCGGCTGGCGCTACTGGGCCGACAACCCGAGCTCCACCGCCTACGGCATCCCGCAGGCCCTGCCCGGCTCCAAGATGGACGCCTTCGGCGACGACTGGCGCACCAACCCAGTCACGCAGATCAAGTGGGGCCTGTCCTACATCGACGGCCGGTACGGCACGCCCTGCGCGGCCTGGAACCACTTCCTGAACAACAACTGGTACTGAACCGCAGTCTTCCCTTCTCCTGTCCCCTTCCCCAGCCCGACGCGCGTACGTCAGGGCTGCCCGAATCCGGAGACACCCATGATCTCGTCGTCCCTCAAGCGCCGCCTCGCCGCCACCCTCGCCGTCGGCGCCACGACCCTCGGCCTGGTCACCGTCACCTCGGCCCCGGCCCAGGCCGCCGCCATCTGCGGCGGCAACGTGTCCGTCTACGGCACGCTCCCCGACGGACGCCTCACCTACACGGCGATAGCCCCCAACACCGGAGACCGCGTCAAGACGCTGATCGGCGCGAACCTCGGCTTCACGCCCAAGGCGATGGCCACCCTCAACTTCAACACCGTCCTCGTGACGTCGACGGCCGGCGAGCTGTACCGCGTCGACATCCAGACCAACGACAACGCCCTGGCCCTGGCCGGAGTCACCAGGATCTGGGACAGCGGCTGGACGTTCGACAAGATGACCTACGACGGTGCGGGCCACCTCTACGGCACCGTCGCAGGCCAGCTCCACCGGTACAACGTCTCCCAGGCCAAGCCCAGCGGTCCCGCCCACATCGCCAAGCACGTCGTCATCGACGAGGGCTTCGTCCTCAAGACCCTCGCCGCCGTCGGCGACGACATCCTCCTCGCCAGCACGGCCGACGGCAGGCTGCTCTCGTACCAGATCAACGGTGTCGGGGACTGGGAGAGCTCGGTCCTCAAGAGCAGCGGGTGGTCGGCGGTCGACAGCCTGGTCTCGCCCGGCGGCGGCCTCTACTACGGCCGGACGAACGGCGGTATGTACTGGTACCACGACGCCGACCCCACCGACGGCAAGGGCGACGACATCGCCTACCACCCCTCCGACCCGGTCGACGCGAGCGGCTGGACGCAGACCCTGCTCTCCGCCTTCGCCAATGACTGCACCTACCAGCAGCCCGCGCCCCCCACCCCCACCCCCTCCACCAAGGGCGGGCAGATCGCCCGCAGCGAGATCATGAGCCGCGCCGTGAACTGGCTGAACCGCGACATCCCCTACAGCCAGAGCGCGTACGCCTCCGACCCGGACGGCGACCACACCTACCGCACCGACTGCTCGGGCTTCGTCTCCATGGCCTGGCACGCCTCCGCCAGTTACACGACCGCCAGCCTTCCGAGCGTCAGCACCACCATCTCCAAGTCCGACCTCCAGCCCGGCGACGCGCTGAACACCTCGGACGGGCACGTGGTGCTCTTCGAGAAGTGGGTCGACAAGGGTGCCGGGAAGTTCTCGTACATCCACGAGTCCAACCCCAACGACGACATGATGCGCGGCCAGGACTACCTCAACGGAGGCAGCGACGGACGCATCGCCGGGCACGCCGCCTCCGGCTACGTCGCCCTGCGCTACGACAAGACCGTCAACGGCTAGGACACCGCCCCGCACCCCCTGTCAGAACAGGGGGTGCGGGGCCGGTTCGTCGGGCGTGGAGGCCGCGGTCGCCTCGGCTTCCACCCGGTGGCCGATCATGCGGGCGATCACGTCCGGGGCCACCGCGCGGGAGTACAGCCAGCCCTGGCCCGTGTCGCAGCCCACGCGCCGCAGCCGGGCCGCCTGGCCCGCGGTCTCCACGCATTCCGCGGTCACCGTGAGGCCCAGCCGGTGCGCGAGCTGGACCAGGGCTTCGACGATGGTCTCGTCGGCCGGGTTCGGGTGCGCGCCCTCGTCGTAGCGGAAGCCCCGCACGAAGGATCCGTCCAGCTTCAGCACCGAGACCGGCAGCCGGCTCAGGTAGGCCAGGTTCGAGTAGCCGGTGCCGAAGTCGTCGATGGCGATGCGGACGCCCATGTCGCTCAGCGCCTGGAGGGCCTGGAGCGGCCTCCCGGCCGAACCCATCACTGCCGACTCGGTCAGCTCCAGCTGGAGCAGCTGCGGCGCCAGGCCCGTCTCCGCGAGGATCTCCGCGACGTCGCCCACCAGGTCCGAGTCCCACACCTGCCGCACGGCGACGTTGACGGACACGAAGACCGGCATGTCGCTGGGCTGTTCGATCTGCCAGCGGCGTGCCTGCCGGCACGCGGTGCGCAGCACCCACTGCCCCAGCTGGACGATGGACCCGTCCTCCTCGGCGATACCGATGAACCGATTCGGCGTGAGCGTGCCGAACTGCGGGTGGTTCCAGCGCACCAGGGCCTCGACCCCGCGCAGCGCGCCGCTCTCCAGGTCCACCAGCGGCTGGTACTCCAGCGCGAACTCGCCCCGCTCCACGGCCGGCCGCAGGGTCGAGGACAGTGCCTGTCGGGTCATGCGGTGCGCGTTGCGCTCCGGGTCGAAGAGGGTCCAGCGGGCCTTGCCGTCCGCCTTGGCCCAGTACAGCGTCGTGTCGGCGGCCTGCATCAGGCCGGTCGCCGAGGTGCCGTCCGTGGCCCGTTCCACCACGCCGATGGACGCGGAGACCGACAGCCGCTGCCCGGCCAGGTCGAACGGCTCCTGTACGGCGGTCAGTACGCTGCGCGCCAGGTCCGCCAACTGCTCGGTGCCGGTGGAGTCCTCCACGAGCAGGGCGAACTCGTCGCCGCCGAGCCGTGCGACCAGGTGCCCGCCCGTGCGCCCGTAGCCGGACTGGTCGGCGCACTGGGTCAGCCGGGCGGCGACGGCCGTCAGCAGCCGGTCGCCGACGCGGTGGCCGAGGGTGTCGTTGACGGCCTTGAAGCCGTCGAGGTCCAGGTAGCACAGGCCGATCCGCCCGGTACCGCCCCCGTGGTCGTAGGAGGACGCCTCCAAGGCGGCGGAGAGCCGCTCGAAGAACAGCGCCCGGTTGGGCAGCCGCGTGACCGGGTCGTGCATCTGGAGGTGGCGCAGCCGCGCCTGGAGGTCGCGCCGGTCGCTGATGTCGGAGACGGACAGCAGGACGTTCCCGGTGCCCGGCACCGGCCCCAGCGTGACCTCGGTCCACAGCGAATGCCCGTCGGGGTGCTTGAGCCGGCGGGTGCAGCGCAGCCGGGCCTGACGGCCGCGCAGGACCTCCTGGTACGCGGCCCACGTGCGGGCCTCCGCTGCCAGGTCCACCAGGTCGGCGGCGCAGCGGTGGACGAGCGCGTGCGGCTCGCTGCCGAGCAGGCCGGCGAAGGCCTGGTTGGCGGTCACGACGTAGCCCTCGCGGTCCACGACCGCCATGGCGAGGTGGGCCGCGTTGAACGCGGCCCGGTAGTCGCGCAGATCGGAATCGGCGCGATGGGATGCCGACGGCACTGCCGGCACTGACGGGTGACGCTCCGTAATGGCCGATCGGATGCTGTCGGCCGCCGAACCGGTTCCTTCTGAGGTTCCGCTCACCGTTGGCCCCGCAGTGTTCGTGAGTGTCCGTGCAGGAAAGTGTGCCGATCATAGAGGCTGCCGGGAGGCCCTATCCAGCGGCGTCACCGGTTGAGACGCGGGAGTTCGGCGTGATGACGGATCGTCGGACCAAGATCGCTTGATCGTTTCTGCGCAGCTGTGAGCGGGAGAAGGCTCCTGCTGATCCCGGGTGATCGGTCGTGACGTTCTGTAGGCACCCGCGTGAAGTCCGGGGGTCACCGTCTTGCCGCATCGCTCACTCGTGTGGGGCAGCGGAACAGGGCATTAGTAAGACAATCGCCTCAAGGTGGCTAAACAGGTACGAATCCACCACCGGAGGTCGATGTGACGCGACAGCAGACACCCGGGGGAGTGGACCGCTCTCGCGTCCGAAGTACCGCCGCGGCGCTCACTTCCCTGATGGCGCTCGCCGCCATGTCGCTCGTCGCGGGTCCCGCGGTGGCCGATCCCGGCGCCGGGCCCTGCGCGCTGACCCGTACGGGGGCGCACCACTCCCTGGGGCTGGACACCTGGAACGGGGCCTACCCCAAGCCCGAACGCACGCTCGACGCGGTCATGGTCTTCCTCTCCTTCCCCGACCACCGGAGCACCGTGACGCCCGAGCTGCTCACCCGCGACTACTTCCCCGCCACCAGCGACTTCTTCGAGCAGGCCTCGTACGGGCGGTTCCGCCTGGCCCCGCACCCGCAGAAGCAGTGGATCCGGATGCCCAAGCCGTCCACCGCGTACGGGATAAGGCGTGACTGGGCCCCCGGCGACCGGGCCGCCTACCTGCGCGACGCCGTCGCCGCCACCGACGCCCGGGTGGACTTCGGCAAGTACGACGTCGTCTACTTCGTCGCCGACCCGGACGCGCCCGGGGTGGACTCGGACGCCACCAAGGTCGTGAACTTCGACCGCCCGATCGTCGCGGACGGCGCGGAACTGCGGCGGATCGTCACCGTCTTCGAGCGCCACCCGCCGGACCGCAACGTGCTGGCCCACGAGACCGGACACGTCTTCGACCTGCCGGACCTCTACCACCGGCCCACCGACGGCAAGGGCGACTGGGACACCTACGTCGGCGACTGGGACGTCATGGGCAGCCAGTTCGGCATGTCCCCCGACCTCTTCGCCTGGCACAAGTGGAAGCTGGGCTGGCTGGACCCCTCCCAGGTGGACTGCGTGCAGTCGGGCTCGTCGCTGCACACCCTGCAGCCGCTGGGGCAGGCCCCGCCGAGCGGCGGCACGGGCGGCACCCGGCTCGCGGTCGTCCGTACGGGGCCCGGCAGCGCGATCGCCGTCGAGGCGCGGGGATCGTCCGGCAACGACGGCGACACCTGCACCGAAGGGGTCCTCGTCTACCGGGTGCGCAACGAGGCGGCGTCCGGCGGCGGCCCCATCGAGGTGCTGGACGCGCACCCGGCGACGGAAGCCTGCTGGGACCGCTCGGTGTACCCGCCGCTGGCGGACGCGCCGCTGGAGGTGGGCGAGACGTACACGGTGCCCGGGGAGCGGATCACCATCGAGGTGGCCGACCGCACCAGGTCCGGCGCGTACACGGTCAAGATCACGACGTGACGGATGACGGCATGATGCCGTGACGGTGACACTGACGGTGACACGAAGAAGGCCCCCCACTCGCGTGGGGGGCCTTCCTCCGTCTGTGCGCCGCCAGGGACTCGAACCCCGGACCCGCTGATTAAGAGTCAGCTGCTCTAACCAACTGAGCTAGCGGCGCTTGCTGACGAGGAAGACATTAGCAGGAGGATCCGCGGAACGAAAAATCGATATCCCCAGGTCCCGTCGGTGCGGCGGTCCGGGCCGCCCGCACGAAGGCCCAGAGCAGGGCGTCCGGCCCCGGGAGCCAGGGCTCCCGGGCGTCGGGGGCCACCAGCCACCGCGACGGGCCCGGGCCGGCGGCGAGCGGAGGCACGGTGACGGCGTCGCCGCGGCCGTGGCACAGGGGCGCCGGGGCGGGCCGGGAGGCCCCCCATTCCTCCCATGCCAGCAGTACGGGCAGCCGGTGCGCGGTGCCCGGGGCGGCGAAGAGCAGCATCCGGCCGCGGTGCACGGCGACCGGGCCGGACCCGGGGCCCTCGGCCCACAACAGGTCCAGGACCCGGCGCCCGAGGACGAGCGGGACGTTGACGACGTCGAAGGCGCTGCCGCAGGGCAGCGTCGCCGGGAGGCCGGGGCGGGCCTCCCACAGCGCGAGGGTGCGGCGGGGGTGCGCGGAGGCCGAGGCGAGCCAGGCGGCGCCCTGCGGGGTGACGTGCGTGGCGGGCGCGGTGCGCGTGCGCTCGCCGCGGGCATGGAGGGCGGTGCATCCGTGGGCCGTCGTCAGCGTCGTCATATGCCAAGGTCTACCCGCCGTAGCGGCCGGATCTCACGGAGTCACCGAAATCGGGACAGGGAGGCCGGGCCTGGAGTATGGTGCCCCCCGCATATGACGCACCGCGATGATCCCCGGCCCCGCCCCACCGCCTACGTGAGGTCGGCGCGCCCGCGCTGGAGGGTCTCGCCGAATTCGATCATCTTGCGGGCGTAGTCCTCGGTCCACTCCGCCTGTTCGGCGATGGACGCGGGGGTGAGCCGGTCGAAGCGCCGCGGATCCGCCAGCTGGGCCGCGGCCAGGGCCTGGAACTCCACCGCCCGCTCCTGCGCCGCCCGGAAGGCCAGGGTCAGTTCGGTCGCACGGGCCAGCAGCTCCTGCGGGTCCTCGATCGACTCCAGGTCGAAGAAGTGCTCCGGGTCCGCCGCGGCCTCCGAGGGCTCGAAGAGCAGCGGCGCCGGCCGCAGCCGCCGCTCGGTCCGCTCGGGCTCTGCCATCCCTGTCCTCCTGCTGCGCGTGCGAAAACCTTCCGGGCCACCGTCCATTGTCCAACGCCCCGCAAGAGCGCGCCCCGACGGGTTGGAACACCTGTACGGCCGGTGAGGCGCACGAGCAGCCCGGGGACCTCCGTGACGGGGGAGTCGCTCGGGCGATCGACCGACCGCCGGTATCCGCCCCGCATCGTGCTGACCGGCCGTCAACCGCACCCGCGTGCGCCCCTCTGGCCGGGAGCCCGCTCAGGCGGTGACGGCCTCCGCGTCGAGCTCCGCCGCGCGCTTCGCCGCCAGCTCGGCCACGTCGGCCAGGACGGCGGCCAGCTCGCCCGCGAGCGCCCCGGGGGCCTCGAAGCCCTCGGCCCCGATCAGCTTCGGGATGCCCGGGACCGCGACGGAGTGCTCGGCGGGCAGCATGCCGAGGCGGGTCAGGACCGGCAGCAGCATCTCGGCGGCCGGGGCGCCGCCGGTGGGGCCGGCGCTGTAGCTGACGATGCCGACCGGCTTGCCCTTCCACTCGTTGTAGAGGAAGTCGATGGCGTTCTTGAAGGGCGCGGTGAAGCCGCCGTTGTACATCGGCAGGACGAAGAGGAAGGCGTCGGCGGAGTCGACCAGCGCGCTCCAGTCGCGGGTGTGCTGGTGGGCGTAGTTCCCGGTGGAGGCGTACTCGGGCTCGTCCAGGAAGGGCAGTGCGATCTCGGCGAGGTCGACGGGGGTGACGTCGAAGCCGCCGTGCGCGCGGGCCTGGGCGGTGACCCACTGGGCGAGCGGGCGGCCGGAGGAGGTGGGGCGGGTGGCGGCGGAGACGACGTGCAGGCGGGTCATGGAGTGGGCTCTCCCGATCGGTGCGGTTGTTGATGTGTCACCTAATGAAAGCGTTGTGTGAGTGACGTGTCAACCAGGTAGATGATGTGTCACCGACCTGGCTAAAGTGGAAGGCATGACCCCCGCATCCGAGCCCCGCTGGCTCACCGAGGCCGAGCAGGACGCCTGGTACGCGTGGCGGCGGATGTTCCCACTGGTCAACGCGGAGATCGCACGCGACCTGAGCCAGGACAGCGGGCTCTCCGAAGCCGACTACGACGTCCTGTCCGTGCTCGGCTCCACGGAAGGCCACCGCATGCGCATCAGCGCACTGGCCGAGCTGATGCGCTGGTCGCGCAGCCGGCTGTCCCACCAGCTCACGCGCATGGAACAGCGCGGGATCGTCCGCCGCGAGGAAGTCGCCACCGACGGCCGGGGCGCCGAGGTGGTCCTCACCGAGACCGGGGTGGCCGCGATCACGGACGCCGCTCCGCTCCATGTGGAATCGGTCCGCCGCCACCTGATCGACATCCTGACCCCCGCGCAGCTCCAGGCCCTGGCCGAGGTGGGCGAAGTGCTCCGCCACCGGTTCGGCGCCGCCCGCAAGGGCAGGGACTGACCGGCGCCCGCGAACCCGCTCTCCCCAGGCCCGCAGGGCCGAGGGGAAGCCCCGCAAGGCGGAGGGCCGCCCGGATCCCGGACTACCCGGGCGCGCCCGACACCGCGCCGCGGGGCAAGCGGGACTGCGCGGACACGCTCTAAGGCCGCCAGGACACCCGGTGCTCCGCCAGGTGCGCCAGGACCGAGTGGTTCGCCTCCCAGCCGTCCGGGAACTTCACCGTCACGCCCAGCTGCACCGGCTCCGTCGACGGATGGTCGTCCAGCAGCTCCGCTATGCCCGCCCGGGCCACCACCACGCACGCGTGCCGGTGCCGCGACGCCAGCACGCACAGCCGGCCCGTCTCCAGGTGGAAGGCCGTCGCGTCCGGCCGTCCCGACAGCGGGTGCAGGACCACCGTCAGGTCGTACTCGCGGCCCTGCAGCCGGTTCGCCGTGTCCACCGTGACCCCGGAGACCCCCAGCGAGGCCAGCGCCGCGCGGACCGCGGCCGCCTGGTCCCGGTGGGCCGTGCCGACGGCGATCCGGTCCGGCGTCAGCGGAGCCGGCCCCGGGGACTGCTCGTCGGACGTCACCGCGCCCCGGTCCAGGGCCCGGCGCACCACCAGGGCCACCGCACCCACCGCCTCCGGGTCGGTGCGCGGCGTGTGCCGCGCCGGCAGCTCCAGCAGGCCCCAGCCCGCCTCGGCGGCCTCGTCCAGCACCCGGTCCGGGCCAGACCCGTCCGAGGCCACCCCGTACGACAGCTTCCGCTCGCCCGGGCCCGTACCGCTGCGGAACTGCGTGTACGGGTAGAACGCGCGGGACACCAGCGGCGCCGCCGTCGCCGGGAGCCGCCACGACACCGGCAACCGGTGCTGCGGCAGCTGCGGATTGTGTGCCAGCAGCGTGCTCACCGCCGACGCCGAAGGGTCGTAGGACAGCCCCGCCCATTGCTCCGCCCCGACCACGCTGAAAGGGTCCAGCTGCCCCGGGTCGCCCACGAACAGCGCCCGCTCGAACAGCCCGGCCACGGCCAGCAGCGCGTCGGAGCGCATCTGGTACGCCTCGTCGACGATCGCGTGCTGCCACGGCTCGACGTCCTTCACGAACGCCCACTTCGCCGCCGTGGAGACCGTGATCGGGAGTTCCGCGAGGTCCCCCGGCTTCGCCGACAGGGTCACCGACGGCAGTTCCCGCAGCGCCGGGTCGTAGGCGTCCCCGTCGCTGCTGTGCAGCCGGCCGACCTTCAGCTCCGGGTCCTTGTCGGCCAGACGCAGCACCAGGTCGTCGACCTGCGCGTTCGTCTGCGCCACCACCATCAGCCGGCGCCCCGCCGCGGCCAGCTCCCGCGACGCGCGGACGACGAGCGTGGACTTGCCGGCCCCCGGCGGGGAGTCGACGACGACGCCCCGCTCCGTCCCGTGCAGGGTGTCGTGCAGGATCGCCGCGGTCGCCCGGGCGGCCGCGGCACCCGGGTCGAAGGCGGCCGGTGCGGGCACAGCGGTCACAGGATGTCCTCGTCGGTGACGGCGTCGGGAAGGTGGACGGCGGCCCCGGACCCCGGCGGGCCGCCATGGGTCCACGGCGTCCGCTCCGGGTCCGGGAGCTTCGGACCGCCGCGCGCGTCGTGCTCGAAGAGCGTCCAGCACACGCGGTCGCCCTTCTCCGGCACGGAACCCGGCTCCGGCTCCCGGCCGCGCCCCATCTTGTCGAGGAGCCGCAGCACCACCTGACCCTCCTCCTCGCAGCGGACGAACTGCGCGCTCTGCGGCCGCCCGTCCAGTGAGCGGTACACCTTCGCGCCACTGCCGTCCGCGAGCTGCGGCCGGTCCTCCGTGGACACCGTCACCAGCGGCCGCGGACTGGGCCGCTTCGACTCCGTCCACTCCATCACCACCTCGGTGACCTCGCCGGCGAAGGCCTCGCCCGCCAGCCGCCGGCCCGCCATGACCAGGGGGTCGTCCAGCGCCTCCTGCGCGTCGAGGCGCACCTGCTCGGTCTCCCGCGTGGCCAGCTTCTGCGCCGCCGTCACCGCGTCGTCACGGCGCGGCTGCGGCGGCTCGCCCGCCCGTACGCGGTCCCGGTGCCCGGTGTACGACCAGCGGTCGCGCGTCCATCGCTCCTCCGCCCGCTCGCCCGCCGGCAGCGCGCGGACCAGATCGATCGCCTCCCAGGTGGCCCACCAGGTGCTCGACATCTGGTCCACCACCAGCCGGCGCACGACCCGCTCCGCGGTGCGGACCTCGCGGTCGTCGTCCCCGGGCCCGGCCGCCAGGGCCGCGCGCGCCGCGTCGTAGCGGGCGATCGCGGGAGCCAGCAGCTTGTTGTCGAAGGCCGGGTCGGTGGCCGGACCGGCCGGCGGGCACAGCAACTGGCCGTGCTCGTCGCGGCCCAGCTCCGCACGCAGGGCCGCCTCGGCCCCCGACCCGCCGCCGGACGGCGCGATCCAGGCCAGGAGCGCGCCCAGGTGCTGGTCCTCCAGGTTGCTCTGGCCGGTCGCCCAGTGCCGCGACAGCAGGTCCGTCGCCGACAGCAGCATCGAGGAACCGGGCACCCGCGCCCGCTCGCCGAGGTGCGTGAACCAGCGGCCCAGCAGCGGCACCCGCGACGGTGCCGGATAGGGATTGTCCGGATCCTCCTCCGCGGTGCGCCGGAACCTCATCGACCGCCCCAGCAGCCGCACGTACTCGATGCCCGCCCGGCTCGGCACGATCAACTGCGGGGCGTCCACGCACAGCTCGGTCTCGACCTTGACCCGCTTGCCCGTCTCCGGGTCGGTCTCGCTGCGCTCGGCCGGCTCCACGGCATCGGCGTAGGCGTCGATGTGGGCCAGCACGTGGACCGCGAGGTCCGCGAGGAACGCCCACCGAAGGTCCCGGTCGCGGGGCTGGGGTATCACGAAGACCCGCGGCTCGTTCCGGTCGGTGCCGACCATCGCTCCCAGCGGGGCGCCGGCCTCACCGGCCGTGGTCAGCGGTACGAAGACCATCGGGTTGTCGCTCAGATGGCGGTGGCGCACCGTCGCGAGCGGCTGGGCGCGGCCCGCGCGGACGGCCTCCAGCCGGGCCAGGGTGCTCAGCAGGGGCATTCGGGGGACTCCGGGACGTGGCGACGTGGACGGGCGGCGGCGAGTTCCAGCGCCTCGGCGCGCAACCGGGCCGCGCGGCGCAGGGCGGCGGCCGTGGGGTCCTCGGCACAGCCGGCCCCCGAAGCCGCCGCGAGGGCCTCCTCGACGGTGGTCAGCGCGCCCAGCTCACCCCGTACGGAACGGCCCAGCGCCGTCACCTCGTCGGCGGCGCGGGCCCGCTCCCGGCAGTGGAAGGCCAGCTCGCAGGCGGCCAGGCACTCGGGGGCGTAGGCGGCGTCCACCGCCGACACGGCCTCGGCCAGCTCCTCGGCGGTCCGCTCCGGGTCGAAGGTCAGCCCCTCGGGCAGCGCGGCGGCCAGCTCCTCGACCCGGGTCAGCCGCTCCAGCTGGCGCCGGGTCACCGCGCGCTCGCGGCGGATGTCGACGGGGGCGGCGGTGGGCAGGTTGGAGAAGTCCTTGGGGCACACCAGCAGCACGGTGTGCCCGACCTCGGCGCCGGCCAGCTTCTCGGCGGTCCGCTCCAGGGCCAGGACGTAGACGGCGGCCTGGCGGGCCGCCGCGCCCACCTTCGCGGCGTCCGCGGCCGCGTCGATCATGGGGAACGACTTGATCTCCACCACGGTCCAGCGGCCGTCGGGGTGCACGACGACGGCGTCCGGCTCCAGATAGGCCGGCGAACCGGCCACCTCCAGGGCCAGCATCGGGTGGTCCAGCAGGGTCCAGTCCTTCGCCGCGGTCGCCTCGCGCAGGGCGAGCGCGGTCCGGGCGGCGCGGCCCTCGGGCCCGGCCGCCGTGAGATCGGGGACGCGGGCGCCGGGCCCCGGCGGCTCGGCGGCCGGATCGAGGTGCCCGTGGACCAGCCGCAGCAGCTCGGCTCCGCCGTCGCCCTTGACCTTCGCCTCGAAGGAGTTCCCGCGGACGATGGCGAACTGCGACTGCCCGAAGGCGGCCGGCGACCCGAGGGCCGTGGCGAGGGCGTTCTTGTCCACACCGGCGCCGTCGAGCAGTGCGCGTCTACCGCACCCGGGGTTGGCGGCGAGGGCCGCCAGCGCCCGGGCGTCGAGCGGTCGGGGCTGCACGGCGGGGCCTCGCAGGCCGGCGAGCCGCTGACGCAGCGTGGTGGGCTGCGTGGGGCTGCTGGGCGGGTAAGAGCTCACCCGCGGAAGTGTCCCATCCGCCACTGACAATCGTGTGCGGAGCGCGGAAACGGGCCGGTGAGAGAGTCGGCGGGGGGCGTGATGGATGATGGACGCACGAGGAAAACATCGTAAAAACGTACAACCTTGCACCGATCGGGAGATTCGCATGGCCCCCCGCATCCTGCTGGCCCGTCACGGCCAGACGGCGTGGTCCCAGCTCGGCAAGCACACCGGACGCACGGACGTGCCGCTGCTGGAGGAGGGCAAGCAGGGGGCGAAACTGCTCGGCGAACGCCTCGCCCGCGACCCCTGGAAGGGCCTGCCGGGCCTTGAGGTGCGCACCAGCCCGCTGGTCCGCGCGAGCGAGAGCTGCGAGCTGGCGGGCTTCGGGGTGCGGGCGGAGCCGTGGGACTCCCTGATGGAATGGGACTACGGCGACTACGAGGGCATGACCCCCGCCGAGATCCAGGCGGTCCGGCCGGGCTGGCTGATCTGGCGCGACGGCGTCCCGGGCGGCGAGTCGGTCGCCGACGTCTCGGCACGCGCCGACGAGGTGGTGGCGTGGGCGCGCTCGGCGGAGCGGGACGTGCTGGTGTTCGCCCACGGCCATATCCTGCGCACGCTCGCCGCGCGCTGGCTGGGCTTCGACGCGTCCTTCGGCGCCCGCGTCCGTCTGGAACCGACGTCCCTGTCGGTCCTGGGCTGGGCCTACGGGGCCCCGGCACTGGAACGCTGGAACGACACGGGCCACCTGGACGTGTAGCACTGGGCTCGGCTGACCGGGCCGGTGGTGCTGGGGCTCTGCCCCAGACCCCGCGCCTCAATCGCCGGCGGGGCTGGGTGTGGCTGCGTGCCCTTCCCGCGGCGGGGCGGGCGGGTCCGGACCGTTTTCCGCGGGTCGGGATCCGGGTGCGGTGGGGGCGGGTCCGCGGGGCCCTTCCCGCGGCGGAGCGGGCGGGTTCGGATCGTCCTGCGGGCCGGTTCGCGGGTCGGGATACGGGCGCGGTGCGGGCCGGTTCGCGGGGCCCTTCCCGCGGCGGAGCGGGCGGGTTCGGATCGTCCTGCGGGCCGGTTCGCGGGTCGGGATACGGGCGCGGCGCGGGCCGGTTCGCGGGGCCGGGCAGGGGTGTCTCCTCGGCTCGGCGCCTGCGAGCCATCGCGGCAGTACCCGGTGGTTGCGCGCTCGTCCTGCGGGGACACCCCTCCCCGTCCCCGCTCCCCACGCGTCGGGTCCCGCTCCGGGACCCGCCCAGTCGGCCCGGGCGTCTCCGGGGCACTCTCGGAGCCCTGCCGTGGGGCGGGGACACGGCGGAGTGTCCCCGCAGGACGAGGCGCGACCACCGGGTACCACCGCGACATGCCCGCGGGCGCCGA
>NZ_JBVHJO010000028.1:0-55685 GCF_055559995.1 Streptomyces sp. NPDC023541
AGGGCCCCGGCGGTGAACACCCCCGCCCCAAACAGCCGAAACCATCGCCGGCCCCCCCCCACCTCCCCCCGCCGGCCCGGGCGGGGGGGGGGGCCCCCCCCGCGCCCCCCCCCCGGGGGGGCCCGCCGCCCTTCGGGTACGGGTGACCGGGGGCGGGGTCAGGCGACCAGGCCGGCGAGCTTGCGCAGTGACTCGTTCAGCGCGGCGGTGGCCGAGTCCTTCAGCTTGCCCGCCATCAGGGAGACGGCCGCCCCGGTGAACTCACCGTCGATGCGGACGGTGGTGGCCCCGCCGTCGGGCGTCAGCGTGTAGCGGGTCAGGACTGCGACGCCCATCGGGCCCTTGCCGGTGATGGCGAAGAGGCGTTCGTCCTCCAGCTCGGAGACGGTCCAGAGGACCTCGGCCGGGAAGCCCATCATCTTCATGTTCTCGGCGAAGGTGGATCCGACGGCCAGGGTCTGGGGGCCGCCCTGCGGGAAGTTCGTGTGGGTCATGCTCCACTGCCCGTAGGCGTCCCAGTCCGTCAGCCGGGACCAGAGCTTCGCGGCGGGCGCCTCGATGCGTGATTCCGCGGTGACTTCAGCCATGCGACCACCCCTTCTCGTCGGATGCGTGCGCGGAAGGTAGCCCTGGCGACCGGAACATTCAATACTGACGACCTGTCAGATCGGGTGGTGTCCGGGCCTGCCCCGCGGGACGTGATCTCAGGTGTGTCTCAACAGGTGTCACCGCAGTGACGCTCCTGACCCGCCCCTGTCATGATGGCGGGATGCAAGCGTCAGGGAAAAACGCCGGACTGGGCCTCGCCCTCGTCTCGGCGTTCGCGTTCGGTGGTTCCGGAGTGGCGGCGAAGCCGCTGATCGAGGCGGGTCTGGACCCCCTCCACATGGTCTGGCTCAGGGTGGCCGGCGCAGCGCTCGTGCTGTCCCCGCTGGCCTGGCGCCACCGCGACCTCCTCCTGCGCAGGCCCGCGCTGCTCGCCGGCTTCGGCCTGGTGGCCGTCGCCGGTGTGCAGGCCTTCTACTTCGCCTCCCTGTCCCGGATCCCGGTCGGCGTGGCCCTGCTGCTGGAGTACCTGGGTCCGGCGCTGCTGCTCGGCTACATCCGCTTCGTACAGCGCAAGCCGGTGACGCGGGGGGCCGCCGCGGGCGCGGCCGTGGCCGTCGTCGGCCTGGCCTGCGTGGTCGAGATCTGGGCCGGACTCAGCCTGGACCTGCTCGGTGTGCTCTTCGGCCTCGCCGCGGCCTGCTGCCAGGCCTTCTACTTCGTCTTCGCCGACCAGGGCGCCGACGGCGAGGACGCTCCCGACCCGCTCGGCGTGATCGCCTACGGAATGCTCATCGGTGCCCTGGTGATGACGGCGATCGCCCGGCCGTGGGAGATCGACTGGCATGTGCTGGGCGGCGAGGCCTCCGTGGGCGGCACCATGGTGGCCGCGCCGGTGCTGCTCGGCTGGGTCGTGCTCGTCGCGACCGTCTTCGCGTACGTGACCGGCGTGGTCTCGGTACGCAGGCTCTCGCCCCAGGTCGCGGGCGTGGTGGCCTTCCTCGAGGCCGTCGTGGCCACCGTGCTGGCCTGGATCCTGCTCGGCGAGCACCTCTCGACCTGGCAGATCGCCGGCGGAGCCCTGGTACTGGGCGGTGCGTTCATCGCGCAGTCCTCCCGGCCGGCCCCGAAGCCCGCGGCGGAACCGGCCCCAATGGACCGCGAACCCACGAGGGCCTAGTGTGACCGGCATGCATTCGACCGTGCTTCCGCCTCCCGCGTCCTAGCGGGCGGCGCCCCACGATGACGGCCAGGCCCGGGCAGTGCTCGGGCGGGCCGGTGCTGCCCGCGAAGCGATGACCGGATCTCTCATCCTTCACGCACGCACGGAGAACACACGTGTCGAACCATTCGCCCGCTGCCGGGCGCAGTCTGCTGTACCTCGTCGTCGCCGGAGCCGCCTGGGGCACCGCCGGGGCGGCCGCTTCCCTCCTCTTCCTGGCCAGTGACCTCGGCCCGCTCGCCCTGTCGTTCTGGCGGTGCGCGGGCGGGCTCGTGGTGCTGCTCGGGGTGCTCGCCCTACGGCGGAGCCGTCCCGGGTGGGCGCGGGCGCGGGCTTCCGCGGTCTCGCAATCCGCGGGCTCCCTCATCGTGACCGGGCTGTTGTTCACCGTCTTCCAGGCCGCCTACTTCGCCGCCGTGCGCGAGACCGGGCTGGCCGTGGGCACCGTGGTCACCCTCGGCGCCGGGCCCGTTCTCATCGCGCTCGGAGCGCGCTCCCGGATGGGTGAACGCCTCGGCCGCGGCGGCGCGGTCGCCGTCGTGGGCGCGCTCGCCGGACTCGCCGTCCTGGTCCTGGGCAGCGGGGGCGCCGAGGTGCGCCCGCTCGGTGTCGGCTGGGCGCTGCTGTCGGCGTCGGGGTACGCGGGGATGACCCTGCGGGCCCGCCGGCTCGGGCGGCTGGGGGCGGGCGGGGACCCGCTGGTGACCACCGCCTGGTCCGTCGCGGTGGGCGCGGTGTGCCTGCTGCCGCTCGCCGCGGCGGAAGGGCTGCTGCCGCACACCGCCGAGTTGGGGCGGGTGCTCTGGCTGCTGCTGTACGTCGCCACCGTGCCGACGGCGCTGGCGTACGCGCTCTACTTCACAGGCGCCGCGGCCGTGCGTGCCGCGACCGTGTCGGTGATCATGCTGATCGAGCCGGTGAGTGCGGCGGCGATCGCCGTCCTCGTGCTCGGGGAGCGGCTGACCGGAGCCGTGGTGCTGGGCACCGTACTGCTGCTGGCGGCGGTCGGTGCGCTGATCGTGGCGGAGTCCCGCCGCCCGGCGGGCCGGCCCGCGGAGCCGGCCGAGCCCGCCGAGCCCGCCGGGCCCGCCGCCGGGCGGCCGGTTGCTCAGAGCGCGGTGAGGTAGTCGGGGACGGCGATGCCGGGGTCCAGGTCCTCGGCGGGCACGGGGGTCCCGTACACCCTGCTGACCGGGACCACGCCCGCCCAGTACGGCAGGCCCAGGTCCTCGGCATCGTCGTTCGACGGTCCCGTCCGGAGCTTCGCCGACACCTCGTCCAGGTCCACCCGGATCACCGCGGTGGCCGCGAGTTCCCTGGCGTTGGCCGGCCGTACGTCCCCGGAGCGGCCCGGGGCGACGGCGTCGATCATGGCGTCCAGCGCCGTCCGGCACTCGTCCTCGTCGGTCACCTGGTGGGCGGTGCCGTGGACGACCACCGAGCGGTAGTTGAGCGAGTGGTGGAAGGCCGAGCGGGCCAGCACCAGGCCGTCGACGTGGGTGACGGTGACGCAGACGGGCAGGCCCGGGTCGGTGCGGCCGGCCGCGAGCAGGGGGCGGGACCCGGTGGAACCGTGCATGTAGAGCGATTCTCCGACCCGGGCGAACAGCGTCGGCAGGACCACCGGCGCGCCGTCGCGGACGAAGCCGAGGTGGCAGATGTAGGCCTCGTCGAGTATCGAGTGCACCGTGTCGCGGTCGTAGCGCGCCCGGTCGCGGGAGCGGGTGGGGACCGTGCGGTCGGTGGGCTCGTACGCACCGGTCGTCCCGGTGCTCTGCGTCGTCTCCGTGGCAGACGTGGCGGTCATGGTGCGGACTCCATTGCACTAGTGCATAATGTCGTTTGTGCTAGGAGAGTATCGGATTACAGGGCGCCGCACATCTGAAATCGCGGCCAGCGTCGAAGCGGGCGTGGCATCCGGGGCGCTGCCGCCCGGATCGCTGCTGCCGCCGATGCGGGAACTGGCGGGTGTGCTGGGCGTCAACCCCAACACCGTGGCGGCCGCCTACAGGACACTGCGCGAGCGCGGGGTCATCGAAACGGACGGGCGCCGCGGAAGCCGCGTGCGCTCGCGCCCGTCGAGCACCCCGCGGGACGCGCTGCGGATGGCGGTGCCGCCCGGCGTAAGGGACATCGCGCAGGGCAATCCGGACGTGTCGCTGCTCCCGTCGCTGGACGGGCCGCTGGCGGCCGCCGCCCGCCGCTACGGGCGGGCGCCCACCCTCTACGGGGAGGACCCGGTCGCGCCCGACCTGGCGCGGATCGCCCGCGCCGACTTCGACGCGGACGGAGTGCCGTCCGGGCCGGTGGCGGTGACCTCGGGTGCGCTGGACGCGATCGAACGGGTCCTTACCGCCCACCTGAGGCCCGGGGACGCGGTGGCGGTCGAGGACCCGGGCTGGGGCGGCGCGCTCGACCTCGTCCCCGCGCTCGGGCTGCGGACACTGCCGGTGGCGGTGGACGACGACGGGCCCCGGGCCGACGCGGTGGCCCGGGCCCTCGCGGCCGGAGCGCGGGCCCTGATGGTGACCTCCCGGGCGCAGAACCCGACCGGCGCGGCGGTGAGCGCGGAACGGGCGGGCGAGCTGCGCGAACTGCTCGCGCGGCACCCCGGCGTGCTGCTGATCGAGGACGACCACGGAAACGGGATCGTCGACCTGCCGTTGCACCCGCTGGGCGGGGTGACCCGGCACTGGGTGCTGATCCGGTCCACGGCCAAGGCGTACGGGCCGGACCTGCGGCTCGCCGTGCTGACGGGCGACGAGGTGACCCTGGACCGGGTGCGGGGACGCCAGCGGCTGGGCCCGGGGTGGGTGAGCCGGCTGCTCCAGGACGCGGTGGCGGAGCTGTGGACCTCGCACGCCGTGGACCGGGCCGCGGTCGCGCGGGCCTACGCGGAGCGGCGGGACGCGCTGGTGGAGGCCCTGCGGGAGCGGGGGGTACGGGCGCACGGCCGGAGCGGGCTGAACGTGTGGGTGCCGGTGGCCGACGAGACGGTGGTCGTCACGAGGCTGCTCGCCGCGGGGTGGGGGGTGGCCGCCGGGGCCGTCTTCCGGGTCGAGGCGGGACCGGGGGTGCGGCTGACGGTGTCCCAGCTGGAGGTCGCGGAGGTGCCGGTGCTGGCGGACGCCGTGGCCGCGGCGGTCCGGCCGGGCGTGGCGGGCGGACGCGGCGACTGACTGCTGGTCGCGTCCGTCGGTGCGCCGGTCGCGCCCCGGGGACCCGCGCGATGCCCGCCCGGTGGTCCTGCCGACAGGACCACCGGGCGGGCATCGCGGTCCTGCCGGCGGCGCGGGGCGAACCGGTCAGGCGGTGAGCTCCAGCAGGCCCTTCCTGGGGAGGACGAGACCACAGAGGGCCACCGCCGCGCCCAGGCCGCGGAACACCGTGCGGGACAGCGGCGACGGGCGCGTCATGAGGGTCGGCGCCGGCTCCGGGCTGCCGCGGTCGAGCCGTCCCGGAGCGCGTCGGCATCGTCGGCCCGCCGTTCCAGCGCCATCGCCGAGCCGCGGACGTCGGGCGCGACAAGGACGCCACCTGCCGTCGGCATCAGGCCGCAGGCCGGGGACAAGACGCCGATGCCCGTGTAGGGCTCCCGCAGGACGTGCGATCGCCACCAGGGGGGTGTTTCGTCGATCAGGCCGGGCTCGCGCGCCCCGGCACCGCGCCTCGCCGCGTCGTTCTCGGTCGACGCCGCTCCGCGTCGCCTCCCCCGTCCGCCTTGCGATGCTTCCCCTCGGCCCTGCGGGGCTGGGGAGGCCCCATGGCACCGGCCCCAGCTCCCGATCGGCCCGATCGGGAGCGCAGACACCGCTGAGGTCCGGCCGGGAGACTACGCGACGCTCCCCGGCCTTCCTCAGGCAGGCTTGCGGGAGGCGGCGCGGGTCTGGGCGAGGGCGGCGCCCGCCAGGACGATCGCGGCGCCGACCGGGGTGTTCCAGTGCAGCTGCTCGCCGAGGACCAGCACGCCCGCCGTGGTCGCGATGACGGGGATGAAGTAGGTGACCATCTGGGCGGTGGTCGGGCCGACCTCCGTCACCAGGCCGTACTGCATCTGCAGGGCCATGCCGGTGCCGAGGGCGCCCAACGCGACCACCGACAGGGTCGGCCAGAGCGGGAACGAGGCCGGGGTGGAGGTGAACAGTGCGCTGACCAGTGCGAGCTGGAGGGTGGAAACCATGAGCTGGCCGCCGGTCAGGGCCACCGGAGAGCCGGGGGTACCGGCCAGCGTACGGCGGACGTAGATCCAGCCGACGGGGTAGCAGAGCGAGGCCAGCAGGGCGAACGCGGTGCCCTTGCCGTCGACGCCGGAGAAGCCGTTCCAGGCGCCGAGCACGGTCAGCACGCCGAGGAAGCCGAGGCCCAGGCCGGCGAAGCGGCGGCGCGTCGGGCGGTCCTCGGAGAGGGCGATCAGCGACAGCGCCATGCCCCACAGGGGGGACGTGGCGTTGCAGATGCCGGCCAGGCTGGAGGGGATGCTCAGCTCCGCGTACGCGAAGAGCGAGAAGGGCGCGGTGTTGAGCAGGAGCGCCGCCACGGTGAGGTGGGCCCAGGTGCGCAGGCCCCGGGGGAGCGGCTCACGGCGGACCAGGAGCACGGCGAGGAGGGCGAGCGCCCCGAACAGGACCCGGCCCAGTGCCACCTGGAAGGGCGCGAACGCCTCGGTGCCCACCTTGATCAGCAGGAAGCTGAAGCCCCAGATCACCGAGAGGATCGCGAACCGCATCCGCCAGTCGAGGAGGCCGCGCCGACGGGTGGCCGTGGCCGGAGCCGTCGCGGCCGCCGTCCCGGTCACGGTGGCGGTGGCGGCCACCGGGGAAGAGGTCGGAAGGGTGGGCCGAGGGGCCGCGGGTGCGCTCATACGCCTTACTGTGCTCGTATCAACTTCGTAGGACAAGCGAGAGTTTCTCGGGATGACGACGTAGCATTGCTTACATGTTGAACCTGGAGCGCCTGCGCACCCTCGACGCCCTCGCCCGCCACGGTTCGGTCAGCGGTGCGGCCGACGGACTCCACGTCACCACCTCCGCCGTGTCCCAGCAGATGGCCAAGCTGGAGCGCGAGGTCGGCCAGCCCCTGCTGGCCAGGAACGGCCGCGGCGTCCGCCTCACCGACGCCGGACGGCTGCTCGCCGAGCACGCGGCCCGGATCATCTCCCAGGTGGAGCAGGCCCAGGCCGATGTCGAGGCCCAGCGCGGGTGCGCCGTCGGCGAGCTGCGCATCGGCGCCTTCCCGACCGCCATGCGCGGGCTGCTGCCGCGAGCCCTGACCGCGCTGCGCGCCGGCCACCCGGACCTGCGGGTGCGGGTGCGCGAGCAGGAACCCGAGGAGAGCATGGCGGCCGTCGTGCGCGGCGACCTCGACATGGCTCTCGCGATCGACTGGCACAACAAGCGGATGCCGGTCCCAGCGGAGCTCACCCGCACGCACCTGCTGGACGACTCCGTCGACATCGCGGTCCCGTCCCGGCACCGGCTGGCGGACCGCAGCACGATCTCCCTCGCCGAGTTCGCGGACGACGAGTGGATCTCCTGGAACGAGGGCCAGTTCTGCCACGAGTGGCTGGTCTTCACGCTGCGCGGTACGGGCATCGAACCGCGCATCGCGCACATCGCCGAGGAGCACCACACCCAGCTCGCCTTCGTGGAGGCCGGACTCGGGGTCTGCGTCGCGCCGAAGCTGGGACGCGGGCCGGTGCCGTCGGGAGTGCGGCTGCTGCCCGTCTGCGACGCCGTACGCCGCCACGTGTACGCCGTATGGCGCGCGGACGCCGACCGCCGACCCTCCATCCGGGCCGCGGTCGACGCCCTCCGGGCGACGGCCGCCGAGCTCCAGCACGCCTGAGGGCCTGTCCCGTGATCCCCGGCGGGCTTCCGAGTACGTCCAGTACGCGGCGGGGTCCTCCGCCTCGCGCAGCACGGCACCCGACAGCGCCGGCGCGGCCGGCAAGATCCGAAAGAGACGACCTGCAGCGTCAGATCTTGCGGAAGTCCCAGGAGACCACCGTGTCGGGGGTGAGGCGGATCCAGGCGTGCCGTCCGTCGTGCGGCATCTCCTCGATCCCGAAGTTCTTGACCGGGAAGATCCGCTCGGGCTCCGCCAGTTCGGGGCACGGCTCGCCCGTGCGCGGGGCCTCTCCCACGAACACCGCGCTGCCGGACAGCTCCACGCCGCGCAGCTCGTGGTAGGACTCGCCCGCGTCCACGACCACCGAGATCCGCGGGTCCTTGCGCAGGTCCGCCCAGCGGCGGCTGCGGGTGATCGAGTACAGCCACAGCGAGGTGCCGTCCCACGCGAACCACAGGGCGCCCACGTGCGGGCGGCCGTCCGGCGACACCGTCGCCACCCGGCAGGTCCGCTGTTCCCGCAGGAACGCGTCCACTTCCGCCCCGCTCATCATGATGCGGCGCCCCCGCCGCTGAGTCTCGTCCATCGGTCCCGCACCCCTTCACATCTGACTATGTGTCAGGAATCATGAAGGCTCTTCCGACGCCACGCCAGGGGGAGTCATGCCGGATCTCGATCCCGCCACCACCGCGCTGCTCACCGTCGAGTGCCAGAACGGTGTCGTGGGCGAGGAGTCCGCGCTGCCCGAACTCGCCAAGGCGGCACGGGACTCCGGGATGCTGGGGCGGGTGGCCGCGCTGGTCGACGCGGCGCGCGGGGCCGGCGTGCAGGTGCTGCACGCGGTGGCCGAGCGGCGCCCGGACGGGCTCGGGGCCAACGGCAACGCACGGCTCTTCCGGGCCGCAGGGAAACTGCCCGTGCGGCAGCTGACCGGCACTCGCGCGGTGGAGGTGGCCGCGCCCATCACCGTGGCCGACCGGGACCTCGTCGTACGCCGGCTGCACGGGCTCTCGCCCATGGCCGGCACGGACCTCGACGCGCTGCTGCGCAACCTCGGGACGCGGACCCTCGTCGTCACGGGAGTCTCCTCCAACATCGCCATCCCGAACACCGTCTTCGACGCCGTGAACCTCGGCTACCAGGTCGTGGTCCCGGCCGACGCCATCGCCGGAGTGCCCGCCTCCTGTACCGCCGAGGTGATCCGCAACTCGCTCGCGCTGGTGGCGGCCGTCACCACGACCGAGGCGCTGCTGGACGCGTGGGCCCGCGCGAGCTGACCGGAGCGCACACATCCGGACAAGCTGGGTAGCCGTCCGGTGAACCCCGGGCGCCCAGCGGCGGTGCGGCGTCCGCAACGTCGCACGTCATCGCCGGGTTCCTGCGGCGGTCGCTGCGCGTGACGGCTCGGTCGCACCCCGTCTGAGCTGCTCGAACGACCATTCGGCAACCGGTATGCGAACAGGGTGTCCGTAAATCGGTCGTCGATGTGCAATGCCCCTTCGGCTCAGCAAGGATTCGATGCAACAAGACGCGATTACGTAAGTGTCCATCGCGTTCAACCATCGAATCGAAAGTGAGTCTTCTCGTGCGTCACCGTCGCTCAGCCGCCGTCTCCGCCGCCGCGCTCCTCTGTCTCGCCGGTGCCACCGGCATCGCGCAGGCGCAGCCCGACAGCCTCTACGCCCCCTCGGCCATGGTCTTCAGCGTCGCCCAGGGGGACGACGTTTCCGCGCCCACCGTCGTCCGCGCCACCACGGTCAGCTGCGCACCGGGCGCCCAGGGGACGCACCCCGACCCCAAGGCCGCGTGCGCGGCCCTGAAGTCCACCGGCGGCTCGTTCGACCGGCTGCTGTCCGCGCCGAACCCCGACCGGGCGTGCCCGATGCACTACGCCCCCGTCACCGTGTCCGCGGTCGGCGTGTGGGAGGGCCGCCGCGTGGCCTGGGACCACACGTTCTCCAACTCCTGCACCATGGCGGCGACCCTGAACGGCAACGCGGTCTTCGCGTTCTGATCGGGCGCCTCCCAGGACGGCGCCACGGGAGGGGGTGCCGTCCGGACGCGCGGTCAGGCCGCCGGAAGTTCCCGTACGGGCAGGCGGCCCGCCCGCACCGCGTCGACCAGGGCTTGGTGATCGCGTTCGTTCTGGTCGGCGTACGCCTCGGCGAACTCCGCGAGCGCCCGGTCGAAGACGTCGCCGCGGCCGAGGTAGGCGGCGACAGCCACCCGGTCGCCGGACCGGGCGTGCGCGCGGGCCAGGGTCATCCCGCAGGCGTTGCCGAAGGTCTCCAGCTGCCCGGGTGACATGGTCTCCGGCATCGCGACGCCCTTCCAGTCGCGCAACTGGCGGACGTAGAAGTCCCGCTTCCTGCCGTCGATGCCGTCCACCCGCTCCCAGCCGAGGAAGATGTCGCTCGCCGCCTGCATCAACCGCTGTCCCGAGACCACGCGTTCGCCCTGGTTCCGGTACAGGCTGGCGCCGACGTGGTCGGCGAGCACGGAGGTGTCGGCCTCCTTGGCCTGGAGGAAGAGCGGGTCGCGGCCGTCCCTGCCGAGCAGGAGCAGGATCCAGCACCGGGTGCCGACGCTGCCGACGCCCACCACCTTGCGGGCGACGTCGACCAGGCGGTAGTCCTCCAGCAGCGCGCGCCGGTTGCTCTCCAGTGTGCGGCCGTAGCGGCCGACCAGTGAACTCATCCGGTCCACGAGCTCGTCGCGCTCCTCATCCGGCAGCAGGTCGCCGAGGGGCACCAGCAGCGGGGGGTCCGCCGCGATCCGCGGGCTGCCGTCGACCACCTCGGTGAGCTTGTCGAAGACCTGCAGGCTGTCGCGCGACCGGGCCTTCGCCATCGCCGCGGCCAGCTTCTTGCGGCCGTGCTTGTCGAGCTGTTCGGTGACGAGGGCCTCCAGGCCCTCGGCGTCGATCTTCGCGTACCAGACGTCGAGATTGCCCATCCCGGCGAAGCGGATCATCGCCTCGCGGTACGAGCGCACCGCGGAGTTCACGATGCGGGCACGCTCGGCTTCGTCGAAGCCGTTCGCCCGGGCGGCGATGACCAGACTCGCGGACAGTCGTTTGACGTCCCACTCCCAGGGTCCGGGCAGCGTCTCGTCGAAGTCGTTGATGTCGAACATCAGCCGCCGCTCCGGCGAGGCCAGCAGGCGGAAGTTCAGCAGGTGCGCGTCACCGCAGAGCTGTACCGCGATCCCCGAGTCGGGGCTGCCGGCCAGGTCGGACGCCATGATCGCGGCGGCTCCCCGGTAGAAGCGGAACGGGGACTCCGTCATCCGCGCGTAGCGGATCGGGACCAGCTCGGGCACCCGCGTCGCGGACTGCGCCTCCAGGATCGCCAAGGGATCCGGCCTCGCGGGAGGGGGCTGGTACACGGCATGCCCTGACCGGGGGCAGCGGCTGCGGGCCTCCTTGCCGATGGCCGCGCGCTCCTCGGGCGTGGCCTCGGGCACCGCGCGCATCGCGGTGATCGCACTCCGGGGCATGGAGGCCTCCTGACTGACTGCCTCGCTGACTGACTGACGGGCCTGACCGATCCGCCTGCGCGCCCGACCACCCGACCGCCCGACCGTCCGCGTCGTACGCACGCCGCCCGCACCCCCGGGAACGGCTGCCGGGCCGGGCCCCGGGGCGCCTCTGGGCCGCTGCCCCACGTGTCAGCCCATGGCGTCCATCTCCGCCTGGGCCTCGGCCTCGGCGACGGCGATGGCCACGCCGAGCGCCCTGGTGATGTTGCCCGCGGCCGTCATGACGCGGGCGGTGCCGACGATGGGGGCGATGGCGACCAGGACGTCCTGCAACTGCTCCGCCGTCAGCCCGGCCTTGAGCGCCGGGTCGATGTGCGCGAGGTAGGAGATCGGGGGAGCGTCCGAGGCGGCGAGGGCCGCGATCCGGATCAGGAGCAGCATGTTCGGGTCCATCCCGCAACGCTCGAGCGAATCGCCCGTCATGGCGGCGAGGGTGTCCAGAACCGGGGTTTCAGATGCAGTGGACATGTCGCATGCCCTCCTGGGGTTTGGCGCGCGCCCTGGCGCGGGGACTGGGGCCAAAGGGGCGGCCGCCCCGAGTCCCGGCACGCCGCCTCGCCCTCAACTCTAGGTCTGCCCACCGCGGTGCGCGCGAGGGCGCTCAGCGGCCACCGTACGGGGCGGGCCCGGTACGCACGGACACCGTCCTGAGGGGTGCGCCGCCGGGCCCCGGTCCCGCCGCCCCGGTCTGCGGCAGACCCGTGCGGCCCACGGGGATGCGGGGGCGGAGCGTGCTGCGCAGCATGGAAGCAGCCTCGTCCGACCGGAGCCGGGAGCCTTCCGTGAAGAGACCGAGCCGCGCACCGGTGGCCCTCCTGACGGCCGCCCTCACCGTCCTCGCCGCGCTCACCGCCCTGCCGGGCGGCCCGGCGGCCGCGTTCACGGGGGACAACCACGAGGACATCACCCGGCGCGCCCTGCCGTGGCAGCCCGCCACGCTGACCGCCATGGCCGACGCCCGCGACGGGGCGGTCAACGCCGACGACAAGCGCCCGTACTTCGACCTCGGACCCCTGCACTGCGACAACGCCGACTACCTGCCGCCGCGCTACGCCCCCGACTACCCGCGCAGCCGGGACGAGGCCACCACCGAGCTCGTCGCCTGCGTCGGTACGTCCGTCGCGCGGTTCCGCAACGCCGTAAGGGCGGCCGACGGCCTCGTCGACGCCGACGGGCGGGTGCGCGCGGACCAGACCGACCTGTCGGTGCCCTGCACCTGGGACGAGCGGCCCGGACCGGCCAAGTGCGCCGTCCTCGAACAGCTCGGCCGCGGCTGGCACCCGCTGGAGGACTTCTACTCGCACTCCAACTGGGCCGACCGGGCCGCCCCCGGCGCGCTCGGGATCGCCAACCCGCCGGGGCTGGGCCGTACCCAGGTCGCCCCGTTCTTCGACATCCGCCGCTACAGCGGGATGAAGGACGCCGACTGGACGCGGGAGGTCCGGGACCTCGTCCCCGAGGACCTGGCGACCGGCTGCTACCCGGACTTCGACTCCACCGGGGTCAAACCCGCGAGCTGCGACGGCCGCGTCGCCCACAACCGGGACCTGAACAAGGACACGCCCGCGTCCGCCCGCGCGAAGACGGGCGACAACTTCCGCCGGGCCACCGCGGGGGCGACCGCGGAGATCACCCGCCAGTGGAAGTCCTTCGAGGACGAACTCCGCTCCGCCTACCCCGAAGGCCGGCGCGGCGCACAGATGGTCTGCGCCCTCGTCCACGACGACCCGGTGGCCGACTGCCCGTCCGGCTGACTTCCGGGCGGGTCGTCCGGCCCGTCCTGACGTCGGCTGGAAGCATGCACGCATGGCATCCAGGGCAGGGACGGCGACCGGGAACCCGGCGAAGGCGCGACTCGTCCTGATGACACTGGCGGCGGGCCAGTTCCTGATGGCGCTCGACAGCTCCGTCATGAACGTCTCCATCGCCACGGTCGCCGACGACATCGGCACGACCGTCACCGGGATCCAGGGCGCCATCACGGCCTACACCCTCGTGATGGCCATGCTCATGATCCCCGGCGGCAAGGTCGGGGTGCTGATCGGCCGCAAACGCGCCTTCCTCATCGGCTGCGTCATCTACGGCTGCGGCTCCCTCGTCACCTCGCTCGCACCCAACCTCACGGTGCTGCTGATCGGCTGGTCCTTCCTGGAGGGGCTCGGGGCCGCGCTCATCCTGCCCGCGATCGTCGCGCTCGTCGCCGGCAACTTCCCCGTCGAACGCCGCCCCGGCGCCTACGGCCTCGTCGCGGCGGCCGGCGCGATCGCCATCGCGCTCGGGCCCCTCATCGGCGGGATCGCCACGACCTACTTCTCCTGGCGGTGGGTCTTCGCCGGCGAGGTGCTGGTGGTGGCCGGCATCCTCCTGCTCGCCCGCCCCATCGCGGACGCCGTGGGCGAGGAACGTCCCCGCATCGACCTCGTCGGCGCCGTCCTGTCGGCGCTCGGGCTCGGGACCTTCGTCTACGGGGTGCTCCGCTCCGACGAGTGGGGCTGGTTCAGGCCGAAGGCGGGCGGGCCCGCCTGGCTCGGGGTCTCCCTGACCGTCTGGCTGATGCTCCTGGGGATCTTCCTGATCTGGCTCTTCCTCCGCTGGGAGCACCGTCTCGTGAGGCGGCGCCGGGAGCCCCTGGTCGACCCGGCCATGCTGGAGAACAAGCAGCTCGCCGGCGGGCTGACCATGTTCTTCTTCCAGTACCTCGTGATGATGGGCGTCTTCTTCGTCGTCCCGCTCTACCTGTCGGTGGCCCTCGGGCTGTCGGCACTGGCCACCGGCGCCCGGCTGCTGCCGCTGTCGGTGACGCTGCTGGCCGCCGCCGTCCTGATCCCGCGGTTCCTCCCGGACGTGTCGCCGCGCCGCGTGGTCCGGCTCGGGACCCTGGGCCTGCTCCTCGGAGCGGTGATCCTCATGGCGGCGCTCGACGCGGACGCGGGGGCGGAGGTGCTCACCGTCCCCCTGCTGCTGATCGGCTTCGGGATGGGCGCGCTGGCGTCCCAGCTCGGATCGGTCACCGTGTCGGCGGTGCCGCAGTCGCAGTCCGCGGAGGTCGGAGGCGTCCAGAACGCCGTCACCAACCTCGGCTCCTCCATCGGCACGGCCCTCGCCGGGTCGATCATGATCGCGGCGCTCACGTCCTCCTTCCTGACCAGCGTCCAGGCGAACCCGGCCGTCCCGAGCACCGTCAAGAGCCAGGCGACGGTGCAGCTCGCGAGCGGCGCGCCCTTCCTGTCGGACGCCCAGCTGCAGAGTGCGCTCGCCGAGGCAGGTGTCAGCCCGGATGTGACCGAGGCCGCGCTGCGGGCGAACGAGGAGGCGAGGCTGGACGGGTTGCGGGCGGCCCTCGCCATCCTCTCCTTCGCCGCGCTCATCGCGCTGTTCTTCACCCAGCGCATCCCGACGGCCCAGCCCTCCTCGACGGAGGCGGACCACCCGTCGGCGTGAGCATCGGACCGCCCGGATCCGCAGGATCCGCCCGGGGCGAAAAAACCTTTGATCGTCCACGTTGTCCGCCCTATAGCCTGGGAAAATGCTCACAGAAGTGATCGCGACCCGCTATGTGACGCCCCTGCGTGAGGGCGGCTCGCTCCCGGGGATCGTCGAGGCCGACGACCTCGGGACCTACGTCATGAAGTTCACCGGAGCCGGCCAGGGCCGCAAGACCCTGGTCGCCGAGGTCATCTGCGGCCGCCTGGCCCAGCGGCTGGGGCTGAGGGTCCCCACGCTGGTGCAGATGCAGCTCGACCCCGTGATCGGGCTCGCCGAGCCCGACCAAGAGGTCCAGGAGCTGCTCAAGGCCAGCGGCGGACTCAACCTCGGCATGGACTACCTGCCGGGCTCCATCGGCTTCGACCCGCTCGCGTACCGGGTGGACCCGGCCGAGGCGGGGCGCGTGATCTGGTTCGACGCCCTGATCAACAACGTCGACCGGTCGTGGCGCAACCCGAACATGCTGGTCTGGCACGGGGACCTGTGGCTCATCGACCACGGCGCCACCATGATCTGGCACCACAACTGGCCCACGGCGCAGGCCGCCGCCGCCAAGCCGTACAACGCCTCCGACCACGTCCTCGCCCCGGTGGGTCCGGACATCGAGGGCGCGGCAGCCGCGCTCGCGCCCCTGGTCACGGAGGAACTGCTCACAGAGGTCACCGCCGAGGTCCCGGACGAGTGGCTGGTCGACGAGCCGGGATTCGACACCACCGACGCGCTGCGCCGGGCCTACGTGGAGGCGTTGCTGCCGCGCGCGGCCACGATCCACGAGAGGATCTCGCTGGAGGCCGAGGTCAAGGCACCGGCCGGCCCTCCCGGCTGGCTCACCGACCACCTGCCGGAATGGCCCCACAAGACCCACACGAAGAAGAGCGGCGACGAGTGACCAAGCGGGACGTGTTCGAGTACGCGCTGGTGCGCGTGGTGCCCCGGATGGAACGCGGCGAGTGTTTCAACGCCGGCGTGATCGTCTACTGCCGGGCGCATTCCTACGTCGCCGCGCGCACCCACCTCGACGAGGCGAAGCTCCTCGCGCTGGACCCGGCGGCCGACGTGGCCGGCGTACGGGCCGCGCTGCGCGGGGTCGAGGGCGTGTGCGCCGGCGGGGAAGCGGCGGGGCAGGCTGCGGGTGACGACGCGGGGCGGCGGTTCCGCTGGCTGATCGCCCCGCGCAGCACGGTCGTGCAGCCGGGGCCGGTGCACACGGGCCTGACGGCCGACCCCGCGGCGGAGGTGGAGCGGCTGCTGGATCTCCTCGTCCGCTAGCCGGTGTCGAACCGGCGGCCGTTGACACGGGGTGCCAGGGCTCCTAGCGTCTCCTCAGCTGAAGCTACTAAGCGGTTGCTCACCTCTGGGCGGCCGCCTCTCTAGGGCGAGGAGAACCAGCATGTCCACCACCGAGCAGCGCGTCGCGATCGTGACCGGGGCGGCCCGGGGCATCGGCGCGGCCACCGCCGTACGCCTGGCCGCCGAGGGCCGCGCCGTCGCAGTACTCGACCTCGACGAGGCGGCCTGCGAGGACACTGTGGAGGCCATCGCGGCGGCCGGCGGCCGGGCCCTGGCGGTCGGATGCGACGTCTCGGACGGCGCCCAGGTGGAGGCGGCCGTCGAGCGCGTCGCCGCCGAACTCGGCGCCCCCACCATCCTGGTCAACAACGCCGGTGTGCTGCGCGACAACCTGCTCTTCAAGATGAGCGAGACCGATTGGGACACGGTCATGAACGTGCACCTGCGCGGCGCCTTCCTGATGTCGAAGGCGTGTCAGAAGTACATGGTGGAGGCCAAGTTCGGCCGCATCGTGAACCTCTCCAGCAGCTCGGCGCTCGGCAACCGCGGCCAGGTCAACTACTCCGCGGCCAAGGCCGGTCTGCAGGGCTTCACCAAGACCCTGGCCATCGAGCTCGGCAAGTTCGGCGTCACCGCCAACGCCGTCGCCCCCGGCTTCATCGTCACCGAGATGACCGCCCAGACGGCCGCCCGCGTCGGCATGGGCTTCGAGGACTTCCAGGCCGCCGCGGCCACCCAGATCCCCGTCCAGCGCGTCGGCCGCCCGGACGACATCGCCAACGCCATCGCGTTCTTCACCGGCGAGGCCGCCGGCTTCGTCTCCGGCCAGGTCATGTACGTGGCCGGCGGCCCCCTCAACTGACGCAACGACGAGAGGCAGGGCGTACGTCATGACGTACAGCGGTACCGACAGCGGCAAGGTCGCGCTGATCACCGGGGCGAGCCGGGGCATCGGCTACGGCATCGCCGAGGCGCTGGTCGCCCGGGGCGACCGGATCTGCATCACCGGGCGCAATGAGGAGGCCCTCAAGGAGGCTGTGGAGCTCCTCGGGGCGGACCGGGTGATCGGAGTGGCCGGCAAGGCGCACGACGAGGCCCACCAGGCCCTCGCCGTCGAGCGCACGATGGAGGCCTTCGGCCGGGTCGACTTCCTCGTGAACAACGCCGGCACCAATCCGGTCTTCGGCCCGATCGCGGACCTGGACCTCGGGGTGGCACGGAAGGTCTTCGAGACCAACGTGATCTCGGCGCTCGGATTCGCCCAGCGGACCTGGCACGCCTGGCAGAAGGAGAACGGCGGCGCGATCGTGAACATCGCCTCCATCGCCGGCGTCTCCGCCTCGCCCTTCATCGGCGCGTACGGGATGAGCAAGGCCGCCATGGTCAACCTCACCCTCCAGCTCGCCCACGAGATGGCGCCGGGGGTCCGGGTCAACGCGATCGCCCCGGCGGTGGTCAAGACGAAGTTCGCCCAGGCGCTCTACGAGGGCCGGGAGCAGGAGGCCGCGGCGGCCTATCCGCTCGGCCGGCTCGGGCTCCCGGAGGACATCGGCGGGGCCGCGGCGTTTCTTACATCTGCACAAGCGGAATGGATCACCGGGCAAACTCTGGTCGTCGACGGTGGGATGTTCCTCAATGCCGGGGTCCACTGACCGATAATCGGACACATTTGCCTCCGAAAGGGAGGTAAATGTGTATCGAATATGCACGGAACCGGTCAAGTGCCTCACGAAACCGACCCATTGGATTCGTGGGGCACTGCGGTAGGGTCTGCCGCACCCCTGGCTGATCGAGGAGCGTGCACGTGTTCAACCGGACCAGATGCCTGCAGATCACTGCGGCCCTTGCGTCCATATCCCTGCTCGCCGGTTGCGGCCTGCTGTCGGATGACGACGGCGACGAAGCGAAGCGGATCGTCGTCGGGACCACGAGCGCGCCGAGCACCCTCGACCCCGCCGCTGCGTGGGACGGCTCCTGGGAGCTGTACCGGAACGTCTACCAGACCCTCCTGGCCTTCCCCACGGGCTCCACCAAGCCCCAGCCGGACGCCGCCCAGAACTGCGAGTTCACGGACGGCGCGAGCCAGGCGTACCGGTGCACCCTGCGCAAGGGCCTGAAGTTCTCCAACGGCGAGCCCCTCGACGCCAAGGCCGTCAAGCACTCCCTCGACCGGATCAGGACGATCGGCTCCAAGGTCGGCCCGAAGGACCTCTTCGGCAGCCTCGACAAGATCGAGACCCCGGACGCGCTGACGGTGGTCTTCCACCTGAAGACCTCGGACGCCACCTTCCCGTACGTCCTCGGCTCCCCGGCGGCCTCGCTGGTCGCCCCCAAGGACTACCCGGCCGACAAGGTGCGCGAGGACGGCAAGATCACCGGCTCCGGCCCCTACGTGCTGGAGTCGTACAAGGAGGGCGGCCAGGCCGTCCTCAGCGAGAACAAGGGATACGCCGGCTTCGCGAAGCGCCAGAACAAGGCCGTGACCATCCGCTACTTCGCGGACTCCGAGAAGATGGTCGCCGCCCTGAAGGCCAAGGAGCTGGACGCCACCTACCGAGGCCTGTCCGCCCCGCAGATCACCGACCTGCAGAACCCCGCCGCGCACGCGCAGGGCGTCCAGGTCGTCGAGAACGTGGGCGCCGAGATCCGCTACCTGGTCTTCAACCCGAAGGACCCGGCGGTCAACAAGCTCGCGGTCCGCCAGGCCATCGCCCAGGTCATCGACCGCGGCACGCTCGTCTCCAAGGTCTACCAGGGCACCGCCGAGCCGCTGTACTCGATGGTTCCCAAGGGCGTCGTCGGCCACAAGACGCCCTTCTACGACAAGTACGGCGCCGCGGACGTCGGCAAGGCCAAGAAGATCCTCAAGGAGGCCGGCATCAACCAGCAGGTCGACCTGACCTTCTGGTACACCACCGACCGGTACGGCTCCTCCACCGCCGAGGAGTTCACCGAGATCAAGCGCCAGCTGGACGAGAGCGGCCTCTTCAACATCACCCTGCGCAGCCAGCCCTGGAAGGCCTTCCAGGAGGGCTACAAGGGCCAGGAGTACCCGGTCTTCGGCCGAGGCTGGTTCCCCGACTTCCCGGACCCCGACAACTTCATCGCACCGTTCGTCGGCAAGGAGAACGCGGTCGGCACCCCGTACGAGCAGAACGAGATCCTGACCGAGCTGCTGCCCAAGTCCCGCCGCGAGGGCGACCGCTCCACCGGGGTCCAGCAGTTCGAGAAGGCCCAGCAGATCTTCGCCGAGGACGTCCGGCTGCTGCCCCTGTGGCAGGGCAAGCTGTACGTCGCCGCACGCGAGGACATCGCGGGCGCCGAGCGGGCCCTCGACCCGCAGACCGCCATGCAGATGTGGGAGCTGTACCGCAAGACCAGCTGGTAGCCGCCGCCCGCCCGGGCGACCGTCCCGGGCGGCCGACGCGTTGTCAGTGGCCCCCGGTAGGTTCTGAGCAGTTGCACGAACTTGTACCGGAGGTTGTCGCCGTGACCCAGATGCTGCCCGAGTCCTGGCTCCCCGTCCTCGGCGGGGAGCTGGACCAGCCCTACTTCAAGGAACTCACCGAGTTCGTCGAGAAGGAGCGGGCCAACGGGCCGGTCTACCCGCCCCGCGAGCAGGTCTTCGCAGCCCTGGACGCCACACCCTTCGACCAGGTGAAGGTCCTCGTCCTCGGCCAGGACCCGTACCACGGCGCCGGCCAGGGCCACGGCCTGTGCTTCTCCGTGCGGCCCGGGGTCAAGACCCCGCCCTCGCTGCGCAACATCTACAAGGAGATGAAGGAGGAGCTCGGCCTGGAGGTCCCGGACAACGGGTACCTGATGCCGTGGGCCCGGCAGGGCGTCCTGCTGCTCAACGCGGTGCTCACCGTCCGCGAGGCCGAGCCGAACTCGCACAAGGGCAAGGGCTGGGAGAGGTTCACCGACGCCGTGATCCGCGCGGTGTCCGAGCGTCCCGACCCGGCCGTGTTCGTCCTGTGGGGCGCCTACGCCCAGAAGAAGATCCCGCTCATCGACGAAGAGCGGCACGTGATCGTCAAGGGCGCCCACCCCTCGCCGCTGTCGGCGAAGAAGTTCTTCGGATCCCGGCCCTTCACCCAGATCAACGAGGCCATCGCCGCGCAGGGGCATGAGCCGATCGACTGGCGGATCCCGGACCTCGGCTGACGTCCCACCGCGCCTCGGCGCCTTCACCGGTACCTCCGGCTAACTTCTTGACGACCGGACCGGAACGGGTCCGGCAGAGCAAGCCGGAGGCGCCGTGACCGAGCAGCAGGAGGCGTCGGAGGACGCCGTCATGACGAGGATCGGCCAGGCGGTCATCCTGCTGCACGCCGGTGACCGCGAGGAGGCCCGCAACCGGCTCGGCGCCATCTGGCAGGAGATCGGCGAGAAGGGGGACTGCTTGCACCGGTGCACCCTCGCCCACTACATGGCCGACGCCCAGGACGACCCCGCAGACGAGCTGGCCTGGGACCTGCGGGCCCTGACCGCCGCCGACGCCCTGGGCGACGGGCGCGGGGACGGGGACGACGGGCCCGGGACCGGGCGGCCGGCGCTGTGGGAGCCGCGTCCCGCGATGCGCGTGTTCTACCCCTCCCTGCACCTCAGCCTGGCCACCGACTACCTGAAGCTCCGGCGGCCACAGGCCGCCCGGATCCACCTGGCGCGTGCGCGCGCGGCCGCCGCGGCACTGGCCGACGACGGCTACGGCAACGGCGTACGGGCCGCCATCGCACGGCTGGAGCGCCGCCTCGCCGCGGAACCGGGCGCGGGGCCGCAGCCCTTTCCCGAACAGTCCTGAGGGCTGTCCCGTCATCCCCGGCGGGCGCACGACGACAGCTACGGCACCCCGCTGCGTTGTCGGAACTCCCGGATACGCCCGGTATCAGGACGCTTTCCGCCGTGCGATGCACCGCCTCTGACGCCGCGCGCTGATCCACCGGGGATTTCGGGACAGCCCTTGGGCCGCGTCCGCAAAGTCCCGCCTGCTCCGCGGCGCCTGCCGCCGCACCTCGCTGCGTTGTCGCGCCCGCCCGGATGCGCCCCGTCTCAGGACGCTCCTCCGCCTTGCGGTGCACGGCACCAGACGGCCGCGGGGCCCGGCTTCGGGCGGCCGGCGCTACCTTGCGCACCCGTCCGGGGATGGTTTTGCCGATCATGCCGGCTCGCGGCGCCCGGCATGATCGGCAAGGCACCCCTGGCAGGACGCGCCCCCGACGCCTCAGCCGCCGTGGACGCCCGCGCAGATCCGGGCTTCGGGGCTGTCTGGGTGCCAGCGGCCGTGGCGCCGGCCCAGCGCGCAGACGTCGGCCGGGCGCACCGGCAGCTTCCGCACCAGCTCACGCTCCGCCTCGGCGCCGGGCCGGGCGTGCCGCCGGGAGCTGTCAGGACGCCCCGCAGAGGGCACGGCGGCCCGCCGGGGCTCCGGGATGTCGGGGACCGGCGGAGCGCCCGGTACGGGCCCGCCCGGGGCGCTCCGGGCCGGGCTGTCGGCGGCCCGCGGGGCCGGAGTCGCGGACGTCGGCCGCGCGGCCTGCTCCGGGGCCGCCTCCACGGCCTCCAGCGCCTCCAGGGCGGGTGCGCGGACGGCCACGGGCTCGGCCCCCGGCCCGCCGCGCGGCTCGTGCCGGGGCGGGGCCCCGGCGGCGGGGGCCGCCGCGGGCTGCACGGGTCCGGGGCTCACATTGACGCAGCCGGAAACCGCCGAAACGGCGCAGGCGACTCCGAGCAGCAGCTTTGTCGTGGTTCGCGTTGGATGCACCCGCGCAACTCTGCTGTGCGAGGACCCCGTTGTGAAAACCGGGAGCCCATATTCACCCCGCACGGGTGACGGGCGGAGGGGTGACCGGCGGATCGCGGGCCACCCCCGGGCCGCCCCCTGCTCATTCGCCGGTGGCGCCGTCTATCTGCTCGCGCAGCAGGTCCGCGTGGCCGTTGTGGCGCGCGTACTCCTCGATCATGTGGGTGTAGACCCAGCGCAGGCTGAACACTTCGCCGCGGTGGTGGCTGTCGGCCTTCGACAACAGGTCCAGCGATCGGCCCGCCGTGGCCTGCCGAGCCAGTTCGACCTCCGTGCGCCACACCTGCTCGGCCTCGGCCCAGGTGGCCGCCTCGGTGAAGTGGAAGTCGCCGTCCCGGTCCTCGTCCGTGACGTACAGCTCGGGCAGGTCCTCGCCCAGCATGATCTCCCGGAACCAGTACCGCTCCACCTCCGCCATGTGCCGTACGAGGCCCAGGAGGCTCAACTCGGAAGGCGCGAGCGAGGTCCTGCGCAGCTCTTCGTCCTGCAGCCCCTCGCACTTCCACAGGAGGGTGGCACGGTGGTAGTCGAGCCAGCCGTCCAGCATCTCCCGCTCGTCGGCGGTGGTGGAGGGCTCGTCGCGGTGTGATCCTGAACTGGTGGTCATGAGGATCATCCTCGATGAACGGGGCCCCGACCACCAGGGATTAAGCTGCCAAGATCCCACAAGGACCGAATTTGGAGGCCCCGGTGAAGGTCGGCTGCATCGGACTCGGCGACATCGCGCAGAAGGCGTACCTGCCCGTCCTCACCGCCCGCGCGGACGTCGAACTGCACCTGCAGACGCGCACCCCCGCCACCCTGCAGCGGGTGGGCGACACCCACCACGTCCCGGCCGCGCGGCGGCACACCGATCTCGACGCCCTGCTCGCCCAGGACCTGGACGCGGCCTTCGTGCACGCCCCGACCGGAGCCCACCCCGAGATCCTCACGCACCTGCTGGAAGCCGGCGTACCCACCTACGTCGACAAGCCGCTCGCCTACGAGTTCGCCGCGTCACGGCGGCTGGTGGAACTGGCCGAGAAGCGCGAAGTGTCCCTCGCCGTCGGCTTCAACCGCCGCTTCGCGCCCGGCTACACGCAGTGCGCCGACCACCCGCGCGACCTGATCGTCATGCAGAAGAACCGGGTCGGCCTGCCCGAGGACCCGCGCACGCTGGTGCTCGACGACTTCATCCACGTCGTCGACACCCTGCGCTTCCTGCTGCCCGGCGAGGCCGACCGCACCGACGTCCGCGCCGTGGTGCGCGACGGGCTGATGCACCAGGTGGTGCTGCACCTCTCCGGCCCCGGATTCAGCGCGCTCGGCATCATGAACCGGCTCTCCGGCTCCAACGAGGAGGTCCTGGAGGTCTCCGGCAAGGACACCAAGCGGCAGGTCCTCAACCTCGCCGAGGTCATCGACCACAAGGGCCAGCCCACCGTGCGCCGCCGCGGGGACTGGGTGTCCGTCGCCCGCCAGCGCGGCATCGAACAGGTCGTGGACCACTTCCTGGAAGCGGTCGCGGCGGGCCGGACCCTCAGCGCGCGCGACGCGCTGCTCACCCACGGGCTGTGCGAGACGGTGGTGGAATCGGCTCTGGAGCAGGCCTCCTGAGCGACCGCGCACCCACCACCGCACAGTGGGCGGCCAGTACGGCGAGGGCCGCGGCCACCGGCCAGGCACCGAAGCGCACGAAGAGCGTCGAGCCCCGGGCGAGCGGCACCTCGTACACCTCCGCGGTCCGCGCGGACGTGGGCAGGGCGGGGCCGATCCGCTCGCCCGACGGGCCGTGCACCACGCTGACCCCGGTGAGGGTGGCGTGCACCATCGGGCGGCCGTTCTCGGCCGCCCGCAGGGCCGCCAGGGACGCGTGCTGGGCGGGGGCCCAGCTGTCCTGGAAGGTGGAGGTCGCCGACTGGGCGACGAGCAGGGAGGCCCCGTCGAGGGTGAGGCGCCTGCTCATGTCGGGGAAGGCCGACTCGAAACAGACCAACGGCCCCACCCGGACACCGGCGCGCCCGTCGGGCCGCCCGGGCAGGTCCATGACCACGGGCGAGTCCCCGCGCATACGGTCCTCGCCGGCCGCCCGCCCGACCGAGGTGGCCCATCCGAGCAGCGTCCGGGCCGGAACGTACTCGCCGAACGGCACCAGCCGCATCTTGTCGTACCGGTCACCCGTGGGGCCCGCGGGACCGACCATGACGGCGCTCTTGTAGATGCCCGGCCGGTCCGCCCGCCGCGCGTCGACGTTCACCAGCAGCGGCGCCCCGACCTCCGCCGACAGCGCGGCCAGCCGCCGGGCCAGGTCCGGACGGGCCGACAGGTCCTCGCCGACACTGCTCTCGCCCCACACCACGAGGTCCACGCCCTGCCCGGCCAGCGGCCGCGTCAGCCGCTCCCCGGCCGCGAACCGCCGCTCCGCACTGTCCGGGCCGTCCGGCACCAGCCCCGGCTGAACGACGGCCACGCGCAGGCCTCCCGACTCCGCGGGCCGGGCCGCCCACAACCACACCACGCCCGTCAGCAGCGCACAGCCCGTGAGCCCGGCCACCGCCGGGACCCGCGCCCCCGGCACCGCGAACAGCAGCACCAGGGCGCAGTTGACCGCCACCAGTAGCAGACTGACCAGCCACACCCCGCCCACCGAGGCCAGCCGCAGCGCCGCCGGGACCTGCCACTGGCTGGCCCCCAGCAGCCCCCACGGCCCGCCCAGCCCCTGCCAGGACCGGACCACCTCCGACAGCAGCCACCCCGCAGGTACGACGACCAGCGCCCAGGCGGCCCGGCCCGCCGAGGGGCGCCCGCCGAGCAGCTGCCGCACCAGCAGCGCCCAGGGGATCGACAGCAGGCCCACCAGCGCGGCCACCGGCATCAGGAACACGTGCAGGCTCGGCAGCAGCCAGTGGTGCACGGCCACGACGTATCCGGCGCCGCCGAGCCAGCCCTCCAGGCCGGCCCGCCGGCCGGTCGGGGCCGACCGCAGCAGCAGCATCCAGGGCACCAGTGCGACGCAGGCGAACCACCAGAGGGCGGGGCCGGGGAAGGCGAGCGCGGGCAGGGCGCCGGCCGCGAGCGCCGCCGGCGCCCGCCACCGGCGCGACCACCCGCTGTGCGTCGGGACCATGGCGCCTCCGCTTCCAGTGTGGGCAGTGCCGGGCGGACCTGCCCCTCCGGCCGGGCGGACCCGCCCCGGCGCGCCCGGCGGGCAGAGCGGCGCCCGCGGGCCGCGGGGCGGGGCGGAGCGGGTTCACACGGCCATGTGGCGCCACTTCTCGTGCACGGTCACACGGGTGAGCCGCCAGCCGTCCCGGGTGCGGGCCAGGGCGAAGGTGTAGCGCCCGGCGGCGACGAAGTTGGGGGAGGCGGCCGTGCCGTCGGCCTCCGGCCCCTCCAGCCGCATCGGATTGAGGAAGTCGGCGCGGACCTCGGCGCTGTCGCCGGGCGAGCCGCCGACGTCCTCCAGCCGGACCAGCCGGTTGACGATCAGGTGCTGACGCACGGGAAAGAGCTTCATGGTCTGCGCGAGCCAGTCCGCCACCTGCGCCACCGGACCTTCGATCCCGCCCGCCGAGCTGTAGTCGGCCCGCCCGCCGGCGGCGAAGAGGGCCCGGTAGGCGGCCCAGTCGCCGTCGTCCACGGCCACCGCGTAGCCCGTGACCACGTCGTCGATCGCCAGCCGGTCCATCACCGTCGCGAGATCCACACGCTGCGTCATCGGGTCAGTGTGGGGCTGCGCGGGCACGAGGCCAAGGGGCGTGCGCCGACGGGATCCCCGCGCGGCCCGTCAGTGACCGGAACGCGCCTCCCGCTGCCGGACCACGACGAGGAACGCGTCGCTCGCCAGATCCATGACCACCTCGGCCGGCACGCCCTCGCGCATCCGCTGCGCCGCGTACTCCTCGGCGGGCCAGCTCCCCCGCGGACTTCCGGCCGGAAAACGCTTCAGCACCACTCGACCCATGGGACACCCCCTGCTTCTTGCCTTTCAGTCTCTTCGTGGACAACGACGCGGAGGCCCCCCGGGAACGTTCCCGAGGGGCCTCCGATTCACGCGAAGTGGTGCCGCGCTACGAGCCGGACTCGCCCGCGTGCGGGCTCAGCACGTCCGTGCCGATCAGCACGAACAGCAGGATGCCCAGCACGATGCGGTAGATCACGAAGGGCATGAAGCTCTTGGTGGTGATGAACTTCATGAACCACGCGATCACGGCGTAGCCGACGAAGAAGGCGATGACCGTCGCGAAGACCGTCGGACCCCAGGAGATGTGGCCCGGTTCCTCGATCACGTCCTTGATCTCGAAGGCGCCGGAAGCCAGCACGGCCGGGATGGCGAGGAGGAAGGAGTACCGGGCCGCCGCCTCGCGGGTGAAGCCCAGCAGCAGACCGCCGGAGATCGTGGCGCCGGAGCGCGAGACACCCGGGATCAGGGCCATCGCCTGGCAGAAGCCGAAGATCAGACCGTCCTTGACGCCCAGCTGCTGGAGCGTCTTGCGCTCGCGGATCGCCCGGTGCCGGCCGCCCTCCTCGTCGCGGGCGGCCAGCCGGTCGGCGACGCCCAGCACGATGCCCATCACGATGAGGGTGGTGGCCGTCAACCGCAGGTCGCGCGCCGGACCGACGATCGCGTCCTTGAACACGAGGCCGAGGATGCCGATCGGGAGCGAGCCCACGATCACCAGCCAGCCCATCTTGGCGTCCTGTTCGGAGCGCAAGGCCTTCGTGTACAGGGAACGGAACCAGGTGGAGACGATCCGCGCGATGTCCTTGCGGAAGTAGATCAGAACGGCGGCCTCGGTGCCGATCTGGGTGATGGCCGTGAAGGCCGCTCCTGGGTCGTGCCAGCCGGCGAATGCCGCGGTCAGCCGCAGGTGGGCGCTGGAGGAGATCGGGAGGAACTCCGTAAGCCCCTGGACGAGACCGAGGATTAGGGATTCGAACCAGCTCATGTCGGGGTGCGCTCGTCCTTGTGATCGTCGGGCAGTTCGCCCCCGATGCTAGGGCCCGTGCGAAGCGGCGCTGACCACAGGGGGGTGCTGGGACGTCAGTTCACACGCCGGATCGCCCGTTCGAAGGGGTGCCAGGCGGTGCCTTTTGCGCCAGCCGACGACTCCGGCGGCCACCACCGAGACCACGATGAAGCCGAACGAGACGAGGAAGGCGGGGGATCCGGGGGAGGAGGCGCTGGCCCCCGCGATCACGTACGCCGTGGTGTTCGGGACCACGCCGAGCGCCGTGGCCAGCAGGAAGGGCGCCCAGCCGCAGCGGGACACCGCCGCGCAGTAGTTGGCCACCACGAAGGGCACCCCGGGGAAGAGCCGCACCGCGAGCATCGAGCGGAAGCCGTGCCGGCTGAGCTGGCCGTCGGCCGCTTCCAGCAGCCGCCCGCGCAGGAACGGACGCAAAGCCTCCTGGCCCATGACCCGGCCGAGCCCGAAGGCGATGCCGGCGCCCAGCACGGTGCCCCCGACCGCCGTGACGAGGCCGAACTGCGTGCCGAAGACGGCTCCCGCGGCCAGGTTCAGCAGGGGACGCGGCACGAACGCAGCCGAGCACACGCCGTACACGGCTGCGAACGACAGGACGGCCGCGCCCACCGGGAGGCCGGGGGGCCAGCCCTCAGAGAGGATCCGCTGGGGTTCGTAGACCAGCACGCACACGCCGGCCGCGGCGAGCAGCACGACGAGCAGCGCCAGCCGGGTCCACGGCGCGAGGAGGAGGGACATCCCGGGAGACTAGCCGAGGTTTGCGGCACCGCGCCGTAATCTGGGCCTCATGCTGTCGAACGGCGAACGGCCCCCCGGGGTTCCCCGCAGCGCCCTCGCGGACACCTTGCTGGAGCGGCTGACCGGGACGTACGCGGCTGCGGCCGATCCCGCGCGGGCCGAGGCCATGGCCGCGTACATGAGGCACGTCGCCCCCTTCCTCGGCATCCCCACACCGCTGCGCCGGGAACTGTCCAGGGCAGTGACCGAGAACACGCCGCGGCCGTCGGAAGCGGACTGCGCGGCGCTCGCGCTGCGCTGCTGGCGGCTTCCCGAGCGGGAGTACCACTACTTCGCGGTGGACTACCTGCGCCGCCACGTCGACCGCTGCTCCTCGGGACTCCTGCCGGTCGTGCGGCACCTGATCACCACCGTCCCCTGGTGGGACACCGTCGACCTGCTCGCCGTGCACACCGTCGGCCCGCTGGTGGCCGCCGACCCCGGCCTCGCCGCCGTGATGGACGAATGGATCGCGGGCGAGGACCTGTGGCTCGCCCGTGCCGCCCTCCTCCACCAACTCCGCCACAAGGACGCCACCGACACCGGGCGGCTCTTCGCCCACTGCCGCCGCCGGGCCGACCACCCGGACTTCTTCCTCCGCAAGGCCATCGGCTGGGCCCTGCGCGAGTACGCCAAGACGGATCCCGACGCGGTGCGCGCCTTCGTCGACGCCGAACGCGCCGCCCTGTCCCCGCTGTCCGTGCGCGAAGCACTCAAAAACCTCTGAGCGGCCGCCGGTTCGCCCGGTAATTCATTCGACGGACGCGGCACGGTCCGGCAGGATCGGGGACATGTCCCGGTACGCCTTCCCCGCAGCGCCGTCCGCAGTCGCGGACGCGCCGAAGGCTGCCGAATTCGCGGGCGCACCCGCCTTCGCCGCATTCGACGGCGCACGAAGCTGACCCTTCCCGGATCGTCCGGCGGACCCCGCAGGGGGAGGGTCGGCTCGGTCCAGGGGTTCCGTCCACGCTTCGAGCAACGGGAAGAGATCATGGCCAAGACGGCCTTCGTGCGGACCAAGCCGCACCTCAACATCGGCACCATGGGTCACGTCGACCACGGCAAGACCACCCTCACCGCCGCCATCACCAAGGTCCTCGCCGAGCGCGGCGGCGCCTCCTTCGTGCCCTTCGACCGCATCGACCGGGCCCCCGAGGAGGCCCGCCGGGGCATCACCATCAACCTCACGCACGTCGAGTACGAGACCGACACCCGCCACTACGCCCACGTCGACATGCCCGGTCACGCGGACTACATCAAGAACATGGTCACGGGGGCCGCGCAGCTCGACGGCGCGATCCTCGTCGTCTCCGCGCTCGACGGGGTCATGCCACAAACCGCCGAGCACGTGCTCCTCGCCCGCCAGGTCGGCGTCGACCACATCGTGGTCGCGCTCAACAAGGCCGACGCGGGGGACCCCGAGCTGACCGACCTGGTCGAGCTGGAGGTCCGCGAACTGCTCACCGCGCACGGCTACGGCGGTGACGGCGCGCCCGTCGTACGGGTCTCCGGGCTCGGGGCGCTGGAGGGCGACCCCAGGTGGACCGGGGCGATCGAGGCCCTGCTGGACGCGGTGGACACGTACGTGCCGACGCCGGTGCGGTACACCGGGGCGCCGTTCCTGCTGCCCGTGGAGAACGTGCTCACCATCACCGGGCGCGGGACGGTCGTGACCGGGGCCGTCGAGCGCGGCAGCGTACGCCTCGGCGACCGCGTCGCCGTCCTGGGCGGCGACGGCGAGCCGGTCGAGACGGTCGTCACCGGCCTGGAGACCTTCGGCAAGCCGATGGAGTCCGCCGAGGCCGGGGACAACGTCGCGCTGCTGCTGCGCGGTGTGCCGCGCGACGGCGTGCGCCGCGGGCACGTGGTGGCCGCCCCCGGCAGCGTGACGCCCAAGCGCCGCTTCAGCGCGCAGGTGTATGTGCTCTCCGGGCGAGAGGGCGGCCGTACGACACCGGTCGCCAGCGGCTACCGGCCGCAGTTCTACATCCGCACCGCCGACGTGGTGGGGGACGTGGACCTGGGGCTCGCGGGGGTCGCCCGGCCCGGTGAGACGGTCACGATGACCGTCGAGCTCGGACGGGACGTCCCGCTGGAGGCGGGCCTCGGCTTCGCGATCCGTGAGGGCGGACGGACCGTCGGCGCCGGGACGGTGACAGCCGTCCTGGGCTGACCCGTCCGAGATCGGGACCCCCCTGTGGTGACGGCAGGAAGGCTGCGCCAGACTGCCGTCACCACAGGCATGAGCAGAGGGGGCGGCGGAGATGGGCGGCGACACGGCACTGGTGCTCGGCGGCGGCGGACTGACCGGCGTCGGCTGGGAGTGCGGGATCCTCTACGGGCTCGCCCGCGCGGGCGTGGACCTCACCACCGCGGACCTGGTCGTCGGCACCTCGGCCGGGTCGGTGGTCGGCGCCCAGCTCACCTCGGGACGGTTCAGCGCGCAGGAGCTGTACGAGCGCCAGCTGGGCGATGCCGTCGGGGAGACCGCCGCCAGGCTGGGCGCGGGCGTCATCGCCCGGTACGCGCTGGCGATGGCGCGCTCGCGCCGCGACGCGGCCGCGTACCGCCGGCGGGTGGGAGCGATGGCCCTGGCCGCGGACACCGGCCCAGAGGCGGAACGCCGCAAGGTACTGGCGGCCCGGCTGGTCTCCCACGAGTGGCCCGAGCGGCGCCTCGTGGTCACCGCGGTCGACGCGCTCAGCGGTGAGCTCCGGGCCTTCGACCGGGACAGCGGCAGCGGGTTGGTCGACGCGGTCGCGGCGAGCTGTGCGGTGCCCGGGGTGTGGCCCCCGGTGACCGTCGGCGGGCGCCGCTTCATCGACGGCGGCATCCGTTCCGCCACCAACGCCGACCTCGCCGCCGGTTACGCGCGCGTGGTGATCATCGCCCCGATCGCGCTCGGCTCCGGGCTCGTCCCCTCACCGGCCGCGCAGGCGGCCCGGCTGCGCGAGGCGGGGGCGCGGGTGCTGCTCATCACCCCGTCGGACACGGCCCGAAAGGCCTTCGGGCGCAACGTCCTGGACCCGGCCCGGCGCGACCCGGCCGCCCGCGCCGGCCTGGCGCAGGCCCCGCAGCACGCCGCCGAGGCGGCGGCCGTCTGGTCGGACGGGGCGACGTAGGGGTTGTGGCGGAGAATGGAGCGGTGAGCGACGAACGGATCCCGGTGACACGGGACGTGGGCCAGGGCACCGCCAAGCTGATGCCGGACGTCGACGGGGAACGGGCCTGGCTGCTGACCGTCGACGGTGCCCCTCAGTCCTATGTGGACCTGGACGATCCGCAGCACCTGGAATTCGAGTACGTACGCCGCCTCGGGCACGTCCTGGACTGCGCGGCGGACCCCGGCCTCCCGCTGGACCTGCTGCACCTGGGCGGCGGCGCGCTCACCCTGCCCCGCTACGCCGCGGCCACCCGGCCCGGATCCCGGCAGGCGGTGGTCGAGTTCGACGCCGGCCTGGTGGAAATGGTCACCGAGCACCTGCCGCTGCCGGAGGGGTCCGGGATCACCGTGCACACCGCCGACGCCCGGGCCTGGCTGGCGGCCGCGCCCGCGGGGAGCGCGGACGTGGTGGTCGCCGACGTGTTCGGCGGCTCGCGGGTGCCGGCGCAGCTGACCTCGCTGGAGTACGCGCGGGAGGCAGCGCGAGTGCTGCGGCCCGGCGGGCTGTACGCGGCGAACCTGGCGGACGGGGCGCCCTTCGACTTCCTGCGGAGCCAACTGGCCAACTTCGCCACGGCTTTCACGGAGCTCGCGCTCGTCGCCGAGCCGTCGGTGCTCAGGGGGCGGCGCTTCGGGAACGCGGTGCTGCTGGCCTCCGACACCCCGCTGGACGTGGGGGCGCTGGCCCGGCGGTGCGCGTCCGACGCCTTTCCCGCCCGGGTCGAGTACGGCGACGGCCTGGCCCGCCTCGTCAGGGGCGCGGCTCCGGTCTCCGACGCGGACGCAGCTCCCTCGCCGGCTCCGCCGGAGGGCGCGTTCAGCCTGGGGTGAGGCTGGACGAGCAAGGCGAGGTAGGCGAGGAAGGCGGGGCGGGCGGGGCGGGCGAGGAGGCCGGCGCGGCGTCGGAGGCGGCGGGACCCCCGGTCTTGTGGAGGGACGGCCTGCGCGTCATGCGGCGCACGTCCGGGACCAGCAGGACCAGAGCGGTGACCAGGACGACCAGCGTCGCGCAGCCCCACAGGGCCTCGGTGCGGCCGAAGGCCGATTCGACCGGCCCGGCCAGGGCCGTGGCCAGCGGGAGCATCGAGACCGAGCCGAACCAGTCGTAGGCGGAGACCCGGGAGAACTTCTCCTCGGGGATCTCCTGGTGCATCGTCGTCATCCAGTTCACACCGAAGACCTCGATCGCGGCCCCGCTGACGAACATCACCGTGCACAGCCCCCACACCGGCAGCGGGACGGCCAGGCCCGCCGAAGGCAGCGCCAGCGGAAACACGCACAGCGTGCCGACCAGAAGCAGCCGCCGCGGTTTCCACACCATCATCAGGACGGCCCCTGCGATGGTGCCGACCCCGAACAGCGCCAGGGCCAGTCCCCAGGGCGCCGGTCCGCCCAGCCGGTCCCGGGCGACCAGCGGACCGTAGACCGCCTCCGCGGCGCCGACGACGGCGACGACGACGGAGAACTGGAGCACGATGCTCCACAGCCAGGGCCGGGTGTGGAACTCTGTCCACCCTTCCCGCAGATCGGCCAGCAGGCCGCCGCCGGGGGCCCGGTCCGGCGCACGGCTGACGTCGAGGAAGGCGCGCAGCGCGCCGGCGATCGCGAACGCCGCGGCGTCCACGGCCAGTACCCAGCCCGGGCCCATCGCGGCGATCATCGCCCCGCCGAGCGCCGCTCCGCCGATGCCGGCGCCGTTCATGGCCATGCGGAAGAGCGCGAAGGCCCGGTTGGCGTGTTCGCCGGAGACCGTGGAGAGGAGCATGCCCTCGGCCGCGGGGTTGAAGAAGGCCGTACCGGTGCCGCACAGGGCGGTCAGCAGCATCATCTGCCACAGCTGCGGGTCGCCGGTGAGGACGAGCAGCGCGAAGACGGCCTGCGAGAGGCAGTTCAGGGCGTTGGCGGCGACCATCACGCGGTGGCGCGGCAGCCGGTCGGCGACGGCGCCGCCGACGAGCAGGAAGAGGACGAGCGGCAGGGTCCGGGCGGCCGCGACCAGGCCCACGTCGCCGCCGGATCCGCCGGCTTCCAGGACGGCGAAGGCGGAGGCGATGAGCGCGCCGTGGCTGCCGAGATTGGTGACCACCGCCGCACCCGTGAGCAGGGTGTAGTTGCGGCCGGCCCACTCCGGTCGGCTGCGGCTGCGGCGGGGCTCGGGCGTACGGTGCGGGGCGTCGGGGGGAGAACTCACCCCCGGACTATCCCCGCCCCGGGCCGGGAATCCAAACGGACTCCCGGCGCCGGGGCGGGGACGGGTTCAGCCGGAGATCATCCGGTGGAGAGCCGGATGGAGCTGAGGATCTTGTCGGAGATCTCGGTGGGGACCTCTTCCTTCACGCCGGCCGCGGTGACCAGCGCGAAGCTGGCGAAGTCACCGGCGGCGTTCCTGAAGGCGAAGCCGACCGCCTTGCCGTCGGTGGAGCACTTGTGCTCCTTCTTCACGTTCGGTGCGGTCGCGACCACCATGTGGCCCTTGATCCCGGAGGCGGTCGTGAACTCCTTGGGGTCGGTCACCTTGACCGTTCCCCTGGGCTCCTTCTGCGCGAAGCCCGCCCACACCCAGGTGCCGGTGTTGTCGGTCGCCGCCTGGGCGGTGTCCTTGGCGCCCTGGGCCCCCTTGACGCCGCTGTCCGCGATCGAGAACTTTTCGAGGTTGCCGTCGGCGTCCTTGTCGACGGTGCACCACTCCCGCTTGAGGGTGGCGGTGCCGGACATCGTGATGACCGGCTTGCCGTCGTTCTTGACCTCGTCGTCGTAGAAGAGGGAGACGCCGGGGTCGTTGACGTTCCACTCCGGGGGGACGTCGTAGGCGACGTTGTACTTCGTGTTGGTGACGACCTTCCAGCCCGGGATGACCGGCTGCATCGCGCCGCCGGCCCGCGGGTTCGGGCTGCTGCCGGCCGGGGCGGGAGAGTCGGCCGGGGCGGAGGAGCTCGCGGCCGGCGGCTTGTCGTTGGCCTCGGTGTTCTTGTCGTCCCGGGTCAGGACGTACGCGCCGGTCGCGGCTGCCGCGACGACGACCGCCGCGGCCGCGACGATGGCCACGGTCTTGGTCGAGTACGGGCTCCCGCCGGAGGGCTGGGGCTGCTGGGCCGCCTGGGGCTGGCTCCACTGCTGGCCCGGAACGGTCGGGGGCTGCTGGTGTCCCGGTTGCTGCGGGTAGCCGGGCTGCTGCGGGTATCCGTAGCCGGGCTGCTGCTGGTACGGGTTCGGCTGCGCCGGCTGTCCCGGCGACTGCGCGTACGGGTTCTGATGCGCGTCCTGGGGGTTCTGCTCGCCCCCGGGCGGCTGCTGCTGTCCTGGCCACATGGCCGGTAACGATAGTGGGAGCGGTCCCCGGGAGCCACGGCCGCCCCCCGGAGAGCTCTGGCCAATCCTCTCTACTCGTGGGTAACATCGCGTTCCATGAGCGCAGATCAGATGAACGTGGGCGAACTGCTCGCCGCGACCGTGCCGATGGCCCGGACCCTGAACCTCGAGTTCCTGGAGACCGCCCCCGAGCGCGCGGTCGTCCGGCTCCCGGACCAGCCCGACTACCACAACCACGTCGGCGGCCCGCACGCCGGCGCCATGTTCACCCTCGCCGAGTCCGCGAGCGGCGCCATCGTCCTGGCCGCCTTCGGCGACCAGCTCTCCCGGGCCGTGCCCCTCGCCGTGAAGGCCGAGATCGGCTACAAGAAGCTCGCCAAGGGCGTCGTCACCGCCACCGCCACCCTCGGCCGCCCGGCCGCGGAGGTCGTGGCCGAACTCGACGCGGGCGGCCGCCCCGAGTTCCCCGTCACCATCTCCATCCAGCGCGAGGACGAGGCCGTCACGGGCGAGATGGTTGTCGTCTGGACGCTGCGCCCGAACGCGTAACGCCTGCCGGGTACGTGCCCGCCGCTCTGGGGGTGTCTTGCCGATCATGCCGGGCTCGCGGCCGGACGGATCGACAAGGCACCCACGGGTGGCGGGCACGTACTGCTTTCCGGCGTCCTGGTGCGCGGACCGTGCCGTCGGGCGGGCAGGCGTCCTGCCGGACGGTCTAGAGTCCTGCCACGACGATGGAGGGGGTACCCGTGGCCAAGGTCAACATCAGCCTCGACGCCGAACTCGTGGTGGAGGTGATGGTGCTCGCCGGGGTCGGCTCGCCACAGGACGCGGTCGAGGCCGTCGTACGGGACTACATCGCCCGCGGACACCGCACCGAGGCGCGCATCCAGAGTCAGGACGAGCCCCGGCGCACCACCGACGGCCTGCCGCCCCTGCCGGAGGGCTGAACCCGGGCGCCCGCGGTGGCGCGTCTCGGCCGGGCCCGCGGACACACGGAGCACAGTGGCCCGGGGAGCGGTCCGGCGCGGGCCGCTCCCGCCGACCCGCGCCGCAGGGAGCACCCATGAGCGAGGACCTGTCCAGACGTTCGGCGATGCGGATGATCGCGGCGGCGGGCGGGGTGGGCGCGGCTCTCGGAGCCGGCGGCTGCGCCCCGGCCGTGCCTGAGCCCGGCGCAGGCCGGAGCGGGCCGGCCACCGGCGCCGCGGGCGCACCCGCCACCGGGAGCGGCACCGGGACCGGTACGGGGGGCGCCGCCCGGATCGACGCCCTGCTGGAGCGGCTCACCCTCCAGGAGAAGACCACCCTGCTGCACGGGGCCCCCGATCCCGCCGGCCGCGGCCAGGCCGGCTACGTGCCCGGCGTACCGCGCCTGGGCATCCCGGCCCTGCGGCTCGCCGACGGGCCCGCCGGGGTACGGGTGTCCCGGCCGGCCACCGCACTGCCCGCGCCGGTCCTGCTCGCCTCCGCCTTCGACCCGGCGCTGGCGCGCGAGTACGGACGGGTCATCGGCCGCGAAGGCCGGGCCCTCGGCCAGGACGTCGTGCTGGCCCCCATGGTCAACCTCATCCGCACCCCCTACGCCGGCCGGAACTTCGAGACCTTCTCCGAGGACCCGCGGCTGACCGCCGACCTGGTCGGCGAGCTGGTCCGCGGGATCCAGGACGAGGGACTCATCGCCACCGTCAAGCACTTCGCCCTCAACAACCAGGAACATGGCCGCGACACCGTCGACGTGTCCGTCGGCGAGCAGACCCTGCGCGAGACCGAGCTACGGGGCTTCGAGGCCGCCGTGGCCGCCGGCGCGGGCGCCGTGATGGGCTCCTACAACAAGGTCAACGGGGTCCACGCCTGCGAGAGCAGGCCGCTGCTCGACGAACTGCTGCGCGGGAGCTGGGGGTTCGACGGCTGGGTCGTCTCCGACTGGGGCGCGGCCCACAGCACCGTCGCCGCCATCCGCGCCGGCCTCGACATGGAGATGCCCGGCGGCACCCACTTCGGCGAACCGCTGCGCGAGGCGGTGCACGGGGGCTCCGTGCCGGAGGCCGCCGTCGACCAGGCCGTGCACCGGATCCTGTCCACCATGGACCGCTTCGGACTGCTGGCGGCCCGGCAGCCCGCCCGGCCCCCGCGCGACGCCCCGGCCGGGGCCCGGGTCGCCCGCAAGGTGGCCACCGCCGGCGCGGTGCTGCTGCGCAACGAGCACGCCACCCTGCCGCTGACGGGGGCCGCGGCCCGCTCGATCGCGGTGATCGGCCCCACCGCCCAAGTGCCGTTCGTCGGCGGCGGGGGCAGCTCACACGTGGTCCCCGACGGCGCGGACGCCCCGCTCACCGCCATCCGGCGACGGGTCGGGAACGCCGGCGCCGTGCGCCACGCCCTCGGCGAGGACCTCTACGGGCGGCCGCTCCCGGCGAAGCTGCTGACTCCGGCCGCAGATCTGGAGCACCGCGAGGTGGGCCCCGGGCAGGTGTGGACCCACGAAGGCACCTTCCGCCTCGCGGCCGACGACGAGTGGACCCTGCTGGTCCACTACACCGGCAAGCGGCCGGGCGTACGCCTCGACGGGGAGGAGCTGTTCCCCGTCCGGCAGGGCGTGGCCGAGCACTACGCGGGCGCACTCCTCGGCGCCGCACCGGACGGGATGGCCGTGCGCCGCCGCACCCTCGCCCTCAAGGCGGGCACCCACCGGCTCGCCGTCACCGCCACCGGCGGGGACAAGGGCCAGCGCCTGCGCCTGCGGCACATCACCGGGGCGATCCGGGCCGAGGACCTCGCCGAGGCGGTACGCACAGCGAAGGCGGCCCGCAGCGTGGTCCTGTTCGCCTACGAGGACGCCACCGAGGGCAGGGACCGGACCTCGCTGGCGCTCCCGGGCGGGCAGGAACGGCTGATCGAGGCGGTCGCCGCCGCGAACCCCCGTACGACGGTCGTGCTCAACACCCCCTCCGGTACGACCATGCCGTGGCTCTCCCGTACCGGCGCGGTCCTCCAGATGTACTACCCGGGGCAGGAGGGCGCCGCGGCCACCGCCGACGTCCTCTTCGGCGACGTGGACCCCGGGGGCCGCCTCACCCAGACCTTCCCGGCCGACGAGCGGACGACCCCGGTCGGCGCGGACCCCGCGCGCTACCCGGGAGTGGGCGGCCGGCAGGAGTACTCCGAGGGCGTCCACGTCGGCCACCGCTGGTACGACGCCAAGCGGGCGACCCCGCTCTTCCCCTTCGGGCACGGCCTGTCGTACACGACCTGGCAGTACGAGAAGCTCACGGTCCGCCCGCAGCACGGCGGACTGCGGGTGGAGTTCACCGTCCGCAACACCGGCCGGCGCAAGGGCACCGAGGTCGCCCAGGTGTACGTGGGCCCGTCCGAGGAGCTCCGGCTCGACCAGCCGGTGCGCGCACTCGCCGGATACCGGCGGATCACCCTGCCGCCGGGCGCGGCGCAGCGCGTCACCGTCGACATCGACGCCCGGACGCTGTCGTCGTGGGACCCGGAACAGCACGCCTGGGTGCTGGGCTCCGGACGCCGCGAGGTGTTCGCGGGACGTTCCTCACGCGAACTGCCTCTGAGGGCGAAGGTCGCTCCGGCGAGCCGATAGGCTGCCCGTTCGGCGTGTCACAGGGGACGCGCCGGGGACGACTCGGGAGGACGTACCGGTGGACATCCAGGAATGGCTGGAGACGATTCCGGCGGTCAGCATCTATCTCCTGGTGGGTCTGGTCATCGGCCTGGAGAGCCTCGGCATCCCGCTGCCCGGCGAGATCATCCTGGTCAGCTCGGCGCTGCTGGCCTCGCAGCACGGGGAGATCGACCCCGTCGTACTCGGGCTGTGCGCGATCACCGGCGCGATCGTGGGCGACTCGATCGGCTACGCCATCGGACGCCGGGGCGGCAAGCCGCTGCTGGAGCGGCTGGGCCGGCGCTTCCCCAAGCACTTCGGGCCCCAGCAGGTCGCTCTGGCGGAACGCTCCTTCGAGAAGTGGGGCATGTGGGCCGTCTTCTTCGGCCGTTTCGTCGCGCTGCTGCGGATCTTCGCGGGGCCGCTCGCGGGCGTGCTGCACATGCCGTACTGGCGGTTCCTCGTCGCCAATGTCTTCGGCGGGATCCTCTGGGCGGGCGGGACCACCGCCGTCATCTACTCGGTCGGCATCGTCGCGGAGCCCTGGCTGAAGCGGTTCTCCTGGCTGGCCCTGGGCCTCGCGGTGGTGTTCGGGCTCGTCGTGACCCTGGTGGTGCGCAGCCGGATGAAGAAGGCGGCCGAGGCCGCCGGGGCGGCCGGCGCGGAGATCCCCGCGCGGCCGACGGCCCGCGCCACGGTCGGGGAGTGACGGCGGCGGAGCGTCACCCGCGACCAGGCGTGCCCGGTGGACCGGGTCCTGCCTGATCCACAAGGCACGGAGGTCGTCTCCTTCGGATCTTGCCCGGCGACGCGGGCCCGGCACGATCCGAAGGAGACTGCCTAGCCCTCGGGGGTCACCGAGGCGCGGTGCTGCTTGGCCAGTTCCACGTACATCTGGGCGTTGACCTTGATGCCCTCGCGCTCCTCGTCGGTCAGCTCACGGCGCACCTTCGCGGGGACGCCCGCGACCAGCGAACCGGGCGGGACCACCATGCCCTGCGGCACCAGCGCCTGCGCGGCCACCAGGGAGCCGGCCCCGATCACCGCGCCGTTCAGGACGGTGGCGCCCATGCCGATGAGGCAGTCGTCCTCGACGGTGCAGCCGTGTACGACGGCGTTGTGGCCGATGGAGACGCGCTCGCCGATGGACACGGGGAAGCCAGGGTCGACGTGGAGCGTGCAGTTGTCCTGCACGTTGCTGTCGGCGCCGAGCGTGATCGGGCCGCAGTCGGCGCGCAGCACCGCCGAGTACCAGATGCTGGTGCCAGCGGCGAGGGTGACCTCTCCGAGCACGACCGAGGTGGGCGCGGTGAACGCGGTGGGGTCGATGTCCGGGTGCTTTCCGCCGACACCCGCCACGAGTGCCTGGGCCGTCTGCTGCGTCATGTTCGCTTCCCTCTGGTCGGTCGTCCGGTTGCCGCGCCAACAGCACCGTAGGCCACGCCGCCCGCCGTCCCGGCGATGGGGTGAAGATCACAGGACCGTGGTCCGGACGACCGCCGCCGGGCGCACTACCGTGGCCGGGTGCCGAAGAAAAAGAACACGTTCTCATCCGTGGCGGTCTGGCGCCGGCGGCTGGCGAGCCGTGTGGTCCACACCGGCTGGCGCTGGATGCAGCAGGCCGGCGCGGTGACCGCGCAGACCCCGGGCCGGCTGCGCTTCGGTGCGATCGGGGACGGTACCCGGCTCGCCTTCCCGCAGGGCACGGTCTTCGGCGAGCGGTGGATCCGGCTCGGCGGCCACTGCATCATCGGCGAGCAGGTCACCCTCACCGCCGGCATGATGCCGGACCTCGACCTAGGCGCGGAGCCGATGCTGGTGCTCGGCGACGGGGTCGTCATCGGGCGGGACAGCCACGTCATCGCCGACGCGCGCATTGAGATCGGCTCGAACACCTTCTGCGGGCCCGGTGTCTACATCACCTCCACGAACCACAGCTACGACGACCCGCACGAGCCCGTCGGCCGGCAGTGGCCGCGCAGCGCGCCGGTGGAGATCGGCCCCGGATGCTGGCTCGGCACGGGCGCGGTGATCCTGCCGGGCGCGCGGCTCGGCCGCAACGTGGTGGTGGCCGCCGGTGCGGTCGTGAGGGGCGAGGTGCCCGACCACGCCGTGGTGGCGGGGGCGCCGGCCCGCATCGTACGGCGCTGGACACCGGAGACGGGGTGGCAGCCGCCGCTGCGGACCCCGGCGCCGGTACCGATCCCGGACGGCGTGACGCCGGAGCAGCTGCGGGGGCTGGCCGAGCTCACCGAGGCCGAGCTGGCCGAGGTCGAACTGGCGGAGGCGGGGCTCGCGGAGGCGGGTATGGCGGAGGCCGGGCTCGCCGAGGCCGAGAAGTAGCGCCCCGCCGTTCAGCCCGCGGCCAGCAGGACCGTTCCCGCCAGGGCCAGTCCGGCGCCCGCCGCCTGCACGGTGCGCAGCCGCTCCTTGAGGACGGCGAAGGCGGCGAGCGCGGTGATCACCGGGTAGAGCGAGGACAGTACGGCGGCCATGGTGACCGGGCCGTTCTGGGCGGCTACGGAATACGTGCCGTTCGCCGCGACGTCCGCCAGGCCGACGAAGGCCAGGGCCGGCAGCAGCCCCCACAGGATCCGCGGGCCGGTGCCTTCCGGAAGGGCGGGGACGCCGCGCCGGGACTGCGCCCACAGGGCGGCGCCGCCGACGGTGACGTTGGTGACCCGCTGGACGAACAGTGCGAGGAAGAGACCGGTGACGGTGGTCGAGGCCTCCGCGATCAGGGCCATCACCGCGCCGAAGCCGAAGGCCGCGACCAGCGTGAGGACCACGGCCTGCCGCCGGACGGGGGCGCCGCGCAGCTCGGGGCCGCCGGCGAGGACGATGCCGACGACGGCGACCGCGATTCCCGCGAACTGGCCGAGGCCGGGGCGCTCGCCGAGCATCAGCCCGGCGGTGACCGGCACGACCACGCCGAGGGAGCCGAGCGGTGAGACCACGCCCATCGGCCCGAGGGCCAGCGCCTTGTAGAAGCTGAGCATGGCGACCGGCCCCACCAGGCCCGCGGCGACCGCGAACCACAGCTGTGGACCGGCCTCGTGCCAGGCGCGGGTGCCGAGGACCACGGCGCCGAGCACGACGACGGCGACGATCTGCGAGACGACCACCACCGTGAGCGCCGGTATCCGGCGCGTCAGCAGTCCGCCTCCGAAGTCGGCGAGGCCCCACAGGACGGCTGTGGCCAGGGCGAAGAAGGCGGTCATCGGGGGCCTCGCAGTACAGTGCAGTGAACGCCGGAGTGCAGCATCTAATACAGAACACGGTAGTGCACTCTGTTGGACCGTGTCATCCAGGATATTGGACGGAATGGTGTCGGATCTCGAACAGCTCACCCAGGCGCTCGCCCGGAACCTCAAGAGGTGGCGCGGGGAGCGCGGCTTCACGCTGGACTCCCTCGCGGCCCGCGCCGGTGTGAGCCGCGGGATGATCATCCAGATCGAGCAGGCCCGTACGAATCCCAGCGTGGGCACCACGGTGAGGCTGGCCGACGCGCTCGGCGTCAGCATCTCCGCACTCCTCGACTACGACCGCGGCCCGCAGGTCCGGGTCGTCCCGCCGGAACAGGTGGTGCGGATCTGGTCGAGCGAGGCGGGCAGCTCGACGACCATGCTGATCGGGACCGACGAGCGCGGGCCCATGGAGCTGTGGACCTGGCACCTGGTGCCGGGTGAGGGCACGGACTCCGTCCCTCACCCCTCCGGCACCATCGAGATGCTGCACGTCACGGCCGGGGAGCTGACCCTGGTGGTCGGCGAGGAGCAGTTCCGCGTCCCCGCCGGGGCCGCGGCCACCTTCGAGGCCAACCTCCCGCACTCCTACCGCAACGAAGGCTCCGTACCGATGGAGATGACCCTCGCGGTGTCGGTCCCCCCGGTGTCCGCACCGGTGGCCGCGGCCACCACGCACGCGCACGGTGCAGCGGCCGCGGCTGCGGCCGCGGCCAGGGAAGGCTAGAGAGCAGGGATCTCGATCGCCGGGCAGCGGTCCATGACCATGGTCAGCCCGGCCTCGCGGGTCCGGTCGAAGGCGGCTTCGTCGATCACGCCGAGCTGGAACCAGACGGCCTCGGCGCCGACGGCGGTCGCCTGGTCGGCCACCGCCCCGGCCAGTTCGCTGTTCACGAAGACGTCCACCACGTCCACCTTGAACGGGATCGCCTCCAGCGAGGCGTACCCGGGCTCGCCGTGCACGGTCTCGGCCTTGGGGTGCACGGGGACCACGCGCTTGCCGTACTGCTGGAGCACGCGCGCCACCCCGTAGGCCGCCCGGTCCCTGTTGTTCGAGAGGCCCACCACGGCCCAGGTGTCACCGAGCTCGGTGAGGATCTTGCGAATGGTTGCCGGATCGCCGTACACGCGCGCCGCCTCCTGCTGATGTCGTCTGTCGTCGTCTGCCGCCACTGCTCAGCCGCATCAACCGAAAAGCCCGACGCCCGATTCCCCGCGGACGCCCGGGCCCGGTCCGCCTTCCACGACCCGGTCTTCAGCGCCCCGTCGGCGGGCGAGGTGCTCAAGGCGAGGTGCTCAACGTCACTCGCCGGCTCGGCGGGGAGCCGCCGGTCGTGGCCGCCGGGCCGGGGGTGGCCACGGCTTAGGGTGGAGCGGTGAAGCAAGACCAGTACGTGACGGTGGCCCGTGAGGGCGCGCACGAGTCGGAGATCAACCGCTCGCGCTTCCTGTGTTCGCTCGCGCCCGCCGCGACCGAGCAGGAGGCGCAGGAGTTCATCGCGCGCATCCGCAAGGAGCACCCCACCGCCTCGCACAACTGCTACGCCTACGTCATCGGCGCCGACGCCGCCGTCCAGAAGGCCGGCGACGACGGGGAGCCCGGCGGCACCGCCGGGGTGCCCATGCTGCAGATGCTCATGCGCCGGGACGTGCGCTACGCCGTGGCCGTCGTCACCCGCTACTACGGCGGCGTGAAGCTCGGCGCCGGCGGGCTGATCCGCGCCTACGGCGGCGTCGTCGGCGAGGCCCTCGACGAGGTCGGCACCGTCACCCGGCGGCGCTACCGGCTGGCCACCGTCACCGTCGACCACCAGCGGGCCGGCAAGACGCAGAACGACCTGCGCTCCACCGGCAGGACCGTGGTGGACCTGCGCTACGGGACCGCCGTGGAGATCGAGGTCGCCCTCCCCGAGGCCGATCTGCCCGCCTTCCAGGCCTGGCTCGCCGACAGCACGGCCGGTACGGCCCGTCTCACCCTGGGCGGGGAGACGTACGCGCCCTGAGCGCCCCCGGGGACGGGTTAGCGTAGGGGGGTTCAGCGAGCGGGAGACGACCAGGGGGAGACGGCATGTGCGGCGGGGCCGGCGAGTGAAGTTCCTGCACACCTCCGACTGGCACCTCGGCCGGGCCTTCCACCGGGTGAACCTGCTCGGCGCCCAGGCGGCCTTCGTGGACCACCTCGTCGAGACGGTCCGCACGCACGAGGTCGACGCCGTCCTCGTCGCCGGCGACGTCTACGACCGCGCCGTGCCCCCGCTGCCCGCCGTCGAGCTGTACGACCGGGCCCTGCACCGGCTCGCGGAGCTCGGCGTGCCCACCGTCATGATCTCCGGCAACCACGACTCCGCGCGCCGCCTCGGGGTCGGAGCCGGGCTGATCGGCCGCGCCGGGATCCACCTGCGGACCGACCCGGCCGGCTGCGCCGACCCCGTCGTACTGGCCGACGCCCACGGTGACGTGGCGCTCTACGGGCTGCCGTACTTGGAGCCCGCCCTGGTCAAGGACGAGTTCAGCGCGCGGAAGGTCAGCCACGAGGCGGTCCTGGGCGCGGCCATGGACCGGATCCGGGCCGACCTCGCCAGCCGCCCGCCCGGCACCCGCTCCGTCGTCCTGGCGCACGCCTTCGTCACCGGCGGGCAGGCCAGCGACAGCGAGCGCGACATCAGCGTCGGCGGCGTCGAGGCCGTGCCCGCCTCCGTCTTCGACGGGGTGGACTACACCGCCCTCGGCCACCTCCACGGCTGCCAGACGATCAACGACCGGGTCCGCTACTCCGGTTCCCCGCTCGCCTACTCCTTCTCCGAAGCCGGCCACCGCAAGACCATGTGGCTGATCGAACTGGGCGCGGGAGGAGAGATCAGCGGCGCCGAGCGCATCGACACCCCCGTGCCGCGCCCCCTCGCGAGGCTGCGCGGACGGATCGACGACCTCCTCGACGACCCCGCGTACGCCGTGCACGAGGACGCCTGGGTGGAGGCCACCCTCACCGACCCGGTCCGCCCCGACGACCCCATGGCCCGCCTCGCCACCCGCTTCCCGCACACCCTCACCCTCGCCTTCGACCCCGAGGGCCGCCGGGAGGAGACCGGCGCCTCCTACGCCCAGCGCCTGCGCGGCCGCACCGACCAGCAGATCGCCGAGGACTTCGTCGCCCACGTGCGCGGCGGCGGCCACCCGGACGAGGCCGAACGGGCCGTCCTCCAGGGCGCCTTCGACGACGTACGAGCCGACGACAGCTGCCGGGAGACCCGCCGATGAGGCTGCACAGGCTGGCCGTCACCGCCTTCGGACCGTTCGCCGAGCCCCAGGAGATCGACTTCGACGCCCTGTCCGGCGCCGGGATCTTCCTGCTGCACGGCCCCACCGGCGCCGGGAAGACCTCCGTGCTCGACGCCGTCTGCTACGCCCTCTACGGATCCGTGCCCGGCCCCCGCCAGGCCCCCGGCACGAGCCTGCGCAGCGACCACGCCGGCGCCGGCACCCCCACCGAGGTCACCCTCGAACTCACCGCGGGCGGCCGCCGCCTGGAGATCACCAGGCGCCCCGAACAGGAGCGTCCGAAGAAGCGGGGCACGGGCACCACCAAGGACAAGGCGCAGAGCCGGCTGCGCGAGCACACCGGCGAGGGCTGGGAGGCGCTCAGCCGCTCCCACCAGGAGATCGGCGAGGAGATCGAGCAGCTGCTCGGCATGAGCCGTGAGCAGTTCTGCCAGGTCGTGCTGCTGCCGCAGGGGGAGTTCGCACGCTTCCTGCGCGCCGACGAGGCGGCGCGCGGCCGGCTACTCGGCCGGCTCTTCGACACCCGCCGCTTCGCCGCCGTCGAGGCCCTGCTCGGTGAACGTCGCCGGGCCGCCGAGGCCAGGGTCCGGGCCGGCGACGAGAAGGTGCTCCACACCGCTCAGCGGCTCGCCCAGGCCGCCGGGGACAGCGCCGACCTGCGCGCCTGGCCGCTGCCCGGACACCAGCCGGGAGATCCCGGGCTGGCCGAAGCGGTCCGCGCCTGGGCGGCCGTCGCCCGCTGCTCCGCCCGCGAACGGCTCGACGTCGCCGAATACGCGCTCGCCGCCGTCGAGAGCCGGCACGCCGCCGCCCGCCGGGCCGCCGAGGACGCGCGGGAACTCGACCGGCTCCAGCGCCGGCACGCGGAGACCGCCCGCCGGGCCGCGCTGCTCGCCGAGGCGGAGCCCGAACGCGAGCGGGTGCGCGGCCTGCTGGACGGGGCCCGGCGCGGAGCCCTGGTGGCCCCCGCCCTGGAGCTGCGCGGCGCGGCCTCCGCCGCGCACCTCGCCGCCGCGCACGCCGAGACGGCGGCCCGGGCGGAACTCCCGCCGCCGCTGCGCGAGGCGGGCACCGAGCAGCTGGCCACCGTCGAGCAGCGGCTGCGCGAGGAACTCGGCGCGCTCGGCGCCGCCCACCGCGCCGAGCAGCGCAGCGCCGAGATCGGCCGCGAACGGGCCGACCTGGAACGGGAGTCCCGGGCCGCCGAGGAGCAGCACCAGGAGTCCGCCGAGTGGCTGGAGCGCTGGGAGGAGACCCGGGCCGCCCTCCAGGAGCGGCTGGACGCCGCCCAGCAGGCCGCCACCCTGGCCGAGCAGCTCGCGGGGAGGCTGGAACCGGCCCGGATGAACCTGAACGCCGCCCGCAGGCGGGACGAGTTCGCCGCCGACGCCGAGCGCGCCGAAAGCGAACTGCTCGACCTGCGCGAGGAGTCGGCCGCCGCGCGCGAACGCTGGCTGGAGCTCAAGGAGGCCCGGCTGCGCGGCATCGCCGCCGAACTCGCCGAAGCCCTGGTGGCCGGAGAGGCCTGCACCGTGTGCGGATCGGCGGAGCACCCGGCGCCGGCCCGTCCCGCCCCCGGCCACGTCGACCGGGCCGCCGAGGATGCCGCCCACGCCGCCTTCGAACAGGCCGAGCAGGCCCGGGCCGCCGTCGAACGCCGGCTCGCCGCCGCCCAGGAGGCGCGCGCCGAGGCCGCGTCCGCCGCGGGGGAGTCCACCACCGCCGAACTCCTGGCTCTGACCACCGACCTGACCACCCGGCACGCCGCCGCCCATGCCGCGGCCGCCGGCCTGCACGCCGCCCGGGAGCAGCTCGCCCGGGCCGAGCGGGAACACGCCGCGCGCAGCGCCGACCGGCTCGACGCCGAGACCCGGGCCGCCGCCCGGGCCTCGCGCCGTGAGGCCCTGGACCGGGAACAGGCCTCGCTGGAGGCCGAACTCGCCCTCGTGCGGCGCGACGCACCCACCGTCGCGGCCCGCGCCCGGACCCTGGAGGACCGGGTCAGGATGGTCGCCGCGGCCGCCGCCTGCCTGCGCCGCGCCGAGACGGCCGCCGCCCGGCTGAAGGAGGCCGACGACCAGCTCGCCGACGCCGCCTTCAAGGCGGGCTTCGACACCATCGAGGCCGCCGCCGAAGCCGTTCTCCCCGAGTACGAACGCACCGCGCTCCAGCACCGGATGGACGCCTGGCAGGCCGAGGAGGCCCTCCTGGCGGACCGCCTCGGCGAGACCGATGCCGCCGAGGCCGCGGCGCTGCCTCCGGCCGCACCGGACGCAGCCGAGGCGTACGCGGTCCAGGCCGCGGCGAAGCTCCGTACGGCAGGCTCCGCCTGCGACGCGGCCCGCGTCCGCTGCGCCGAACTGGACCGGCTCTCCCGGCAGACGGAGCAGGAACTGCGCGCGCTCGGCCCGCTGCGCGAGGCCTACGACCGGGTGGCCCGGCTGGCCGGACTGACCGCCGGCACCTCCGCCGACAACGAGCGCAAGATGCGCCTGGAGGCCTACGTGCTCGCCGCCCGCCTGGAGCAGGTGGCCGCCGCCGCGACGGCGCGGCTGCTGCGCATGTCCGGCGGCCGCTACACCCTGGTGCACTCCGACGCGAGGGCGAGCGGACGGGGGCGCTCCGGCCTCGGACTGCACGTGGTCGACGCGTGGACCGGCATCGAGCGGGACACCGCCACCCTGTCGGGCGGCGAGACCTTCTTCGCCTCGCTCGCCCTCGCGCTGGGCCTCGCGGACGTGGTCACCGACGAGGCGGGCGGCACGCGCCTCGACACCCTCTTCATCGACGAGGGTTTCGGCAGCCTCGACGACCAGGCGCTGGACGAGGTGCTCGACGTCCTGGACTCACTGCGCGAGCGGGACCGCAGCGTCGGCATCGTCAGTCACGTCGCCGACCTGCGGACCCGGGTCCAGGCCCAGCTGGAGATCGTCAAGCAGCGCGGCGGCTCCGTCGTGCGCCACCGGACGGCGGCGCTCACGGACTGAGCGGGCGGCGGGGCAGCGGCGAGGAGTAGACGATGCTCGTCGTCACCGGGCCGAGGCCCGCGATCCGGCCGGTGACCTCCTCCAGGTGTCCCATCGAGCGCGTCGCCACCTTGAGGACGAAGCAGTCGTCGCCCGTGACGTGGTGCGCCTCCAGGATCTCCGGGGTGGCTTCCAGGAAGTCGCGGAACGGCTTGTAGTTGCCGTGCGGATAGCGCAGTCGCACCAGGGCGAGGATCGACTTGCCGAGCTTCTCCGGGTCCACGACGGCCGTGTAGCCGGTGATCACACCCGCCTCCTCCAGCCTGCGGACCCGCTCGGTGACGGCGCTCGCGGACATGGACACCGAGCGGGCGAGCTCGGTGAAGCTGGCGCGGCCGTCCCGCTGAAGCGCCTCAAGGATCCGCCAGTCGGTGGCGTCAGGGGAATAGTCGGTCATGGGGCAGGTCTAGCAGGGGATTCCCCGGCCGGACAAGGAGAAGGCCGAGGAAAGCCACTTCCGAGGAAGATCAACAGATCGTAGATTTCTGGCCATGACGACGACGCAGAACGCCTCCTCCGCCCCCGCTTCCAGCAACCCCGTGCTCCGGGTGCCGCCGGCCTCCCCGGCCGCGGCCGCAGCGTACTTCGCCGCGAGCCTGGCCTTCCACGCCGACGTCTCGGACGTCGCGAGCGCCTTCAAGGCCCATCGCGAGGCGGGCGCCGAGCTGGGCTTCCAGCTCGTCGACTCCCGCTCCACGCCCTCCTGGGACCAGGCGCACGTGCCCGGTGCGATCCACCTGCCCACCGCCCTCGTCCCCGAGCAGGCCGAGCGGCTCCTGGACAAGAACGTCCCGGTGGTGACGTACTGCTGGGGCCCCGGCTGCAACGGCGGCACGCGCTCGGCCCTCGCGCTTGCCGAACTCGGCTTCCAGGTCAAGGAGATGCTCGGCGGCATCGAGTACTGGATCCGCGAGGGCTTCGAGGTCGAGACCTGGCAGGGCACGCGGCAGCGCGGCGAGGCCGACCCGCTGACCGCGCCGACCGACTCGGACGACTGCGGCTGCTGATGTGGCCGCCCGACGCGGACGGGCCGCCCACCCCCGGGGGATGAGCGGCCCGTGCGCCGTGCGGCGGGCGGCCATGAGGCGCCGTGCCGTCAGAGCTTCGACAGCTCGTCCAGCAGGTCGTCCAGTCCCAGCGAACCCTGCGACAGCGCCGCCATGTGCCAGGCCTTGAGGTCGAAGGAATCACCGTGCGCGGCACGGGCGTTGTCCCGGCCCAGCAGCCAGGTGCGCTCGCCCAGCTTGTAGCCGATCGCCTGCCCCGGCATCGACAGGTAGCGGGTCACCTCGCTCTCCACGAACTCCGCCGGCCGGCCGCTGTGCAGGCCGAAGAACTCCTGCGCGAGGTCCACGGTCCACGTCTCGCCCGGGTGGAACGGCGAGTCCGCCGGGATCTCCAGGCCCAGGTGCATGCCGATGTCGACGATGACACGCGCCGCCCGCATCATCTGGCAGTCCAGGTAACCCAGGCGCTGCTCGGCGTCCTTGAGGTAGCCCAGCTCGTCCATCAGCCGCTCCGCGTACAGGGCCCAGCCCTCGCAGTTGGCGCTGACCCAGCCGACGGTGGCCTGGTAGCGGGAGAGCTGGTCCGCCACGTGCGTCCACTGCGCGAGCTGCAGGTGGTGGCCCGGCACGCCCTCGTGGTACCAGGTGGACACCAGGTCGTACACCGGGAAGCGGGTCTGGCCCATGGTGGGCAGCCAGGTGCGGCCGGGGCGGGAGAAGTCCTCCGAGGGGGAGGTGTAGTACGGGGCCGCGGCGCCGCCCGGAGGGGCGATCCGGGACTCCACCTTGCGGACCCGCTCTGCGAGTTCGAAGTGGGTGCCGTCGAGGTTCTCGATGGCCTCGTCCATGATCCCCTGGAGCCAGGCCTGGACCTCGTCCACCCCTTCGATGTGGGTGCCGTGCTCGTCCAGGTGCTTCAGGGCCTCCCAGGGACCGGCGCCCGGGAGGATCTTGGCCGCCTCGGTCTTCATCTCGGCGAGCAGCCGGTGGTATTCCGACCAGCCGTAGGCGTAGGCCTCGTCGAGGTCCAGGTCGGTGCCGTTGAAGTACCGCGACCAGCGGGCGTACCGCTCGCGGCCCACCGTGTCCGGGCGGCCCTCGACGGCGGGGGCGTACACGGCGGTCATCCAGTCGCGCAGTTCGACGACGGCGGCGGTCGCGCCGGCGGCCGCCGCGTCCAGCTCGGCGCGCAGGGACTGCGGGCCGTTCGAGGCGAAGTCCTCGAAGAAGGCCGCGGCGGTGCCGTCCTGGCCGGCCCACGTGGTCAGCTGGCCGATCATGGTCCCGGTGGCGCGAGGGCCGCCGTACAGACCGCGCTCCAGGCCGAGCCGGAGGCTCTCGCGGTAGCCGGCGAAGGCGGCCGGGACGGCGCGCAGCCGCTCGGCGATCGCCGCCCAGTCCTCGTCGGTGTCGGCCGGGGTCAGGGAGAAGACCTCGCGGACCGAGTGCACGGGGCTGTGGATGTTGCTGACCGCGCGCAGATCCTCTTCGGCGTCGTGGACCGCGAGTTCGGCGGTGAGCCGCTCGCGGAGCAGACGACCGCAGCGCCGCTCGGCGTCGGAGTCGGCGCCGGGCAGCGCCTCGGCGGCGTCGAGGCAGGCGAGGGTCTCACGGGCGAGTTCGGCGACGGCCGCGCGGCCCGCCGGGGAGAAGTCCGGGAGCTTGGCGGAGCTCTCGGCTACACCCAGGTAGGTGCCGGTGATCGGGTCGAGGGCGATGAGGCCGTCGACGTAATCGTCGGCCACCTGGCGGGGCAGCCGGGGGGCGCTGCCGGTGTGGAGGGTCTCTGACATGCGGCCATCTTCGTATGTGAGGCGTCCTCCCGTCATCACCGATTGTCGTCAGCCTCGTGACGCGGGCCGGAGCACGGCTGCCGGGTCCGCCCCGAGGTGATCAACGTGCCCTGTATACAAGCGATTTCGCTGTCGGGAGGGAGTGTGGTGGGCGGTGGCGCGGCCCGGAGTTTGGCCGGATCCGGACGGAGGCACACCGTCCGGACGGAGGCACACCGTCCGGGCGGGACACACCGTCCGGGCGGAGGCGCCCCGTCCGGACGGGGCGCCTCCGCCCGGAGCGCGAGCTGTGCGGTCGGGGCGGGCTCAGTGGGGGCGGCGCGGAGCCTGGTGCTCGTGCGGCAGGCCGAGGGGCACCTCGTGCGGCCGTCGCGAGCCGGCGGGGGCCGAGTCCAGCCGGGCCGTGATCACCAGGGTGCCCTCCTCGATCTGGTAGTCGAGGGGGAGGCCGAGGCCGCGCATGGCGGCGACCATGCCGGTGTTGGCCGCCTGGGTGACGGCGTACACGCTGTCGCACCGTGCCTCGACGGCCATGGCGATAAGGCGGCTGAGCAGCTCGGTGCCGATGCCCCGGCGCTGCCAGTCGTCCTCGATGAGCAGGGCGACCTCGGTCTCGTCGCCGTCCCACAGCAGGTGGCCGAGGGCGACGAGCTTCCCGGACGCGGTGGTGGCGGCGAGGGTGCGGCCGAAGCGGGGGCTGAGCAGGTGGCCGAGGTAGCGGTCGGCATCGGCGACGGGGCCGTGGTAGCGCAGCCCGAGGGTGCGCTCGGAGCAGCGGTCGTGCATGGCGCGGGCCGCGGCCAGGTCCGATCCGTCGGCGCGGCGGACGGTGATCTCGTTGCCCTCGGGGAGGGTCAGCACGTCCTGGCTGCGCGGGACGCGCGGGCCGAGGCGGGCGTCGAGCTCGACCAGGGCGCGGGCCCGGGCGAATTCGGTCGGCGTGAAGGGCAGGTAGGGCCGCTCGATGGTGATCGCGCCGCCCGAGGGGTCCCGCAGCCGCATGACGGTGGCCTCCAGCACGCCCTCGACCGGGGCGTCCGCGCCGGAGTTGGGGCGCCCGGAGAGGGTGGTCGCCGGGATCGAGTGGATCGTGCAGCGGCCGAGCAGCTGGCGCAGGGCGAGGGGGAGCTCGGCGGCGTCCAGGGCGGTGCGGGTGGCCAGGCCCAGCAGTCGCGTCGGGGTGTCGACGAGGTCGTGGGCGTCGGCGCGCTCGATCCAGGTGCTGTGTCCGCCGGCCCGGGAGACGGCGCGGGTGAGGTCGGCGGAGGGGAGTTGCTGCGGGGCGCGCAGCAGGAACTCGTCCACGGTGCCGCCCTCGGGCAGCGGGTGCGTCTGGAGGGTGAGGATGTCCACGCCGTTGCGGGCGAGGGCGGTGCAGAGGACGGCCAGCGAGCCGGGCTGGTCGCGTACGGTCGTGCGCATCCGCCACAGGGTGGTGGCGGTCGCGGTGGTTCCGGCGGCCGCGGTGGCGGCGGGCGCCGACGGTGCCGGTTGCTCGGCCGGCGGTGTGCTGGGCGGCGGCGCATGGCTGTGGCGCCGCGCCCACCAGGTGTGGAAGGCCGCGGTCACCAGCAGCGTGACGGCCGAGGCAACCAGCAGGATCGGACCCCTGGGGCCGTGCACCACGAGATTGGCGATGGCGTCGGCGACCGCGACGGCGCAGAACAGTGCGGCGAGTTCGACGACGTCGCGGCGCCAGTGGTGGCGGTGGGGACGCTGGGCGGGGGCGTGGATACGGTCAGTCATGCACACCACTGTTGCGCAAGGGTGTTGCGTGATCACGAACGAACTGTGACCGACTGGTTAAGTGTCCATCTGGCCGATTTCACCCGGTTTTCGGGGGCTTCCTCGGTCGCTCTACTGGCCCACACGACCGGGCTGGAGGGTCCTGGTGAAGAGTACGCCGCCCCCCTGGCGGCGCAACCGCACGGTGAGGTCCCCGCTGTCGCCGTCGATGTCGACCTCCCCGTAGTAGGGAGGGTTTTCGGACGGTGACATGTTGGCGAAGGGGGCCGACTGGACGAAGGCCGTCTCCGGGCCGAAGGTGGCGTCGAGCCGGCCGGCCGGGAAGCCGCCGGCTCCGACGGGACCGGAGACGAACTCCCAGAACGGCGCGAAGTCGGCGAAGGCGGCCCGTTCGGGCGCGTAGTGGTTCGCGGCGGTGTAGTGCACGTCGGCGGTGAGCCAGAGGGTGCCGGTGATGCGCCGGTGCTTGATGTGCCGCAGGAGTTCGGCGATCTGCAGCTCCCGGCCGAGCGGGGCGCCCGGGTCTGCCTGGGCGACCGCCTCGAAGTCCGCGGCTCCGTCGGGGACGACGATGCCCAGGGGCATGTCGGCGGCGATGACCTTCCAGGTGGCCCGGGAGCGGGAGAGCTCGCGCTTGATCCAGGCGAGCTGCTCGGCGCCGAGGATGCCGACGGGGTCCTCGGTCTGGCCTCCGGGGGAGTTGGCGTTGCGGTAGGTGCGCATGTCGAGCACGAAGACGTCGAGGAGCGGCCCGTAGCGCATCACTCGGTACATCCGGCCCTCGGCGCGGCCGCCGCGCAGGTCGGTGACCGGGAAGTACTCGCCGAAGGCGCGGCGGGCGCGGGCGGCGAGGGTGTCGGCCTCCTTGACGGTGTAGCGGGGGTCGTCGATCAGCTGGCCCGGGTACCAGTTGTTGCGCACCTCGTGGTCGTCCCACTGGGCGAGGACGGGGACCTGGGCGTTGAAGCCGAGGAGGTTGCGGTCGAGGAGGTTGTAGCGGAAGTTCCCGCGGAACTCGTCGAGGGTCTCGGCGACCTTCGACTTCTCCGCGGTGGTGATGTTGCGCCAGACGCTGCCGTCCCGCAGGGGCACGGCCGACTGGATCGGCCCGTCGGCGTAGACCGTGTCCCCGCTGAAGAGGAAGAAGTCGGGGTTGCGCCCGCGCATCTCGTCGAAGATGCGGTAGCCGCCGACATCGGGGTTGATGCCCCAGCCCTGGCCCGCCAAATCCCCGGACCACAGGAAGCGCACGTCGCGGCGGCGGGAGACCGGGGTGGTGCGGAAGGTGCCGAGGACCGGCTCGGCGGTGCGGCGGGGGTCGTGGGGGTCGGCCAGGACGACCCGGTAGTGGATCTGCTGTCCGGGCGGGAGGTCGCGCAGGACGGTGGTCCCGGTGAAGTCGCTCGACGGGCCGAGGAGCGGGCCGCGGTGGCGGCGTACGGCGTAGCGGAACGTCTCGCTCGGAGAGGTCTCGACGTACATGCGCGCGACGCGGTCGCAGCGGGTCCACACGGTGGCCGAATGCGCGGTGATCTCACCGGACTGGACGCCCCAGTGCGCGTTCGGCCGGCCGGAGCGGGCGAAGGCCGGGGCGGCGAGTGCGGGGGCGGCGAGTGCCGGAGCGGCGAGCAGCGCGGAGGACAGGGCCAGGGAACCGCCGATGAGGGAGCGTCGGGTGTGCGGGGTCGATGCCATCGATGCGTCTCCAGGGGGGAGAGAGGACGGGTCGGACCAGCGTGCCGCCGCGCACCGGCCCGGCCGCGTCGCCCACGCGAACCGCGGATGAACAGCCGTCAGCCGCTCATCCGTTCAGGCGTTCAACCCCCTTGACTCGAACCGGTCCCACTCACTCGCTCGCTCAGCCACGCGCGTACTCGGTCTGCCGCGACACGGCCGGCTCGGCGCTGCGTGCCGTGTCCAGCACCACCCGGGCGACGAGGGCCGGGTCGTCGCTCATCGGGACGTGGCCGCAGCCCGGGAGGCGGACCAGCCGTGCGCCGGGCAGGGTGTGCTTGGCCCGTACGCCCTGGCGGCGCAGCAGCAGCCGGTCGCGGGTGCCCCACGCGAGGGTGACGGGAAGGCCCGGCACGTCGTCGGTGAAGCGTACGGAACCACCCGCGGCCAGGGTGTCCTCGAATCCGGTGGCATGGCGCAGGGCGAGGGTCTCGGCGACCACGGCCTCGGGCGAACGGCGGGCCGGGCGGGCGTAGATGGTGCCGGTGAGCGCGGCGCGACCGACGGCGGTGCGCGAGAGCCGGTGGACGGCGGGGAGGGGCAGGGTCCTGGCGCCGGCCCGCATGGCCAGGAGCGCGGCGAAGGCGTAGCGGCGTTCGGCTTCGGTCCAGAACCCGGCGGGCGAGAGGGCCGTGACCGAGCGGACGAGATCGGTCCGGCCCATTTCGAGGGCGAGCAGACCGCCGAGGGAATTGCCCGCGACGTGCGGGCGCTCGACGCCGAGGGCCGTGCAGAGCGCTCCGAGTGCCGGGGCCACGCTGCCCAGGGAGTACGGGACGCCCTTGGGCAGCGGCTCCGAGGCACCGAAGCCGGGCAGGTCGACGGCGATCACGTCGTGCTCGGCGGCCAGGATGTCGGTCACCGGGTGCCAGGCCTGGAGATGATGGCCGATGCCGTGCAGCAGGAGGAGCGGTTCGCCCGAGCCTTTGCGCTCGTAGGCGACGGTGGTGGTCCGGGGGCCGAGCGGCGAATCGATCGTGAAGGAGACGGTGGCGGTCATGCTGCTCCTCATCGGTTGGACTGCTGCGAGACAGGCTGTCAGGAGTGCCCACCACCATGATTACCGTCGGGTAGCCCTTGACTACAAGCCCTCGGCGCATACGAGAACATCCCGTGACGGCTTGATACATATGCCCGATCTGCCCGGCAAAGGTACGAGCATTGGTCTTGACCAAGGGGGTGCGCGGTCCTATCGTCGCAGGGATAGTGCAAGAACCTTTAATAAACAAAGGCGCGGAACTGCCGCTGGAACACACGGCGGGTGCAGCGATGGCAGGAGGAGTCAGGGTGGGGACCACGCAGCTCGAAACGGTGCCGGAGCCGAAGTACTGGCACCTCAAGACCGTCCTCAGCGAGGCGCTCGACCAGGACTTCGCCGTCGGTGAGGTACTGCCCAACGAGCGTGAACTCGCGGCCCGCTTCGGAGTCGCTCGGGCGACCCTGCGTCAGGCGCTGGAGCAGCTGGAGCTCGAAGGCCGGCTGCAGCGCCGCCGGGGCGTCGGCACCACCGTCGCCCCGCCGCGCGTCGGGGTTGCCGTCGGCGGTGCGCAGCACAGCTGGCCCGGGGAGGGCGTGGACGGCTGGGAGCCGCAGGACGCCTCGGAGTCCCTGCCGCCGGCCGCCGTGGTGAAGCTCCTCGGTACCGGCGGGGCGTTCGCCGCCGACCAGCCGGTGCACACCGTACGCCGGACCAGGATGACGAACGGTCAGGCGGTCGCTGCCGAGCTGCTGTACGTGCCGGCCGCCTCGGTGCCCGGACTGCCCGCCATCGAGGCCCCGTCGGGTCCTGCCCGGGCGCGTGCCGTCCTGCGCGAGTTGCAGCGGCTGGTCCTCGACGGCCAGGACCGGTCGGTTGAGCTCGGCTCCGCCCGCGCCGACGACGCCAAGGAACTGGACCGGCTGCCCGGCGCACCGGTGCTCCTGGTCACCACGCGGTACTTCACCGCCGCGGGCACGGCCGCGGTCTCGGTGGCCACCTACCGGGCCGACACCTGCCGCCTCACCTTCGGTGACTCCGGCGGCGTCGAGATCACGCACGAGCCCGTCGCCTCCTGACACCTCCTGATACCTGATCGACCCGAGCCGGTACGGCCGTGGGGGGGGGGGGGCGGGGGGGCGGGGCGGGGGGGGGGCCCCCCCCGGGGGGGGGGGGGGGGGGGGGGGGGGGGGGGGGGGGGGCCGGGGCCAGGCGCCCGGGGCGGGGCCCCACTCGCAGGCAGCGCGCTCCGGGCGGGTCACGGTCGTCTATGAGACCGGTACGGTCGCACCGCAGGACCGGGA
>NZ_JBVHJO010000029.1:0-17332 GCF_055559995.1 Streptomyces sp. NPDC023541
ACATCCCACAGGGCGGTCTTCTCGGTGGCGCCCTCGATCCAGGCCGCGGTCGCACGGACGAACCGCTCGGGGGAGAGCGGCTCTGCGGCCTGCAGCGGGTTCAGCAGGATCAGGGCGTAGGTCTCGGGCAGGCGGGCGGCCAGCGCGGCCCGCACGGTGCCCACCAGGTGCGCGCCCAGCAGGGCCAGGACGACGCGGGCCGCCCGCTCGGCTTCCCCCCGGGTCCGGTACTCGCCGTGTTCGCGGACGTGGTCCAGGAACGCTTCAGGGCGCATCGGCATTCACATCACCTCCGGGGCAGGGCTGGGGTGAGGTGCGGGGGGGGGGCTGGGCGCGGAGGACGAGGGGGCCGGAGGGGGATCGGTTTCCCCGTCCTCCGCCGCCGGCGCGGGCTGCTCAGCCGGCGATCTGCTTGCGGTCGGACTCGCCGCCGATGCTGATCTTGCGGGGCTTGGCGCGCTCGGCGATCGGGATCCGCAGGGTCAGGACACCCGCGTCGTAATCGGCTTCGATGCGCTCGGTGTCGAGGGTGTCGGCCAGCATGACCTGACGGGAGAAGACACCGAGGGGCCGCTCGGACAGCTCCATCTGCACGCCGTCGGACTTGCCCGCGGGCCGGCGCTCGGCCTTCACGGTCAGCATGTTCCGCTCCACATCGATGTCGATCGCCTCGGTGCTCACGCCGGGCAGGTCGAACGCGATCACGTACACGTCGCCGTCACCGTAGGCGTCCATCGGCATCACGGACGGCTTCGACCAGGTCCCGGTCGTACCGGACAGCTGCTGGAAGATCCGGTCCATCTCGCGGAACGGGTCGGTGCGCATCAGCATCGCGAAACACCTCCAGTCGGTTCAGGCAGGAACTGCCCATGCGCTTCAACGTGCTCCCGTTGTAACATGTCATCGAAGCGATGACAAGTAGAATGTCACCTGATGGATGACGCGTGACGATGCGTGTCGGACGACGAGCCTTCGGAGGCGCCGTGAACGAGACTTCTCCCCCTGTCCCACCGGTCCGCGCCCCGGACGCCGCCGCGGCGCTGGAGGCCATCCACCAGGCGGTCGAGGACGCGCACCGGTCCTCCGCCGGCGCGGTGGCGGCCAGCACGGCGCGGGACTCGGGCCCCGGGCAGGCCCTGGCCGCGCTGCGGACGCTGCGCGAGGTCCGGGAGCGGCTCACCGGCTGGGAAAGCGTCCTGATCGAAACGGCCCGCGGTCGGGGTGCCAGCTGGGCCGACCTCGCCGGGCCCCTGGGGGTCGCCAGCCGCCAGGCCGCCGAACGCCGCTACCTGCGCCTGCGTCCCGGCGCCGCCGGGAGCACCGGTGAACAGCGCGTGCAGGCCACCCGGGACGCGCGGGCCGCCGACCGCACCGTGACCGCCTGGGCCCGCGACAACGCAGCCGACCTGCGCCGCCTCGCCGGCCAGGTCACCTCGCTCACCGGGCTCCCCCCGGGCGCCGAGGGCGCCGTCGGCGAGCTCAACCTGGCCCTCGGCGGCGACGACGCCGCCCGCCTGGTCGCCCTGCTGGCCGGCACCCGGCCCCATCTGGGGCCCGGCGACGCGGAACTCGCCGACCGCATCGACGCCATGACCCGCCACACCGACCAGCTCCGCCAGGACAGCAACGACCAGCGCAGCTCCTGAGCCCCGTACCACGCGAACGACCCTCGCCCGCGGGTCGCGACCCGAGGAGGGATCCCATGGCCGAACACCCCGACCGCGAGACCGGCGCCGAGCCCGTCGTCGAGATCGTCGGCCGCGTGGTCGCGGTCCGGCCCGCCGGCGAGATCGACATCGCCACCGCGCCGCTCCTGAGCCGCGCCCTCGCACGAGCCCTCGCCCACGTCGACGCCTCGCAGGCCGACCGCATCGTCACCGACTGCAGCCGCGTCACCTTCTGCGACTCCTCAGGGCTCAACGTGCTCCTCGCCGCGCGGCTCCGAGCGGTCGAGGCGGGCACCGCGATCCACCTGGCGGATCCGGCTCCCCAGCTCCAGCGCCTGCTGCAGATGACCGGCGCGGCGCCGCTCTTCCCGCGGGAGGACGGGCCGCCCGACCCGACCGGCTCGCGTGCGGCCGGCCCGCACCCGCCGCCTCCGCGCTGACCCGTGCGCGGCCACCGGGCCCCGCCCGCGGCCGGCATCGACGTGCCCCGTCAGTGACGGGGCCCGGCGGGAGGTCCTGCGGGCGGGCCGCCCGGGGGCTGCGGGAGTCTCGGGGTGGGTCGGTTCGCCGTGAGCCCTGTGCTCCGGAAACGCGGGGGTGGTCCGTAACCCGGGAGGAGAGGCGCGGGTGGCGCGCAGCGGTGCGCCGGCCACGGTCGCGCTCCGGCGGTCGCGAGTGCGGGTCTCACGGCGCAGGGGTTCCGGGTTCTGGGTCGGGTTCGGGTTCGGGTTGGGAGTGGAGGATCGCGCGGGCCTGTTCCGCGGCGCGGGTGATGCTTTCGGAGACGAAGTCGGCGAAGCGGGCGATGTTCTCCAGGCGGGTGGCGGCCGGGGTGCGGGGGCCGAGGACGCCGACACCCTCGCGGGCGATCTCCACGAGGTGGGCGGTGGCGCGGGCGCTGGCCATCATCGACTGGTACCAGACGTCGTTGTCGACGACGTAGCGCTCGCGGCGGCGTTCGTCGCGTTCCCGGCGGACCAGGCCCTGGCTGTCGAGGAAGGCGACCGCCTTGGAGATGGACGCCGGGCTGACCTGCAGGTGCCGGGCGAGTTCGGACGCGGTGAGGCTGCCGCTGTCGGTGAGGGTGAGGCAGGCCATGACCCGGGCCGTCATCTTGGGCATGCCCGACGCCATCAGGACGGTGGTGAACGTCTCCTCGTACGCGTGCACGGCCTCGGCGTCGCGTCCGTGGGGCTGCGGGGACCCCTCCGGCCCGCGGGGGGCGGGCTGCCTGCGGCGCTGGGCACGGTGTTCGGTGGCGCGGTGGGCCAGGTCGGCGCGGTAGGCGGCGGGGCCGCCGTTGCGCAGCACCTCGCGCGTGACGGTCGAGGTGGGGCGGTCCAGGCGCCTGGCGATCTCCGCGTAGGCGAGGCCGTCGGCCAGGCCCAGTGCGATCTGCTGGCGTTCGGGCTGGGTGAGCCTGCCTCCGGGCATCGCGTTCTCCTTCGTTCCTCTTCGGGGTACGCCCCAGCTTAGCGTTCACCCTCAGTCCATTGCAACGCACAGGTGTCTGACGTTGCGTTAAGCGGGAGGATGGTTGCAACGATTTCCCGCCTATGAGCTGGGATTATTGGAATCGGACGCAATGAAGGCGTTGAAGAGATTTGGAATGCAACGTAGCGTTCAGGTCATCAGAAACAACGAGCTCAAGGAGAGCACGATGCAGAAGTTCGACACCCCCGCCGCGATCGCCGCCGTCCTCGACATCCCCGCGGGACGCGTCCGGTTCATCGCCGCCGACCGCGCCGACACCGTGGTCGAGGTCCTCCCCGCGGACGCCTCCAAGGGCCGTGACGTGAAGGCCGCGGAGCAGACCGCGGTCGCGTACGGCGACGGCGTCCTGCGGATCGAGGCCGCACCGGCGAAGAACCGGGTCCTCGGCAGCTCCGGCTCCGTCGAGGTGACCGTCCAGCTGCCCGCCGGCTCCCGCGTCGAGGCGAAGACGGCCAGCGCCGAGCTCCGCGGCGTCGGACGGCTCGGGGAGGTGACCTTCGAGGGGGCGCAGGGGTCGGTCAAGCTCGACGAGACCGCGGGCGCCCGCCTCACCCTCCTCGCCGGCGACATCTCGGTCGGCCGCCTGGGCGGCTCCGCGGAGATCAGCACCCAGAAGGGCGACCTGCGCATCGCCGAGGCCGTGCGCGGCACGGTCGTCCTGCGCACCGAGGCCGGCGACGTGTCGGTCGGCGCGGCCCGCGGGGTCAGCGCCTGCCTGGACGCCGGTACCTCCTACGGCCGGATCCACAACGCGCTCCACAGCACCGAGGGCGCCGCCGACCGCCTCGAGATCCGTGCGACCACCTCCTACGGCGACATCACCGCCCGCACCCTGTGACCCGCCCCCTCTTCCCACCCGCCGCCCTGGCCCACGGCCCTGACCACAGCATTTTCGAGGATTCGAGGAGCAGCATCATGACGTACGGCGCCCGCGAGACCGCCGAGCCCCCGGCCGGGGCCGGGCAGGAGCGCCCGGAGCTCCAGAAGGCCGTCGAGGACTTCGTCGCCTGCGGTTTCACCGGGATACAGCTGCGCGTGAACGACGGGCGCGGCGAGTGGGTCGGCACCGCCGGGGTGGCCGAGCTGGGCGGGAGCGCCAGGCCGCCGGCCGACGGACGGACCCGGATCGGCAGCGTCACCAAGACCTTCACCGCGGCCCTGGTGCTGCGGCTGGTGGCCGGGGGCGGGCTCGGGCTGGAGGACCCGGTGGCCGACCACCTGCCCGAGTTCGGGCTGGACCGGCGGATCACGGTCCGGATGCTGCTGCAGCACACCAGCGGGATCTTCAACTTCACCGGCGAGTACTTCGAGGACGGGACGGTCGCCCCGGGAATCGTCTGGCAGGGCCGGGAGTGGGTGGACGGCCGGTTTCGGACCCACCGGCCGCAGGACCTGGTGCGGCTGGCGCTGTCGAAGCCGGCGCGGTTCGAGCCGGGGACGGACTGGAGCTACTCCAACACCAACTACGTGCTGGCCAGGCTGCTGATCGAGAAGGTCACCGGCCGCTCGCTGCCCGAGGCGATGCGGGAGCACATCCTGCAGCCGCTGGACCTGGCGGACACCCTGGTGCCGGAAACCGGGCAGGAGGAGGTTCCCGCCCCGCACGCCCACGCCTACTACCGCTACGAGGAGGACGGCCGGACCACGACGGTCGACGTCACCCGCCAGAACCCCTCCTGGATCTCCAGCGGCGGCGACATGATCTCCACCACCGCGGACCTGCACACCTTCGTCTCCGCCCTGGTGGGCGGCAGGCTGCTGCCGGCCGGGCTGCTCGCCGAGATGTGCACGCCGGAGGCGAAGGCCGGCTACGGGCTGGGCGTGATGGTCCAGGACACCGGCCGCGGCGGCACCGTCATCACCCACAACGGCGGCATCGCCGGCCACGCGGCGCTGATGTACGCCACGCCCGACGGCGGCACGACCCTGACCGCCGCGGTGAACTACGTGGACGACCCCGCGATGTCCCTGGCCGAGGCGTTCGGGAAGGCGACGCAGCGCCTCGTGGAGGAGGTGTTCTGCCCGCCCGCCGGCTGAGTCGGGCGGCTCGGTGGGTACACCGCAAGACGCCCCGGCCGGGAGATCCCGGCCGGGGCGTCTTCGTCGCGTGGGTCGGCTGCCCGCCGGCGGCTCAGTACCAGTGGTGGGTCTGCCAGAAGTTCCAGGCGCCGACGGGGCTGCCGTAGCGCTCGTTCATGTAGTCCAGGCCCCACTTGATCTGGGTGGCCGGGTTGGTCTTCCAGTCGGCGCCCGCGGAGGCCATCTTCGAGGCCGGCAGGGCCTGGACCAGGCCGTACGCGCCGGAGGAGGCGTTCGTGGCGGTGTGGTTCCAGCCGCTCTCGCGGGAAACGATGTTGTTGAAGGCCGCGAACTGCGCCGGGTCCTTGATCATCTGCTGCGCGATCGCCTTGGCGCTCATCGGAGCGGCCTGCGCGGGGACCGCGGCAAGCATGGAACCGGCGACGCCCAGGGCGAGGACGGAACCCGCGAGGGCCTTCTTGGAAGCGGCGATGCGGCGGATGACGGCGTTGGACACGGATGAACCTTCCGAAGGGGGCAAGGGCGGTCGCGGCATGCCTGGGCATGCGTGAGCCACTCACGCGGTGGAGAGGGGTTCGTCGGCGGCGGGTGAGAACCCGTGCCGCCCGGCGACTCATCCAGTTCTACCGACGCCCCGCCGCCCTGGCAACGACCGCCATTACTAGGGGGCTTCGCAGTCGGCCACCGGCGGCCCCACCGCCGGCGAGGCGGGATTCGCGCAGGTGGGAGCGGCAGGCGAGGGGCCTTTAGGGGGCCTTTGGGATCTACTATCCCGGTTCGTGTGTGACGTGAGTCCTATGGGGCGGCTCACCTCCAGGGCCCCCGGATCTCACCCGGTGTCACCGCGCGTACCCTTCGAGGATCCGGGCGCGATGTCCGAATTGCACCAGAATCTAAGGAGATGGGCCGGTCAGGGCTCGTCTTCCCCGGCCGCCGTCCAGGAGGGCTGGGCCGGGATGCGCCCGGGCCGGGACCGGGCGCGGGGGCCGGGTCAGCGGAGGCGGCGGATGCGGACGGGGCCGCGGGCCTTCGCCGGATCGACACGGCGGCCGCCCTGGGTGATCTCGACCTTCCCGGCGGCGACCAGCCGCCGGGCCGCACGGCGGGCCGGTTCCATCAGCGCGCGCCAGCCGTCGCCGTCCCCTTCGTACACGGCCCGCGCGGCGTCGGAAGGACAGATCGTCGCGGTCGGGGCCCGGCGCTCCAGGAGTTCGAGGATGGCTCGCTCCAGCCGCCGGTCCGTCTGCCGGTCGGTGCCCGTCACGGCGCCAGTGTCGCACCGCTCACCGCGCCGCTGCCCACCCCGGCGCGCTCGGCGGTACGCCGGAGAGCATCAGCCGCATCAGCACGGGCGGCTCCGGGCTCTGGCCGGGGAGCGGGCGGGGGCGCGGGCGCGGGCGCGGGGCGGGGTGTCCGTGGAGGTCCGATGCCCCGCCCGAGGCGGTTTGCCCGGAGGGCGGGGATCCCCTTGGGGGGTGTTTGCCGTTTTCGGTCAACTGGGGTGGCTTTTCTGGTCGTTTGCGGGTGGATGGTCCAGGTGCCGGGGCGGGGGCGCCGCAGGCTGGGGGCACGTGACCGAGACGTGTGGGGGGAAGCGGACCATGGCAGTAGGTGCGAGGGTGCGAGGGGGCTGTGTCGTGGCGGGGGCGGCGGTGCTGGCGCTCGCGGCGGGGTCGGGTCCGGCCGCGGGCGCCGCCGATCCGTGGCGGCCGCGGCCGGGGAGCCTGTACATCTCCGACCTGCCCAGGACCGAGTCGTGGCGGGCCGCACCGATCGCGCGGGGGTGGGGTGATGCGCAGGAGTGCCTGGCGGCGTGGCCCGGGGAGCGGCCGGAGGTGAACGTGTGGCACCGGGACTTCACCACCGCGGAGACCGCGTTCGCCCAGCAGAAGGTGGTGGTGTTCGCCACGGAGGCCGAGGCGATCGCGTTCGCGGAGACGACCCGGCGCGGCTACGCCGCCTGCGCGGACGCCCCGCGGCCGCCGGGGGTGACCGCGACCGGCTACGACCACGGGGTGGTGGACGTGGAGGAGGGCGCCACCCTCTGGGGCATGCGCACCGTCGACGCGGGCGCCCAGGAGCGCCCCTGCTTCAACTATCTGTGGGGTGTGGGCCGTGACGGGGACACCGTCACGCTGGTCCTGTGGTCGAGCTACTGGGGCGAGCCGCCCGTGGCCGCCTGGAAGAACACCCTGCGGACCGCGGTGAACAAGCTGTATTGAGAGGCCGGGTGCGGGCGGGTGTCCGGGCCGGGGTGCGGGCGTGTGTCCGGGCCGGGGTGCGGGCGCGTGTCCGGGCCGGGGTGCGGGCGCGTGTCCGCGGCGGGGTGCGGGCGCGTGTCCGCGGCGGGGCGGGTGGGCGGCGGTAGGGTGCGGCCGTGTCCGAGCAGCAGCGCGACCTCGTCGGGTACGGCGCCGAGCCGCCGCACGCCGCGTGGCCCGGCGGTGCGCGCGTCGCCGTCAGCCTCGTCCTGAACTACGAGGAGGGCGGGGAGCGCAACGTCCTGGAGGGCGACGCGGTCTCGGAGGGGTACCTCCACGAGATCGTCGGTGCGCCGCCCGTGGCGGGCGGGCGGGACCTGAACGTGGAGTCGATGTTCGCCTACGGTGCGCGCGCCGGTTTCTGGCGGATCCACCGTACGCTCGCGGCGCACGGTGCGCCGCTGACCGTCTACGCGGTGGGGCAGGCGCTGGAGCGCAATCCGGAGGCGGCGCGCGCGATGGGTGCCGCGGGCTGGGAGGTGGCGGGCCACGGCCGGCGCTGGATCGACTACCGGGATGTGCCCGAGGACGTCGAGCGGGCCGACATCGCGCAGACGGCGGCGACGATCGCGCGGCTGGTGGGGCGCCGGCCGGTGGGCTGGTACACCGGCCGGACCAGCGCGAACACGCGGCGCCTGGTGGCCGGGGAGGGCGGTTTCCTCTATGACAGCGACGACTATTCGGACGATCTGCCGTTCTACGTGGAGACGGGCGGGCGCCCGCACCTGGTGGTGCCGTACAGCCTGGACGCGAACGACTTCAAGTTCCTGATCGTCCACGGCTTCACGACTGCGGACGACATGCTCACCTATCTCGTCGACACCTTCGAGACGCTCCGCGCCGAGGGCGGGAACCGGCCGCGGATGATGAGCGTCGGCATGCACTGCCGGATCATCGGGCGGCCGGGGCGCATCCGCGCGCTCGACGGTTTCCTGGGGCACGTCGCGCAGCGGGGCGGGGCGTGGGTGGCCACGCGGGAGGAGATCGCCCGGCACTGGCTGGCCACGCACCCGCCGGGGCGGTGACCGGTGTGCCGCCAGGGTGGGCAGGGTGGGCGGCACGATCTAGGATGCCGGGCGGGCGGGGTCGTAGCGCAGAGGTCGTCGCGCGCGGTCTCCAAAACCGTGAGGACGCCGGTTCGAATCCGGCCGGCTCCGTCCTTCAGCCGTGCGGCAGCCCCCGCCGGGCCCCGGGTAGGGGGTCTGGCGGGGGCTGGCCGGCTGCGGTCGGGTTCGCGGCCTCAGGCGGAAGCGCCGGGGCTTGCCTCCACGGGGGCGGACGCCTGGGCGGGAGCGGACTCCTGCTCCGGGGCCGACTCGGGCTTCGACTCGGGCTTCGTCTCCGGCTTCGTCTCCGGCTTCGACTCAGGCTTCGACTCGGGCTTCGACTCGGGCTTCGTCTCGGGGGTCTGGACCTTGTCGGGGTTCTCCTTGTCCACGACCACCGGGTCGGTCTTGGGGGCCTCGGGCGCCGGGGCGGGCTTGTCGGTCTTGTGCTCGCAGTAGACCTTGCCCTGGTAGAACTTGCAGCCCGGCATGTTCTCCACGTCGCGGACCTTGTTCTTCTTGCCGTGGTGCTTCTCGTTCTTCTTGCCCTTGCCGTGCTTCTTGTTCTTGTTCTCCCACTTCTCCTTCTTGTCCTTCTTCTCGTGACCGCTCTTCGCGGGGGCAGCGACCGAGGTCGTCGCGGTCGCCGTCGGGGCGGCAAAAGCGCTGGTGGGGACCAGCACGCCCCCTCCGACGATCGCGGCCGAGACGGCGTACAGGGCGAAACGCTGCTTCCGGGAGGTGGCACGGAACATGAGGATGACTCCAGAGGAGAGGCGGAGGAAAGGATCAGGTCCAGAGAACCTGGACTGAAATGTCCGTTTTGTTCTCTGGTTAAAAGACTGGCTCCCTGACTTCACGAAGCCGTCCGCCGACTGTCACAGGCGCGTGACAGGCCGCGCGCCTCCCCCCTCCGCTCCCTTGCAGGCCCCATCCGGGCCGCCGTGCGGCGTCCGCACCGGGCTCCTGGCAGTGGTTCGCCACCTCCATCAGGTGACGCTCTTCGCGGTGGCCTTCGCCTTCCAGGTCCGGCCTGCGTGGAGGCCCGGCGTCCGGTCGGCGTACATGCGGGTGCTGGTCGCGTACGCGCTGGTCGTCGGCCTGTGCGTGGCGATCGCGGTGGCCCCGTGCTGCGGCGCTGGGACTGGCTGTTCCCCGTTCCCAGTGCCGGGCACCCGCAGCGGCTGCGACGGATCGGCCGGTACGAGGCCCTGCGCGCCAGGGCCGCGGTGGCGGACCGGCCGGCGGTGGTGACGCCGGCGCGCCGGCGTCACCGCCGGAGAGCCGGCGCCGTAAGGCTGTCGCCGGCTGCCTGGCGTCGACGACGACCCTGTGGCTGCCCCTGTACGGGGCCGGGCGGGGCGTCCTGGCGGGGCGCGGGCGCGTGGGGGCGCGAGCGGAACCGCCGCCGGGCGGCGCTCCCTGCCCGGCCCGGCCCGCAGGAGCCGGCGGACGCGGGAGCGGGGACGGACCGCAACGGCGTAGCCGTACCCCGCTCCCGCGCCGGGTGGTCAGTCGGCCAGGGGGACCGCGATGTCGCAGGCCGGGTCGGCGGGGCCGATCTCGCACCAGTCCACGAAGTAGACCTCGCGGGGTGCCGCCGCCGGGGTACGGGACTCGCGCTGCGCCCAGGTGTGGACCGCGTCGTAGGCGGAGAGGATCTGCGGGTAGGCCACCTGTGCCTTGGTCAGGCGGGTGTAGGCCTGCGTGTGGGCCGGTTCGGTGCGGCAGGCCGCCGGGAGCCGGCCCGCGCGGGCCGGGTCCACCGGGACGCAGAGCTCCACGGGGCCGTCGCCGTCCTCGTTGACATCGCCGTGGTAGACGACGAACGGGTGGCCGAAGAGGCCCCCGTGCGCCTGCGCCACCGGGACCAGCCGGCCCAGGGCGGCGGGGATCCAGTCGGGCAGCTCCTCCGGGGTGATGTGCCGCTGTTCGGTGAGGACCAGCTGCTCGGGCACCTCGCGCTGCTGAATCTCGTACATGTCCAGGATCCCTTCGTCTCCGAGCAGGTGGATGCGGAGGTGCGCCGCCAGCTCGCGCCGGGCCGCGTGACGGCGCTCGACGCCGTCCCAGTACGCGGCCACCAGCCGGGCCGCCTCCGGCGCCGGGGCGGCCAGGACCGCCCCGACGTCGGCCAGCGGCATGTCCAGCCCGCGCAGCCGCACGATGAGCCGGGCGGCGGCGAGCCGGTCCTGCCGGTAGTACCGGTAGCCGGTGGCGGGATCGACGTGGTCGGGCGGCAGCAGGCCGTGGCGGTCGTACAGCCGCAGGGCCTTGTGCGACAGCCGTGCCCGGCGGGCGAACGCGCCGATGCTGAGCAGTGCTTCTTCCTCCATGGCCACTACGCTCCCCTCTCCCCCAGGGTCAAGGTCAACCGGCGGCGTCGAGCTCGCCGACGCGGTGGCCGGGGCCCGGTGGCCTGCAGGGTGCGCGGGTGTCCGGGGGCGAAGACCTCGGATGTGGGGGGTCCTTCGACGTTGCGGCAGGCGAACTCGGCCTCCTCGACGGCGGTTTGGTCGGTCAGGCGGCGCTCGCCCGGCCAGGCCCGCTGGTAGGGGGCGTCGGCGGCGAGGAGGGCCGGGAACCTGAGCGTCCAGGCCCGCCGGTGTTCGTCGTCGGGGTGCACCGGTGCAGGATCGCACCCGGCCGGCCGCGGGCCGGTGGCCGGGTGCCCGGCACGATGGGCGGGTTCTACCTTTCAGCAGGTTCCAGGCGCCGTCCGCCGGGCCGTGTGTCGGTGACGGGGTGCGGCGGGCAGAGCGGCGGCGGGGGCGGAACGGGAAACGGTTCCGTGACGGGGTGCTGCGCCGGGAGTGGGGCGAGGTCGACGCGGCGTGGGACGCCCCGGCCGCCCGGGCCCGCCCGATGGGCTCTCCCCCGACCCGGACACGGACCCGGACCCGGCCGCCGAGCGCAGGCCGGGCGCAGGCACGGTGTTGTGGTCGGGCTCCACGGGCCGGGCCCTCGTCGACGCCTCCGGTGCGCGCCAGAGGTGACGAAGGCCGGTGGACCGTCAAGGGCGGGCTCGCCGAGAGCGGCCGGCTCGGCCTGGTCTCGTTCACCGGCTGCCACGCGAGCTGCGCGCAGGAGGCCGCCGCGCTCTCGGCCCCGCCGAAGCGGCGAGAACCGGGCCGGGCCGGGGCCGGGGTGGGCCGGGCCACCCCGGGCGGGGGTGGGCGGGGCCGGGGCCGGGCCGGGGCTTCCGGTCCGGCCTCCGGCAGGTGCACCGCTTCACGCCCGGCGGGCCCGTCGTGCCTCCCGCGTACGGCCTGTGCGAGGCGGCCGGTGCGGCGTCGCGGCCGGTCTGTGGACACCGCGCTCACCGGGGCCGTGGACTTCCTGGCGGCCTCGGTGGACGCGGTGGCGGGCGGTCCCCATGAGTGGCTCGGCTCATCCGGCGGCCGCCGGGGCGGCCGTTTCCGGGGTCGTGTCCAGGGCGGGGGCAGGCGGCGGGCCCGGGTGGTCAGTTGGGAGGTGCCCTTGCGGGCGGCGGCCAGAGGACTCGAAGCGCAGCCGGTCGCCGCCCGCCGTGACGACCGGGTCCAGGGAGGCCCGCAGGGTGCGCTGGTGGTAGCGGGTGGCGGCGACGTCCGCGACGGCGAGCAGGCCCCGGGCGGCGGCCTGAGGCGGGCTCAGGAACCCGGTGAAGAACTGCGGGTGGGCTTCGCGGCCCACCGGGTCGGCCCGCCGGAGGTCTCCAGCCCGAGGAGGCCGCTGCCGCCTTCGGTGGTGAGGGCGGACGGGCGTGCGTAGGCGAGTGCCTGGATGGATCGCCCATGGGCGCAAACGTGGGGGCGGGCACCGACAACGCTGACGGTCCGTCACCCGCGGGGCGGGCGGCGGAGCCTGCCGACCCCCGCGGCGCGGGGGTGTCGCGGGGCGGGGCGCGGGGCGGGGCCGGGCGGGCGGGCGCGGGTGTCGCGGGACGGGGCGCGGGACGCGAGACGGGTGGGACGGGGCGCGGGGCGAGGCGGGACGGGGCGCGGGGCGAGGCGGGGCGCGGGACGGGGCGCGGGGCGAGGCGGGACGGGCGGGGCCGGGCGCGGAATCCCGGTGCGGCGAGCGGGGAGCAGGCCGGGCCGGGCGGGCCGGGCGGGCCGGGCGGGGCACGGGATCGCCGTGGGGCGGACGGGGCCCGGAATCCGGGTGCGGCGGGCGGGGAGCAGGCCGGGCCGGACGGGCCGGGCGGGGCACGGGATCGCCGTGGGGCGGACGGGGCCCGGCGGGACGAGGCGCGCGGCGGGGCCGGGCGGGACGCGGGATCGCTGTGGGCGGGGGCCGTTGGCGCCGCTCTACGGGAGGGCTGCCGGGGCGGGGCGTGATACTGGCGGGATGACTTCCACTCCCCCGGCGCAGGCGGTCCCGTTCTCCCGCATCAAGATCCGTACCGCGGCGCTGGTGTTCTGCGGCGACGAGGTCGCCCTCATCCGCCGCGACCGCGCCGGGTCCGTCCACTACAGTCCGCCCGGCGGGAACGTGGAGGACGGTGAGGACCTCACCTGCGCCCTGCGCCGGGAGCTCGCCGAGGAACTCGGCCTGGACATCGACCTCGCCGAGGGCGGCGACCTGCTGTGGGTGATCGACCAGCGCGTCACCCGCCCCGGCCCCACCCCGCCGCCGCGCAAGATCCATCTGATCCACCGCCTGCACATCACCCCCGGGCTCCGCGACACCCTCGCCGTGGAGGAACGGGACGAACAGCCCGACGGAAGCCACGAGGTCGGCGTGATCGAGTGGATGGACTACCGCCGGACCGCGGGGCTCCCGGTCTTCCCGCCCATCGGTGCCGCTCTCGCCGCGCTGCCCGACCCCCGCGCGGTCACGGCCGACGCCGCCCTGGACGCCGTCACCGACGCCAATTACACCTGGGTGTGAGACCCGGCCCGGCCGCGGGCCGCGGCCCGTTCCCCCTCCGCGGGTGTCAGGAGGCCCGGCGGGGACGGGCGGTGCGGGGCGGACGGCGCCGGGCGGCCGGGGCCTCCGGGGCGGCCTGCGGTGAGGAGAACCCGCCGGCGACGGGCAGCGGAGCCGCCGCCGGCGCGGTGGCCGGCGCGGGGATCGCGGCGGTGACCGGCGCCTGGCGAGCCTGGGACTGCTGTGCCTGGGGCTGGGACCGGCCGAGGACGGCGGTGTGCGGGATGAGCGGTGCGCAGGACTGGCAGATCTCGGCGAGTGTCCAGACCTGCCCCACGGCCGGGTTGTGGACCAGGACCAGGAGAGTGGAGCCGGTGCACTGGGTGCGGGTCTCGTGGAACGCGCACTGCGCGGCCCGGCAGGCGCACGCGGTGTCGGGACGGAGGGTGGCCAGCCGTGCGTGGGCCCTGACGTGCTCGGCGGCGAACCGCTTCAGGGCCGCGGTGTCCTTCGAACGGGGCGGCATGCGGCAGGCTTCGGTGCTGCAGGTGACGGAGGCGCTGTGATCGGCGTGGCCGGTGAGCCGGACCGTCCAGGTCCGGCCGGGCACGCGTGATCCGGGCATGAGGGTCAAGTCGGGGTCCGATCGTCGTGTTCCAGGTGGGGCGGTCGCGGTCGGTCGCGGTCGGTCGCACCGACGCGACGCGAGACCGATCGCGGCGGGGTGGACCCCGCGGGCTGTCGTCCCGGGACGGCGTCTCGCGGCTGCGGCGGCGCCGGGCCGCGGAGAAACGGACATCGCGCGGCCTCGGACGTGGGGACTTTGTCGCACGCGCCCGCAGGCTCTGTCAATGCCCCGCGCCTGGTCAAACGGGCGGACGGCCGGGGCGGGTCAGCCGGTGGGGCGGGTGAACCGTACCGGGACTCCCGGGGAGTACAGCACGCTGGCCGGCGGGCCGGAGGGCGCGGGCAGGCCGGCCGCGGCCACCAGGTCCTCGTCGCAGTCCAGGAGTTCGGCGGGGTGCAGCGGCCAGCGCGGGTGGCTGTTGGGCAGGTACAGCAGCCGGCCGGAGAAGTCGCTGTGCAGGCCCCAGCGGGCGGTCAGGAAGTGTTCGAGGGCGGTCGGCTCCTTCACCGGTGCGCCGGTCCGTACGGTGATGGTGCTGTGCGCGCCGCACGGTCCGGGCCAGCGCCGGCTGCTGGTGTAGGTGAGGGTGGGTCCGTCGCGGCGTACGGACATCCGCGACCACTGGTAGGGGAGGCGGAACGCGGTCCGGGCGGCGAGGACCGGGATCAGGCGGGAGGCGTCGAGGGAGCGGAAGACCACGCCGCGGCGGCCGCGGTCGTCGACCGAGTAGAGGCGGACGTTGGTCTCGGGGAAGGAGCCCAGGTAGGGGATGCCGGGGAGGCGGAGCCATCCGAGGCGGTGCACGCGGAACGCGACGAGGCCGACGTAGGTGACGCCGTCCAGGGTGTCCGGGGTGGTGCCGGCCGGCAGCAGCGGGGCGACGTCGGCGGGGTCGGCGGGCCAGTGCAGGAAGGTCAGGTCGAGCCAGGACTGTGTGAGCAGGGGCCGGTCCTCACCCGGGTGGCGCGGCGCGTCGGCCGATACCGGCCCGGCGGGCACGACGGCCGACACCCCGGCAGGCTCGGCGGGCGGCGTGTGCTGCATTGCGTCAGTATCCCGCAGGCCCCCCGTGCCGGCCCCCGCCGCGGGCGGGCGGCCCCTACGGGCGGGCGGTCCGGGCCAGGATGCGGCCGGGTATCGCGCCCTGGAGGTCGACGAGGCGCGTGGGGTGGTCCCCGCGCTGCGCTGAGCAGCCGGGCCTGGCGGGGTGGGGGGCGGGCGGGATGCGGTCCCCGTCGCAGCCATGATGGCCAGGACCGCACCCCGCACCGGGCGCTTACCCGGCGCCGCCCGGCCGACACCCACCGGCCCGGGAGGGGGCGGGGCGGGCTGGGGCGGGCTGGGTTGGGTTGGGTTGGGGGGCGTGCGGCCTCGTCTGCCCGGTGGGGCCGGCGGGTGTCGGCTCGCGAGTCTGCGCCAGCGGTCGTGGACGACGCTGAAGTCCGCGGCCGCGGTCGCCGGATGGAGCGTCAGGAGGCGTTCGGTCGCGGACATGCGGCAGCACCTCGCGGAGGTTGCCTCTGCGAGGTGCTGCACTCGACCGTTCGTCACTGGTCCCTGGTCACTTGGCCGCTGGTCACTTGGCCGCTGGTCACTTGGCCGCTGGTCAGCCCTGGGTTCCACCCTGGGTGCTGCCCGCGCCACCGCCCTGGGTCCCGCCCTGGGTGCTGCCCGCGCCACCACCCTGCGTCCCGCCCTGGGTGTTACCCGTACCGCCACCCTGCGTACCGCCCTGGGTGTTACCGGCGCCACCACCCTGGGTCCCGCCCTGGGTGTTACCCGTACCGCCACCCTGCGTACCGCCCTGGGTGTTACCGGCGCCACCACCCTGGGTCCCGCCCTGGGTGTTACCCGTACCGCCACCCTGGGTCCCGCCCTGGGTGTTGCCGTTGCCGGCGCCCTGCGTGCCGCCCTGGGTGTTGCCGTTGCCGGCGCCCTGCGTGCCGCCCTGGGTGTTGCCGTTGCCGACCTGGGTGCCGCCGATGGTGTTGTTCGAGCCGCCGATGATCGTGTTGTTGACGATGTTCGTCACGTTGTTCGTCACCTGGTTCACCACGGCGGGCGCCAGTCCGAGCCGCTTGGCTTCCGATGCGGCCGCCTTCCGGCCGATGGCGGCTGCCTGGGTCTTGGAAGCTCCGCCGCGCGCTGCCTGCTGGGCCGCGGCCGCGCCTCGTGCCGTTGCCGATGCCACGTCGGTCTTCGTGGAGGCCGCGGTGGATGCTGTCGGCGCGCACCGGACGGTGCCTACGGAGACCGGGCCGCTGCCGGTGATTCCGACGCGGATGTCGCCCTTCGGTCCGGCGGCGACGCGGGCGATGGTCTTCCCGTTGCGCTTGACGTCGTAGGTCTGGTTGAGGGCGAAGCCGTTGCCGTGGATCTCTCCGGCCTTCAGGCTGCACACCGCCGCAGGGGCTGCGGTCGGAAGTGCGGAAGCCATGGAAGGCTGGGCGAATGCCACCCCCGCCGTTCCGGCGAGTATCGCGGTGACGCAGGAAAGACCGGCAATGTTGGCGACGTGCTTCTTCCTCGACATTTAAATCTCCTTGAAATGGGTCGACCCGGATTCCGAGAATTTCTGCGAGCCGGGGATTCGACTTGCGTGTCTCAGTTCCGTCTGCGGCCGAGCGGTTTATCTGTCTCCAGATTGCCGTTTCCGGGCGCGGGGAGAAAGCGACGGAGATTCGGGGCTTGACAGATTCGCATGCGGGTGGGCGGTTGTGTCGTGCCTGGTGGGGGGTCGGCGCGGCCCCGCAGGGGGCGTTCAGTGCTTCCGTCGGCGCGCTCGGGTGGGGATGGTGGACCGGTTGCAGCCGTCGGTTTCCGCGCTCGTGGGCGCGGAAGGCGGGTGGGCTGGGGGGCGCGGTTCGTCTTTGGTGTGCCGGCCCCGAGGGGTGGGCCTGGGAGCACGGGGTCTGGTGGCGCTGGGGGGCGGGGCGAGCCGGTGTGCCGTTGCCGCCCCGGCGTGGTCGGGGCGGCAACGGCTAGGGGGGACGGCATAGGCATCACCTCGCAGAGGGGGCCTCTGCGAGGTGATGCGCTTCTTCGGTCGGCCTGATCAGCCCTGGGTTCCGCCCTGGGTGTTGCCGTTGCCGCCACCCTGCGTACCGCCCTGGGTGTTGCCGTTGCCGCCACCCTGCGTACCGCCCTGGGTGTTGCCGTTGCCGCCACCCTGGGTCCCGCCCTGGGTGTTGCCGTTGCCGCCACCCTGGGTCCCGCCCTGGGTGTTGCCGTTGCCGCCACCCTGGGTACCGCCCTGGGTGTTGCCGTTGCCACCACCCTGCGTACCGCCCTGGGTGTTGCCGTTGCCACCACCCTGCGTACCGCCCTGGGTGTTGCCGTTGC
>NZ_JBVHJO010000029.1:17427-46295 GCF_055559995.1 Streptomyces sp. NPDC023541
TGCGTACCGCCCTGGGTGTTGCCGTTGCCACCACCCTGCGTACCGCCCTGGGTGTTGCCGTTGCCACCACCCTGCGTACCGCCCTGGGTGTTGCCGTTGCCACCACCCTGCGTACCGCCCTGGGTGTTGCCGTTGCCACCACCCTGCGTACCGCCCTGGGTGTTGCCGCCCTTGTTGTGCTTCTTCTTCTTGCCGTCGTGCTTCTTGTGGTCGTGCTTCTTGTGGTCGTGCTTGTTCTTGTGGTCGTGCTTCTTGTGGTCGTGCTTGTTGTGGCTGACGACGCTCTCTACCGACGTGGTGGGGGCCGCCATCGCGGAAGACGTCGGGATGAGGATTCCGCCGGTGATCGCGGCGGCCGCGACGGCGGTGGCGAGGCGGAAGCCTCGACGCTTGGGGCGGGGGGTCTCGGACGTCTCGAACTTACGGTTCATGGTGTTTCTCCTGATCGGATCGGGCCCTGAACGGGCTCGGGGAAATTCGGGGCCTTTGCGATGCGGGGCTTGTTTCCGCCGCATCCGCGACCTCGTTTCCTTGTCGGTGAGGCGCATAACCAGTAAGCCCGTCCGCCGCACTGCCGGTCACGTTCCGGGAATTCGGGGCTTGACGTTTTTACGGATACGGGTTAGTCGGAAATCCGGCGGTCGGGGGTGTCCGTCCGCGGTGGCGTGAAAACGATCATCGGGGCGGTCGCGGGGAGGTGTGATCCCTATGCTGACGGCATGCTCGACATACCTCTTTCAGCGCTGGAAGTCGCGATGGTGCAGACGGGCACCCGCGCCGTGGACACCCTGCGGGACACCGCTGCCTTCGCCCGGGCAATGGAGCGGCTGGGCTACCGCCGCCTCTGGTACGCGGAGCACCACCACTCCCCCGCGATCGGTGCGTTCCCGCCGGTCGTGCTGACGGCGCACGCCGCCGCCTCGACCTCGGTGATCCGTCTCGGGTCGGGCGGGGTGCTGGCCCCCAACCACGCGCCCCTCACGGTGGCGGAGCAGTTCGGGACGCTGGCCGCCCTGCACGAGGACCGTATCGATCTGGGCATCGGCCGCGGTCCGGGGACGTTCGACGAGGCCATCGCCCGGGCGCTGCGCCGGGGGGCCGGGCCGGCGACGGACGCGGAGTACCGGCAGGACGTGGCCGCGGTCCTGTCGTTCCTGGTGGAGGAGGTCGCGCTCGGTCCGCTGCCGGAGCCGTGGCTGCTGGTTTCCAGTACCGCGGGGGCCGCTCTCGGCGCGGCGCTGGGTCTGCCGGTTGCGATCGCGCACCACATCCGGCCGGAGAACACCCTTGCGGCGGTGGAGGGTTACCGGGCGGCGTTCACTGCGTCCCGCTGGTGCGAGCGGCCCCGGGTGCTTTTGTGCGTGGAGACGGTGTGCGCGCCGACGCAGGAGGAGGCCGTGTGGCGGGCGGGTCCGATGAACGTGGTCAAGGCCGGGCTGGTGAAGGGGTTGAGCCAGACGCCGTTCCCGACGCCCGCGCAGGCGGCCGCCCACCCCTTCACGGAGCAGGAGCGGCAGGCGCTGGACGGTTTCCGTGCGCAGCAGGCGGTCGGGGATCCGGAGGTGGTGGTGGGGCGGCTGGCGCAGCTGGCCGCGGAGACCGGGGCGCAGGAGTTGATGCTGGCCACGCCCGTCTATGACCTGGGTGACCGGATCGCCTCCTATGAGCTGGTCAGGAAGTACTGGGGGGCGGCGACGGCGCCGGCGGTGTCGGCGTAGGCGGGTGGTTTCCTCGTACGCCGGAATCGTTTGCGCAGGTGTGTGCGAAGGGATGGCGGGGGCGGCTGTTACAGGGGCTTGAACCCGTTCGGCGCAGGGGCGTGAGTGGTGGCCGGGGGCGGGGGCGGGAGGCGGGGAGGGCTGCTTGGCAGATCTCCCACCGGTGGGGGGCGGCGCGCGGGGTCCGGGGCGTCAATCCGGGTTTGACGGTTGCCCGTTACAAGGGAGAGTTACGGACATATCCGGATTGGGAAACACGGGGTGGAGGGGCGGTGTCCGGGTGTGGCGGGGGGCCAGAGTGTGGCTCCTCGGCCTGACGCCGGGAACCGTTTCGAGCCCGACCGGCACGCACGTTCGCACCCACCTGTGCGGGGTGCCGGTGCGGGCCGCCCATTGAAGTCGAAGGGGTCCGTCCTCCATGTCTGCTTCCCCCGCCGCCCGCCGCGCCCTCGCCGCCCTTCTGGCCGCCGGCACCCTGATCGGCGCCGCCGCCCTGCCCGCCGCGGCCGACGACCACCGCCGCGACCACCGCGGCCCCCACTCCCGCTCCTCCCTCGCCATCGGCGACGTCCAGTACGACAGCCCCGCCCGCCACGACCGCTCCAACCGCGCCCTGAACCGCGAATGGGTCGAGATCAAGAACACCGGCCGCCACAGCGTCAACCTCCGCGGCTTCACCCTCACCGACCAGCAGGGCAACCGCTACCGCTTCCCCGACTTCCGCCTGGACGGCCGCTCCGCCGTCAAGGTCCACACCGGACAGGGCCGCGACACCCGCCACGACCTCTACCAGGACCGCAGCCGGCAGATCTGGAACGACCGCGACACCGCCACCCTCCGCGACAACCGCGGCAACGTCATCGACACCGAGTCCTGGGGCCGCCGCGGACACCAGCACCAGCACCGCGGCTGATCCCGCCCGGCGGTCACCCCCACGGGGACGGTGACCGCCGGATGAAAGGGGTGCGGCGTGTCATGGCCGGGGCCGTGGCACGCCGTACCCGTGCGCGCAGGCGGGGGTGGGGTGTGCGGGGGTGTGGGGTGTGCGGGGGTGTGCGGGCGCGTGCATTCGGGTGGCGGCGTGCCGTGTCGGGCCGGTGGCGGGGGCCCGGTTGGCGATGCTGGGCCGGGCGCGGCATCGGGGCCGGCGCCCTCTCCCCCATCCCACGGCGAGTAGGAGTACGGCATGCCGACGGACGACGCGGTCGGGCGTTTCCTCGCGGCTCTGGAGCCGCACCGGCGTCAGGACGTCGCGGGCAGGCCGCGTGCGGAGCAGGAGCGGCTGGCGGCCGCCTGGGAGGAGGAGCTGGGCTCGGACGACGAGCTCGACACCCTCGATGAGCTCTCTCCGCCCGCGGCGGAGGCCGAGGCCGCCCGCCGGGTGATGGACCGCGAGTCCTGACCCGGCCGCCGGGGCCGGCGTCCGGGCCGGGTCGGGGTCGGCGTCCGGGCCGGGGCGGCGTCCGGGTCGGGCGGGCCGGGGCCGGGTCGGCCCGCCGGAGCCAGGTCAACCCGCCGGGGCCGAGTCGGGCCGGGGTCGGGGTCGGGCCGCCGGGGCCGGGTCGGGTCGGTTGGTCGGGGCCGGGCCGGGGTCGGGGGGGCTGGCGTCCGGTGCCGGGGTCGGAGCCGGGCCGGTGGTTAATGGGTGGCCGGTGACTGCGGGGTGGGGGAAGACTGCGGCGGGTGCGTGAGTGTCTGGAAGTGTCCCCGGGTCTGCGGCTGCGGCGTTGGGTGCCGGCGGATGCCGGGGCGGTGCTGGCGGCGTTCGCCGAGCCGGTGATGTCGCGACAGTCCGCCGAGCCGGTGGTGACGCTGCCGGCGGCGCGGCGCTGGCTGGCGGCCCGGATGGAGCAGTGGGATGCGGGGTCGGGATTCGCGTTCGCGGTCGTCGACGGTGCGGACGTGGTGCTGGGGCATGTCGCGGTCGGTGCCGTCGAGCGGCGTCACGGCACCGGGTGGGTCTCGTACTGGACGACTGCGGCGGCCCGCGGGCGGGGTGTCGCGTCGAGCGGCTGCCGCGCGGTGGCGGCCTGGGCGTTCGAGGACGCCGGGCTGTTCCGGCTGGAGCTGGGCCATCGGGTCGACAACCCGGCTTCGTGCGCGGTGGCCCGGGCTGCGGGCTTCGCGGTCGAAGGGGTCCAGCGGCGCAAGCTCGAGTACGACGGTGTCCGCTACGACGTCGAGCTGCACGCGCGGCTGGCGACCGACCCCGAGGTGCCGCCCGGCCCGCCTCAGCCGCCCGGACACCTGAGGCGGCACGGCGGCTGAGGCGTGGCGGGCGGCTGAGCCGTCCCGGCGCCTGAGGCGCGGCGGGCGGTTGAGGCCCGGACGTCTGAGGCGGGTCGGGGTCTGAGGCGGCACGGCGGCTGAGGCGTCCCGGCGCCTGAGGGTGGCGGACGTCTGAGGCGGTCCGGCGTCTGAGGCGGTTGAGGCGGGGCCGGACGGCAGAGGCCCGGACGGTTGAGGCGGCCCGGACGCCCGAGGCCCGGACGTCTGAGGCGGGCCGGCGCCTGAGGGTCGGGCGGTTGAGGCGGCCCGGACGCCCGAGGCCCGGGCGGCTGAGGCGGGCCGGCGCCTGAGGGTCGGGCGGTTGAGGGTCGGACGGCTGAGGCGGCCCGGACGCCCGAGGCCCGGACGGTTGAGGCGGCCCGGACGCCCGAGGCCCGGACGGTTGAGGCGGGCCGGCGCCTGAGGGTCGGGCGGTTGAGGGTCGGGCGGCCGGCCTGGGGCGGGGCCGCCACAGGGCCCGTCCCCTGGAGGCGGTCACGCCGGTCAGGCGGTTTGCCGGCGCCCGGGGGCCTTCCGCGTCTTCACTCCGGCGACGACGAGGGCCAGCCCCGCGGCGAGGATGCCGAGGCAGGCGGTGGGGGGAAGGGTGACGAGCTTGTGCAGCCAGCCCCACTGCGTGCCGAAGAGGGTCTGGGAGGCGAAGCCGACAAGCCCCTGGGCTCCTATGACGTAGCCGATGCTTTCGACGGTGTATCCGATGGTTGTTCGCACGGGTCAACCCTCTCGCGGCGGTGCTGCGGGAGCGTCCTGCGCAGGGCGGAGAAAACGGTAGGCCAAAGGATGCAGTCGCCGTGCGGACGGCTTGCGGCGGGGGTGGGGTTCAGCGGCGGTGGATGCGCTCGACGCCGTACCAGCGCGAGACGCAGGCGGCGACCCAGTCGCGGTCGTGGTCGGCGGTGAAGAAGGGTTCGGCGAGGCCGGCGATGTGCAGGGGGCGGTAGCCGACGTCCGTGGCGCCTTGCGCCGCCTCGGCGCGGATGCGGGTGTTCTGGGTGTCCCAGGCGATGGATCGGGCCACCGTGGTGGTGGTGAGCTGCTGAAGGTGCGGGACGAGTGAGGCCATCGCGGCCAGGGTCAGGCAGAGCGCCGCCGTCGTGGCGGCCGCCGCGGCGGCGGGGCGGCGGACGGCCGGGCGGAGGCCGGCCCGGGCTCCCAGCAGGGCTCCGTAGCCGCACAGGGCCAGTTCCATGGGCAGGAGGAAGCTCGTCCAGGTACGGGCGTACGTCCAGCCGGTGGGGCCGTATCCGCTGCGCAGGCCGGCCGCCACCGCGAACGAGCCCAGGACCACCACGGGCAGCGGCAGGAGCAGCAGGGCGGCCCGCGTCACCGGCCCGGCACCGGCACCGGCACCGGCAGTGGGTGTGGGGTGGGGGCGTCGGGTGCGGAGGGTGGCGGCCAGGCCCAGCAGGAGGCCGGCGGCCGCGGCGGCGAGGTAGGCCCACTGGCCGGTGACGGTGTCCCACATGCGCAGCCAGTCCCCGAAGGTGGCGCGCAGTTCGTCCGCGGAGAGGAGCGGGGGCTTGTCGGGCTGCTGGGCGCGGCGCCAGCGGGCGCCCGGGGAGGTGTAGAGGACGGCGAGGCCGCAGGCGAGGCCGGCGCACCACAGCAGGCACCAGGTGAAGGGGCGCCAGGTCGCGGCGAGGCGCAGGCGGGGCAGGCACAGTACGGCGGTCAGGGCGGCGAGGAGGCCGCTGACGAGGGCGAAGGGTTCGCTCAGGGTGCCGAGGGCGAAGCCGATGAGGAGGGCGCCGGCCAGGCCGGCGGTGCGGACGGCGCGGCGGGGGTGGGTGACGGTGGCCAGGGCCAGCAGGAGGGCCCACAGGCCGATGGCGCTCGGCACGGTGTGGGAGATCGTGGCGGGGGCCCACAGCAGGACCTGGTAGCTGCGGGTGCCCGCGAGGTAGAGGAGCGCCTGGAGGGCCAGGGCGCAGGCGGTCAGGGCGAGCAGGGGCGGTGCGTGGCCGAGGGCGTGCAGGAGGCGGCGGCCCAGCAGGACGAGGGCGGCGGTGAGGGAGACGGCGATGAGGGTGGGGAGGATCTTGGTGCCGGCGGGTCCGCCGCCGTAGAGGAGGCCGCTGAGGAAGGCGTTGGTGATCCGGCCGTTCTGGGTCGTGTAGAAGTCGGCGGTGATGCCGAGGACTCCCAGGTCGCGGGCTTTCCAGGCGGCGCACCAGTCGTCGGAGGTGGGGCGGATGTAGAGGCCGAGGAAGCATCCGACGGCGACGAGGGCTCCTGCGGCGGCGGCGAGGGTCGCCGCGGCGGCGGGCAGGAGGGTGCGCAGCAGGGTGCGGGGGCCGGTGTTCGGGCCGGTCGGGCAGGAGGGGGTCACGAGGTCCTCGCCCTCGGCCGCCATGGTGCTCATGGGCCACCTCTTCGCAGCGTTCGCAGCGTTCGCAGCGGGGGCCCGTCGGGCCAGGGCGGCCGGTGCGCCCCGCCGGCTGTGGTGATCGCACGGCCCGCGAAGACCCATGATGTGCACGGTTCGCCGCGGGCGGCATCCCGGGCGGGGCCGGTCGGCGCGGCCCGGCGGCGGGCCCGGCGGCGGGGGTGGGGGGTGGCGTGGGGCGTTGGGGTGGGGGCGGGGGTGGCGTGGGGTGTGGGGGTGAGGTGGGGGCGGGCGGTGGGGTGGGGGGGTGGGTCACCCGGGCGGCGGGGTTTCCGTGGCGGGGCGGGCGGTGGTCTTCGAGGATGAGTGGGGGTCAGCGTCCGCGCGTATGCGGTGCGGCGGAGGGAGTGGCGATGCCCGTTGTCCTCGGCTGCTGGGCGGTGGCCGTGGCGGTGCTGGCCGGTACCGCCGTTCCGGTGTGCGGTGCGGGCGGTCATGCGCCGCTGTCGGGGTTCGCCGCCCCCAGCGTCGGGGTGTTGTCCAATGTGACGGCCGCCGAGGGGATTTCGTCCTCGCGGGCCGCCGGCGCCCGGTATGTGGAGGGCAGCAACGTGCTGCGGCTGGCGTCGGGGCGGTGGCTGTACCTGCCCGCGGGGCGGACGGTGTCGGTGGTGGTCGCGGCCGGTGACGGGCGGGCGCTGCGGCAGGTCGGGCAGAGCCGGGCCTGGCTGGCCTCCGGCCGCATCCCGGGCAGGTCGGCGGCCGAGCGGGCGGCGGCCGCGCGGGCGCTGCTGGCGATGCGGGCGCTGCTGCGGCCCAACGGGGCGATGGCGGCGGGGTGGAGTCCGGGCTGGATGTACTCCTGGCCGCGGGATTCGAGCTTCGCGTGCGCCGCGTTCGCGCACACCGGGCATGACGCGGAGGCGTTTCGGATCCTGCGGCACAGTGCGGCGACGCAGCGCGGGGACGGCAGCTGGGAGGCGCGCACGAAGCTGGACGGTTCCGGGCCGCCCGACGGCAGGCGGTGGCAGCTCGATGCCAACGGCTGGGTGCCGTGGGCGGTGTGGCAGTGGTACCGGGTGGCGCCGGCGGAGGGCCGGCGGGCGCGGCTGATGACGCTCTATCCGATGGTCCGTAAGGCGGCCGACCGTGCGGCGCGGTCGCTGGGGGCGGACGGGTTGCCGCCGGCGTCTCCCGACTACTGGGAGCTGATGACGTCGAGTGCGAACATCGGTACGGCCGCGCCGCTGCTGGCCGGGCTCAACGCCTCCGCGGACCTGGCGCGGGAGGCGGGCCGGCCGGGGGACGCGGCGCGGTGGGGGCGGGCGGCGCGGCGGCTGTCCGCGGGGATCTCCGCGCGGTTCTTCCCGCTCGGCTACCAGCGCACCGTCGACGGGCGGCACGGGCGCGACAGCGCGGTGACGTTCATGGCGCCGCCCTTCAACAGCGCTCCGGCCGGTCTGCCGGCGGCGCTGGAGGCCACCTACCGGGCGCTGCGGCTGCCCAACGGGGGGCTGACGCCGGGCGATGATCCGGGGGCGCCGTGGGGGGCGACGGCGTGGACGCCCAGTACGGCGTTCTTCGCGTTGGCCTGGGCGGCCGGGGGGCGGCCGGCGAAGGCGGGGCCGGTGCTGGAGTGGGTGCTGTCGAAGCGGAACGGGCTCGGTGAGCTGCCGGAGAAGGTGGACGCGGCGGGGCGGGCCGCGTCGGTGGCGCCGCTGGCGTGGACGGGTTCGATCGTGCTGTTGTCGCTGGTGGCGCTGGAGGGCGGGGGGCTGCCGGCGCCGCCCTTGCAGCCGTAGGAGGGTGGGGTGGGGGTGGGGCGGGATGGTGGCGGGGCCCGGCGTAGGTGCATCTCCTGGGCTCGGCGCCGTCCCTCAGGCGGGGCAGGGCGGGCACGGCGGGTTCGGATCGCGGTGGGGGCGGGTCCGCGGGGTCGGGATCCGGGCGTGGTGGGGGCCGGTCCGCGGGGCCCCTCCCTCGGCGGGGCGGGCGGGGTTTGGATCGTCCTGCGGGCCGGTCCGCAGGGGTCGGGATCCGGGCGCGGTGCGGGCGGGTCCGCGGGGCCGGGCAGGGGTGTCTCCTCGGCTCGGCGCGTGCGGGCGATCGCGGGTGTGCCCGGTGGTTGCGCGCTCGTCCTGCGGGGACACCCCTCCCCGCCCCCGCTCCCCAAGCGTCGGGCCCGGCTCCGGGAACCATCCAGGGTTGGTCCGGGGCCGGTCCGCAGGGGTCGGGATCCGGGCGCGGTGCGGGCGGGTCCGCGGGGCCGGGCAGGGGTGTCTCCTCGGCTCGGCGCGTGCGGGCGATCGCGGGTGTGCCCGGTGGTTGCGCGCTCGTCCTGCCTGCGCCGGGGCACTGCTCGGCCCGGCACGCCTTCACCGAGGCGTGGGGCGGTGCCCCGCCGGAGGGGGTCTCTCGGTCCCGCGCGCGCGGAGACGTCGCGGTCAGACGGCCAACGCGGCGCCCGCCCGGGGGGCACCCCATCGTGCCCGGGCTCCGCGGTGCGCGGCGGATGCATGGGCCGGCGGGCTGGAGCGGGGGGCGTGGCTTGTCCGGCTGGGGGCGGTGGTCGGTGTGGCCGCCGGGGCCCCGGGGTGGTCAGTGGTGTCGGCCGGAGGGGTGGCGGGCGGCCTGGGCGAGGGCGGTGGGTGGGCCGGCGCGGTGCCAGGGGGCGGAGGGGGCCGGCTCGGCGGGACCGGGGGTGGGGGTGGGTGGGGGTGTGGTGGTGGTGTGCAGGTCGGCGTCCAGGCCGAGGGCGGCGGCCAGGCCGGTGCCGTCGGGGGTGGTCACGGTGGCCGGGGCGCCGGTGTAGAGCATCTGGGACTCGTACCAGGCGGGGGTCCGGCCGGGGAGGGTGACGGCGGCGGTGCCGGTGGCGGCGCGGCCGGCGAGGAGGTGGCCGGCGGCGGCGACGGCGCCGTAGCCGCCTTCGCCGCCGGCGGCGGCGACGGCGCCGTAGCCGCCTTCGCCGCCGGCGGCGGCGGGCGGGGTGAGGAGGGGGGCGGCCGCGGTGGCGGTGGCCCGGGTGGTGGTGACGGTGCCGGTGCCGGGGTTGCGGTAGGAGAGGCGGACGCCGTCGCCTTGGGCGGTGGCGGTGAGGACGCCGGTGGTGGCGGGCAGGCCGGTGGGGAAGGGGCCGGCGAGCGGGGCGCCGGGGGCGGGCTGGGTCCAGGCCAGGACGGTGCGGTCGGTGGCCGCGTAGACGTGGCGGCGGCCGGCGCTGTCGGTCGCGGTGGCGGGGTCGCCCTGCAGGGCGGTGCCGCCCAGGGTCTGCCAGGGGCCGAAGTCGGAGCCGGGGGTGTTCTGGGTGCGGGCGCGCAGGGTGCGGCGGGAGTCGCGTATGTAGACGGTGATGCGGCCGGTGGCGTCGACGGCGGCGGTGGGTGCGCCGATCGCGGAGGTGGCGGACAGGTCGCCGGTGTCGGGGGTGCCGAGGGTCTGCCAGGGGCCGAAGTCGGCGCCGGGGGCGTTCTGGAGGGCGTAGACGGTCTCGCGCCGGTAGTCCTGGGGGGTGGCGGCCGAGGTGGTGCGGGTGGCGAGGACGGCGATGCGGCCGTCGGGCAGGCGGGCGGTGGAGGCTCCTGCGTCGATGGTGGTGCCGGGGGCGGTGGGGGGCAGGAAGCGGGGGCCCTGCCAGGGCGCGTCGGGGCCGGGGCGGGTCCAGTGGGCCATCTGGCCGTCGAGGGCGGCGAAGGCGTAGAGGCGGCCGGGCGGGCCTTGGGTGATCCAGGTGGTGGACTCGCCGCGGCTGTAGCGGATGGTCTGGTTCCATCCGGCGCCGGTGGGCCGGGTCGCGGTCTTGCGGTCGCCGCAGCCGGCGGGGCTGCCGCACCAGTCCTGGTGGTCGCTCCAGGCGTAGGTCTTGAGGTAGCCGAGTTTCTCCTCGGCGGCTTTCGCGTCGAGGGTGGGGGGCAGGGAGCTGTTGGGGTAGCTGACGTAGTTCTGGACCGAGAAGTGCGGCCGGCCGGAGGTGGCGGCGTAGCGTTCGGTGGCGGCCTGCACGAAGCGGGCGCCGTACATGTGGTCCTGGTGGTCGAGGAAGGCGCCGGCGGGCTGGGCGCGGCCGGGGGTGGGGTCCTGGGTGCGGATGGTGGTGGGCCGGTAGAGCGCGAGGACGTTGGCGATGGCTTGGACGGCCTGGTCGCGGGTGTAGGTGAAGGGGGTCTGGACGGGGCTGCCGGAGGCGAGCTGGGAGCCGAGGGCGGGGACCTTGCCGTCCCACAGGCCGCGCAGGCTGTCGGGGTTGTCGCCGGAGATGCTGCGGGCTTCGCGCATCTGCATCCACACCAGGTTGACCTCGGGGCGGGCGAGGAGGACGTCGACTTCGGCGCTGCCGCCGCCGGTGGTGGGTATGGAGGTGCGCTGCCAGGCGCTGGTGCGCCGGCCGGTGGCCATCTCGGCGTAGGCGGCGCGTATGCCGTTCTGGCGGGCTTCGGCGTAGGAGGCGTGGTCGGCGGGGCGGGTGGGGTCTTGCAGGTGCGGGCTGTGGGCTTCGTTCCTGCCGTCGGACTCGCCTGCGGTCAGGTAGACGGTGGTGACCTTGACGCCGGTGGATATGGAGCGGCTGAGGTCGGGGTTCATGAAGAAGAGGTCGTCGTCGGGGTGTGCGACGACCTGCAGGACCGTGCCCTGGGTCACGCTGGGGCGGGAGGGGGCCTGGGGGGCGGCGGCCGGTGCGGGGGCGGTGCCGTATCCGTGGGCCCAGCTCGTGACTCCGGCGGCGCCGACGGTGAGGGCGGCGAGCAGGGCCGCGAGGCGGGTGCGGCTGGCCAGGGACATCTGCGGGCGCCTTGGGGTCGGTCCGGTACGGGGGTGCTCCGAAGAGGAGGGGGGTCGGTGCCCCGATGGCTGGAGCACTTCCGGAGACGACGACCGGGGCCGATTATGCCCCGCGTGTTTTCTGCTGACACACCCTCAAGAGGCATATGAAGTAAAACCAGTTGAATGCGAAATATGGGCGTCTTATACCGATTTGGCAGTGGTTGGGTGGGGCGGGAGGGGAGGGGTCGGGGTGGCGTGCGTCACGTGGGGGGTGTGGGAGGGGCGGTGGATTTCCATCAACTTCTGCGGACTTCTGCCGACTTCCGGGGGTTTCCCGACTGCCTGGGCAGGGGTTTCACGCTTCCGCGGGCGCTCGGTGCGGCTGCGGCCGCGGGGCGGGCCGGCGGGTGGGCGGACGGGGCGCGCAGGGCGGCGGTGAGGTCGCTCACACCGGCCGGGGCGGGGTGGCCGGCGGGCGGTCGGCGGCGACGGCCGGCGGAGCCGGCGGACCGGGCGCCGGCGGGGCGGTCGGGGCGCACCGGGTCCGGGCGGGCGGCCCGGCCCGGTGGCCCGGCGCGGTGGCCGGGTGCCGGCCCGGCGGGCCCGCAGGGCCGGCGCCTCGGGGCGGCGCGTCGGGCGGTCGGCGCGTCGGGGCGGCGCGTCGGGCGGTCGGCGCGTCGGGGCGGCGCGTCGGGCGGTCGGCGCGTCGCCGCGCAGCAGCCGGCCGGCGCACGCGCCGGTGACGACCCGGTTCAGGCCGCCGCCGCTGACGTCGGCGGACAGCTCGACGGTGCCGGCGGCGCCTGGGGCCGGGCTTTGATGCCGTCGTGCCCACCGGGGATACCGGGAATGCCGGGGCGGGATACCGGGGATGCCGGGGATGTCGGGGATGTCGGGGATGTCGGCGGGTGGTCGCTGGCGCGCCCCGCCGGCGCAGGCGGAGAAGCCGACGCCCGGTGGACGGGCCGGCTCCGTCAGGGCCGCCCAACGCGGACCGGACCTGCCCCCGGGCGGTGGGAAGGTCGCCGCCGCCCGGGCAGGGGTCCCGTGGAGCAGGGGGATGCCCCTGGTGCCCGGCCGCACCGGCGGTGACGGGGGTAGGAGAAGCGCGCCGCCGCTCTCGGGACGGGCGGGGTCGTGCGGACGCGCCAGGGCGCCGGGGGGGGCCGGCGGTTCGGTCGCCGGCCGGGCGCCGGTGTTCTGGACGCTCCATCACCAGGACCCGCTCCCCCGGTTCGGCGGCCAGGAGCACGGGCGTCACGGCGGACCGGGCCCGTGCGGCCCGGAGCAGCGCCATCTCGCGGGCGTACGTACCGCCGGGGCCGGGGCCGGGGCCGGGGTCGGGGTCGGGGTCGGGGTCGGCGGTGATCTGCTCGGCCCCTGCGGTGGTCTGCGGGCGCGCCGTGTGGCCGGCGGTTCGGTCGTCGGCCGGGCGCCGGGGTTCCGGACACTCCATCACCAGGACCCGCTCCCCCGGTTCAGGGGGCCAGGAGCAGGGGGGCCACCTGCTCGGGCGTACGTACGGTCGGGGTCGGGGTCGGGGTCGGCGGTGATCTGCTCGACCCCGGCGGTGTCTGCGTCGGCTCGGTGCGCACGCGCGCGGGGTGGTGCGCCCCGGTGCGCCGGGCTGAGCCTGCAGTGCGTTCCCGAACGGCCCGGATGACCCCGTGGGCTCGTCCTTCCACCGCGGCGCCGGGAGGACGTACGGGCTTACGGGGTTGGGGTGTGGCGGGGTGGCGGTGTTCTCCGTCCCGTCCCCGCCGCCGCGGTCGGGCGGCGGGGTCTGCGGGGCGGGGTGCTACTTCAGGCCGATCTCCTCGCAGGCGGCTCTGATGGCGTCGGTGCAGATCTCCTCGGGGGTGTAGACGCCGTCGAGGATCACGGTGGTGCGGATGTCCTCGCGGGTCACCGGCACGCCGGGGATGAGGACGGCGGGGACGCGCTTGGTGGTCGGGCTGTTGACGACCTGGTTGATGATTCCGTCGATCTTCTCGCCCTGGGCGAGGAGGACGGCGAGTTCGGCCGCGGCCTCGGCCTCGCGGGCGTAGGGCTTGTAGACGGTCATGAACTGCTCGCCCGCCACGATGCGCCGCACGCCGGCGAGTTCGGCGTCCTGGCCGGTGACCGGCGGCAGGGGGCTGACGCCGGCGGCCTTGAGGGCGGTGATGATGCCGCCGGCCATGCCGTCGTTGGCGGAGTAGACGCCGACGATCTTGTCCTTGCCGAGCGCGGAGAGCGCGGCCGCCATGTTGGCGGTGGCGTTCTCGGGCTTCCACTCGACGGTGTCGTACTCCTTGCCGACGTTGACCTTGCCGTCCAGGACGGAACGGGCGCCGGATTTGAAGCTGGCGGCGTTGGGGTCGGTGACCGCGCCGTTCATCATGACGATCTTCCCGGTCCTGGCCTTGTCGCCCAGGGCGTCCAGCAGGGCCTTGCCCTGGACGCGGCCGACGTCCTCGTTGTCGAAGGAGGTGTAGGCGTCGATGGGGCCCTCGGCCAAGCGGTCGTAGGCGACCACCGCGATGCCCGCCTCCTTGGCCTTGGTCACCGCGCCGGCGATGGCCTTGGCGTCCACCGCGTCGACGACCAGGACGTCCACCTTGTCCTTGATCATCGCGTCGGCCTGGGCGCTCTGCCGGGTCGCGTCGCCGCCGGCGTTGGCGTAGAGCACCTTGCCCTTGCCCAGGGTCAGCAGGGCGACCTTCTTCTCCATCAGCGGCTTGTCGAACTTCTCGTAGCGCGCTGTCTCGTTCTCGGGGAGCAGCAGACCGATCCTGACCGCGGCACCGCTGTCGCCCTTGTCGCCGGAGCCGTCGGAGCCGCCGCAGGCGGTGAGCGTGACGGCGAGCGCCGCAACGGCCAGAGCAACGGGGGCACGCCCCAGATACGCGTTCACGAGGTGAGCCTCCCTGACAGGGCCGTGTCCGTACGGCCGAGGGGAGGCAGTCAACGTGCCCGCACCGCTGCCGTCAAGAAGTGAATCCCTAACGAGATGGCAACGCTGTCACCGCCCCCTGCACCGTGTCCCTGCAGGGCTTTCCCCGGTCGTCGGCCGTCCGCCTCCCGCTCTGGTGTCAACTCCTGAAGGGTGGGGGGCGGGTTGGCTTCGACACGTGAGCGGGCGCGTGCCGGGGGCGGTGGGCCGGGGCGGAGGTGGGGGTCGGGGCGGAGGTGGGGTCGGGGCGGCCGGGCGGGAGGCGCGTGCGGGGGCGGGGTGTGCCGGGGGCGGTGGTTTTCGGGGGCGGGTGGTTTTCGGGCGGGTGGTTTTCGGGGGGCAGGGTTGTCCGGGGTGGGCTTTTTTCAGGGGGCGGTGGTGGCGCGGTGGGGGCCACCGGTGGGCGGGGCGGTGGACGCGGAGCGCAGGGCGAGGAGGTAGCCGGCCTGGAAGCGGCTCTCGGCGCCGAGTTCGTCCATCAGCTCGGCGATGTGGCGCCGGCAGGTCCGCAGGGACATGCCGAGCCTGCGGGCGATGAGCTCGTCCTTGGCGCCGTCGGCCAGCCGGCCGGCGATGGTGTGCTGCAGCTGGGTGGAGGTGGTGGCGGTGTAGGAGGCGGAGAAGGGCTCGGCGAGGCTCCAGGCGTTGGCGAAGACCGAGCAGAGGAAGGCGACGGCGGAGGGTTCGCGCAGGACGACGGCCGCGTCGGGGTTGTCCCAGACCGGGAGGAAGGCGGTGGCGCGGTCGAAGACCAGCATCTTGCCGAAGAGTTCGCCCAGGGTGCGGACCTCGGCGCCGGCCGCGCTCACGGCCCGGACGTACTCCTGGGTGCCGGGGCTGTAGCGGGCGGTGTGCTGGTAGAGGGTCTGCAGGCGCACGCCGCGGCCCAGCATCTCCAGATCCCGCGGGAGCGCGCGCTCCAGGTAGCCGGGCGGGCGGCCGCCGCCGGGCTGGACGGTGAGGACCTCCTGGGTGCAGCGGGCCGCAGCGTCGGAGATGAGGAGCATGACGCGGTCGCGGGCCTCGACCACCTCCACGGCGCCGGAGTCGGCCCCGCGGCGGTAGGTCTCCTCGTACAGGGGGATCAGCGAGCTGAGCCGGGCGCGGGTGCGCTCCAGGGTCTCCAGGCGGCGGCGCAGCCGGTTCTCCTCCGGTCCCACCAGTTCGGCGGCGGCGGTGTAGGGGCTGACGGCCCGCCACCGGGCGCGGGTGTCGTCGGGGTCGTGGGCCAGGAGGCGGTGGCGCACCAGCTCGGCGGCGGCCCGCTCGGTGTGGTCCTCGCTCAGGCCGAGCGCGGCGGCCAGGGCGGTGGTCGGGGCGGGGCCGTCCTCCAGCAGCCGGGTGTAGAGCCGGATCGCCGTCGGGCCGAGGACGGCGGGATCCGCCGGGGCGGGGTCGGAGGCCGGGGACGGGGCGGGATCCGCCGGGGCCGGGCCGGGAACCAGAGCCGGAGCTGGATCCGCAGCCGGGCCTGGGTCGAGAGCTGGGGCCGGGCCGGAGGCCGGGGCCACAGCCAGGGCCGGGCGGGGAGCCGCAGCCGGGTCGAGAGCCGCGGCCGGGCCGGGGGCTGGGACCGCAGCCGGGTCGGGAACTGCGGTTGTAGCCGGGCCGGAGGCCGCCGGGGCGGAAGTCGGAGGTGGATACGCAGCCGGGCCGGGAGCCGGAGCCGGGTCGGGGTCGGGGGCCGAAGCCAGGGCCGGGTCGGGAACCGGGACCGGGACCACGGCGGAGGCCGCGGCCGCAGGCAGGTAGGGGTCGGGAGCCGGGGCCACAGCCAGGGCCGGGCCGGAGGCCGGAGCCGGACTGGAAGCCGGAGCCGGAGCGGGGTCGGGGACCGTAGCCGGGCCGGGCCCGGAGGCCACAGCCTGGCCCGGGGCCGCCGGGGCCGGGGCGGAAGTCGGAACCGGATACGCAGCCGGGTCGGGAACCGGGGCCGTGGCGGGGGCGGAGGCCGGGGCCGCAGACAGGTAGGGGTGGGGAGCCGGGTCGGGGTCGAGAGCCGCAGCCGAGCCGGAGGCCGGGGCAGCACCCAGGGCCGGGCCGGGAGCCGCAGCCGGGCCGGAGGCCGCGGCAGCACCCAGGGCCGGGCCGGAGGCCGCGGCCGGGCCGGAGGCCGCGGCCGGGCCGGAGGCCGCGGCCGGGCCGGAGGCCGCGGCCGGGCCGGAGGCCGCGGCCGGGCCGGGAGCCGCGGCCGGGCCGGGAGCCGCGGCCGGGCCGGGAGCCGCGGCCGGGCCGGAGGCCGCGGCCGGGCCGGGAGCCGCGGCCGGGCCGGAGGCCGGCGGGGGCGGTAATGCCACCGGCGCTGCCTCTGCGGATGCCTCGGTATCGGTGGTTCTGTCCATGTTTTGCACCCCTCCCTTTCGTGCCACGCACCTTGCTGAGGCCCGTTCCCGCTGGACCCCGAGTTCCCGGCCGGAGATTCTTGTGTCACCGGAAAGAAACACCCGGCAGGAATCAGATCGGAATTAACTTTCTCAGGAGAACAGCATGAAGTTCACTCGGTTCCTTTGTGCGGCGGCGCTGGCCGTTGGTATTGCGGGCAGCATCGTTTCCGGCGCGGCGTCCGACTCCGGATCCGGTTCGGCTTCCGCACTCACTTCCGCCCCGTGCGAGAGCCGTCCGGGGGACACCGAGTGGACCAACCCCGCGACCCACTGCCCTCCGGTCCTCTAGAGCCGATCGGGCACCGCCAGGTTCCACTCCCGCCTGAAAGTCACTGGAAGAACCCGATGCCGAACCCCTCTTCCCACCCCCGGGAAGCCGGTCTTCCCTGGTGGCAGGCCCTCTCGCTGGTCTGTGCCGGATGCCTGGCCGTCCTGCTGCACCGGCGGATCACCGACCCCTCCCCCTCCCGGTCCCCCTGCCGCACCGGCGGCGGGAGGCCGTCGCACAACGACGCGGCCGCCCATCTCACCACTTCCTGGTGACGAGAAAAACCCTTCCCGCCCCCGGGCCGACCGAGAGCGTTTTCAGTAAATCAGTGATCCGGGGCGGCGGAGGGGTCGGCCGAATGGGTTCGGCCTGAAATAGGCCCGATCCTTTCCCTTCCGGCCACCCGACGGCGACGCCCCGGCCGCCCGCCCGGGAAATCCCGCCCCGGGGGCACAGCATTCACAGCCCCCTATTCACCCGGCAGGGCCCCATGCCCGCTTCCGGCCCGCTTCCGGGGCTGCTCACGACCCCTCACGGCTCCCCGCGGCCCGCTTCGGGGCTGCTCACGGCCCGACGCCGGCCCCGCCCACGCCCCCCGTCTGCGGGCCCGCTCACGCCCGGTCCGCTTCGCACCCCGCCCTCGCGGCGGCCCTACCCCCGCCCCGCTCCGGGCCCGCTCACGCCCGGTCCGCTTCGCACCCCGGCTCGCGGCCCCGCCCGCGGCCCCCGACAGCCCGTAGGGCTCTCACAGCCACCGAAAGTCCGTTAAATCCTTTGAAGGAGTAAAGGTATGCGTATCAGCCGTAAGCGTGTCGCTGTCATGATCGTCAGCTCGGTCGCCGCCGCGGGGGTCCTGCTGCCCTCGGCGGCCTCCTACGCCGCCCAGACGCCCGCCCCGGCCGGCCCGGCCGCGGTGCAGGGGGTCGCTCCGGGCGAGGTGGGCGCCCTCGCGGGGAAGGTCGACGTCGCCTCCGCGGTCCTCGACATCACCCAGAAGATCGTCAACATCGTCAACGAGGCCATCGAGCGCAAGCAGAACCGCTCCGGCTACGTGAAGTCCCTGATGGAGGGCGCCTTCTACGAGTCGGGCCAGCGCTACAACGTGATGGTCATCAACAACGCCAACAGCTACACCCCCAACCTGCACGGCGTGGTCTACGACGCCAAGGTCAGCGGCATCCACGGCACCTACCGGGTGCTGGTCTTCGAGTCCGGCCAGTTCACCAACCACGGCGACGGCGGCTGGATCAACTGGGCCTTCCGCGGCTGGTTCGACCGCGACGGCGGCCACGTGAACTTCCGCCGCTCCTGGTAACCGCCCACCCCACATCCCACCCGGCCCCTGCCTCGGCCCCGGCCGGGACCCGGCCCCCGGCCCCCGGCTCCCGGCTCCCGGCTCCGGCCTCGGCTCCGGCCCCTGCCGGCCCCGGCTTCTGCCGCGCTGCGCCGCTCCGACCTGCCCTGCCCCGCCCCGTCCCGCCCCCGTACCGGAAGAACAGGACTCCACCGCCATGCGCCGTACCACCACGCTCGCCACGATCGCCCTGACCGCGCTCACCCTGACCGGGGCGGCCGCGCTCCCCGCCCAGGCCGCCGGGCACCCCGCCCCCACCCCCGCCGCCCTCTCCGCTCCCGCCTCCCCCGCCGCCGCCTCCCCCGCCACCTCCGCGGCCGAGCCCGACGCGGCGGCCGCCGCCGACAAGAGCGTGAGCGTCAGCGTCTCCATGGACCAGCTCGGCCACGGCAAGGCCATCGCCGACGCCCTGCGCGCCATCAAGACCGACAACCGCGGCACGTTCGTGCAGGAAGCGGTCGACAAGGCCTTCAAGGCCGCCGGCGGCCGGCACAACGTGATGCTGTTCAACCTCAGCCAGAACTACAACGACCAGTTCCAGGGCACCCGCGTCTACGCCAACGTCCAATGGGGCAACATCCACTACGGCCTGTGGATCTTCGAATCCGGGCAGTTCACCAACCAGGGCGACGGCGGCTGGATCAACTGGGGCTTCGTCGGCTGGTACGAACGCAACGGCGGCCACGTGAAGTTCAACCGCTCCTGGTAACCCCCGCCCACCCACCACCCCCTGCCGGCCCCGTTGCCACCAACCCCCGCAGGAAACCCACCGGACCCCACCCCGACCACACCCCCGCACCCCCGCCCGCCCGGCCCCCGGCCGTGGCGGGCGGCGGCATCTGCCAACGCTGCGGGAGAAGCACAGGAGAAGGAGAGGGGAGGAGAGGGGGGAGTGGAGGACCGCCACGCCCGATCCTCCATCCCGGTGAGGCACACTCCAGCCCTGTCCGCCTGCCCCGGGCACGCCGCAGCCTGCGGCCGATACGGCGCAAGCGGCCGACGCGTACCACAGCGCCGGCAACACCCCCCTGCACGACACCCCTCACGACCTGCCCCGCCCCGCAGCACCGGCAGGGGAAGACGCAGCACCCCGACGAGGCCACCCGCGACTGATTCACCGACCGGGCAGAGCACCGAACGCAAGCCGCACCGCGCCGAACGGCCGCACACACCGGCGAACTACTCAGCCCCCACAACGCCTTCGATGCCGGCGGCCCGACCGGGCCACCGGCAGGCGGTTTCACCATCGAGCCGGGGGCCGCACCGTCGTGGTCAACGGCAAGACGAACGGCCCCCTGCAGGACCTGGACCGCACCCAGATGAACACCCACGCCGAAACAGAGGCCCGGCGAAAGAGCGGGCAGCAGTACCAACCCCAAGACCGCACACCACATCCGCGCACCAACCGCGAACGGCAAGCCGGATCCCCGAAGCCGCCAAGACCACCGAACCCGGCCGTCACGACCCTGCCTGGCCCCGCAGGCCTCCCCCGACCTCGTCAGCGACCCCCTCCCCCGGTTCCACCCCCCACTACCCGGGGGGGCGGAACCGGGGCAGGGGCCGGCGAGGTAGCGGCAGGTGTGTCGATGCCGGGCGCCACCCACCCCGTCCGGCACGGTGAGCGCGTGTGTACAGCCGTCCCCCACGCCAGGACGGCACCCGGAACACGTGGTGAAGAGGCCCGCATGACCGACAACACCAACACCAACACCGGTCCCGGCACCGGGGCCGGCTGCGAAACCCACTCCGGCACTGCCAGTGCCACCGGAGCCGACACGGACACGGGCACGGGTACGGGAGCCGGCACCGACACCGGAGCCGGTACGGGCACGGGCACCGGTACATGCACCGGCAGGAACACCGGCACGGGTTCGGGCACGGGCGCCAGTACGGGCACGGACACCGGAGCCGGCACGGACACCGGAGCCGGTACGGGCGCGGGCACGGGCCCCGGAGCCGGTACGGGTGGGGCGTCCGCGCCGGCGACCAGCCGTCGGGCGCTCCTGCTGGCCGCCGGCTCGGCCGGGGCCGCCGCCGTACTCGGCGGAGCATGCAGCGCCCCGGCCACCACGCGCGGTACCGCCGCACAGCCGTCCGCCTCCCCACCCCCCTCGCCCGCCCCGACCGGGGCGGGCACCACCACCACCCCGGCGGCCCCGGCCTGCGTCCTCGCCGTCGCAGCGGGCGCGGGACCCTACTACCTGGACCTCGACCTCGTCCGCTCCGACATCACCCAGGGCCGGGACGGCGTACCCCTACGCCTGGAACTGACCGTCGTACGCGTCCCCGACGGCTGCCGCCCACTCCCGGCCGCCGGCGTGGAGGTGTGGCACGCCGACGCCGCCGGCAACTACTCCACCGGCAAAGACACCTTCCTGCGCGGCACCCAAATCACCGACCGCACCGGACGATGCACCTTCCACACCATCGTGCCCGGCTGGTACGCAACACTCGCCCCCCACATCCACTTCAAAGTCCGCCCCGACCCCCACACCGAAACCACCTCCCAGTTCTTCTTCCCCGAAAACCTCCTGACCAAGATCTACACCCGCCCGCCCTACACACACCGCACACCACCCCCACACCCCAACACCCGCGACAACCGCTACCGCGCCGCCGGCACCACCATGACACTGCCCCTCACACCCCACGGCAACGGCTACCACGCCACCTACACCATCGGCATCACCTAAGACCGTGTCCTATGTGGTGAGGCGGACAAGTCGTTTGTAGCAGCTGAGGGCGGCGGCGAAGCCGAGGAAGGCCAGGTAGTTGCGGGGATGACGCTCGTAGCGGTGGTTGAGCCGGCGGTAGCCGGTCAGCCAGGACATGGTCCGCTCGATCACCCACCGGCGCCGCCCGAGCCGCTCTGAGGACTCGATCCCTTTGCGGGCGATGCGGACGCCGATGCGCTTGCCGCGTAGCCATTTTCGCAGTTCAGGTATGTCGTATGCCTTGTCTGCGTGCAGGCGTTGGGGTTTGAAGTGGCGGCCGCGGTGGGGGTCGTGTCTCGTTTGGTGACCGAGCACCATCGGCTTCAAGGCTTGGCTGTCGTGGGTGTTGGCGGCTGAGACGCCGACGACGAGGGGCAGTCCGTTCGCGTCCGACAGGACGTGCATCTTGGAACCCGGCTTGCCCCGGTCCACGGGGCTCGGACCTGTGAGTTCGCCCCTTTTTTAGCCCGGACATGGGCGGAGTCGAGGACTGCACGGGAGAGATCGAGGAGGCCCGCGTCGTCGAGCCGGTGCAGGATCTCCTCGTGCAGCCGGCCCCACACGCCGGCCCTCGACCAGATCAGGAACCGGCGGTGTGCCGTCGACTTCGATATCCCGAAGCAGGGCGGCAGAGCCCGCCAGGCACACCCGCTGACCAGCACATAGATGATCGCCGCGAACAGCGTCTCATCAGGCGTGTCCTGCGTTCCACCGCCCTGCGGCCGCACCCTCGGCGGCGGGATCAACGGCTCCGCGATCTCCCACAACCCGTCCGGAACAATCCAACTCCACGTACCCCGCCCCATACCGAGACCAACGACGCCTCACCACATAGGACACGGTCTAAACCCAACCCCGACACAAACCAACCCAAACCCGACAGGGGGCAAGGCCAAGCCAAGCCCGGGCCAGGCCAGGCAAAGCCAGGCCGGGCAGAGCCAGGCCGGGCAGAGCCAGGCCGGGCCGAGCAGGGCCGGGCCGAGCAGGGCCGGCTACGGCTACCGCGGACCCGCGTTTCGCCGCCGCCCGGCAGGTGGCCGACGGGCCGAACCCAGGCCGAACCGGGCAGAGCAGGGCCGGCAGAGCCAGGCCGAGCCCGGGCCAGGCCGGGCAGAGCCGGGCAGGGCTGCATTCGCGCAGGTCAGACGGGGCCGCGGGCAGCAAAGAGCTCCCAGCGGGTGCGGCCCTCGCCCGGATCGGGGAAGCTGGGCATGGCCGCAGCGCCACCGGGCGCCACGGATGGGCGAGGAGGTCTCGTGGACGCTTCAAAAGACGCCCCCACCCCACACACCCGCACACAGGTCCGGACCGGGATCCTGCTCAGCGCGGCAGCAGCCCTCCTCGCAGCAGCCGTACCAGCCTCCCCCACCCAGCCCTCCCCCGCACCCACCCCGGACCCCACCCCGGTCGTCGTCGACTGCTTCTCCAAACCCCAAATACGCCCCAAGGAATACCTCCTGGCCTGCGGCGACGGCAACAACCGCCTCGTCAACCTGCACTGGAACACCTGGACACCGAAAACCGCAACCGCCACCGGAACCGACCTGATCAACGACTGCCGCCCCTACTGCGCAGCAGGCCGCTTCCGCCCCTACCCCGTCACCGTCACCCTCAGCCACCCCCAACCCTGGCCCGACCACCCCGACACCCACCGCTACACCACCATCCGCCTCCTCTACACCCACACCACCCCCACCCCCACCCCCAAAGACGTCACCTACAAACTCGTCTACGACACCCCCGACACCCCCTGATACTCCAGCCGGACAGCACACAGCGGACAGCGGACAGCGGACAGCGGGCAGCAGGCAGCAGGCAGCAGGCAGCAGGCAACGAGCCTCAAACGGCGGACACGCAGGCCGGTCCACCCACAGACAGCGCTCCACCAGCAGTGCATCCGCATCCACGATCAGGACGACCACCGACGCCTGACCTGCAGCAACCAGCCGGAACTTCCCAAGCGGGCCAGCATTCATGTTCGGGTCAGCCGGTCAGAGGCCTCGTCCGAAGAGCACCTTCCCGCTCTACTGCCCTTCCCCGGGCAGCAGCCCCCGGCACGGTCTGGCGCGAATTCGAGGCCGCCGGCCACGGCCGCTTTGGGTGTGCACCCTGCGAGGTACCCGGTACGGCGTTGCGGTGTGAGGGGAGGCCGTCCAGGTGGGGAGGCCGAAAATGCTGGTGGACACACTGAGCTCTTCAGAGTGGCCACTGATCGGGTGACGGGCCAGCGTCCCGCAACGCACGAGGCTCCCGCGCCGTTGAGAGAGGTGTTCGACGTATCAACTCATCAGCGCAGCGGCCTCGTTGGTTCCCCGTCCTGCCGCACTCGACCTGTCGCACGCACTGGTCGAGTGGGTATTCATGCTCATCGTCACCGGTGGGGTGAGCGACGCTGCAAGCTCCCGCCCCACCAGCGCGCCCTCGTCGGCCTGGTCTACCTTCGCCGGCATGACACGCGCACGCAGATAGCCGCCGGCTTCGGCATATCCGTCGGGACCGCCCACTCCTACGTCACGGCCGTCGTCGATCACCTCTCCCGCCGGCACCTGGACCGCTGCGGGTCTTGCGAGAGGCCGATCCTGATCACGTCCTGCTCGACGGGACGCTCGCCGAGTGTGACCGCCTCGGCGACAGCCGGACCGACTTCTCCCAGAAGCACCGCCGCCACGGCGTGAACGTGCAGGTCGTGGCCGATCCCGCGGGCAACCTGCTATGGATCTCGCCCGCGCTGCCCGGCCGCACCCACGACCTGACCGCCGCCCGCACCCCACCGCATCATCCGAATCGGCGAACGCCAGGGCGCTCCCGTCCTCGCCGACCGCGCCTATATCGGAGCCGGGCCCCGGGTGACCACACCGATCAGACGGCTCCCGAACCGAGACCTCACCACACCCCAGCAGACGATCAACCGAGCCCTGTCAGCAGCGCGAGCACCAGTCGAGCGAAGCATCGCGCGACTGAAGTCCTGGCGAATCTTCCGCAGAGCCCGCTACAGCCCCAACCGCATGACCGTCATCGCCGCAGCCATCCACCCTGGAGCGTCCGTCAGCGCTGAGAAGGCTCACTGGCTGCTACGGATATCGTCGATCCGCTTCGCCAGGTCCCGCGTCTGCGCGATCAACCGCGCCTGCGCCTGCTTCTGCTCCTCGTCGCCCCGGGCCTTGAACGCCGGGCTGAAGTGCGGCCGGAGCTGCGTCCACCAGCCGTGGTCCAGCATCGCCCACGCCTGCGGGCACAGCGGGGCCCGGGTTTTGGGGAGACGGCCGCTGTCGACCAGGGACCGCTGGTACTCCCGCGGGTCGCTGCCGTACAGGTAGCACAGGAAGTTGTAGGCCCGCTGCTGGGTGACGGGGTGGTCGCTCGACATACTCTCCAAGGTCGGCGTTCCCTCCTTGCGGGCGATCTCGTCGAAGAGGATCGCGGCGGCCAGCGACGGGCCCGGCCCGACCTGGTCGACGGTGTAGAAGGACGCGAAGCCGTCGGCCGCGTCCTCTTCGAGGCCGAGGTTGGCCAGCAGCAGCTGGCGCTGCAGCGCATGGCCCATCTCGTGGCCGAAGATGAACTCGGTGGACAGCACGGTCAGATCGTCGGTGTTGTACTCCGACACCGGGAACGGGTCGGGCCGCTCGACGGTCTTCACGACGTCGGCGAAGGCCCTCTTGATCTCGGCCAGGAACGACGGCGGGACGAAGACCGTCCTGCCGTCGGGCTGGGTGACGGCGTCGGTGACACCGCGCGGGACGTCACGGGTGACCTTCACGACCAGATCGTGCGGGAGGGTGAGCGTCCTGTTCACCCAGTCCGCCGTCCGCTCCAGCACCCGGGACTTCCGGATCAGAGCCACGACCTCCCGGTCCTGCGGTGCGACCGTACCGGTCTCATAGACGACCGTGACCCGCCCGGAGCGCGCTGCCTGCGAGTGGGGCCCCGCCCCGGGCGCCTGCCCGCCGCCCGCCGCCCCCCCACCGCACCCCGCCACGACTGCCCCGGCGAGGGCCAGCACGCCCGAGACCACTACGACGCGAGCCCTCCTAGAACAACCGGCGGTGTTCAGCATCCTGATCGGCTCCCGTCGTGTGCTTCTCCCGCACCGATTCTGCGGCCGCCGGGAGGCCGCTGCCCGCCGGGCAGCCCGTTCGGGCGAGTACCCCGCCCACCCGCCGGGCGCCTGCCGCCAGACCTCCTCCGGCGCGCAGTGGCCGTGGCGGCTTCCCGGCCCATGGCGCGCGTCACGGTGACGCGGACGTCCTTGCCGGCGGTTCTTTCGCCAGTGTTGTTGGCATGGCGACACTCCTCCTTCTTGCGCGGTCTCTTGGGCTGAACTGGAGAGATCCTTGGTGGAGGGTGAGCAAGGCATGCAACAGGCCTGTAGCGCCGTGTGAGCGAAGCATCGCGCGACTGGAGTCCTGGCGAATCTTCCGCAGACGCTGCGGCCCCAACAGCATGACCGTCATCCCCGCAGCCATCCTCACCCTGGAGCGTCAGCGCTGAAAAGGCACACTGGGCCCTGGCAATGGCGGGCGATACCGCCGTGGTGCAGGCTGCGGGCACCCAGGCGTGGGCCGGGTTCCAGCAGGCGGTTGCGCACTGGTTCGGGCGTGGTGACACCGCCCGGGAGCGGGCAGAACGTCGTGAAGTCACGGCGTACCCCCGCCAGGGACTTGTGACCCGCGACGGCGTCGCACGCCTCATTTTTCGGCAACGACCCCACCCTCGACCACGCGCTGTGCAACGACATCCCCGAGGCAGTACTCGTCCGCTTCGGCAAGACCGAGTACGAGTGCGAAAAGGTCTCACGCCCGTCGGCGGGCGCCCGACCGCATCCGTACTCGTGCAGCACCGCGCCTCCGCAGGTGCGCTCGATCGTCCAGACGCACCGCAGGTCCATCCCGGGCGGGGGCGGCGCGAGGTAGGGGTGCGACGGCGCGCGCGTCTCCACGGGCTCGACGTGCTGGTCGCACTGGTAAAGGGGCAGTACTCCAAGGCTGCAGTATTCCCTCGGCACAGACGACGCAGTGTGGGTGGTGTCGGAATCTGGTCCCACCGCCACCCTGAGGTTGGACACCCCGCTGCCGACGCCGGTGATCTTCCTTGAGGGACGGTCAGGGCGTCGCAGGGCCTCGAGCTTGGCCTTCGTAGATGATCTCTGCATCGCCCCCGGGACTGGCGACGGCGACCCAGCCTGGCGGCCAGACATAGCTCAGTGGGTAGCCCTCCGGTGTAGCTAGTGCTGTGACCGCGAAGGTTCGCCGGGTTGAGCGGTCAGGCTGCGGTGGGTAGGGGTCTGCCGCCCCGGCGGATGCCTTTCTCGCTGCGGATGCGGGCGCGTTCGCGTCGTTGGGCGGCGAGGACGTCGGGGTGGCGTGCGTCTTCTTCTGCGTCCCGCCGGTGGCGAGGTAGCGGTCCACGGTCTCCCGCAGGGTGGCCGCGTACGCGGCCACCGTCACCGGAGAGCACCGTGAGCTCGGCGACCGCCGCAACCGGCCGCGCCACGACGAACCGGACACCGTCCCGTGAACGTGAACGCCGAGCAGCCGGGGCACCACCCTGCGAGGGCGCCCCCGGATCTGCTCACACAGCCCATCGATCCCCGTGCGGGGGCCGACGAATGCGATACCGGCACTTATCAGGCTGCCACAGCTGTGACCGCTAGGTGGATGTCTGTCTCCGGTGCCCGGCTGTCGTTGCTGGGGTGGCGGCGCTGTTCAGGCAGTGGTCGAGGAGCGCATGCATGCGGGGGACGGGCAACGATGGGTTGGCGGCAGCGCCCTCTGCGGTGCGGGGGTCGGCGAGGAGGGCCTCCAGGGTTTCCGATGCCAGGCTCGGGTTGGCGGCGGCTGCCCGGCACACCGACTCATCAGGGTCTTCCAACGGGGCTCCAGACAGGCCGGGGTCGGCTGCGGCCAAAGCGCGCACCTCGGGATCCGGGTGGCCGATGAGGTGGGTCAGGCCGGTGCGGGGGAATCCGGGCAGGGTCAGCAGGTGCGGTCGGTGGACAGGGCGGGTGACGAAGACGTCCAGGAGGAGGTGTTGCGGGGCCAGGGGGTGGCGGCAGGCCAACTGGATCCGTACCTCCTCGTCGTCGTCCCGCGCGAGAGTTTCGACGAGTTCCGCGGGCAGGCCGGGCCAGCTCGCCGCAACCTGGCGGAGCACCGGTTCCCCGGACGCCGCGCAGGCGGCGAACCAGTCGGGCGCAGGCTCGTCGGCCAGCTCGGTGATAGGGCAGGTGCAGTTTGGGCCGTGCCCGATGACCGCGTGGATCGCCCAGTACTCGGCCCATGTGCGGGGAAAGGGGTGAAGGCGTGCGCGCATCCGCACGTCCTCGTCCGGGTCCTCCCTCAATTCGGCGACCAGGTCCGGTCCGAGGTCGGGCCGGGCGGCGACCATCTCGCGGACCTTCGCCTCGGGGTGGCGGGCGAGCCGGGCGACGGCGTAAGCCGGGGTATGGCGGTTCCAAGCCAGGGGATGCGCCTTGTCCTCGGCGAAGCACTCCTCGACGAGCGCGGGGGACAAGGCGCACGTGCCGAGCACGAACGGCTTGCTGTGCGAGCCGATGGACGGCAGTTTGGCCTCCACCGCCTCCGGGTCCAGCGCCCAACGGCTCTTCTGCGCCGCTTCCCGTACCGCGGGATCCGGGTCGTCGAGCAGGGCCGCCCGCTGCGCCGGGGTGAGCGACTGCCACCTCCAGGCGGCGCATACGCGGACCTCGGGGTGCTCGTGCCCGGCCATGGAGCGTTGGAATGACAGCGGGATCTGTCGAGAGGAGCTGAGCTCCTGGATGATCTCGTTCTCGGTGAGCAGGCCGTCCTCGCCCCCGTCCTGGGCGGTCAGGAGGGTGACGAGGACGCCGTCCGGCAGTGGCCGGACCCGTCGGGGCCGGGGGCGGGGGCCGCCGGCGAGCCGATACCGGACGATCCCTGACGGGTCCGTGGCCAAGGGGGCCAGTCGCGCGGGGTCGACGTGCCGGTTGCGGGCGAGCGCGCCGCGGATCTTCTCGGCGGGGTGACGGAGCGCCGCGTCGACAACGGCGCCGGGCAGGTCGCGGCCCTCGCACATCATCGGGCCCACCTCGCCGGCGGCTCGATCCATCAGGCGTATCAGTACGTCGGAGGGCGCCGCCGGGTTGAAGGCGATGCCGCGCAGCCAGGGTTCACGGAGAGAGTCGGACACCGCGTCATCCTGCCACTTCGCCGCACCCCGCTCGGGCCGCTTGGTGGGAACGTCGTCGGCGCCCCTTGGTGGTTTCGTCTGTGGGGTTCGGTAGCTTTTGCCGGGCCACTGCCGCTACGGGGGGAGCGCGGACTCTCAGCGCCACACTAGACGGCCTTGACCTGGAACAGGGCCGCCGAAGGACGGGATCGTGTCGTCGGTTCCATCGTCTGCTCCTGCGGTGGCCGGTGGCGGCACGGGCGAGACCTCTCACCTACCCGCCGATGCTCCCCGCAGCCGCAGACGCGCGGGGCGAAACCATGGGAACCCCGGCAATAGTGAGCCCGCACCTGCCCGTCAGACCAGTTGGGCCCCGGGGACAGGGGGCGTCCCGGGGCCAGTTGCGGCACCGCAAGGGGGAGCGGTCGTGCATCTGATGCGACGATATGGATCAACGATTCAGCAGCTCCCCAGTTACGGCCGTCGTCCCAGCGCGAGGCCTGCAACTGGAGTCCACGGGCACCTGCCTCTGCTTCTCGCCGCCTTGCTCGCGGCCCCGGATGCGTCCCGTCCCGCCCCTCACTCGCCCGCCGGATCCCGCACCACGGCGACGGCCTGCCGGCCCCCGGCCCGCACGAGCGGCGACCGGCGACTGCGGCAGCACTGCCGTTCCCCTCTTCCCCGAGCCCGCTACCCAGGCCGCTCCCGGCCTGACCGCGGTGTAATGCCTCCGTCGGAGCTGCTCTCCGTCGGGCTGCAAAAGGTCGAAGGAGATAAAAGTAGGTCGGCCCACCGGGCGGGCAGGGCCGGGACGCTGCGGTGGGCGGCGGCCCAGCGCTGCAACGCTGGAATGACAGCCGCCCGGCGGCGGTGGCCTAGTACTGCAACGGTGTTTGCTTTGATGGTTTGTTGGCTTCTGGTGGTGTGTGGCCGCGTCGTTTGTAGTGGCTGGTGCGGGCTTGGTGTTGCC
>NZ_JBVHJO010000030.1:0-35746 GCF_055559995.1 Streptomyces sp. NPDC023541
CCATGGCGACGATCCTGGCCGTGCTGATGCAGGGCGCGGACTGGCCGCAGATGGCCCGGCAGCTCGTCGGCCTGCAGCGGGCCGACGTTCACCTCGGCACCTTTCTGCCGCAGATGGGCCGGATGACGGGCGGGGTCCACCAGGCCGTCACCGCGAACAATGGCGCGCATCAAGGCCGAGGGCCCGGCGTGGCCGGACATCGCCGCCGCGATGGCACGTCTCGATGCCGCCGGGGTCGATGTCACCTGGATCCTCACGACCCCCACCGTGCAGGGACTGGCGTGGACCAGGCCGTCGCTGCCGTCACCGAGGCCACCGCTCCCCGGCGGCGACTCTCGGCGGTCGCCGTTTTCCCTGCGGGTCCTGCACCCGCGGCGGGTGCCCGGGTACTGGCCGACGACCCGTGGGCGGCGCCTACGACGGGTCCCCGGCCCCGCCGCCGGCCCGCCCGATGTTCGAGGAGGGCTGCGAGCTGTCCCGCACCGGCGGACGGCAGAAGCTCCCGAGCCCCTCCACACGGCAGCCGCCCTTGAGGCCCCGCCCGGCCGGGAGCTGACGCATCTCGTCCGTTGCACTTGAGTGCGTGGGGTCGCCCGGTGAGGAGGAGAATGTGCGGCATGGCCATGGTGAAAGACATCGATGTTCGCGGTATGCAGCACTGTGAGACCACGGCACTGGGCATGCTGCTGCGACATGAGGGACTTGACTTGTCCGAACCCATGCTGTTCGGGCTCGGCTCCGGGTTGTCCTTCCTCTACTGGGACAGCAAAAGCGTAGGCTTTCCCTTCCTGGGCGGCCGGGTCAAGCCGTTCGAGCTCACCAGGAACGTGACTGCCATGCTCGGACTTGAGCTTCTGGTCGGGGAGACCACCTCCCCGCGCAAGGCGTGGCAGAACGTGGCGGCACCCATCGACGCCGGTCGGCCGGTCGGCCTGCAGCTCGACAGCTACCACCTGGACTACTTCAGCACCAAGGTGCATTTCGGCGGGCACGTCGTGGCCATGTTCGGTTATGACGAACAGGACGCCTACCTGCAGGACACCGCCCCGCAGGGCGGAGCCGTCTCGACCAGTCTCGCCAGCCTGGCCAGGGCCAGGGCCGAGCGCGGCCCCATGACCGCCAGGAACCGCTCCTTCACCATCACGGCGCCCCGCGGCCTGACGCCACCCCAAGAGCGGATCATCCCCGCGATCACGACCTGCGCCGACGCCTTCCTGCACCCGCCCATCGCGAACCTGGGCCACCGGGGCATCGCGAAGGCAGCCGAGCAAGTGCCGAAATGGCTTCAGCGCAGCGACAACCCGCTCGAGGACCTGCCGCAGACCGCAATCCTCATGGAGAGGGCCGGCACCGGCGGCGCCCTCTTCCGCAACCTCTACCGGGACTTCCTCGCCGAGTGCGCCCAACTGATCGACAGCAACCACCTGCGCACTGGCCACAGCCTGTTCACCGAGGCCGCCGCCCTCTGGACAGAAGTGGCCACACTCATCGCAGCAGCAGGCACATCCGGTGACGCGAACCAGCTCGTGCGGGCCGGGTCCGTACTCAGTGAACTCGCGCGTATCGAGCGCGATGCGATGAAGGCACTCACCATGCTCTAGTAGTGCTTTGTTACTGAGGTTTTCAGGGTGGGGTCGGTGGGTCGATGGTCAGGTCGGTGGCGGTGAGGCAGCCGTCGATCAGGTGGGGCCGGAGCTGGATCCTGCGTAACTCGCGGCGGAGTTTGCGGTCGAGGTCGTCGGGTGTGTCGAAGGCGGTGTTGGCCATCGCTCTGCGCACGAGTGACCAGACGGCCTCGACGGGGTTCAGATCGGGTGCATACGGAGGGAGCCGGACGGTGGTGAGTCAGTCGTGTTCGGCCTCATACCGTTTCAGCCCTGCTGCTGGCCAGGTGGGTGTTGAGATTGTCCCAGACCACCACGATCGGGCCGCCGAGCTGGATGTGTGCCCGTACCAGTAGGTCGCGGTAGTCCTTCCAGGAGAAGCTCTTGCGTGCACCCTTGAGCAGGAGATGGGTGCGGGGCCGGTGGATGAGATTGGCCGGACCTGCGGAACACAGGGCCTCCATGCCGCCCTCGCGCCAGGCACGGCCAGCGTTCCACCGACCGCACACTCACCCGCAGATCCTTGGCGATCACCGCGGTCTTCTCACCCGCCGCGAACCGCACGCCGGCCTGAAGCCGGATGCCTTCACGAAACGCCCGACGCTCAGCGGTCAGGCCCCCACCCTCCGGATAACGCATACCACCGGCATACCGCAGGGATCATGAACCGTCGCTCCCCGACGACAACCCGAAATCCTCAGTAACTGCATGAGGTGTCTTTCAAGGAGGCCTCGGGTGCCGCCGAGGTCGCCCACCTCGTGTGCGCGACCTTGAACTCCCTGACGACACCGCCCTCGGAGACGGCCGCGCCCGCGTCTCGGGTCCGTGTCTCCTCGACGGCGGCCCGCTCCCGTTCCACCACCACGCCCGCTGTGGCCCCCGGACAGCAGGCTGCGACGGAAGCCGCGGTCCCCGCCCATCGGCAACAGGCCGCGCCGATCAGGGGCGCGGGGCGTACGCGGTGACGGTGGCGGCTCCCGCACCGGGACGTCGCGGGCGCGGGGCCCGCTTCCGGGTCCGGCGGAGAGTACCCGCCATCGGGCCACGGCTACCGCCCCCGTGAACCCAATCACGGATTTCAGTTCTGTCAGTCCCGCTGGCCCTAGAGGGACGGCCCGCCGACGGCGCTCCGTTCCAGTTTTCTGGAACAGGTGAGGGTGGTTGCGGGGCAATCACCAGGCGGTGACTGACGGTCGGGGTGATTGGCCCAGTCGGTTACGGCGCTGGTGCTGGTTGGCGATCCATACCCCGGTGTGGTGCTTCCCGGCCCCGTCCGGAGCGCTCACCGTGGGACCTGTCCGGGGTGGTACCGCCACCCTCCTGTTCCGGGTATTGCGCGCGGGCCTGGATGCCCTTGTGGAACGCTTCCGCGCCGGCGTGGAAAAGGTCGCGGCGCCCTTCGTGGGCGCCTTGCGGGCCCGTACGACCCGCGCCGGGGTGACCCCGAGCGTCCTGAGCCGGGCCTGCTGCCCGGCGCCGCACCGAGGCCGGCTCGATTGTCGCGTATGCCATGGTCACCATCGATCTGGCGTGTCCAGGGCTGTGTAGATCCGCTAATCGATCAGCGGCCCTCCGCGAGTCGACTTACGGAGCCAGGAGGGCCTCGAGGCCCTCCTTCAATGCCTGGCCGTCCGTGCTTGGCCAAGGCCACTTAAGAGGCCACGCGGATAGGCGGAGCAATGCCCTGGCGTAAACCGCAGATCGCGCGCATGCGTGCGTGCGAGCATGAGTCCATGTGGTCACGACTGCCATTCGGGGACGAGCTTCGGTCCGAGCTAGGTTCACCTCGTCGGGCTCGCCGACTGGGAAGCAGCCCGCGATCTCGGGTATGGCGGGCCGAGCTGTCCGGCACACCCGTGGTGGTCAAGCAGCTCATCGACGCTCCGGAGGCGGCTGAGAGGTATGCCCGCGAAGTGGCGGCGCTGAAGCTCGCGTCCCGGGTTGACCCGCCCGTGGTGCCGATGCTTCTCGCCACCGATCCGGACGAACGTGTCCTGGTCCTTGAGCACTTGGATCACCAGCCGCCCCGCGAGGGCTGGGTGGTTGACTACGCCGCGGCACTGGCCAGACTCCATGCGGCCACCAGCACCGACGACACAGGCACACTCCCCGGCTGGTCCGGCCCAGCCCAAGGCGACATCGACTCCTTCCTCGAACTTGCCGGGGCGCTCGGCGTCGCGGTTCCGACCGGAGTCCGAGCTGAGCTGGACGACCTGGTAAACCGCCTGGCTGGCACACAGGGCCATGCCCTGCTGCATGGCGACCCCTGTCCCGGCAACGACATGCACACCAGCAGCGGAGTTAGGTTCATCGACTTCGAGCAGGCCGCGCTGGGCAATGGGCTCGTGGAACTCGCCTACCTGCGCATCGGTTTCCCGACCTGCTGGTGCGTCACGGCCCCGACACAGTCCCTGCTGCACGCAGCGGAGACCGCCTATCGCGCGACATGGCGCGACGCGACGGGCACCGATGCCCAAAACGATCTCACCGATGCATGTGCTGCCTGGCTGCTACGAGGCGACGCACTGGTCCAGCGAGCCGAACGTGGAACCGTCGACCACTTGGCCGAGATCCCGAACCGGGACTGGAAATGGGGCACGGCAACGGCCCGGCAGCGACTCGTCCACCGTCTCGGAATCGTCAGCCAGATGGCCGCTGATGGAAGTGAGCTCAACGGCCTTGGACAACTCGCCGCTGCCATCAAGGGAGCCATGCTCACCCGATGGCCCGCGCTTCAACCACTGCCCCTGCAAAGGCCGTAAGGGCGCCGGCCCGCAGCCTGGCCTACGACGTGGCCTCGAACCACAAGCCATGGAGTTGCGACGCCCCGTGATCACTGGGAGACCTGTGCCTGCGCTGCCATCATGGCTGACCAAACCGCTTTGGGACCAATTCGCGGCCTTGTTGCCCGAGCGGCCGGAGTTCCGCCCGGACCATCCGCTCGGCTGCCACCGCCGACGCATCAGCGACCGGGTCATCTTCGACAAGCTCCTGCAACTGCTGCGCTTCGGCTGTTCTTACGAGGCGATCGCCGACACGGCCTGCTCGGCCACCACGATCCGCAACCGCCGCGACGAGTGGATACAACTGGGCGTCTTCGCCCGGCTCAAGCAGATCGCGATGGAATCCTACGACCGGATCGTCGGCCTCGTCCTCGACCAGATCGCCGTCGACGGCTCCATCACCAAGGCTCCTGGAGGTGGCGAGGCCGCCGGACGCTCACCGGTCGACCGCGGCAAACAGGGCCTCAAACGCTCGGGCATCACAGACGGATACGGCATTCCCCTGGGGCGTGTTCTGGCCGGTGCCAACCGCCACGACTCCCCACTGCTCGCCCCCACCCTGGACCGCCTGGACGACCTCGGCCCGTTGCCTGAAGACATCACCGTGCACCTGGACGCCGGCTACGACTCCGACAAGACCCGCGCGCTGCTCAACGAACGCGGCTTCCACGGCCGCATCGCGCACAAGGGCGAGAAAGCACCGATCCAGGCCAGTCGACGTTGGCACGTAGAGCGCACCCATGCCTGGCAGAACGCCTTCTACCGCCTCGCCCGCTGCTACGAGCGGCGCACCACCGTCATCGACGCATTCTTCGACCTCGCCGACACGATCATCACCGTGCGTAGCCTGATCCGGCGGGCATGGACCACTCACCGCTGGGACGAACGACCGAACCGCAGACCATGACCGTGCGCCTATCCGCGCGACCCCTAAGGCGTCAGGGCCGGCCCGGTGTGCGGGTCGGCCCTGACGTGTGCGGCACTCGCGCGCCAACGCGGTGCTGCGTGTGTCCCTGCTGCGGAGTCACCTACTTCAGGGTTCCGCCGGTTGCCCGGTCGGTGTGCGCCCCACGGTGCCCTGCCGCGGTCACGGGAGGCAAGTTTCCTTTGGACGGGGTTGGACGAATGGGTGCGGTCGTGCGGGTTGGGTGGGCGCTGCAGGGGGCCTGTTGGGGGAGCGGTGGGGAGGGGCGCCGCGGCTCTGGGGAGGGAGAGGGAGGTTTGTGCAGGTCAGAGCGTTCCGAGGGTGCTTACGTGTGTAACTTGCGCGGCGGGGACACCAGTGGACGAATGAAAGGACATTCCACCCTTATGGGATGTGGTCGTGGGCTTGTGGGCTCCGGGTGTCTGTGACTGTCTGTCATGCTTGTGGTCCCCGGCGAGGCGACGCCAATCGCCCCTGGGGGAGCGCCACTTGGCGCGGAGTCACCGATAACGGGAGGGCGCTGTCCCGCGCCCTCCCGTCCCACTACTTCAGGGGCGCCGGGTAGCTGGTGTCCCGGGCAGGAGATGTCATGGGAGTACATCCGGAGCCGGCCCGCTCGGGCCTGGCGCAGCGAGACACGGGCGGGCGGGCGGCCGCGGGGCTGACGATGCCGCAGGCGGTCGTGATCAGTGTCGTGGTGCCGGTGGTGTTCGTCGTGGCGGTGGTGCTGAGCCTGCGGGGGATGGCGACGGGGGAGATCTTCCGGTTGCTGGGCGGGGCGGGCTTGATCGCCATGGTCCTGGTCGTCGCGGTCACGCCGGGCGGCCGGGGCGCGGTGGCCGCGGCCGCCCGCGCCGCGCTCCAGGCCGGCCGGTAGAGGGGAACTGGGGTCATGGGACGACCTGAACTCCCCGTCGACCAGACCGTCCCGAGCCGCGGGTCCCTGGCCGCCGCGCTGCGCGAGCTGCGCTCCGCGGCGGGGCTGTCCTATGACGAGCTCGCGGTACGCACCACGGTGCCGGCGACCACGCTCAAGCGCGCACTTTCGGGGCGGCGCGTTCCCTCCTGGGAAATCGTCACCGCGATCGCGGAGGCATGCCATGCATATGAGGGCCTGCTGGTGGAGCTGTCGATGATGGAGCTCAAGGCTCTGTGGAAGGAGGCCCGTATCATCGAGCGGGGCCGCCTGCAGGAACTGCGTCGCCCCGCATCTCCGGAGCTGATCACCTCGCTGGGGGCGTTGAGCGAGGCGCTGGTCTACTTCTACGAGAAGGCCGGCGGACTGCCGCTGCGCCGCTTGCGGGAACTGGCGGGCGGGGCGCATCTGCTGCCGGTCAGCACGGCCTGGCGGATCGTGAACCGTCAGGCGCTCCCGGCCAGCCGACAGCAGTGTGTCGCCTTCCTGACCGCTTGTGGGATCAGGCCGCACTTCGTGGAGCGCTGGGCGGACGCCTACGACCGGGTCACCGCTACTCCCCGCCCCCTGCCCGGGACACAGCGCTGGGAGGACGCGGTAGTGGCCTTCAGGAGGGACGCCGTGCGCCCGGAGCGCTCCGCCAGTCTTGGGGCCGTCCGCCTGGCAGACCTGGACCGCGGGCCCGGCCGGGCGGCACGTCTGCAGGGAGAGGAAATCTTGCGGGACCTTCTACGCGAGCAGCGCCCTCGCGAGGTTCGCATCGTCGAGCGTCCTCGCAGGCTGCGGCCGCCGGCGGCATGAGGCGATGAACCGCGTCCGCCAGTTATGCGCTTCAGGCCGTCGGGAGCGGCCCGGCGGCTGAGGTGGGCTGGGCGAGGCGTGAGCCGAGGCGGAAGCGCATTTCACCCGCGGCTGCGCGTACCTCGATGGAGGGGGTCTCTTCTTCCAGGGCGCCGAGCAGCATCATGACCGCTCTGGCTTCGTCGCTGGTGAGGAGCTTCAGCCGGGTGTCGGTGACGGCGTCCAGGAGCACGCCGAGGAAATCTTCGTCATCCATGTCCATACCGGAGAAACGCCGTACCGCGGCCAACGGTCACCACCGCAGCGTCCGACGACACGCCGGTACCCGCGCCCGTGTCCCGGGTTCGTGTCTCCCCGACGGCGGCCCGTCCCGCTCCACTACCACCGCGGCCGCTGTGGCCCCTGGCCAGTCGGCGGCGGCGGAGGCCGCGGTGCCCGCTCATCGGCAGCTGGCGGCGCCGACTCGGCGTGCGGGGCGGGGCCGGTGACCTGGCGCGCCCTGCCTGCCGAAGGCAGTCACACCTTCGGCGCCGTTGCCCCGACCCCTCAGCAGTATGCGGAAGCCGAGGACGCAGTCTGCCGTCTCCAGAGCGCCCTCGCCTGCCTTGCCTCCGCCAAGTCCTAGAAGCAGGTGGGGAGCTCGGCGGATGCCGCCACCGTGCCGCACGATGGCGGCTCGGCTCGCCAGACCGCCCCGCCCGCCCCTCGGATGGATGACGCCCTGGACGCCTGCCGGGCCGGGCCCGCCCCGGCGGATGCTTGGAAGGAAGGACGGCAAGGGAGACTCCAGGATGACCTTGAATCCGCCGGTGGAGCCGATGTTGGGGCAGGCCGCCGAGGTGATGCCGCCCGTGCGTCCGCTCGGTTTGGGGGTGGCGTATGAGCAGAAGTTCGACGGGTACCGGGCGCTGGTGTTCACCCCGGCCGGGCCGGGTGGGTGGGGGCTGCTCCAGACCCGCCGCGGTGCTCTGGTCCAGGGCGCGTTCCCCGATCTCGTCGCGGCTGCCGGGGCGCAGCTCCCCGCCGGCCTGGTCCTGGATGGCGAGCTGCTCGTGTGGGACAGCGAGGCCGGCGCCCTGTCGTTCGAGGGGTTGCAGCGGCGGGCCGCCGCCCGCACCCGCAGCGCTCCCGCGCTGGCCGCGAAGCTGCCGGCCCTTTTCGTGGCGTTCGACGTCTTGCAGACCGACGGCCAACAGCTGCTGCACCTGCCCTACGTCGAGCGCCGCGCCCGCCTGGAGGCCCTGTTCACCGACCACGCCCTGACGGCCCCATGGGCCCTGTGCCCGATGACCACGGACCCGGCCACGGCCCGGGAGTGGCTGGAGGTGTGGACGGACGTGTCCGGCGTAGAGGGCATCCTCTGCAGACCCCTGACCAGCCGCTACATGCCGGGGCATAGGGGGGCGTGGACCAAGGTGCGCCGACGGGACACCACCGAGGCGGTCATCGGCGCCATCACCGGCGCCCTCACCCGCCCCCAGCTCCTCGTCCTCGGCCGCCACGACCCAGACAGCCGGCTGCGCACGGTCGGCCGCACCGTCCCGCTGCGCACGGAGGCGGCCCGCCTGGTCGCCGAGCACCTGACGGCCGCCGACCCCCGCCACCCCTGGGAAGGCGTCACGTTCGCCGCGACCTGGGGAAGCCGCGACGTCCTGGACGTGCGCCTGGTCCGCCCCGACCTGGTGGCCGAGATCAGCGCCGACCGCTCGACCGACGGGGGCGGCGTATGGCGCCACCCAGTGCGTTTCCGGCGGCTGCGCCTGGACGTGGGTGTTGAGGATGTTCCCCGGTTCGGGGAGGGGCCGGCCGCCGCAGTCGGCTGACCGGATCCGGCACGGTCCGCAGGGTGTTGCGGGGCTAGGCGACCGGAATTGTTGCCCGTGCAACCCTTGGAAATTCAACTGGTTTGGCTGGGTTGCGTCACAGGAATGGGGCGCGGAAGCTGAAGAAGGACAGCTGCTCAGCCTGTCTCAAGAACTGGCGTTCCTGCAAACCTACCGGGTTTCGGTGACGACTATGGCCGTGCGCCGCAAGCTGCGAGCTTGCGGGGCCCCCGACCTGGTTGGGGATGATTCCAAATGAAACTCTGCAGTTCCAAAATGAATAGGCGTGCCGCTTGCTGCGCCGTAGCCGTAAACGCGTTCTGCTGGAGCATGGGAGGCTCGGCAGGGGCAGAACCGTTCGCGCCGGCGGAGAATAATACGTTTTATGAGATTCGAGTCGCGCATTCAGATCTGTGTCTAGATGTCGCATGGCAGCAGACGAATCATGGGGCGGGCGTGGTCCAAGGTAATTGCACGGGTGCGCCCAATCAGGCATGGAAGCTGATTCCCTTGGGGGGCGACCGCTTTGCGATCCGGGCCATGCACTCTGATAAATGCCTGGATGTGGAGGGGGGTAGTAAGGCCCATGGGGCGTCTGTCGTGCAAGCTAATTGCGGCAGCGGCGACAACCAAGCTTGGGGATTCTATGGAGGGCCGGGGTATGAGCGTAATTCCGATGGGCAATATATGCCACGGGTGGGCGCGAACTATAAAGTAATGGCTAAGCATTCGGGGCATTGTCTCAATGTGAAAAATGCGAGCTTGGCGCATGGTCAGCCAATTGTCCAGGCCTACTGCACTGCTCCTGGCTATCACGAACAGTGGCGCCTGGTGCCTCGGTTCTAGACAGTTCGCCTAACCTGCTGTGGATCTCGCCCGCCCCGCCGGACCGCACCCATGACCTCACCGCGGCCCGTACCCACCGGATGATCCGGATCTGCGAACGCCAGGGTGTCCCCGTCCTCGCCGACCGTGCCTACACGGGCGCAGGCCCCTTGACCAGTCTGGCGAACTGATCCATCCGCAAGCCGGTGAACGTCTCCACCCACACCGGCTCAGCCCGCAACACCCCACCCATACAGGCAAAATGCCCCGAACCGAGCCTTCTGCAACACCCTTTAGGGCTGCTGTTCAGGCCTGGATCTCGTTGACGAGCATCCGCAGGGTGAGGCTGTGTTTCTCGGGTGGCAGGCGTCCATGGCGGTGGTGGCGTGCGCGATGCCGCCCGCCCTGTCGCCGGATCTGGCGAGCATCAGGCCTCGGTGGAGTTCGAGGTGGGTGGCGAAGCGCGGCAGGCTCGCGGGCAGCTCGGCAAGGGCCTGGTCCTGCGCCTGGGTCGCGGCTTTCTCGTCGCCGAGGCGGGCGAGGAGCAGGGAGCGGAACAGGTTGAGCCGCCACCAGGGCACCGCGTAGTCCGAGGTCTGCTCGTGGGAGCCGGCCGCGTCGAAGACGCGGCGGCCCTGGGTATCGAGGGCGCGGGCGGCCTGGTGGTCGCCGCGGAGGGCGGCGGCGTGGGCTTTGCCGTAGATGGCGTTGAGCAGGCCGAGTGAGGGGCGGTCGCTGATGGCCAGGGCCTGGTCGGCGAGGACGTCGGCGACGCCGAGCGAGGCCCCCTCGTACCCGAGGGCGATGGCGGCCCGTCCCCGCACCCACACCCGCGCGCCCGCATCACCCGACTCGTCGGCGGCACTCGCGGACATCCGGTACCAGCGCACCGCAGCATTGCCGTCCGATCCGGGGAACGTCTTGGCGTACAGGGTCATCAGCCGGGCCGCCGCCGACCACAGCCGGGGCGTATCGAGCTGCTGCTGAATGACGACCAGCTCGCCCGCGACGCGGCGCTGAATGTCGGCCGCGCCCATCGACATGTAGTCGGTCGAGCTGGAACACCGTGAATCCGGTCGCGTACGAGGCAACCCGGCGTGCTGCCTGATGCGGGCTCTCGGCGTCGGTGGCGGCGTCGCATCCGTGTCCGCAGCGTTCTGGGCGGGAGTCCTCGTCGGGCTCGACACCACCGCTCCCGTCAGGGAATCGGCGACGGTCGCTATGTGGGCATCGGCCGCCGTCGCGGCCGGGCTGCTCGGTGGCATCCCGTACGTGGCGTGGTCGGCCGTCCGAGAAGCGGCCCGAACCCGAGGCTAACCAGCCGATCAGCCCGCCATCGTGCCGTGCGTCAGCAGCGGATCACAGGAGGGTAGGACGGGCGGAGGGCGGCGACGCGCTTCTCTTCCGCGATCCGCTCCCGGTCCCGGACGAGCGCGTCCTCTCGGGCCTCCGGGGAAACGGGCTCACCACAGGTGATCGCTGCCGTGTCGCCGACGGCGGCAAGGGAGTACCGGATGGGGGAGCGCGTCGCGCGCGTCGGCAGACGCAGACGGGCGACGCCGGCCGGGAGTTCGGCCCGCGCCGCTCCGTGCCATCGGATCCACAGCGCGGGACGCCCGCGCAACGCCTCGTCGCGGAGCTTGTCCACGGCGGTGCCGATGTCCTCACGATCGATCTCCACCGCGATCGGGGGACCGTCCTCACGCAGCAGCCGGAGGTCGAGGTAAGCGGACCACGACGGCCGCCACACCCTCCGGCAACCCATATCCATCGGACGTGGCGGGTCGATGTAGCGCATCGGCGCCTCCCAACGGCACTTCCAGCCCGAGGCCTGCGCCCAGTCCGCGACCGCGCGGGTGATGGCCGGGGTCGCCTCCATGGCGGTCACGCCGGCGAAGGCGAAGCCGGTCTCGGACAGGTACGCGCGTAAGGAGACGGCGAGGCTCTCGGATACATACGCCGTCGGTTCGTCTGCCATCCGCTGATTCTCAGGCTTGCCACTGACAGTGCGCGGCGCATCATGCGAATCTACAGGCCGTCCCTGTTGGGCAGTTGGCGTATCCGCAGGTCGCTCGGGGGGAGTACCGTCCGGTTGAGGAGTCCAGACCGGAGAGGTGCCGTCATGACCCATTCCCCTGACACTGGCATCGGGGCGCGCGTGCGTGTGGCCCGGATCGCGGCAGGCCTGACGCAGGCGGAGATGGCCGGGCTGGTGGGCCGCTCGGAGCGCTGGGCCGAGGACGTCGAGGCCGGCCGTCTCCCGCTGGACCGGTACTCGCTGATCACGGCCGTGGCCACGGTCTGCGAGGTCGACGTCGTCTGGCTCCTCGGACAGCCTTACCGCCTGCGCCGCGAGCAGGGCTCCGCCGTCCCGCACGTGCCCGCGCTCCGCGCGGCGCTGCGCCGGTCCTCGCTGATCCTCTCCGGCCACCCCGGTCTCGTGCCGTCCGGGCCGGCCGCCGATGTCCAGCGGGTCCGGGACCAGGCCGCCGCCACCAACCGGCACCGCCAGGGCGCGAACCTCCCTGCGGTCGCAGGCCTCCTGCCCGCTCTGTTGGAGGACCTGAACACCACGATCCTGATGCACGAGCGCGGCACCGCCGAGTGGGACGAGGCCCTGCGCCTGCTGGTCGACGCGGCCCGCAACGCCCGCCAGACCCTCAACCAGACCGGGCTGCCCGATCTGGCGTGGGTGGCGGCGGAAGTCGCTGCCGGGGCCGCGACCCAGCTGGACGACCCGATCGTGAAGGCCGCCGTCGCCTGGGACCGGTGCGGCGCCCTGCTCCACCAGGGCTCGGCCCGCGAGACGCAGGCGGTCGCCGACGCCGCCCTGCGCGATCTGGAGACGATCTCGGCGACGGGGGACACCGACGCCCTTGTGCTGGAAGGCGCTCTGGTGCTGCGTCAGGTCGTGGCCTGCGCACGGGCCGGCGACGCGGAGGGGGCCTGGAGCCAGGCCGGTCGTGCGCTGGAGGTCTCCGAGCGTCTTCCGGAAGGCCATCACGATCTGCGGTGGCAGACCGTGTTCTCGCGGGCGAACGTCCTGGTGCACACCACCGAGGCCGGTGTCGAGGTTGACGCCCCCGACACCGGACTGTCGTTCGTCGATGACGTCGACGTCGCCGCGATGCCGAGCCGGGAGCGCATCACCCACTACCGGATCGACGAGGCGCGGGCCATGCACCGCATGGGCCGCTCCGGCGACGCCGTGGTCACCCTGCGGGCCGCGGCGCAGCGCGCCCCGCACTACGTCCACGCGCACCCGATGGCCAGGGAGCTGGTCGGCGACATGGTCCGCCGGGGCGTCCCGTCGCAGGCCGTCGCCCTGTCGGGGCTGGTGCGCGGGATGGAACTCGTGTCCTGACATCGAAGCGCATATGCCAGTTGGGCGGCTTACAGAAATCCTGTGGGTCGCCCTTCTGGTTGAGGGGGAGCCTCATGCCGTGACCATCACCTACGGTTCCCAACCGGGCACGGGGGGCGACATGGGCGACACCCTGCACATCCTGCACGGCCGCGACACCATCGAGAGCGCCGCCGCCTACCGGCGGCTCGGCTGGCCCGTCGCGATCGGGCACCGTCAGCGCACCGGCTCCGGCTGCACCTGCCAGGGCAGCCCCGAGGCGATGCCCTGCGTCACCCCGGGCGCCCACCCGGTCGGGGACGCCGTTGTGCCGCTGGAGAGCGGTGACGTCACCGCGGCGTTCGAGGCCGCCCCCGGTGCCGGAGTAATCATCGCCTGCACGCGGTTCGATGCCCTGGTCGTCGCGCACGCCATCGGCATGGGCGTCATGCTCCGCGCCGACGCGACGAACCTCCACATCCCTTGCCTGACCGCCGGGCACACCACGGCGACCCTGCTTGTCGAAGCCAGCACCGGCACCCTCCTCGCCGACTGCCCCCAGGTCGACGTCCGCTCGGGACCGCAGAGCTGGGTGGCGATGCCCCCTTCCCATGGCATCCGCTGGGACACCGCCCCGGACGACGACCTCCCGCTCCCTCACGCCGCCGCAGTACGGCCGCACCTGGCCCTGGTGCTCAAGCTCGCCATCGCCTCCCGCGCACAGGGATGACCGCGGTGGCCGGCCGCACCAGACGCCGCCCCGCCAAAGTGTCCGCGCCGTACCAGGTGGGAGACCTGGTGCGCGGACCCGAAGCCCTTCCCCCGGGCGACTACCGCACCCCCGCGATCTACGAGGGGGAAGTCGTCCAAGTCGGCAGCGGCTGGGACGGCGTGGACGCGGCCAACGCCTACCTCTGGGTGCGACTGCCGGACCGCACGGAGCGCAGGCTCGCCATAAGGGCCTGTGTTCTTCTCACCCGGGGCGACCAGCCCGCCCCGTGAGCCGCCCGTGCTGCCTGATCTGCACCAGCGTGCGGGGCTCAGTCTGGTACGCCGCAGGTTCGCCTTTTCTCGCGCCTGCGTGAACAGCAGAGCGGTCAGGTCCTCACCACGGACCTGGCCGCTCGTCCATGGGGCTACAGGTTGGGCTGGTGCCCAGTGCGGTTCAGGAACTGCCGGGCACCGCGCAGTGTGGTGTGCAGGGTCCGTTGGGTTGCCCGGCTGTCGAGGCGTACGTCGAGTGCGCCGGGAAGGGTGCTGCCGGCCCGCAGGCCCGTGGGCAGCCGGGAGGCATCGAGTCCGTCCCGCTCGGCGATGAGCACGCCAAGCTCGTGACGGCTTACAGAGTCGGGGCCTGCGAGGTGGTGGACGCCGGCTGCGTCGGTGGCCGCCAGTTCCAGGAGGGCGGCAGCCAGGTCGGTGACGTGCACGGGGCAACGGATGTCGTCGGTGAACAGCGCACCGTCGCGCGTGCCGTCGGCGAGTTCGTGCACCAATTTCTCGTGGACAGACCGCCCGTAACCGATGATCAGCGATGTCCGGGCGACAGCGGCCTTCGGATGCACGGCGAGGACGCCGGTCTCGGCCGCGGCTTTGGCCGCGCCGTAGGGGGTGACGGGGTCGGGGAGGCTGGACTCGTCGTAGTGGACTCGCGCGCCGGAGAACACTGCGTCGCTGGAGACGTGGACCATGCGGGTTCCGTACGTCGCCGCGGCCATCGCGAGCCGGATGGGGCCCTCTGCCGTGGTCGCCCAGTCGGCCAGTCCGCTCGACGCGTTGAGGACGAGCTGCGGGCGCACCTCGGCCATGATGGCGTCCAGGCGTCCCGAGTCCCGCAGATCAAGGTGGCGCCACGCGGTCGGGGAGGCGGGACCGGGCTTGGTTGCGTACGTCGCGACGGTCGTGTGCCCCGCTGTTCTCGCCTGCCGGACCAGCTCGGTCCCGAGGAATCCGCTGCCGCCGACGATCAGAACTGTCATCACGACACCGTAGACCGGCTCCACGACGATGAAGGCGGTCACCCTCGACTTCGGGTGGCCGCCTTCATCGTCAGCGTGCTGGTGGGGGAGGCCAGACGTAGCGGACGTCCGGCTCGCGCTCGTCGTTGCGCAGACCATCCGTTCGCTCGACCGCGATGAAGCCGTGGCGCTCGTAGAACCGGTGGGCCGATTCGTTGACCTGGAACGTCCACAACGCCAGTCCGTCCGGCTGCCGCTTCTTGGCCAGTGACATGAAACGGTCGCCCAGGCCCCGCCCGCGCCACGCGGGGTCGAGGTAGAGCTGTTTCAGCTCCTGCCCGTTGAGAACCATGAGCCCCACCACGCTGCTGCCGGTGACCGCCACCCAGGTCTCGTACTGGGGCACGAGCACGCGGGCGAACCAGTCGCGTACGTCGGCTTCGTTGTGGGCGCAGCGCACGGTCGGCAGTGCGGCGGCGAAGGAACGCAGCCACAGGTCGGCCGCGGGGCGTGCGTCGGAGTCGTCGGCGCGACGAAGAAGGACGTCGTCACTCGTCATGGCTGGGCACCTCCGGCTTTTGAGGGCGTTGATGACGGGATGCGGGCCTCATCCTCGGGGACCGCCGGTTCTACTTGCCGGGTCGTCCGAGCTGGTGGACAGTCCAGCCGGCCGTGCGCCAGGGCTCGGGGTCGAGGGTGGTGCGGCAGTCGACGAGCAGGGGGCCGGCCGGACGGTTCACGAGGGCGTGGGGGTCGGCCTGCCGGTACTCCGGCCATTCGGTGGCCAGGACGACGAGGTCGGCTCCGTCGACGGAGGCGGACAGGTCGTCGGTGTACTCCAGCTCCGGGTTGCGGGTCATGGCGGAGGCCACAGCCTGCGGGTCGTGAACGGTGACGTTGCCGCCCGCCTGCTGGAGGGCGTGGGCGAGGGCGAGGGCCGGGGACTCACGTACGTCGTTGGTGCCGGGCTTGAACGCGGCGCCCCACACGGTGACTCGGGTCCCCCGGACGGGACGGTCGCCCAGAGCCGCGCGGATGAGGTCCATGGCGACGTCGGTGCGGCTCTCGTTGATCTTCTCGGCTGCGCGCAGGAGGGTGGCGGCCTGTTCGGCGCCGAGCTGGCGGGCGGAGGCGGTGAAGGCGCGGACGTCCTTGGGTAGGCAGCCGCCCCCGTAGCCGATGCCGGGCCTCATGCCGCCGGACCCGATCCGCGGGTCGATGCCGAGGATTTCCACGATCTGGGAGACGTCGCCGCCGGCGGCTTGGCACATGTCGGCGACGGCGTTGATGTAGCTGATCTTCAGGCCGAGGAAGGTGTTCGCGGCGCCCTTGGCGAGTTCGGCGGTCTGCGGGTCGGTGACGAAGATCGGGATGCCGGCGTCCAGGATCGGCGCGTACACGGCACGGAGCGCTTTCTCCCCCTCGGCGCTGGTGACGCCGGCAATGAGGCGGTCCGGGCGGAGCGTGTCCTCCACCGCGTGGCCCTCGCGCAAGAATTCGGGATTCCACACGACCTCGACACGCTGGCCAGCCGGGGCAAGGCGCTGGGCGAGAGCCGTGACCTGAGCGGTGGTACCGACGGTCACGGTGCTCTTGCCGACGATCGTGCACGGCCGGTCGAGGTGGGGGGCGAGCTGGCGGATGGCGCCGAAGACCTGTCCGGTGTCGTAGGAGCGGCCGTCCGCGTCGATCGGCGTACCGACGCCGATGAAGTGCATCTCGGCGAACTCGGCAGCCTCCCGGATGTCGGTCGTGAACCGCAGGCGCCCGCTTCCCGTGTGGCGGGCGAGCAGCTCGGGGAGTCCCGTCTCGTAGATGGGGCAGTGGCCGGAGTTCAGGCTGTCGACCTTGGCTTGGTCGACGTCCACACCGAGGACCTCGTGACCCAGTTCGGCCATCGCGGCCGCGTGCGGGATTCCGAGGTGTCCGCAGCCGATTACTGAGATGCGCATTCCTTGACTCTCATCCTTGAGGGGCCCGTACGTACGGGGGCCGGGGAACAGCAGCCCAGAGGCTAGCGCCGTTCCCCGGCCCGAAGTTCACGTGTTGTCTGCGTCGAGGCTCAGCAGTCGCTCCAGCTCGCTGATCGCGGCGGCGGCCGTCTGCCGAACGACCACGTCACCGGTCTGCGGCGCCTCCAGCGGGTAGTCGAACCACGTGCCGTCCGGACGGGGGAATCCCTCCGGGTCGACGAGGAACACCTTCAGTCCGGCCGCGCGGGCCCGCTTGGCCACCCACCGCCGGTCGGCGTGCAGCCCGATCACGACCAGGGCCTTCGCGTCGGGGTGGAAGGTGACCGGCGGGATCCGCTGGTCGTAGCGGCGCATGAACTGCTCCTCGAACCCGGCGCGCGCGCCCAATCCGTCGAAGTTGTTCGTGATGAACGGGCCGACCAGGTGACCGGCCTCTTCCATGCGCTTGAGCGCGTGCAGAGCCGGGGTCACCTCGGCGTCGAAGCACGCCCGGTACATCTCCGAGAGCTCGCTGACCTTCTCCTCGGTCTGGAGGAACATCTCCGTGAGCAGAGGGTCCCGGCCCGGGGCGAGGACGAACGTGAAGCCCTTGCCGAGCAGCTCGTCCTCGATCTCGTTGACGTGGTAGATCTCGTGGAGCCGGTGCAGCGGCGGGATCCCGGCCTCGTAGGAGACGCCGCAGCCGACCTCGACCTGGAACGGCAGGAAGTCGGTCAGTTGCGCGAGGTTGTCGGCGTAGACCGGCTGCCCGAGGGTGTCCTTGACTCGGACCCCATGTGCCAGGACCTCCCAGGGCCGGCGGCGGATCGTCCGCGGCGGGAAGGTGTTGAGCGAGGTGAACGTCGTGTCGATGACCTCGTAGTCCGCCGGAAGCTTGCGGCCCGCCCGCAGGTCCTCCGGGTGCAACTCAACGCGGATCATGTGGACGCGAAGGTCACCCAGCTCGAAGCGGCCCGGCCCGACGTGCTTCCAGCCGCCCTCGGACAGCATGGCGTGGTTCTGCTCCCACGCCTCCTCGATCTCGGCCCGCGGCGCCGTCACCGAGTGGTAGAGGTACATCTGCGTCATGGCGAGCGCCGGCGCCGCGGTGGTGTCCACGAGCCCGTACTGGTGCCAGTAGTGGACGATACGGCGGCGCGCGTCACCCTCGCCGGTCCAGCCGGAGTTGGCGGCGGTCTCCTCCTGCTGGGTGCGCCGCCAGATGCCCTCCTCCTCGAACCGGGGGCGGTCGGCGGTCACGCCGTAGAAGTCGTGCCACTTGCGGAGCTGGGCCTCGTCGAGCTGGTCGATGACCGTGACGGGAAACTGCATGTCGTGTCCTCGATCTCTGGGTCAAAACGGTCCGCCCCTTTGGGAGAGGAGCGGCGGGAGGGCTAGCTGAAAGCGGCCACCGCGTCGGTGAGCGCGCTGGTCAGGAAGTCGATGTCCTCATCGCTGGAGTTCAGCGGGGGCGCGACGACCAGGCCCTCGCTGCGCGGGTCGCCGGCTCCGGTGAACGGGTAGAAGAAGACGCCGCGCCGCTCGCACTCCTGCATGAGGGGCCAGAGCAGGCCGGGCGCGACCTCCACCCCGTACAGGTGGCCGACGCCACGGACATCCCGGACCGGCGCCCAGGAGGCAAGGGACCGCAGCGACGTTCCCAGACGCTCTCCGCGAGCCGTGAAGGCGCCGAAGTCCACGGACTCCAGCTCGTCCAGGACCCCCAGGCAGGCCGCCGCCATGAGGGGATGGGTGGCCATGGTGCCCATCGCGGGCAGCGGGTCCGCGTCCTTGTGCCACAGCAGCGGGGCGATCTGCGGCGACACCAGCACCGCGCCGACGGCGGTGTAGCCGGCCCCAAGGCCCTTGGACAGGATGACCAGGTCGGGTTCGCACCCGTCCCAGTGATGACTCGCCAGAGGCGTGCCGGTGCGCCACAGCCCGGTGAGGACCTCGTCGTGGATGACCAGGACGTTCCGCTCCCGGCAGATCTCCGCCACCCGCCGCAGGTAACCATCCGGCGGCATGAAGGCGCCGCCCGTGGTCCCGTTGATCGGCTCGATCAGGACCGCGGCGATGTTCTCCGCGCCCCTGCTGTCGATCGCATGCGCGACCTCGTCGGCACAGGAGGCATCGCAGCCGTGCCCTTCATGGGCGTGGCCGTGTGTCGGCGGGTAGGGAGCGGGGAAGGCGGGGCCGAGACCGTACCGGTCTTCAGGGCGGGGGTTGCGGATCTGGTTGCCTGCGACCCCGAGGGTGAACATGCTGTTGCCGTGGTAGGACAGGTTGGACGTCAGGATGTCTCCGCGCCGCTTCCCGTCGCGGATGCGCACGATGTTCCGCGCCAGGCCCACCGCGACCTCCACGCCGAGCGTCCCGCACGTGGTCAGCGCGACGGAGTCCTTCGGCCGGCCCACCGCGCGGCACAGCCGGTCCATCAGCTCCAGCTGGATCTCGGGCCGGACGACGGCGGCCCCGCCGAACGAGTAGCGGGAGAACTGCCGCTCGACGCGGGAGAAGACCGCCCGACTGCCCTGCCCGACGTTCACGCAGAGGAGGCCGCTCGATCCGTCGAGGATCCGGCGGCCGTCGGCGCGGTGCAGCCAGGGGCCGTTCGATCCCACGACATCGAAGTCCGGCAAAGGCCTGGACGACGTCAGCAGACGTTCGCGACGCTGCAAGTACCGATCCACGGAGAGTCCCTTCTCGGGAGTGCTCATTGGGTGGGTGGGGTGCGCGGCGGTGGTGGACCGCCGCAAGTCCAAGACCACCGCACCAGGACGCGGTAAAACAGTCCGTAGCCATAGGGCTGCAAGGAGTTTGCATCTCGTGCAAGTTCGGACGGCCGCGTGCCGAGCCCCCGCTCTGCGGGGGGCCACGCAGCCTGGCTACACCAGGACGGGGTTATGGATGCAGTTCGAAAGCCACAGGTGACACCCACGGCGAGGGCCGCACCCGGCGAGGTGGTTCGCAGAACGCGTAGAGCCCGCGGCATGACTCTGGCCAAGCTCGGGTCGCTGACTGGCTACTCGGCCGCCCAGGTATCCCGCTTAGAGCGCGGAAAATCCGCCATGACCGACCTCTCTGTGCTCCAGAGGTTCGCCCGGGTGCTCGACATTCCACCGCAGGCCCTCGGCCTCGCACCGACCACAGGCGCCCAACCGGACCCGAGTCAGCCAACTGGCCCGTATCCCAGCCTGCCCACCCCTACTCTGGGAAGCCCAGGCCGCGAAGACAGAGAGGACCCGGTGCGCACGCGAAGGCAACTGCTAGCGAACCTCGCTGTCACCGCGGCCGCCGCAATGGGAGCCCCTGTCGCTGGCGCCGCCTCGACCAAGACCGAGGAAGCGCGACTCGGCGAGACGCTCGTCGCCGGGCTGCGCGACGCAATGCTGGGACTCGGCCGCACAGCCCCCGACGCACCCCTGGACCTCCTCGCGGCGGAAATGCACCGCGCCTCGGCCTACTTCGACGACTGCGCGTACTCCAGTCTCGCCCTACGGCTCCCACGCCTGATCTCCGCCGGGCACCAGTCCACCAGCGCCAGTGGCACCTTCCCCGTGCTTGCGCAGGCCTACCTCCTCGCGACGCGAATCCTCATCAAGCTCGACGAGCCGCAACTCGGCTGGATGGCAGCCGACCGCGCCCGGCAGTTCGCGGCCGCCGGCGGAGCGCCCATGGCCGTCGCAGAGGCGGCCCGCCAGCAGGCCGTCCTCGCCCGCAAGGCGGGATGGCACGACCAGGCCCTGACCCTCGCTCTCAACGCCGCCGACGACCCGGCTCTGCGCGAACTCGGAAACGCAGGGATCGCACAGCGAGGTCTACTGGTCCAGTGTGCCGCCTACACCGTCGCCCACCAACGCGATCAAACCGGCATGCGCGAGCTGACCAGCGAGGCCACCGCCATCGCCAAGAGCCTCGGCGCAGTCACCCACCTTCGGGACACCAACGGCGGCTTCAGCTGGGCAACCGTGCAGCTCCACCTGATCTCAGCGGAGAACACCGCCGGTGACCCTTCTGCAGCCATCGCCGCCGCCGATGCTCTCGCCCCCCAAGTCCTCCCCACCACGGAGCGGCGCGCGCTCTACTTCACCGACCGCGCGAAGGCGTTCGCTCAGTGGGGCCGACGAGACGAATGCATCCGCGCCCTCCTCCAGGCCGAATACTGGGCCCCTCAGGAAACCCACGCCCGCCCAGCCGTGAAATCCCTCGTCTCCGGCCTGCTGCTCTCCGGGCGCACCACACCCGAGCTCCGAGGCATCGCCGCCCGTACCGGAGTCCTCCACAGCTAGGCCGTTTCGTTCAGATCATCTGATCGTTGGTCCGCGAATCGTCCGTCATAGGGCTGTCCGCCTTCGAGGGGCGAAGGACACAGGCGGGCGTTCCCGTTCCGCCAAGCGGCGGCCATAGTGCTCAATCAGGGCAGAGCACGGGCATGAATAAGCCGTGAAGGGCTGCGACGCTGGGGTCGGGAGTCTCCTACGCCGCCAGTGGGGCCCCGTTAGGCGTCCCTGCCAGCGCTGTCTCGGCGGAAGGCAAGTTCTTCACGCCGGGCCCGAATACCGTCGTCAAGAGGAACGCGGTTCCCGCCGACGCCAGCACGATGTCGGTCGAGTCCGCCTCTCCTGTCACCCCGGGGCCGGCAGGTACCGCGGACTTTTACACGATCAAGAACGCGCACTGGATCGCCCAGTCCTGCGGGACCGAGCTGATCCAGCAGACGAGCGGTCAGGGGAAGACCGCGCTGGTCCTCTAGGTCGACAAGAGCATCGCCGCCACCGTCACCAAGGAGATCAGCGTCGACCTGAAGTACATCTCGGCCGGCATGGGCTGGAGCGTCACCAGCAGCTACGAGGTCAAGAACGAGACGCGCTACGAGGTGCCGGAAGGCAAGTGGGGGACCGTGCAGGCCTTCCCCTCTCTACGACGTCTTCGAGGGTGACGCCCACGCCGGCGTGGGCGGCGGCCTGCCCACGGGCAAGAGGGTCTGGGCGTACAAGCCCGTAGGCGTCTGCTTCAATCAGTGGACGTCGTCAAGAAGTTCCTGTCATTGCTACATGAGTAAGGTGCAGCCCCGATGGCTCGAATTGGGACAACTCTAGTCGTTGGGGCTGCATTCCTGTTACTGCTCACGGCGTGCGATGGCGAGTCAGGCTCCCGAGCTGATTCCCCTTCGAACGATGACCGGCGTGTACCACTATCAGACCTGGAGCCGATCTCGATCGCGGATGACCCGCTGGCCGAAATAGGCGGAGCGGTAAGGATTCTCTCCGAGGTCCAGTACGAGCAGGGCCGCCTCATCGCATACGTGAAAAACGACTCCTGCGGAATCGTCGCAACAGCGACGCACGACGCCAAGGAGGAGAAGATCGCGCTCTCGTCGGAGTGGCCCCCAGGCGACGAGGGCAGCACCACCTTCCCTGGGGGCCCCTACAACAGCGCCTCCGGTGCCGGTGGCACGAACACCTGGGCGTCCCTGCTGTGCGGCAAGAACGCCATGGTGATCGAGTACACCGCGGGCCAAGGACGAGCCCCCCGGCAGAGCCGCGGGCAGACCGCCGTCGCGCAGGTGCCCGGCCAACCCACAACTTCACGGCTCATCATCGGCGCCCCCGGAACGCGCAACGAGATCCAACAGCGGTCTGCAGGCTGAAGGCCCCGTGGCGTATTCCTGAGGCGAGACCGCTAAGACCGTGTCCTATGTGGTGAGGCGGACGAGGCGTTTGTAGCAGCAGATGGCGGCGGCGAAGCCGAGGAAGGCCAGGTAGTTGCGGGGAGGACGCTCGTAGCGGTGGTTGAGCCGGCGGTAGCCGGTCAGCCATGACATGGTCCGCTCGATCACCCACCGACGGCGGCCGAGCCGCTCGGAGGACTCGATTCCTTTGCGGGCGATGCGGACGCCGATACGTTTGCCGTGCAGCCATTTTCGCAGTTCAGGTATGTCGTATGCCTTGTCTGCGTGCAAGCGTTGGGGCTTGAAGTAGCGGCCGCGGTGGGGGTCGTGTCTCGTTTGGTGACCGAGCACCATCGGCTTCAAGGCCTGGCTGTCGTGGGTGTTGGCGGCTGAGACGCCGACGACGAGGGGCAGCCCGTTCGCGCCCGACAAGACGCGCATCTTGGAACCCGGCTTGCCCCAGTCCACGGGGCTCGGACCTGTGAGTTCGCCCCTTTTTTAGCCCGGACATGAGCGGAGCCGAGGACCGCTCGGGAGAGATCGAGGAGGCCCGCGTCTTCGAGCCGGTGCAGGATCTCCTCGTGCAGCCGGCCCCAGACGCCGGCCCTCGACCAGATCAGGAACCTGCGGTGTGCCGTCGACTTCGATATCCCGAAGCAGGGCGGCAGAGCCCGCCAGGCACACCCGCTGACCAGCACATAGATGATCGCCGCGAACAGCGTCTCATCAGGCGTGTCCTGCGTTCCACCGCCCTGCGGCCACACCCTCGACGGCGGGATCAACGGCTCCGCGATCTCCCACAACCCGTCCGGAACAATCCAACTCCACGTACCCCGCCCCATACCGAGACCAACGACGCCTCACCACATAGGACACGCTCTAAAGAGGGTGTCGGACTGGCCTGCGAGTTGGCGTGAGAGGGCGGTCTGCCGTCGCGTCTCGGCCGTGCGCCACTGCCACAGGGCACCTGCCCCTGCGAGGAGGGCCATGGCCAGCAGGCTGGCCAGAATCGCGTTGAGCCGCTGACTGCGGCGGATGGCGGCCTGCTGGCGGTGCTTGCCAGCCGTGAGGAATTCGGTGATGTCGGCCGGCAGCCGCCGCTCCTTGGACCAGTCGAGCCCCTCTGCCAGCGCTGCGCCCGTGAGTAGGTCCTCCTCGCTCTTCCCATCGGCCCAGCGGGTCTGCTGCTCTCGGGCTCGTACGAACCACTCCTGGAACCGGCGGTCCTGGGCGATCCACTTGCGCAACGTGCCCCAGTCCCGGATCAGCGCGTCGTGGATGAGCTCGGCAACAGGCTCGGCCGCAGGTCCCTCCGGTGTGCGAGTGATGATGATGCGGCGCTGGGTCAGCGCGGCGAGGACCGTGTGGACGGCCTCGGCTTGGACCGGCGCCCCCCCGCCTTGCGCATCGTAGGGGCCGGCCGCCATGTCGTACAGGTCCCTCAGGCGGACCGGCGCACGTATGGCGGGGACGTTGTGGGCGGGGGCGTCGGGGCGCACGAGCGAGGTCAGGATGCGCTGGGCGATGGGCTGGTGGTCCTGCGGCATCTGATTGAGCGCGGTGTCGCACCATGTGGTCAGGCTCCCGGTCACACCGCCGATGCGCCGGTACGCGTCGTGGGTGAGGGATCCGTCGTGGCGCCGTTCCCACAGCCTCTTCAGCGTCAGTTCCAGCAAGGGCAGCCCGGTGACCGGCGCCCTCCCGCTTCCCGTCCCTGGCGGGGCGGCCGCCAGCACATCGGTGATGATCCGCTCGGGAAGACCGCTTTCGAAGCGGGCGCCCACGTTGTGGGCCGGGAGCTCGATGATGTCGTGCAGGTCGTCCCTGCTCAGTGTGCCCGGCACGTTGAGCAGGCCTGGCGTCGCCGCCTCCAGCAACTTGGGGGCGACCGCGGCGAGCTGTGAGTAGAAATCGTCGCGCATGACAAGGATCACGCTCAGTGCAGCAGGCGAGGCAATCGCCGTCGTGAGGGCGTCGGCGGCGAGGCTGCAATCCGGTTGGGTGAGGAGCTCCTCGAACTGGTCGATGACGAGGACGACGCGCTGATGCCCTGGCTCTGCCGCGAGCCTGCGGGTCACGGCGTTGGCGACCCCCTTGCTACCGGCTTCCGGCAGCCCCGCGTGCTCCATCCCGGCCGCCAGATCCCGCCCGGGGCGCAACAGAAAGAGGATCGTGGGCCGGAAGCGGAGCATCGTCACCGACGCGCTCGAACTCCTCCTCGCCGTCCTGGTCACGGCGGCGAGCGTGCAGGACTCCGTCGTCGGCACCGAACTCTTGGACCAGGTCGCCGTCGGCCACCCCGGGATCCGGAAGGCTTGGGTCGACGGAGGCTACCGCCAGCACCTCGTCGAGCACGCCGCGACCCTCGGCATCGATATGGAGATCACCGCCCGCAAGCCCGGTACCAGGGGCTTCACCCCGATCCCGAAGCGATGGGCGGTCGAGCGGACCTACGGCTGGCTCATGCTCCACCGCCGCCTGGCCCGCGACTACGAAACCCTGCCCAACCGATCCGAAGCCATGATTCACCTCGCCATGACCGTGCGTGCGTTCCGCCCAGTCGATGCCGCAGTAGATCAAGTTCTTTCCCCTCCCAATGATCGGGTGTTTGTACTGGTCACGAGCTCATGCGGGACCACGCAGCGACCTAATCCCAGGACTCGACCCGAGGGTCGGTCCGCCACCTCAGTAGCCGTTCGTGGCACCAGCTCGCTCCACGGGCCTCGGTCTATGCGGGAGCTCGAAGCGGCTCGGGCGTAACGAGAGGTCACCGTGGCGCGGGCTCGCACCGCCAACACCAACGAGTGATCAAGGCGATGGATGTTGACACTCGAAGGCGCCGAACGCTGTCCCTCTGGGCAAAGGCATCAAGGGCCGGGTGATGAGAAGGCATCCGTCCGGCGCCCGCGGGCGCCAACAATCATCACAGTGGCGGAGGACGGGGAGGCGCCGAGACCCGCACGATCTCCGTGGAGGCATCGCATGCCCGCTTACGGATAGACGTCGTCTCGACACCCGCCCGACGCCACCACCAAGCGCCCCAGGGCCGTCCACCGATCTACGGGAAGGCTTCGCAAGCCCGGGTGGAGACAGATGTGACGGCCCTGGTGCTCGAACAGCCCGCCCGGTTCTCATCCGGCCGGACCGCTCTTGACCACGGTTAGGGTGGTCTGATGTTCGATCGCTTGGAGATCAGGGTGTTGCCGCCGGGACCCCGGTTCGCGGCTCAGGTGGGGTTGTGGGTCAACGGCGAGGACATCGTCGAAGAGGCAGTCGACGAGGGCGGCCGCGGCCCGTACGCCGCCGATGTGCTGCCGGCGGGGCGGCCCAGCCCTCTCCGGGCCACCGGAGAGGCCCGACGCCTGGAGCTGGGGGAACCCGAGTGCACCGGCGGGTGCTGCGGCTTCCTGACCCTGGTCGTGCAGCGGTTTGGGGAGATCGTGCAGTGGTCGGACTGGGAGGTCCCATGGGCGCCGCACACCCCCGCGCCGTACCCCCCGCCGGAGCTCCACTTCGACGCGGGTCAATACGACGCCGAAGTGGCTCGTGCTGAGGCGGACCGCTGGTGGCAGGTGTACTCGTAGGCCCAGTTCTGCGCGGCCTTGCTCGGCTGCGGGCTCTTACCGGCCCCGAGTCCTCGTCAACGGGAATGCCTCAAGCAGACTCAGGCGCAGTCGGCGACCGCCGGGTCGACTTCGACGCCGCGGTGCGGCTCGGGTTCCTCTCCCCGATCGGCACGGTGGAGATCGACTGCGAGTCCCAGCGGAAGCGGCCCGCCCGGCGCGACGTGCGAAGGGTTCGGTTAGATTCACCCGTATGAACGTCACCCCTATGAACTCATCGGCCCAGGTGTACGACACGGAGTTTCGGGTGCGGGGGCTGCGCGAACAGGGCTGGGGCCGTGGTCTGATGGCCGTGGCCGTACTCATCTGGCTGTGGCTGGGGTACTTGCTCGTGTTCCCCTTCAGCGTCGACGGCCACCGCGGTGCTGTCGAGTGCAAGTCCCGCGCCTTCCACGAGACCGGATACCTCCGCGAGTCATACCTCGTGGACGAGGGCGACACCTGCGACGGCGCGCGCGACTGGGGCCCGATCACCGCCGGCCTGCTGCTCTCTCTCCCCTTTGCCATCGGAGGTGCCGGCCTGTTCGTGTCGGGTACCGCGGCGGTCCGCACCGCCGCGTACGCCGCAGACATCGCCCGCCTGAACATCGACGAGTAGTCCTGGGCCCCGTCCGGCTAGGCCGGGGTATGTGCCGAGGAGTTCAGAGTCCGGTCGCCGTTGTCTACCGAGCCTCACCGACCCGGTAGAGGCGGTCGCCCGTGCCGTCCGGGTGCGCGGCTGTTGCCCCTCCACTACGCCTCGATCTCAGTGTCGAGCTGCGCACCGGCGATCGCCGGTGCGTCAGCGGCAGCAGGTGCCGGTCCATCAGATCGTCCAGGGCGTGCCGGACCGCGGTCCGCTACGGCCCCTCCGGCAGGGCGTGGCGCGCTGTGTCCAACGCGCGGGCGATCGTGGCCTGGCCGACGTCGACGAGCTGCCGGTACGCCGACCCACCCCGCTCCAGCCTCGCGGACGCCTCCCAGCCGCTCGACGGCAGGCAGGGCGTCCCCGCTGTTCCGGCCCAGCGCAAGGCCCGCCGCGAGTACGAGAATCGGGTCAGCGCACTCACACCCTGACCATGATCAATCTCAGCGCCAACCGAAACACATCGGCCGCGCCGACGGCAGACCGGTAGGTGCGTTCGCTGGTGTGCGCGCTCTGCCCTGGGTCCGGCGGTCAGCGGTAGTAGGGCTCGACCGCGGCCCGTACCTCGTCGAGCAGCGCGGGGCCGTCCTGTGGCACGGGCGGTCGGCTGCTGCCAGGCCTGATGTCCAGGAGCTGTTCGTTGGACAGGGCGAACACCACTCGCCGCAGTCCTGCCCAGTGGATGACGGCCTCGCACATCCCGCAAGGCTGGCAGCTGGTGTACATGGTGGTGCCTGCCGCCGCCTGAGCGTCGAGTTCTCTTGCGGCCCATCTCGCCAATTTGAGTTCCGGGTGTGCAGTGACGTCATTGTCGGTGAGGGTGGTGTTGTGCTCCTCGGCCAGGATCGTCCCGTTCGGTCCTGCCAGCAGAGAACCAAAAGGCGGGTTGCCGCTCGCGCGTGCCTTGGCCGCGAGAGAGATGGCCTGGCGGAGGAAGGTGTGGTCGTCGGGCGTGGTCATGACTGCTCCCTCATGGTGCGGGGTGGGGTGTTGGGCGGGAGAAGGTGCGCGGCCACGGTGGCGAGGGCCTGCCAGGCCGCCTGCGGGTGACATGTCGCGTCGGGGTCGCCCTGGTAGGTGTCGAGGACGACGGACTTGGCGCCCAGCAGTCGCAGTTGGTCGAGGTCGTCCATGATCTGGTCGATGGTGCCCTCACCGGCGAGCCGTCCCGCTCCGTCGACCGGTTCCTTGGTGAGTCGCAGGGCGATGCGGGGAGCCAGGGCGGGCAAAGGCAGGTGTTGCTCGTCCGCGTACGTCTGCAGCCTGCCTGCGGCTTCGCGCAGCCACGGCAGGGTGGGGCGCAGCGGATGCCATGCGTCTGCGAGTCGTACGGCCCGGCGCAGCCCCGCGTCGCTGTTGCCGCCGACCCACACCGGGATCCGGCGGTCTCCGTATGCGGCGGTGTCCTTCCAGGCGGCCCGGATGTCCCGCAGGTGGCTGTCGGTCAGCCATCCGCGCTGTGAGAACGGGATGCCGAGGGCGGTGAACTCCTGCCGCGCCCAACCCACTCCCATGCCGAGGACCAGCCGGCCGCCGCTCAGCTCATTCAGATTGGCCGCCATTCGAGCGGTGAGAAGCGGGTACCGGTAGGGAGCGATGAGGACTGTCGTGCCGAGCCGGATACGGGTGGTGAGGCCGGCCAGCCAGGACAAGGTGGTGAAGGGCTCGTAGAAGGGTGCCGGGTAGCGCTCGGCGACATCCGGCGTAATGGCTATGTGATCCGAGATCATCAGCAGGTCGAAGCCCAGGTCCTCCACGGTGTGGGCCCAGCTTCGCAACACTCCGGGGTCAGTGCCCGGACCGAAATTGGGGACGTTCACTCCGATCTTCATAGGCCAAACCCTAGGCAGGGTGTACGGGTCGAATGAAGGGGTTCCCGCCTGTTCAGAGGCGGTTCAGCCGTGGATCCGCCGGTAGAATCGGCGTATGACGGAGAGTCTCGACGTGACGGACTGGGCGATCCTCACAGAAGTCCAACGGGACGGCCGGATCCCGTTCACCGAGCTGGCACGACGGGTGAACCTGAGCGCGTCGGCGACCAAGGAGCGGGTGCGCCGACTCGAGGAGGCCGAGGTGATCACGGGGTACCGTGCGGAGGTGAACCCGGAGCGGACCGGTTACCCCGTGATGGCGGTGGTCCGGCTCAAGTACCCGGGGCCGGGAACCCGGCACCAGCCGCTGCGCCGACTGCTGGAGGAGCGCCCGGAGATCCTGGAGTGCCTGCGCACCACCGGAGACGACTGCTACGTCATGAAGGTGGCGGCCACGTCGATGGGCCACTTGGAGGCGATCGTCGACGAGCTGGCCGAGTTCGGGAGCACCACCACCAACCTCGTCCTCAGCCGTACGCTCCCCTTGCGCGGCCCGGGGGTGCCTCGAGGTAGCACCGCCCAGTAGGCGCTGACGTTGCGCGGAGGTTACCCCATCGCCGGGCCCGGCCGGCGCCCGATCAACTGGCCCTCATCCGCTGTCACAGGGCGAGGGGAGCGATCTCGGCGGCGAGCGCGGCCACGTCGCGGGCCTGCGTCTAGAACTTGCTCGCGTACTCGGCGCTGATCGCCGGAAGAACCTTCTCGAACCCCGCCCGCGGATTGGCCCGTTACTTCCAGATCGGATAGCGAAAGGGTGGCCGGTGGCGACACCTGGAACAGGGGTGTTCACTGCGCCGGTCGCCCAGGCCGACGCTGATGTCCGTGCACCAGATACTGCCGACTCCAGCCGCAGACCCGTATGGTTTACTCATCAGTAACTTAACTGGCTCGGGTGAAACCCCGGTGACTTTCGTCCTGGTCCACGGCTCGGGCAGCAACGCGTACGGATGGTCCCCCGTGGTGGCAGAACTCGGTATGCGCGGGCAGCGGGCGGTCGCGGTCGACCTGCCCGGCCACGGCCCCGGCGCGTACTTCCCGCACTCGTACCAGGCGCCGCAGGACCTGGAGCCGCTGCGCACAGAGCCTTCCCCCATCGCCGGGACGACCCTGGCTGACTGCGCCGCACACGTGGCCTCGGTGGTGCGGTGGGCGCACGGCAACGGCCCGGTGGTCCTGGCCGGCCAGAGCCTGGGCGGCGTCACCCTGAACGCGGTGGCCGACCTCGTACCCGACCTGATCTCCCACCTGGTATACGTCTCGGCCCTGTGCCCGGCGAAACGGGCCTCGGTAAGCGAGCTGATGGCAACCCCAGAGGCAGCCACGAGCTACATATTCACGATGACTCCCGTTCCGACCCCGCCGGAGCTGGGTGTCACCCGGGTCAACTGGCGGAGCAACGACCCGGCGTTCTTCCAGCTCGCCAAGGAGGCAATGGCCGCCGACTACTCCGACACCGAGGTCCGGACGATGCTCAACATCCTCGAACCGGACGAGTCGGCCGCGATCGGGGCCTGCGACGGCCGAGGCCTGCCATACAAGTGGGGCCGCATCCCGCGCACGTTCGTGCGGTTCACCAAGGACCGTACGCTCCCACCAGCGCTCCAGGACCTGATGATCCGGGAGGCTGACGAGATCACCCCGGGCAACCCCTTCCGCGTACGGTCGCTGGCGGCTCCGCACATCGGCCCCCGCGACCCGGCACTGCTCGCGGACGAACTGGAGCAGGTGGCTCGACTCAGCCCTTGAACCCGGACAGCAGGCGGGTCTAGCAGGCCCGCCGCCCGCCCCGACCGGCCATCAGCGGACAACTCACCCGTGCGGGCAGCCGGATTCACCGCAGAAACGAGCCTTCGCCCTACGCCTCTTCAGCGGTCGAGGTGGGTACCCAGAAGCTCTGGGGGCGGTGGGGGTCGCATCGCCATCCGGCTGGGTAGAAGCGGGCGGGCTGACCGCACCTCGGGTTTCCGGTCTCGCACGCACCTTGGTGCAGGGGAGAAGCGGCCTGCAATCCTGTGCTGGTCACAGGTACGGGGGCATCGTCGTGAGCTTGTGGGCTGGGCGCCAGCTCCACCCTTGGCGATGGGATCAGCTTGGCGATCGTAATGGCGAGTTCCACGCCGGCGAGGCCGCGCGGCTTCAGGGCGGCGCTGGGTTTCCAGGTGTCCTCCCCGAATCGGCACGTTGTGTCCGCTTCCCTGCCCGAGTAGTGGATCTCGTCGTCCAGCATTTCGGCTTCGGTGAGGTCAGGGCTGTCCACGCTGCGGTAGTCGGCCCACTTGTTTCGGTCCTTTCGGGGGACCCACAGGTGGCTGCCCGCGCGGGCGTCTTTGCGGGAGGGCACGAAGAGGGGTGCGATGTGACCGATGGCGGCACCGATCAGGGTGCGGCCGACGGTGACACTGGCGACGTCGCCGTCGAAGCTGGTCCACCCGGAGGCTTCATCGTCCATGCGGCGGGGAGTGTCCCACTGCAGGTGTACCTTGCCGCACCCTGTCTTGACCTTGCCGTCCGGGCAGGGACGTTGGGCGGCGGCGACGCAGTGCCATTCGGCGAGGACGCGGTATCCGCCGACCAGGGCCAGGTCGGCGGCGTGGCTGATCTCCCGCCAGGTGACCTGGTTGGTCAGCATCCAGTTGGACCGGTCGACCAGGTGGAACGTGTCGTCGTGAGTGATCCAGTTCGGGTTGAGCCCAGCCGCGGCGTGGGCCTTGGACCGGCGCAGCACACTGCCGGCGCTGGCGTTGTAGTACTGCGCCTCACAGCCCAGATCCAGACCGCCGGCCCCGACGATGGTCACGTCGGGACGCGAGGACCGCAGCTTGGTGGACTTCTCCACACGGAATTCGAGACCAGCCGCCTGTGCGGTACGGGCCAGGAAGTCCTTCATGGCCTTGTGCCGGTCACTCTCCTCGGCCGTCATCTCATGGACGGTCGGAAGGTGTGCCGCGCGCAGCCGGAGAGCGCCATCGGGACCTCGGTGCTTGCGCACGTACATGAAGGGGCTCTTCACTCCGCTGAGCTCTGCCTTGCAGCGCTGCCCTTTGCTGCTCTCCACACAGACGAGCAGCTCCCGGTCCCGCTCAGCCACCGGCAGAAGCAGCTCCGTGATCACGTCGGGCGCGCTGATGCCCGCTCTCGCGAGGCCGAGGTCGTCCTTGTCTAGTTCGAGAATCTCGCCCAATCCGGAATGCCAAACGCCATTCGCCACAGATGTCCCCCACCCGGTAGCAATGCGAAGAAGGCCGCGTTTCCACGGTACGACGCATCACTGACGGCTGGACAGAGGCAGGTACGCGCGTACGGGCTCCCGGCGACCGAGCGCAAACGTGGCGACCCGAGGTGGCCGGCCTTCGCACGCCGCTACGGCTTCGACCCCCGCCGCCCTGTGCAGTGGGAGGTGGAAGCCGCGACGTCCTCGCGCAGCAGATCGTTCGCGAGCAGCAGCAGCGCCGGACATTGTCCGATTTCTTCGACGGATGGGGCACGGTCAGCGGACCCCGGGGTCTCGTGCGTCAGGCTCACGCCGTGACCTCGAGGTCAGGCTGTGCGGATGTGTTGCACCGCGGTTTCATCGAACTCGGCGGCCAGGGTGAGGTCCGGCGCGAACTCCGCCGGGGCAGCCAGACCAGGGACTCCGGCCGGTAGACAGGGGTACGCAGGAACGCGGCGATCGTGGCAGCGTCGCGGGGGCTGGAGAAGTGCAGCAGCGCCGACTCTGCCGGCCGCGTCAGTGTCGTCCTCCTTATCTCGCCCTCCCCGCCGGCCCCGACGATCTGCCCGTTCTCGTCGCGCCGGACAATGGACCTTGTGCTTCCCACTCGTCAGGGCGCGGGAGGCCAGCTGCTCGACGAGGCGGTCATCGTGACTGCGCAGGCCCTGGAGGACCGCTACAAGAGGGCGGAAACTGGCGCTGGCGACCATGTCGGTGGGGTCCTCGTCCGGCTCCAGGAAGACCGGCACGGTGATCCGGGCGATCTTCGTGGAGCCGTCCTTGTTGAGGCGGAGCGCGGCCGACGTTCTGGACGATCTCGACCTGGGAGCCGCGGGTGTCGGCGAAACAGATCGCCTCGACTCCCCGTTCGCCGGTGATGTCGACGCTTTCCCCGAGGACGCGGACTGAGGCGAGGAAGGCGCGGTGGACCCGGCGCCCGGCCCCGTCGATGTCGTTCGCGAACTGGCGCAGGACTTCGCGTCGCTGGGTGACGAGGTTGTCGCCGCACAGCCACGCCGACCAGACCCGGTCCGGCGGGACGTGGCGGCCGGCCCCCAGCTCGTACAACTCGGCTCGATCAACGACGCAAGGAGCTTCTTCGCGGCCGCGAGATCGGCGTCGGAGGCGTCGGTGATGTACAGCTCGGTGGCCGTCTCGGGCAGCTTGTCCGCGAACGCGGCCGTTTCCTCGACTTTCTGGGGGAAGGTCATGACCGTACGCAGGTTGTATGTAGTCCAAGGCGTCGTTGCCGAAGACCGAAGGTTCCCAGCCGGTAGCAGGAGTTCGCGTGACGGCGGGCGTCCAGGACCGCCTCGGAGCTCGGCGGGTCTCCCCAGTTGCCGTCGGGGCGGTCCCAGAAGTCTGTGGGCCGCTCTCCCAGGGCAGGATGCCCTCCGTCTCTTCGCCCGGCGGGTGCGGTGTCACCATGCCCGCTCCCACGCGCGCGGTGCCTGCCGCCGGAGAGCGAGCCGGCCGGTCAGGATGCGTGCGGGCTCGGGGCGGGGTTCGTGTTCGAGGCTGACGGCCACCAGGGCGCCACCGTGACCGCGTACGACGGTGCACCAGAGCACATTGGCCCAGGGGTGGAACTGCAGGACCTTGCGCGGGTGCCCGTAGTCCAGCGCCCAGTGGTCGCGGATGTCGTAGACGTGCTCGCCGGTCCGCGGGAAGCCATAGCCGGTGTCGAGCCGGAGGTGGAACGCGATGGCCTGCATCGCGGTCTCGACGCTGCTGTCGGCATGGCAGAGGGGATGGAACAGGGTCAGGACCGGCTGATGCGACTTGGTGGTGAAGTCGGTGTCGACGAGGATCTCGGGGAGGAACCCGGGGTCGGGCGGCGTCAGCCTGCGGCTCACCGGGCACCCCCACCCCTGGCCGTGGAGCCCTCAGTCACGACCGCACCGGTGCTGCTCTACGCCGCCGCGTCAGACGTGGAGAGGCCGTCGGGGTCCGCAGCGGCAGACGACTCCGCGCCGGTGGGGGCCGGGCGCTCTGCAAGTCCTCGGCACATCGCCTCGGTCGGCCGCCTGCGCGCCGGCAGTCCAGCCGGTGCCGCTGCTCTGCTGTGCTCCACCATCGTCTCCGCTTCGTTCCGTCGCCAGCACATGCATGGCGAAAACGCCCAACCACATCAGGACCATCACCGTGGAGAAGCCCCACGCCCGCCAGCTCACGAGTTCGTTCACCAGCCGCGCTCCGGAATGGCCAGCCCCAGGAACCAGCCGCCCTCGTGCAGCTGGCCGAGCACCTCTTCGTACTCCGTCAGGCCGCTGCTTACCTGCTCGTACCGGGGCGCCATCACACCGTCCGCGTAGCCCTCCCGCAGCACCCGCATGGCCAACTGCCAGCCCGGCCGGTCCGCAAGCGGCCAGGCGGAATCGGGAACGTCCTTGCACCACTCGTCCCGCACCAGCCAGTGCCGCGACGCCGCGGTGCACTCCAGGGCCTCGAACTGCGCGTCGGCATGCTGCGCCGGGACGCAGACGTAGCGGACGATCGTCGGCATCCGCCCGGCGCCGCGGATCCTGTCGTAGGCCTCCCGAAAGGCCTCAGCACGGACGCCTTCCAAGCGGGAGAGGAACTCCGAAGCCGCTCTGCCGCCGTTGTCGGTGGGGAGGGCGTCACCGTGGGCAGCCAGCCAGGACCAGTCCGAGCACCAGTTCGAGCATGTCGTCGGGCAATTGGAGAGCTTGTTCCGTGTCGGCCGGCTCGTCGGGGTCATGCTGTTCCGTTCGTCGGTGGTGGCAAGGGGTGGCCGGCTGCGCCGAAGTCCGGGGCGGCCGGGGCGCTCCCGTTCGGGGCGCGGCACCCTGCCCGCTCGATTGCCCAGTCATCGCGCGACGGCAGCAGCGCGGTACGCGGGGAGCGGCAGGGCCCGTGGGAGCCGTCTCCCGGAACGGGGGGGGGCACACGTTCCGGGAGACGGCCGTTCAGGACAAGTAGAGGAAGTACGTGAGAGTCAGCCACCCGATGACCGCCGCCGCGAACGTCAGGATGACGGCTGCCAGCCAGGGGGAGACACCGCTGCGTTCCAGGACGCCGACGGGGTGGCGGACCGCGTCGCGAAGGCGCGGCAACCGGCGGCCGGCGGGCCTTAAGCGGCTGGGGCGCGCCCTGACCCACATCAGGCGTCCGGCGCGCTGCGGCCCACCCGTCGACGGCTGAGTCCGGACCAACGGGCCCGTGCCTCCTCAGGAGTCCGGCGCTCGTCCGGATTCAGGGCTGCGGCCTCGAACTCGGGCAGCGGCAGACCGGCCACAGCGCGCTGCCAGGCCTGACCACCGGCCAGACGGTCGGGGAGGGGAGCGTTCGTCTGTTCGCGTAAGTCGTGCGGGTCGGTCTCGGACACGGGATCTCCTCCAGAAGCACGAAAATGGGAGTGAGGGGCGGCCTGTTCGGAACGGGCGAGGCCGGTGAGCGGCAGGACGCACCAGGCGGTCCGGCTGTCGAGCGCGTAGCCCCAGGTACCGCCCAGATCGGCCACGAACTGATCGACGAGCCAGAGGCCGCGCCCGCTCTCTGTCTTGTGGTCAGGTACGCCTGCCTCGGCGCTGTGGCCGTGGCCGCCGTCGCGGACGCAGAGCTGCAGCTCGGAGGGGGAGGAGAGGAGGGACAGGGCCACGGAGTGACTGCCGTGCCGGATTGCGTTCGTCACCAGCTCGCTCACGATGAGCCGGACGGGCTCCAGCAGGTCATCCAGTCCTTTGTGTCGGAGTCGATCAGTCACGGTGTTGCGCATGAGCCCCACCCAGCGGGCATCTGCGGTGGAGGGCTGGCCTCCAGCGACGGGGCCTTGCATCGACAGGGCGTAC
>NZ_JBVHJO010000030.1:35841-41299 GCF_055559995.1 Streptomyces sp. NPDC023541
GAGTCGATCAGTCACGGTGTTGCGCATGAGCCCCACCCAGCGGGCATCTGCGGTGGAGGGCTGGCCTCCAGCGACGGGGCCTTGCATCGACAGGGCCTACTCCAGCAGATTCTCCGAGCCGGCACATCGGCCGCCCGCTGACAAGGTCGTGGTGGGTGCACCGGGAATCATCTGCGGCATGGCTACGCCCATCTCAGTCGGTCGTTCACGGAGAGCACTGCATGCGGGCACCTCATATCGGGGCCGGCGTTGCAGGGCGGCGATCGGTTCGAACCGAATCCGCCTTGGCTCAACTAGCGTGCTGGATGTGCCAGTTAACATTCAAGGGAAACTCCGATCGGCGGTGAACTGGCACATGCCGCGTGACGGACGGGGGCTGTTGTTTGGTGGACGGGTGCTGTCAGACTCCGGACGGGTCCTTCATCTGCCGGACAGGCGACTTGGTTTCGAGGACAGCGCCTTTGATGTCACGGGCACAGCGGCGAGAGAGGGAGACAGGCAGGTGGCGGCACGACAGGGACCGACCTACCTTCGGGTGGCGCTCGGCAAGGAGTTCCAAGCCCTCAGGAACGAGAAGGGGGTCACGGCCGAGGCCGTCTCGGTCGCTCTCGGATGGTCACGGCCCAGGGTGAGCAGACTGGAGACCGGCGAGATCCCCCTGCCCAAACTGGAGGATCTCCACAAGCTGCTCGACTATCTCGACGTGATAGACCCTGATGACCGGGACACCCTGGTGCGGATGCACAAGGAATCCCTCCGGAAGGAGCCCTTCACCTCCTACCGGAACATGCTGCCGTCCGGCATGCCGATGTACCTGGGCCTAGAGCGCGATGCCAAGGGCATTCGGGGCTACGAGAACATCAATGTGCATGGACTGCTGCAGTGCGAGTCCTACGCCAGGGCCCTCATGGGCTCGGCAAAGGTGGTTGAGGAGCGCACCACCGACGCGGTCGAGACGAGCGTCCGCCTTCGGATGGAGAGGAAGGAGCTGCTCCTCGCGGAGGGTGGTCCTGAGCTGCACATCATTCTGACCGAGAACACCCTGACCCGGCAGATCGGAACGCCAGCCGTCATGCGTGAGCAGTACGCCGAGATCGAACGGCTGGCCGGGCTGGACAACGTCGACGTGCAAATCATCCCGGAGTGCGGCGACGAGGGGATGTACCGGGCAGCGTTCAATTTTACGATCTTGGACTTCCCGGGTCTGGATTCGGTGGTGCAGAGCGACAGTCACAAGGCGACGACGATGTGGTCGAAGCCCTCTGACCTCGGTCAGTACCAGCGGCAGTTCCAGGCCATGGCCAAGGCGGCGCCAGGGCCTTCCGCAACGCCGCAGATCCTGCACAACCTGGAGAAGAAGCTATGGAAATGACCACCAGCTACACCGCCTCTACGCAGCTGGCCCCGGAGGACTCCTGGACGAAGTCGTCCTACAGCGACCAGCAGGGCGGCAACTGCGTCGAAACAGTCGCTCTGTCTGACGTCGTCGGCGTCCGGGACTCGAAGCAGACGAACGGGCCGGCTTTCGCGGTCACGCACTTTGCGTGGACCCACTTCATCGACATGGTGCAGGACTAGTCCGTACGCCGGGTGTCCTCCTCGCTCTCATCGAGGAGGACACCCATCGGTCATCTTGCCCTGGAGCAGTGACAAGCCCTCAGGGCGCATAGAGGCCGTTGCCCTCGGTGCCGGCCCACACGGTTTGTCCGTCGGGTGTCACCGTCATGCCGAAGTCCCACACCGGCGGGGTGTCAGCCGCTTCCCAGCGCTCCCAGCCCGTATCGACCTCCGCTAGAAGGTGGCGGGTGCCGCCCTCGTACGCCGTGGTGGTGCCGTCCGCACCTATGACGGCGTGCGCCCAGGAGCTGACCCCGTCGTGCAGGTGCACGGAGAAGTCCGCCTCGGTGGCCGAGGTAGTGATGCGGATGTCGGGATGGGAGACCCGCAGGGCGAAAAGCAGGTGCGCGTCTGCGAGACGTCGCAGGTCCCGGTCAACCTGGACCGCCGCACCGGACACGTCGCCACGGATGGTGTGGAACGCAAGGCCCTGATCGACCCCTCGGCTGGGCATGAAGAGGCCCAAGCCCTGCACCCACCCGGTGGCCGACTTGCCGTCGTCGGCGACGGTGAGCGCGACGTGCCCCATCCGGCCCCACGGGATGACGAGGCGGCCACCAGGTCTGGTCTGCTCGATCCACGTCCACGGGATGCGCTCCACCGCGTAGGTGGCCATCAGCCGGTCGAACGGTGCGGCCGCGGGCCAGCCAGCGTTGCCGTCTCCGGTGTGTACGGCGACGTCGAGACCGGCCACGGTCAGGCGCCGTGCCGCGGCCGCGGCGAGTTCCGCGTCGACTTCGACGGTGGTCACCCGTCCGGCACCTGCTCGGGAGGCCAGCAGGGCGGCGTTCCAGCCGGCGCCGGACCCGACTTCCAGGACTCGGTGTCCAGGCTCCAGGAGGAGCGAGTCGAGCATGTCCGCGACCACCGCGGTACAGGAGAGGCTGGAGCTGGGCAAGCCGTCGACGACTTGGATGATCGTCGAGCCTTCGGGGCCGACATAGACGAGATCGGCCCACGCGTCCTGGTCGTGGGCGCGGTCAACGGGCACGTAGGCGTCGTGCCCGTTCCACGTCCACAGCTGGTCGGGGGCGAACTGGTGCCGGGGGAGGCTGTCCAGGATAGCGCGGCGGACCCACGGGGAGTCCGCCGGCCACAGGCCCTGGTTGTCCATGGCCTCCGCCAGCTCACGCCGGCGGTCATCGAGATGCATGACGGTCCGCTACTTCCCGCGCTTGCCCGAGCCCGGCCCCGGGGTGGAGACCTGCCCGTCGCTGTTCCCCGGCGGCGGAGTGCCGCCCGACAGCGGGGGGTTCGGCTTCGCGTGGCTCCCGCCCCCGCCTCCGCTGCTTCCGCCCTTGTCCTTCGGCATGGTGTGCTCCCCTCTGGTCGAACGGCCCCGCCGCGGCGGTCCACCGCGGTGGTGTGCGTCGCAACGACACCACGCCCCGTACCGCGCCGGGGTCGCATTCCCTGATCGCGGATTCGGAATGCAGAATCTGCATACGGAGTGTGCGCGGACGGCTACTGCGTCTAGGACCTGTCCGGCCGATCACGCCTCTAATCCGAGCACCGGTCCGATCCGGGAGGTCGGGAAACGGGAGACGCGCCGGGCCGGGGATTCTTGGTATGCCGCACCTGGTAGAACACTGCCCGTGGGTATCCAGGAGCGCGAACGCAAGATGTACCGGCCGCTGCGGCGGGCCGGCCTCGAGGTGATCCCGGACGCCGTGCCGGACGGCACGATGCCGTTCGTCTTGGGATACGACCGCGAGGACATCGTCGGCGGCTTCTCCCACCGGTACGAAACCCCACGGCTCGTCGAGCGTCTCAACGAGGACTGGTACGACCTGGCGGTCTCCTCGGGTCTTTTCGACCACCGGCGCGAGTTCCTCGTCCTGCTTCCTCACGGCACCCACACGCACCATGCCCTCCTGCCGAAGGAGCACTTGCATTATGGCCGCCATACCCCATCGTGGGTCTGGACCCGGGTCCGGCTCCTCGACCGCTGGGACATCATGGGGCGGGGTGCGGCATCGGCGTTCCTCGGCATACGTGCAGGACACCCGGGTTTCAGCATGATGGCGCTCGACAGCAGCGTGTACATCAGCTGCTCGACGGGCGAGATCGGTGTCGACGTGAGGGCGGTGGCCCACCCGGCCCGCTCTCAGAACGTCCTGCAGGACCTGGAATGGTACGCAAATTGGGACTATCCCCGCACCGACAAGGAGTTGCAGAAGCGGATCGCTGCCTGGCTCGCGGGCCGCGCACTGGGGACCGCCAGCCGTTCCGATCAATGACCACGCGGGCCCCGGCGGCGAGGCCGGCAAGGTTGCCGCCGTCCGGCTGATCATGTGACTCCTCCGTCGCCGAATCGTTCACGTGGGCATGGGGCGGGGTGATCTGACGGATGCCGAATGGGAACGGCTGCGGCCGTTCCTGCCGGTGAGCAACGGTCGTTGTGGCAGGTGGCGGGATCACCGGCAGGTCATCGACGGGATTCTGCATCGGGTGCGGACCGGGGTGCAGTGGCGTGATCTGCCCGAACGGTTCGGGCCGTGGAAGACCGTCTACGAACGCCACCGCCTGTGGTCGGCAGACGGCACCTGGGAACGCCTGCTCCAGCAGGTCCAGGCCGCGGCCGACGCCGCAGGCGAGATCGACTGGGACGTCTCGGTCGACTCCACCATCGTGCGCGCGCATCAGCATGCGGCCGGCGCCCGCACCGATCCGCCGCCGGCCCCGGGATCAAAGGGGGCCGAAGAGATGGAACACCAGGACGAGACGCCGTGGCAGAGTCTCGTCGCCCGCCTGGTGGAGGTGGTGCGGGAGGTGAGGGCCTGGGCCGCTCGCGGGGCGGGTTCACCAGCAAGCTCCACCTGAGCGCGGACGGCCGTTGCCGTCCGCTGTCCTTGATCGTCACTCCAGGTCAGCGGGCGGACTGCACCCAGTTCGAGCCGGTCCTTGAGAAGATCCGAGTCCCGAGACCTGGCCTGGGACGGCCGCGCAAGAAGCCGGACAGCCTCGCAGCCGACAAGGCCTACAGCAACGGTCCCATCCGCGAGTACCTACGACGGCGGGGAATCCGCCACACCATCCCGGAGAAGACCGACAGCCAGGCGGCCCGCCTGCGCAAGGGCGCACGCGGTGGACGGCCGCCCGGCTTCGATGAGGACCGCTACAAGAAGCGCAACACCGTCGAGCGGGCGATCAACCGCCTGAAGCAGTTCCGGGCGGTCGCCACGCGTTACGACAAGTGCGGCTACGTCTTCCTCGGCACCGCCACCGCGGCGGCCGTCGCTATCTGGCTCCGAACATGAACTCCTACGCGACCCAGCAGTAGACGCCCTGGTCATGGCGCCGGGCGCTGCTGACGAGGCTAGCCAGATCACCCACGATCGCCTCGGCGATCTCCGTGTCGATGGCCTCGCCATCTTCCGCGCGCAGCTGAGCCCACGAGGCGGCAATGTCACGCAACCTGGAGTGCCCAGCGTTCGCGAGTGCAGTGGACAGGCGAGGCGAGATCGCGAAGACGACGCACCCGTCGTTGTCCTGGCCCGCGACGATGCGAGGCTCACCGGCATCGACGAGTTCCTCGAAGCTGCCGCCGGCCAGAAGGCATTCCCACTCGACCACGGCCTCTTCGGGATCGAAGTTACCGAAGGAGAGCGACTCGAATGCCCGTCCCGGCCCGGTTTGGAGGGTCAGAGTCGCTGACGTGTCGTCCGGCGCCACGAAGAACTTCACGATGATGCTCACCCGGGCATCATGCCCGACTGCCCACAACCATGATCGGCCGGACAAGTCCTAGTACTGCAACGGTGCTTGCCGTGACGGTTGGGCAGGTCGGTCGTTTGTCAGGTCATGGGTGGGGAACGTGCTGATGCCCGGTCGTGGGCCG
>NZ_JBVHJO010000031.1:0-36068 GCF_055559995.1 Streptomyces sp. NPDC023541
GAGGTGAACGTCGGCCCGCTGCAGGCCGACGAGCTGCCGGGCCATCTGCGGCCAGTCCGCGCCCTGCATCAGCACGGCCAGGATCGTCGCCATGGCTCTGTACACGAGAAAGAACGGGAGTCGTTTATCGACGGCTTCGGGAGTCACTGCGTGGCCCCGTCGCTTGATCAATGTCGATGAGTTCGGGAGTCACTGACGGCCGGGTCGGCGGTTTGGTGGTCCCCTCGGCGAAGGCCCTGAGTTGCCTCCTTGCCGTTCCTCCTCTGCGGTGCGGTCATGGAGTGCGATTTGGTCGATGTACGGGGTGACGTCGGCGAGGACCGGCTGTGGCGCGGGGACCCCACGGGGCGGTCGCGACGGTTGCCGGGGAGGACAGGCCCAGCGCAGCGTTGTCTTTGCCGTCCCGCATGTGGTTGAGCCAGCGCTCGTACCAGCTGAGGAAGTCCCGCGCCGACGAGACGTTCGGAGGCCAGAAGCCGTCCGCGTTGCCGGTGACGACACGGCCGGCAAGGGGACCGGTCACTCCGATGAGGCACAGATCGCTGCAGCCCATCTCGATGATGTGGAGGAACAGGTCCCCCTGCAGCGCGTCCGGATGGTCCACATGAGTGAATCCCCGGGCGCTGCCGTCCGCCGGCTTGCGGTTCATCGCGAACAGCCTGCACTTATCCAGCGGAAGAAGACCGTAGAAGGGGCCTGCACCGCTGCCCCCGAGTTCGATGAGGAACGCTCGGTAGGCCGCAGGCAAGACAATGTGGTGCTCCGCCTCGAAGGCGTCGGCTTCTGAAGCGTTGATGCGTGGGCCGAGGCGGAACCGGTGGCCTTCCCCGCAGGCGGAGTGGCTGCGTTGCGCCTGGTACGGGATCTTCGCCAGCTTGGAGCGTATGCGGGGTATGCGGGAGTCCATCGGAGGATCTCTTCTCTCGTCTCCGAGACCCTACCGACCGGTCCGGCAGAGACACATCCGAGGGTCTGCAGCGCTCCTGCCTGAGGGTGCAGTCGCCAGCCCGGTTGCAGCTGGTGACGATGTCGGCAGCACGGTTCACAGCGCTCGGCGCCTGGAGTCTGGGCACGCCATCAGGTCAGCGGCAGGTGCCTCCCGAACTCGTGAACATCGACTTGGCCGCCTTCGGGGCGCCTCCCGCGCTCATCGACAAACGACTCCCGTTCTCGGTTCTGGCACACATTTTGTGAGGACGATCAATGGTGGTGGAGTTCGTCACCACCCGCAGGCCATGCCGTTCAATCAGCCCAGCCCTCGGTGTTGGAGCAGGATTCGTAGGAGTAGCGGGTGTCGCGGTCCCACTCCTCCCCGGTGATTCGTCTGTATGCCCGGTCCGGGGTGTAGAGCAGGGGCTCGGCCCAGATGAGGTCGGTGACGTAAGGAGTGAAGGCCGAAGGGTCCTGGAGGACGCTGTCGAATTCGGTGCGGCCGGCGGCGACGACCGCAGCACGGGTGTAGAGGAAGGCGTCTCCTCCCAGGTCGTGGCCGTACTCCTTGCGGTCCAGCCGGTAGAGCGCCCATGACAGTTGTTCGGCAAAGCCGATGACCAGCGACAACGGGGACTGGGCAAGTCGCTCGATGAGCGTGGCTGCAAGGAGTTCGGCGGCCGGGTCAGGTTCCGTGGGCCTGCAGTCCTCGATGAGCTGCCAAAAGGAGTCTTCGTTCATGCCAGCGAGCATGCCGCAGTGGTCTGACAATCCTGACTCCGGGTCACCAGTTTGCTGCGGCTGTGAGAAGGACGCGTTTGCGGAGCAGGGGGAGCTTGACTCGTCCGAACATCTGGCGTTTGACCATTTTGATGTGATTGACGCGGCCCTCGACGGGGCCGGAGTTCCAACGTGTGCTCAGGCCTTGGAGCACAGCATCCCAGTCTTTCTCCAGGCCGGTGGCGAAGGCATGCAGACGGGGCAGGTCCGCGGTGCGGATGGCGATGATCCAGGCTTTGAGGTGCTGACCGGAGCGGGTTTGAAGGATCTCTGCGAAGCCGCGGACGTGCTCGTGGAGGGCCTTCATCCGTCGGCCAGATGTTCGGGGTGCCGCATCATCCAGCCGGTGATCCGGCGGACTCCTGGTGTTGCGGGTGGGACAACGCGGATGCGTCGGCGACGCCTCGGTCGCAGGTAGTCGCTGATGATCTGATAGCTCCCGCGGTAGCCGAGGTTCTGGAGCTCGGCAAGCAGCTGGATGGCGTTGGTGTGTCCTTCGGCCCAGCGTTTGTCCAGGTGGGACTTGTAGGGGTCGAGCTGGCTGGCCCGGGGCTGCTGCCTTCCGGTCAGCAGCTGTTCGGGGACTGCCGCGCGGGCGTTCCGCCGGACGGTGTTACCGCCCATGTGCAGTTCTCTGGCGATCTCCCTGATCCCGTGTCCCTGGGCCAGCAGGGCATGGATGGTCGCGTGCCGCTCTCGGATCCGAGCTTCGATGGGCGACATCGTCTTCGTCGCATCCGCGCTGTCGCCATCGCTCGTAGGGCCTTCTGAGCTGGTGAAAGCCGTCTTGAGGCACGTGCTGTGGAGCCTGACGGTGGCTTCGACGGCGGTGCCGAGGTTCTGCCACAGGTGGAAGCGGTCGGCCACTTGGATCGCGTTCGGTGCGCCGGTCCGGGCGCCGTCGGCGTAGGAGTCGGCCCGGTCGCGGCAGATGATCTCGGCACCGGGATGCTCGCGCAGCCAGTCGGCCAGTGTGGAGGCGTCGCGGCCGAACAGCAGATCGAGAGGCCGGCCGGTGTCGCAGTCGATGAGGACGGTGTCGTAGTGGTGCCCGCGACGGGTGGCGAAGTCATCGACACCCAGCACCTTTGGAACGGCCCAGAGAGGATCAGGTAAGGCCGTGATCACCCGCAGCAGCGTTGTCCGGCTCACCCTCGTCTGCAGGACAGCTGCCAGACGGGCCCCGGCCCGGCCGGCGAGGGCAACGGCAACGACCGCCAGGACACGGCGCGAGGCCTGAGTCCTTCTCCCGTATCGGAACGTCAGCCCCGCAACCTGCTCAACGAAAGTACGACGCCCGCACAAGGCGTTGTCGCAGTACAGCCGCCGGACGGTCAGCGCGATCACCACCGGCTGGTCACCAACCGGAGTGTCGGCCAGCCGACGTTCGTAGCAGCTGTGCACATGACTCGACGGGCTTCTGATGGAAGAGCGCTCCATGTTGGAGGTCCGACAACGCCATCAGCAGCAATGCCTGCCGCAGCCTGGAATCTCCTGACTGCTGCAGCTGTCGTAGGTCCAAACTCGCCATTGATGGGTCCAGAATAGAAACCCGCGTTTCGAAGTGAGCGCTGCACCAACTCCTTGAGAGGTCGTTTTCTCCCGTTGTTTCATCCCGGAATCTGCTGTTTGGTATGTGCTGTCGGGTCGCGCCAGGAGATGGTGCTTTCGCCGGAGAGGCGGCGGGCCATGAGGCCGGTCATGGCGAGGTGAATCATGGCTTCGGATCGGTTGGGCAGGGTTTCGTAGTCGCGGGCGAGGCGGCGGTGGAGCATGAGCCAGCCGTAGGTCCGCTCGACCGCCCATCGCTTCGGGATCGGGGTGAAGACCCTGGTACCGGGCTTGCGGGCGGTGATCTCCATATCGATGCCGAGGGTCGCGGCGTGCTCGACGAGGTGCTGGCGGTAGCCTCCGTCGACCCAAACCTTCCGGATCCCGGGGTGGCCGACGGCGACCTGGTCCAAGAGTTCGGTGCCGACGACGGAGTCCTGCACGCTCGCCGCCGTGACCAGGACGGCGAGGAGGAGTCCGAGCGCGTCGGTGACGATGCTCCGCTTCCGGCCCACGATCCTCTTTCCGGCGTCGATGCCCTGGCCGGCAGCAGGGACGCTGGTGGAGGTCTTGACGCTCTGAGCGTCGATCACGCAGGCCGACGGCTCCGCGTCACGCCCTTCCTTCTCACGTAAGAGCTGCCTGAGCAGGCCGTTGAGCTGGGCGAACACGCCCTCATCGGCCCATTTGGCGAAGTAGCCGTAGACCGTGTTCCAGTGCGGGAAGTCGTGCGGAAGATATCGCCACTGGACCCCGGTCCGGTCCACATACAAGATCGCGTCCATGATGTCGCGCAGGTCGCGCTCCGGCGGCCGCCCGAAATCCAGAGCCCGGCCGCGGCGCTCGAACCGCCAAGGCCGAGAGCACCGGCTCGATCAACTCCCCTCGGGCATCGGATAGACCACTCGGATACGGGCGTCGCTTCGGCATGCTTCCGGCGTACCGCCGCAAACCGAGTGCGCCCAGGCGCACAGTGACGGCTCCGAAGCACTCAGCCACGAAAGCCGGGCGTCCTGGGATGAGACAGGCACAAGCCACCTCCCGCCTCACCCGGCACCCCACCTGACCAGCAAGAAGCAACCCGCATCTCCAGCAACGCAAGCACCACAACCCAGCGGCCCGAAAATCACTGGATACATGGCCAATCAAGATGAAAACGACCTCTAAGCGGACAGGGTCTTTGAAGCGGCCGACTGTACAGAGGACTGAGCGGGGGGCGTAGCTGCGTTGCGCGCTGTGTCTTCGAGGACGCTCAGAAGCGGTTGGAGCTTGGTGTGCCGGGACAAGAAGTGGTCGCAGAGCGGATTGACGATGCCGCGCAAGATTCCGACGGGTTGCCAGCGGCGCGGCACAGTGATGCGTGTCGCGCGCCGCTCGATCCCGTGAACCGCTCGGCACGCGACTACCTCCGGAGAGATGGAGGCTGCGAGAAGGCGGGGGAAGGCGACTTCGCGCATCTGGGTCGTGAGTTCGTGTCCTCCGAGCGCCGGTCGGCTCATCGGAGTTCGCACCCATCCCGGATAGAGAACGCCGGCCGTGGCTCCGTGCATGGCCAGCTCGACGCGCAGGGCTCGGGTGAACTGCTCGATCGCGGCCTTGGACGCCGCGTAGGGGGCGTTCACGGCGCCGTTGATGTACGCGTATGTGGATGAGGTGACCAAGACGTGGCCGCGGCTGGCGATGATGTGCGGGAGTGCCTCGCGCACTGTGCGCCACACTCCCAGGAGATTCACCTCGATGATGCGCTCGAACAACTCCCGGTCGATAGTGGCGATGGTGGCGGGCAGGTCTGGGGCGATCGCTGCGTTGGCGAAGACGACGTCAAGGGCACCGAACCGCTCGACCGTGGACGCCATTGCGTTCTGCAGGGATGTCCGGTCGGTCACGTCCACCGGCACGGGCAGCACTCGTTCCTCACCCAGCTCGCGGGCGAGATCGGCAAGTGAAGAGGCGTTGCGACCGGTGAGGACCAGGTTGGCGCCTCGAGCGTGCAGAACGCGCGCGCTGGCTGCACCGATGCCGCCTGCGGCTCCCGTGATGAAAACGGTCTTGTTCAACAGGGAGTACTTGGCCATGGCCCGTGTCCTCGTCGTGGGGGCAAAGTAAGGGAGTCTGCGGAACCGCCCGGGGTGGGCACGGCCCGGCTTGTACGGCTTTCAGGGAGCGCTGGGGGGTGATGTCGGGCTTACTGTCAACGCGGGCGTTACAGAGCAGGAGTCGAAGCGACCGGAGAACCGGTGGACGTCACCGGGACGGGTGGGCGGCCTGCGGAGATCGCAGTGTGATCGGTGGTGAGTTCTCTGTAGTGGCTGCTACGGGCGAGGAGGGTTTCATGGCTGCCGGAGACTGCTGTCCCGTCCTCTGTGAGCAGGATGATGTGCCGAGCCCTGCGGACGGTGGACATCCGGTGGCTGGCGACGACGACGCAGCGGGTGGCCGCCAAGTCATCGACGGCTCGGTTGACGAGGCGGTCGCTGATGCCATCCAGGTGCGAGTTCGGCTCGTCAAGGAGGACGATGTCGCTGTCTGTCAGAAGGGCGCGGGCCAGGGCGAGGCGCTGGCGTTGTCCGCCTGAGACATCCTGGAGGCGACCCAGGGAAGTATCGAGGGCTTCGGGGAGTCGCAAGACTGTCTGATGTAGCCCCACCTTCTCCAGTTCTTCCAGCAGTTCCTCGTCGTCTGGTGGCTTTTCGAGGCCAAGACAGAGGTTCTCGCGGACGGTGCCTTCGATGAGGGTCGATTGCTGGTCGACGTAGGTGACGCGTCGTCGCAGCTCGCCGAGGGGCCAGTCGCTGACAGACTTCCCCAGGATGCGGATCTCCCCGTGGTCGGCCTGCGCGAGGCTGTTGATCAAGGTGAGCACTGTGGTCTTGCCCGCGCCCGAGGAGCCGACGAGAGCGGTGAGGCCGGTCGCCGGGATGTGGAAACTCGCATGGTCCAAGACCGCCTTGCCATGAGGAAGGCGGAAAGTGACATTGCGGAAGGTGACGGCCTGCAATGCGGAGCCGACGCGGGACAGGGCGAGGGGTGCCGTGATGTCCTCCTCGGGTTCCGCGGAGAGAGTGAGGAGGCGATGGAAGCGACTTCGTACGGTTCGTCCCATTTGCAGGTGGCCGAGACCGAGGGCGGCGACGGTCAGGGGCGACGTGAGGTGTAGCAGGAAGAGGAAGAAGCCACTGAAGGTGGCCAGCGACAACTCCCCCTGCGTGATCCGCTGCCCTGCGGCCAGCGCGACGGTCAAGACGGCGACCTGCTGACTCAGACTCACGACCGGGCCGATGAGGCACTGCAGACGGGAGGTGGGCAGACATGCCGAACGGACGGCGTCCGCAGCGTGTCCCAGTTTGCGTTCTGCCTCCCGCTCGTAGCGACAGGCTTTTACGGTCACGAGCGCGGCGAGGTGGGCGGTGAGGCTCTGGGCGAGTTGACCCAGAGCGCGTTGCTGGGCAGCTGCGAGGTGTTTCATCCGGGTCGTCATCAGGGCAATACAGGCACCGGCCAGCCCTAGGGCGCTGACGGCAATCAGGGTGAGGACCGGGTCGATGACGACCATGGCGGCGAGCGTGGCTACCGTGGCGATGAGCGCTACGGGCAGGTGGACGAGTCCGGTTTCGATGAGCAGACGTACGAGTGCGGCGTCGGAGGTGACCCTGGTGGTGAGGCTGCCAGTGCCCTCGTCGCGTACGGCGCGCACAGGCAGTCGCAGCAGATGTCCAACTACCCGGCGGCGCAGACGCAGCACGGCGCGCTCGCCGACGCCGGCCAGCAGCCACCCGCTCAGGGCCTGGAGTCCGGCCGCCCCCAGGACGGCGACGCTCATGCCCACGGCAGGTTGGGTGACCGCTTCGTGTCGAGTGAGGGCGTGTGTCACGTCCATGGCCAGCCACGGCACCGCGAGACTGGCGGCGGCCGAAGCGAGGGACAGGAATGCGGCCAGGGCGAGCAGCAGTCGGTCACCGCGCAGGAGGTCCTTGCCGATGTGCAGTCCCGGCCCCCCGCCGCGGTCCGGGGTCAGCGGCCCGCCCGGCGGTCGAAGGCGGACGGATGGGAAGATCACGTCGCGGTGCCCGGGTTGCGGAGACCGGGCGAGGGAGGAGCCTGCCGGCGACAGCCTGGACCTTCGCTCACCGTGTGGGCCACTGTGCGGAACACGAAGCGACCTTTTGGGTTCTGGGTCATGCGCGGGCAGCGCATACCGATCGGATGGCCCACGGCACGGCTGGAGCCGACCGTGACAGACTGCCCTCTGCTGGGTCCTCGCTGCGAGCTGGAGTTCCAAACGCCACTCATACCGGCTGGGGGACATCGTCGGGCGTGAACCGAATGGCCGTGCCGTAGAGGTCGAGCAATCCTTGGAAGGGCTGGGCGGGCAGGCCAGGCTTCCACAGTTCGACGGCCATCTCTCCGTGATACAGCAGGGGCCAGCGCACGTAGGTCCGCACGTCGTCCGGATCGTTGACGGCACGTGAACGACGAACGGTGTCGCGGGCGATCTCGACAGTCAAGTCGGTACCACAGCCGAAGCCGTAGGGGAACTGCTCGCGGTCCGCCTCGACGGTTTCGATCACCGTGTGGTCGCTGGAGACGACGCCGACGTGGGCGTGGATGCCGGCCCGGATGAGAGGCACCTCGCGTTCCCCGTCGGGGTCCAGCACCCAGGTACCTGAGGGGTCCTTCGTGACGCGCACGGTAGGGCATGCCTCCATCAGAGCGCAGATCTCCCAGGTCTCAACTGATGGTTGCATCGGCAGCATGCCACTGGGAGCCAGGACACGCAGGCGCCTGCCGTCGGCCAGGCGCGGCTCGACGGCCACGGTCTGCTCCCGTGTCAGGCTGCGCTTGTCGACGTCCCAGGAACCCGAGGCGCTGACCACCAAGCAGTTGAGGTCGGGGTCGAAAGCGAACAGCATACCTTCGCTGAAACCCCGCATTCCCATGTAGACCTCGTACATGTCGGCCAGCTGGTCGGAGACGAAGTCGGAGACCTTCACCGGCGCCGGCAGCAGTCCCAGCTCACCCATCCGACGGCCGGCATACGCCAGTTGCTCAGGCGCGGTGCCGGCCTGCCACGCCTCGGGGGTGATCGCGTCCCGGACCGTGTCGTAGTCCTCAGCGACCTGCCGGGCGCACGCCGCAGTGACCAGCCGATCACGCATGCGGTCAGCGATGTTCATGATCTCGGTGGGATGACCGCCCTCCATGTTGCAGAACGTCACCTCTGCCACCTGACCGGGAACATCTCCGCGGGACACGAACAGGACCTTGGCCGCGCCGAACCGGCCCATGGCTGTGCGGGCGGTGGCGACGACCTCTGTGTGGGGCAGCACACTGAGCCGTTCGGGCACCTCGACCACGGCGACGACATGACGGGGGTTGCGGCGCAGGCCGTGCTGGTGGCGCAGCATGGCACTCAGCGGCGGATAGGTGTCCGGGATCCGCTGCCGCAGGGGTTGCGGCCCCTCGGGGATTTGTCCGCACATGAGCACCAGGTCGACGTCGCCATGGGAGCGGTCCAAGGCGGTGTGTCCCTGTGCCTCGAAGGAGGCGACCAGATGATTCAGGAAGGATCGCAGCGCCTGCTGTCCTGCCGGTACCTCGCCGATGACCTGGACCGTGCACGGACGCCACCAGCCGCAAGCGGTGATATCGGTTTGGACGTCGGGTACGGCGACCGGTGAACTGCTCATTGCCTACCTTCCGGGAACGTTGCGGCCGCCTGAAAAGGGGCCTTCGTCGACTCGGTCGCGGCGCGCGAAAACGCGGCAGTGACACGTTTATTGCCGTGGACGTGCAAGGAGCCGCGTCCAGGGACGGGCTCAGCACTTCGGCGACCATACCGGCGGCCTGAAGGAACACCCATCTACCGTTACCCCTTCCGGGATCGACGGGTGATCGGTTGACGGCCCCGCGACGTTCGGGCACGTCAGCGCCTTTGCAGTGCCGCGTACTTCATGCACATGGGCGAATGACAGAACCTGCCCCGCGCCGTCGGATCTGCCGAATTCACCGCATTCGTGCTGCGGATTGGCCTATGCCGTTCACCCGCACGCCGCAACGCGTGCCAGGACTGTCCGCCGCTCTCCCTAAGATCACGGCGACACCGGCGGCGGAAGCACTTTTCGCGTGCCATCACCTGCAAGGCGTCGTTGCCGCCCCCTTCTTCGTGTGCACCGGGAGAACTCTGTGACTGTGGCCCCCACAAACCCTGACAGGCCCGCCGTGGCGATCGTGGGCCTCTCGTGCCGGTTGCCGGGCGGCATCGAGGGACCGCAGGACCTGTGGGAGGCGCTCCAGGAGGGACGTGACCTGGTAGGTGAGATCCCACCGGACCGTTTCGACCCGCAGCGGTTCGTCGACACCGAGCGGCGCAGGAGCAACAAGAGCTACACGGCGGCGGGTGGATTCCTCCAGGACGTGACCGGTTTTGACAACGGCTACTTCCAGCGGGTCTCACCGCGCGAGGCGGCCCGCATGGATCCGCAGCACCGATTGCTGCTGGAGATGGCGGTCGAAGCCCTGGACGACGCCGGCATCGACCAGGCCGCCACCGCCGGCTCTGACACGGCGGTGTTCGTCGGCATGTCGAGCCACGACTACGCCGACCTGCAGTCCACCGGCGGTGATGCGCCCAACGCATACTCGATGGCTGGGCTGGCGGCGACCAACGCCGCCAATCGCATTTCCCACCTGCTTGACTGGCACGGGCCGAGCATGGCGGTGGATACCGCCTGCTCCTCGGCCCTCACCGCCCTGCACCAGGCGTGCGAGACACTGCGTGCGGGCCGGGCGCGTATGGCTCTGGCGGGTGGAGTGAGCGTCCTGCTCAGTCCGTTCGGTTTCACCGGCTTCTCGGCCGCCTCCATGCTGTCGCCGACCGGTCGCTGCCGTGTCTTCTCGGCTGAAGCCGACGGCTACGTGCGGGCAGAAGGTGGCGGCGTCGCGGCCCTCAAACTCCTGTCCGATGCGCTCGCCGACGGTGACCGCATCCACGGGGTGATCCTGGCGAGCGGCGTCAACAGTGACGGCAGCACCACCGGGCTGGCACTGCCCAGCGCCCAGGCGCAGGCAGCATTGCTGGAGCAGGTCTACACCCAGGCCGGCGTGAGCGCCGATGACCTGTCCTATCTGGAGGCACACGGTACGGGAACGCCGGTGGGGGACCCGATCGAGTGCGACGCCATCGGCCGGGCCCTGGGCGCCCGTCGCACGGTCGGGCCGCTGCCGATCGGATCGGTCAAGAGCAACACCGGTCACCTGGAGGCTGCTTCGGGCATGGCGGGACTGGTGAAGGCCTTGCTTGTCCTGCGTCACCGCCTCATCCCACCGACCCTGCATGCGCACCCGCTCAGTCCTCACATCGACTTCGAGGGCTGGCAGCTCGATCCCTGTACCGAAGCCAGGTCCCTTGCCGGGCAGCGGCCCGTGGTCGGCGTCAATTCCTTTGGTTTCGGCGGCTCCAACGCGCACGTCGTCCTGGCCGCCGCGCCCGTGGTGCCCGTCAACGGCCCGAGCACGTCCCCTAAGGGTGTGCTGCCGGTGGTGGTCTCGGCCCGAACGCCGGAGGCGCTGGAGGCCGCAGCGGCCGGCATGGCTCAGCGGCTGCAGGAGGAGACCTCCGAGGGGTTCTACGACGTTGCATGGACGGCCGCTCGTCGTCGTACTCTGCACCCTCACCGAGCCGTGGTCCTGGCTCCCGATGCCCGGCAGGCAGCCGAAGCGCTGGAGGCCGTCGGCCAGGGGGCACTGCCCCTGCCCGCCGCCACTGCCACAGGACAAGGGGTGGCAGAGGGCCGAGTGGTGTTCGCCTTCAGCGGCAATGGCTCCCAGTGGGCCGGCATGGGGGCGGACCTGCTGCGCGAGGAACCCGTGTTCAGGGCAGCGCTCGACCGGGTCGATGACGCGCTCCGGCCCCATCTGGGCTGGTCGGTGCGTGAGGAGATGGCTGCGGCCGACCCCGCGCGTATCGAGGCCACCGAGATCGCCCAGCCGCTGCTGTTCGCTTTCCAAATCGCTCTCGTGGAGCTGTTCGAGGTCCGCGGTATCCGTCCGGCCGCGGTTGTGGGCCACAGTGTCGGCGAGATCGCCGCCGCCCACATCGCCGGTGCTCTCGACCTGCCTGCCGCCGCCCGGGTGGTAGCCGAACGCAGTCGTGCTCAGGCAGCCACGCGCGGCCGAGGCCGCATGGCCGCGGTCGGCCTGTCCGTGGAGGAGGCGGCCAAGGAACTCGCTTCTTACGCCGGCGCTCTGGAGATTGCCGCCGTCAACGGCGATCAGGACGTCACCATCTGCGGTCCTGAGGAACACCTCCAAGCCCTGGGCGCCGAGCTGGAGCTGCGCGCAGTCTTCTTCCGCATGCTGGGGCCGGACTATGCCTTCCACAGCCAAGCCATGGACCCCGTAAGGGACGGCCTGCTCGCCTCCCTGGAGGGGCTGCACCCTGCGGCCAACGCTGTTGCGTTCGTCTCGACGGTCACCGGCACCCTTTGCCCGGGCGAGGAGCTCGGAGCCCACTACTGGTGGCGCAACGTTCGCGAGCCCGTGCTCTTCGGACCGGCCCTGTATACGTTGCTCGATGACGGTTTCGACATTTTCGTCGAAATCGGTCCTCACCCCGTCCTGCGGCCGTACTTGCGCAAGGCGGTCAAGGGATCGGAACGGCCTGTGCTGGTCACGGCTACCTGTGCCCGGGCCGTGTCGGGGCCCGCCGCTGTCGACACCGCGGCGGCCCAGGTGCTGGCCGCCGGCGCTCGCATCCAGTGGGACGTCTTCTTCCCGCGGCCCGGACGCACGACCGACTTGCCGGCCTATCCGTGGCAGCGAGAGCGACAGTGGCACGGAGACCCTCAGTGGTGGCTGCGCGTCGCCGGTGAGACCACCCCCGTGCAGCACCCCTTGCTGGGGGCACGCGTCCCCGTGCAGCAGCCCTGCTGGTCCAACCTGGTAGAGCCCACCCGGTTGCCGTGGCTGGCCGACCACCAGGTCGCAGGCTCCGCCGTCATGCCCGCCGCCGCCTATCTGGAGATGGCCCTCGCCGCAGGCGGGCTCGTTCACGACGCCCCCGTCGAGGTCAACCATCTCCTCATCACCCGTGCACTCGACCTGCCCTGGGACGACGAGGCCGCCGATGTACGCGTACAGGTCTCGCTCAGCGACGGCGACCAGGCACTGACGATCGCCGCCCGTACCGGCGACGGCCTGCCGTGGCAGCCCTACGCCCGGGCCCGCGTGCGGCGGATGCTGGCCGCCGCGCCGCCCTCCGTCGACCTCGCCGCCCTGCGCTCTCGCCTGCACACCCCCATGGACGTCACCGAGCACTACGCCCGTGCCCGGCGCGCCGGCCTCGTGTACGGCCCCGCCTTCCAGGTCCTCACCGGCCTTCAGTTGCACGAGGGCGAAGCCCTCGCCTCCTACACCCTGGGTGAACCCGCAGACGGATACCACGTCCACCCTGCGCTCCTGGACGGCGCACTCCAGGCCGGCGGCTGCCTGACCAGCGTCGACGGCGAGTACCTGCCGTTCCTTCCCGTCGCCGTCGAAGCCTTGCGCCTGTGGCACACCCCGCCGCCGAGCGGCCTGATCCACGTGCGCCTGCGAGAGAGCAACCCTCAGGAAACGTGCTGGGACATCACCCTGTCCGACACCGACGGCAACATCTGTCTCCAGCTCACCGGCTGCCGGCTGCGCCGCATGGGCAACACCCCCACCGAGCCCGTGCAGCACCTCGTCAACGTGCTGCGCGCCGCTCCAGGAACTGCCGACCCGGCGCTGCCAAGCCCCCTGCCCTCGCCCACCGCCCTGGCGCAGACGTGTCTTCCCTACCGCGACCGTCTGGAGAAGACCTGGCGCGAGGAAGGGCACGAAGCCGGGCTGCAGCGTCTACGTGAGTGCTGCTCACGCCTGATCGCCGACGCGTTCGCCCAGCTGCTGCCGGAGGGGCAGAGAGAATTCGACACCGGTGATCTGGTGGCAGGAGGCATGCGGCCCCGCCACGCTCGCCTGGCCGAGCTCCTCGCCCATGCCACCCGCGGTCTGCTGCGCCAGACCCAGCAGGCCGGAGAAGGCCACCCTGTCCGTTGGCACCTTCCCGACACCGACGGCCCGCCGGCGCTGGAGCTGTTCCAGCAACTGGTCCGCGACTTCCCCCGGCATGCGGTCGAGACGTCCCTGTTCGGCCGGTGTTGTCTGCACCTGGCCGACGTCCTGCGCGGCAAGCGTGATCCACTGACACTGCTCTTCGACGAACCCGACCGCCACCTGATCGAGTACTTCTACAGCGATGCCGTCCAGCCCCGTTTCCACAATCAGCTGCTGCTCGCCCTGGTAAAGGAACAGGTCCGCACCTGGCCCGCGGACAGGCCGCTACGCATCCTGGAAGTCGGTGCTGGTACCGGCAGCAGCACCGCCCTGCTCCTGCCGCACCTGCCGGCCGAGCGCACCGCCTACACCTTCACCGACTTGTCCGCCGCTTTCTTCCCCCCCGCCACGGCGCGCTTCGCCGACTTCGACTTCGTCGACTACCGCTGTCTGGATCTGAACCAGGACCCGGCCGAGCAGGGTTTCACCGCGGGCTCCTTCGACGTGGTGATCGCCACCAATGTCCTGCACGCCACCCGAGACCTGCGCGCGACGCTCGCCCGCATCACCCACCTCCTTGCCGACGGCGGACAACTCCTCGCCCACGAGACCCACGAAACCGGTCTCCTGGCCCCCTGCTTCGGCACCCTCGAGGGATTCTGGGACTTCACCGACGCCCCGTTGCGCCAGGACTCCCCATTGCTGCCGGGGCAGGCATGGGCACCCCTGCTGCGCGAGTGCGGCTTCGACGAGGTCGCCCAACTCGGACATGACCGAGCCTTGCCGGAACTCGAGTACTCAGTGCTCTGCGCCCGCCGCGCCCTCCGCTCCCCCGCCCTCCCCGTCCCCCTCGCGTCGCCCGCCACCCCGGACGCGCGCTGGCTGCTGGCCGGGGAGAACCCCGACGGCGACCTCCTGCGTGACCTCGTCGATGTCCTTCTCGATGCGGGCGCCGACGTCCGCGTCGCCGACCTGGACCAGACGCCTCGGCAGTGGGCACAGGTCGGGGAACAGCACCCCCCGCACACGGTCCTGGTCTTCGACGCCGATTCCGGTGACAGCCCCGCCGACATGTGCGACCAAGCCGTCGCCCGACTCGGTGTGCTGCGGGACCTCGCCGAAACCGGCTCACACCTGCCGGCCGGGGCCGCAGCCAACCTGTGGATCGTCACCCGGCCCAGCGGCATCCACCCCGCCCCCGAACGACCGGGCGCTCCTCAGGACGCGGCGCTGTGGGGGGCTACCCGATCCCTGGCGAACGAGATCCCCCAACTGATTATCCGGCGCATCTCCCTGGAGGCCGGGGCCCGGCCCGCCGACGACGCGCGGCGCCTGGCGGCCGAACTGCTCCAGCCCACCGACGAGGACGAGGTCGTCCTGACCCGCAGCGGGCGCTTCGTCCCGCGCACCGTCCTGCGGGCCGCCTCCCCCACCGCACCCGATGCCCCCAGCTCAACGCCCTTCACGCTGCGCCTGCACGACGCCGGCCTGCGCCCCCGGCTCACCTGGACCCCGGACCGGCCGCAGCAGCCCGCCGACGACGAGGTCACCATCGCCGTCGCAGCAGCCGCACTCAACTACCGCGACGTCATGCTCGCCGTTGGCCTCCTGCCCCCAGGCGCGGAGACACCGCTGCCGGACGGGCCGGCCCTGGGCCTGGAATGTGCCGGCACGGTCACCGCAGTCGGCGCCAACGTCACCCACCTGGTGCCGGGTGACCGCGTCTACGCGCTCGCGCCCCGCAGTCTCAGCTCCCACGTGACCGTCAACGCCCGCCTCGTGGGGACCATCCCCGACGGCATGACGTTCACCGAAGCCGCCACGCTGCCGGTGGTCTACTTCACCGTCCACCACGCCCTCGAGCGCCTCGCGCGTCTCCAGGCGGGCGAGACCCTCCTTGTGCACGGTGCCGCCGGCGGCATCGGCCTCGCCGCCCTCGAGCTCGCCCGTGCCCGCGGCGCCCACGTCATCGCCACTGCCGGCACCCCTGCCAAGCGCGACCTGCTGCGCATGCTCGGCATCCGCCATGTCCTGGACTCCCGCACCCTGGACTTCGCCGAGCACGTCCGCGACCTCACCGGCGGGCAGGGCGTCGACGTCGTCCTCAACTCCCTGGCGGGAGAGGCCATCAGTCGCACCCTGGAGCTCCTGAGGCCGGGCGGGCGCTTCCTGGAACTCGGCAAGCGCGACATCTACACCTCCACCCCGCTGGCGCTGCGGCCCTTCAGCAACAACATCGCCTTCTTCGGCGTGGACGCGTACCAGCTCATCTCCGGCCGCCTGCCCCAGGCCGGGACCTGCTTCGACGAAACGGCCCAGCTCATCGCGGAGGGAACCTACCGCCCCTTGCTGCACCTGGCCTACCCGGCCACCCGGATCGGCGAGGCACTGCGCGTCCTGCAACGCTCCCGGCACCTCGGCAAGGTCGTCATCACCTTCGAGGAGCCACCTCCCCTGGAGCGCGTCGACCCGCCCCTGCAGCTATCCCCGCACGCCACCTACCTGGTCACCGGCGGACTCAGCGGACTCGGCGCAGCCCTCGCCCACCGTCTCGTCGACCACGGCGCACGCCACCTCGCCCTCCTGGGCCGCCGAGGCCACGACACCCCCGGCGCCTCCCAGCTCATCCAGACGCTCGCCCAGCGCGGCGCCACCGCCACCGCCCACACGGTCGACGTCACCCGCGAAGAGGACCTGCGCCGGACACTCGCCACCATCGACACCAGCGCCCTCCCCCTGGGCGGGGTGATTCACGCCGCGATGGCCCTGGACGACGCGCCGCTGGCCGAACTCACCGACGAACGACTGCGCACCGCACTCGAGCCCAAGATGCTCGGCGCGACCACCCTGGACGCACTCACCCGCGACCGTGACCTCCACCTGTTCGCCACCTGCTCGTCGGTCACCGCCTGGTTCGGCAACGCCTACCAGGCCAACTACACCGCCGCCAACGCCTACCTCGAAGCACTCACCCGCACCCGCCGCGCCACCGGCCTGCCCGGCACGACCATGGCCTGGGGCGCCGTCGGCGACGCCGGCTACGCCGCCCGCCACGGCATCACCGACATGCTCGCCCGCCTCGGCCTGGATAACCTCACCCCCGCCGAGGCCTGCACCGCCCTCACGGACGCCATCGCCCAGGACACCGACGTCACCGCCGCCGCCAGGATCGACTGGGCCCGCATCCGCAGCATGATGCCGGCCGTGCAGACCCCCCGCCTCGCCGGTCTCATCCCCCTCCACACCCCCCAGGACGACGGACCCGATCAGCTACGCCACCGCCTCGCCACCGCCACCCCCGACGAAGCACTCACCCTGGCAGCCGACGCCATCACCCAGGTACTGGCCGAGATCCTGCAGACCGACCCCGCCCGCCTCGACCGCGACCGCCGCCTGGACCAGCTCGGCCTGGACTCCCTGATGGCCGTCGAAGCCGTCGTCGCCGCACGCCGCCGCCTGGGCTGCGAACTGCCGACCCTGGAATTCCTCAACGCCCAAGGCATCACCGACCTCGCCCGCCGCGCCCTGATCCGCCTCGGCCACCAGACCCCCACCGTCCCGGCGCCGGCCACGCCCAGTTCAACAGCGCCGGCTCTGCCCGTGCCGGGCCCGGCCGGGCCCGCACTGAGCGCTCACACCCACTGACCCCACCGACCCGTACACCTGTAGTAGAGAGGCCGACCGTGATGTGCGAGCCACCCCTGCACCCCGACGGCTCGCACATCCCGGGCTCCCTCGCCGCACTTGCCCGGTGGGCAGTACGCCGCAACCGGCTCGTCCTGACCGCCGCTGCACTCTTCGTCGTCCTCACGGGTCTGCTGTCCTCCGGAGGTCTCCGCGCACCTGAGCAGCGGCGGCTGGCTTGCCGAGAACACCCCGGCGGCGGAGGTACGAACCCGGTTGGCGCAGTCCCCTCACGGGGGTATGCCGCCTCTGTTGCTCCTCGCCACACCGTCCAGGCTGGAGCAGCCTACGAAGACGGCCCTGTCGGACCCCGCGCAGGTCGCCGGGTCCACACCCGCGTCGTCCAGTGCCTCGATCGCCAGCTCTAGCAGTAGCCTCGCTGCGGGTCCATGTGCAGCGCTTCCCGTGGTGAGATGCCTCGGAAGAACTCGCAGTCGAAGCCCCGGACGTCCGTCAGGAAGCCACCGGCTGCGGTGTAGGACCGCCCGGGGCGACGCCGACCGCCGTCCAGGAAGTCCGCCACGTCGAACCGGTCCGGTGGGACCTCGGTGACCAGGTCTTCTCCCTTGGCCAGAGCGGTCCAAAGTCCGTTCAAGGTCACCGATGCCGCCCGGCAGTCGGCAAGTGGTACCGACGACGGCGACAGCTTGACCCAGCTCGGCCATGTGGACACCGTCCACCCGAATGACCCTCCCATTCGCTCGTACGTGTGTCCTTCTGGTCACCGGGGCACAGCACGGATCGCTGGCCGCGGCTGTCAGGTGCGGGCTGCCGCTGTATGAGCGCAGAAGCACCGCCTCAGGCTGCGCCGACGGAGCTGTCGGCTATCGGGAACGACGTCGTCCGCGCCCTTCGGTCACCTTGTACCTGCTCCGCCGGGACGACCGATGGTCGCCGGTCGTCGACGCAACACCGGTGACCACCAGTTCGCCTGACCAGCCATCTGCATCACCGCTGGGACGAGAATGCCGCGTACGACGGTCGCATCAAGGACGACGATCGCAGCCATCGTCGCGCCGAGGACTACCAGGAGGCTGACCTGGGACAGCATCAACGCGCCCATGCTGACAGCGACCACCAGCGCGGCCGCGGTGAACAGCCGGCCGGTGTGCTCGATACCGAACACGATGGCGTCGGTGTTACGGCGGGTACGTCGCCACTCCTCCGCCATGCGGGAGACGAGGAAGACCTCGTAGTCCACGCAGAGGCCGAACGCCAGCGCAGCGCCGAGTAGCGGCATGGTGATCTCCAGCACGCCTTCACCCCCTCCGGCCGGATGCCCCAGAATCTGCAGCCGCTGGAAGAGCAGAACCATCAGTCCGAGCGCCGCACCGATGCTGAAGACGCCCAGAACTGCCGCCTTCAGCGCGACCAAGACACTTCTGGTGAAGGCCAGCAGCATGACGAACACCCCGCTGACCATCAGCGTCATCCACCAGCCGAGCGCCTCCGCCACGGCCTGCCGGGTGTCGGCGAGCTGCACAGCGACCCCCGCGACCTGCGCCGGCCCCGGCGCGGGAGTACCCCGTACCTCCTCCACCACGGCAGCGGTGCTACGTGACTGGACCGGCTCGGACACGAACAGCACGACGAGGGTCCCGCGCCGTGGGGTCGAGTCGGTGGATCGAACCTCAACCAGCTTTCCGGCGGCATAATCCCCTGCCTCAGTACTCACCCGAGTCACGCCGGACAACGCTGCCAAGCGCCGGGCGTAAGCGTCCAGACCGGCTGCTTGAGTCACCGGTTCCGTTCGCGGCAGCACTACTGTCAGCTGCCGCTCGGGCGGGTAGGGAAAGTCCGCCCGGATGGCTGCTGCGGTGGCCCGCGCCTCGGCACGTGACGGCAGGATGGACTCGTCCATCAGAGCCGGCCTCAACCCGGCGACGGGCAGGGCCAGCCCGACCAGCAGGGCGGAGCCGGCCACCGCCCACAGTAGTGGCCGCTTGGTGACCGTGATCGCGACACGGCGCCAGGCCGGGCTAACCGACGATTCATCAACAGTCCGACGCCAAGGCGGACGGCGGGATACGTGCAACACGTCGAGTCGGCTTCCCAGGGCGGCCACCAGGGCGGGAAGCAGAATGAGGGTACCTGCCGCGCAGAACGCGACAACGACGAGCGAGGCGATCACCAGCGATCGGATCAGCCCCAATGGAAACACCAGCAGAGCCGCCATGCACCACGCCATGGTCAGGGCGCAGAAAAGGACGGCTCGGCCGGTGGTGGCCATCGCCCGCCCCATGGCCGCCTCCGCTCCCAGCCCGCCGGCGCGCTCCTCCCGGTATCGCGAGAGAGTGAACAGGGCGTAGTCGACAGCCAGGCCGAAACCGAGGGCGCAGCTGAGGTTGACGGCGAAGACGGAGACCGGCGTCAGCAGGGTCGCGACTGCCAGTACAGCCAGAGCTCCTGACGCTGCGATGGCCCCGATCGCCACAGGTACGAGCGTGCGGCCCAGAGAGCCGAAGGCCAACACCAGAACCATAAACGTCAAGGGGAGACTGAGCAGTTCGGAGCGCAGCAGGTCCCGCTCCGCCTGCTCGGTGGCGGTCACATTGATCCAGGCGGAACCGCTCACCGACAATCTCAGCCCTGGTGCTGCGGCCCGCAGGGTCGGCACCAGGCTGCGGGCGGTCCGAGCGGCCTCGGACTCACCCCCTTTGATGTCGATGCGCAGCAAGGCGCCACGACCGTCGGCAGCACGAAGCGCGTCCAGCCCCGTGTTCCAGTACGACAGTGCCGACGCGACCCCAGAGGACCGAGCGGCCCGTTCCGTCAGGCGCCGACCCTGCTCCGCCACTTCCTGTGAGTCGACCGAACGGCCGGAACGCACGTACAGAACTAGGTCGGGCGTGCCGACGGCGAACCGTCGAGCAGCACCTTCGGCTCGTTGGGCAGGGGTCCCCTCCGCGCTATAGCCGCCGTTGGACCACTGAGTGCCTACAGTCACACCCACAACCGCGCACAACGCGAACAGACAGGCCGCTGAGCCGAGCACGAACCAACAATGCCGGAACGACCACCGAGCCACGGTGCCCAGCCAGACCGCCCGCGCCTCGCCCACTTCCTCCGCCGGCGCCGCCGCTCCAGGAAGGTCGGCGCGCGTCACGGAGTCGAGGGAGGAACTCCCGCATGCGTCAAGGCGCCTGGAGAGACGGCGTGCCGCTGGAGTCCCGCCGCTCGCGGGCGCGGGTGTCTCGGTCGCCTTGTCGGACATCGGCAGCTCTGTCCCTTCGGATGGCCAGGAACACTGGCACGTTGTCGGTTGAGCCGGGCCCATGCCCAACGTCCAGCCCCCGTAACGGATACGGCCTCTCATCCAAAGGCAGGCTCAGGAACTCCTGACCGTCCTGCTCCAGCGCGTCGAACGCCACGAAGTAGGCTGGCCACCGGGCCGATAGACCGGCAGCACTTCGGCTGCGGGCGGCGGCGCGGCGTCGCAACGCCTCGAAGGAGAGCCGGCCTACCTCGGTGTCCCACACGAGCAGCTCGCCATCGAGGACCACTATGAGGCCGCCCTGGCCGCTGGTGGCACGGAACCGGTGGAAGCCCTTGAAGATCTGCACGTACTCGCGCCGGGTCGAGGTCTTGCGGCCCTGGACCGCGAGGTCACCGACGACGCGGTCGATGTCCTCGGGCGTCACGTCCCACGCGGGCCGGCCGAGCGCCGTGAGGGTCCGCTCCAGCAGACCGATGTCGTTGTCGATGGTCACCGGGCTGAATCCGCGGGCCCTCCACGAGGCGACGAACGCGTCGACGCACGCCGCCTGGAACTGCCACGGATCCGTCGTCAACGGGATCTGGGGGACGGGCCCCGCCCGCGATGACCTGAAGTCTCGCCTCGGCCACCGGCACACCTTCCTCGCACCTGAACGGTCATGGCAGCACCTTGAAAACCAGGCTGCTACCGCGAGAACCAACGAGGACCACAGGAACGGCAAACGGGCAGGTGGCAGCGGCAACCCGTGTGAGGGAACAAGTGCCGGCCCCAGATGGCTGGACCAAGACCTTCACCGACCCGCGTCTCTGTGCTGCCATCGTCGACCGCCTCACCTTCGGCGGCAACATCATCGAGACCGGCACCGACTCCTACCGGCTGGCAACACCCGTGCCCGCGCTGAGACAACAGCAGGTCAGCTGAACCGCTCCCGAGGACTTGATCTTTGCCGCGAACGAGTTCTAGGGTCGGTCCACCCACCGTCTTCCCACTGGAAGTGTTCATGCCTCGCCGGTCACCGGGCGAGATCAGGACGCAGCTCCCGCAACGCCGAACGCAACATCGGCGGACACCCGTGATCAGCGGATTGTCCGCCTCGGCGAACAGGCAGATCGCCGACTTCGAACGAGGCCACGGCCTCCCCGCGGGCGAAGTCGCACACTCGTTCCGCCGCTGGAACACGTCTATCCGCCGGTCACGCGGAGACCACGAGCTGTTCTACGAACGCGATGACACAGACCTCCGCAACGGCGAGTATCACGTCCGCACGCTGCTGGAGCTCACCCTCCATGCTCTGAGGTCCAAGGCGCGACGCGAGCTGAGCGTAGTGATCTGTCCCGCAGACGAACGCGTGCTTGACCGCACGCTCAACAACCCCTTCGCGCCCCAAGACCTCCCCTGGTGGATGCGTCGAATAGGTGTCTGAACCTCCAGCCGTTCCTAATTCTGGTTCTTCGTTTTCACCTACGCAGCCACCGGGGCCGAGCGGTCAGCCGAGCCGGGATGCAATCTGGCGACGGGCAGACTCCCAGACTTCCTCGAACTCCTCGGAGGTGAGTTGTTCGGGGTCGTGGCCTTCCCATTCCGAGACGGGCAGCTCGGCGGTGATTCCGAACCTGTTGTCGTACTCGTCGAGGCGGCCTGCGTCGCGGGCCCGCTGCCACTCGGCGAGGGAGGCAGCTGCGATCGGGATCAGCTCAGGCCCTTCGAGTTCGACCTGCCGGATCACCCAGCCTTCGGCGTCGACCTCGAAGTAGAACCAGGTGTCTTCCTCGTCCCAGTAGCAGCGCATCCATGTGCTCACCTGGCCATGATGCCGAGCCAGATGCATCGTGCTACTCCGCTTTGTCTCATGGTTGAGCGATGAATCCTGCGGATCGGTCGAGCTGGAACGGAGAGCCGACCCGGGTTGGCTCCCAGCCTTGATCCCGTGCTTCTCGAATGCTGGCAGCAGCGTGAGCTGGACGAATGGGCTCCGTCTCGACGCCCACCCAGTTACTGGGATGGGCCTGGCCGCTGGTGACGATCAAGGTCGTGCCCGGCTGGCTGTCGCCGGCCGCTTCGACGGCGTAGGTCATCGGCGTCCAGCAGAGTCCCTGCGTGTAGGAGGGCTTCCTGCGGATCCGCCAGCGGTACTCGATCCCGTCAACGGTTATGCGCCGGGAACCCTTCTTGTTCAGCGCCATCTTCCCTCCTCCACTGTTGGACTCTAGCGCCGTGCAACAGGGCTGTCTCAGCCGGAATCTTCCGGGCCGCCGTGACGACGCGCTTTCCGAAGCGGTCAGCTTCATGGCCGTGCCACGTTGAGCTCGCTCGAGCAGGGGCTGGCCGAGGTCTCGTTCGAGCCGGTTGATCTGGATCACCAGCGTGGTCTCGTGGATGCCGAGGTCGCGGGCGGCTTCAGTAAGGGTGGGGTAGGAGTGGGCGGCGAGGAAGCGGGAGAGTCGCTGGCCTGCGTAGGGGCCGGTGAACGCTTTGCGCAAGATTGTGGGGAGGTCTGCGGCCCGGTCGGAGGTGCGAAGAGCGTTGTGGTGGCTGGCTCCGCCGCGGGGGCGGAGGGGGATGTTGTGGGTATGGGCCCATCGGGCCATGTTCGCGGTGCTCATGCCGGTCTCCCCGGCGAGGTCGGGCAGGGTTCGGCGGTGGTGGACGTACTGCTCGATCAGCCAGTCTCGTTCGATGGTGCCGCGGTGTCTGTAGTCCTGGAGGCCGTTGCGGAGGGCGATGCCGTACTCCTTGGCGAGTTCGGTCAGCACTTTGCGGGAGAAGCCTGTGAGGGTGGCGATCTTCTGTATGGAGAGGTGTTCATCGAGGTAGAGCTGGGCGAAGTGCCCTTTCGGGAGGCGTTGGCGGGCTTGCTGGCGGATGCGGTCGGTGGCTCTGGCGGCGTTCTCCGTCGGTTGGAGTTCGGGGGCAGGGTGTTCATCCAGAACGTGCCGGACTGCGTCGATGGTCGTGCCGAGGACCTGGGCGGCGTGGTGGACGGGGTGCCTGCGCTGCCGGACGAGCTGGTGCAGGCGGGGGATGTCGATGGCTGCGGGTCGGGGCCAGGCAAGGAGAGCTTGGCCATCAGGGTGGCCGGGGGTTGCCAGGTCACGGGCTCGTCATGGATGTGGTGCATGGCCAGGAAGGCCAAGGCCTGGAGGGCTCGGGCGACGTCGGGTGTCTGGAGCGCGGTGACCCGCAAGGCTTCCGCCCGGAGGGCTGACTCGTCGAGCCCGCCTTGATGGTCTGGAGCGAACTCGGCGGGTAGGCCGCTGAGGCGGTGGAAGAGCTGGTTGCGGGCGATGCGTTCACGCCGTCCCGTCCCCGGTGGTGTGCTGGTGCGGCGGCAGATCTCCAGCCAGCGCCGGTGAGGCAGCAGTTCGCTGTAGTCCAGAAGGCGGCGCCGCCTGTAGTCGATCGGGATGTAGGCGGCGTCGAGATGGTCGACGAGCCGAATGAGGGCGGCGGCGATTGCCGACCATTGGGAAAGATCTTCGAGTTTCTGCAGCAGACGTGAGATGTCGATGCCATCGGTGACGTTGCCGACCAGCTCTGCGGCCTGGTTCAGCGAAACACGGCTGTCGGGGATCAGCAGGAGGCGGCCAGCGCGGGAGCCAAGGTCCGTGAGGCGAACCCTTCTGGTGGTGTGAGCCGTGCCGTCCAGGCCGGCCAGAACACGGACGGAATCTTCCTGGATCGGTGTTCGATGTCCTTGACGGTCAGCGTCGGCCGATGGGGTGTCTGGGCCGGGATGCGGTAGCGGATGTGCTCACTGGGCCGGAGTGTCGGAGCCAGAGCTGCCAGGTGAACGGACTGCAGGACCGGGCTGGTGCCCCGACCCCAGCCGTCGATGCTGGTAGCCGAGACTTGCGTGAGCTCTTTGCGGACGACGTTCAGCAGATCTCGCAGAGCCTCACCAGCCGGATGGATTCCGGATCTCTGCAGGATGCCCAGAGCGCCGGTCACCGCGATGGCGGTGTCCGCGGCCCGCGGCGGCGCCATGAATCCTGGGCGGTCGCCCGCCCGCCCGGCGGGGGGGGCGACGCGGGCCCTGCGGAGAGGTATGCCTCGGTTATGTCCTCAGGCAGCCACTGGCGGAGGACATCAGCGGGAAGATCGGCCAGGAACCGGATGCCCAGGGCCCGGATGTCGGCCAACGCTGCCGAGGCCGGTTGCGGGGCGGCCGAGAAGGGGTCCGAAGGCGGCAGTGCCGGCATCGATGATGCCCATCACGCGATCCTGCGCCGCAAGAACCGGGTGGTCCCGGGGTAATAGCAGCGTGGATGTATGGGTGAGATCGGTTCCGCATCCTGCGGAGACCGGCCCGCCAGGGCGGATCGGCGGGTTGCCGCAGAGTTCCATGCGGGGAACGACCCTCCTGGAACAGGGCAGCCGCCGGGGGATCCGGCCGCAGTCCGGGCAGTGGTCCGCCAGCAGCCTCTGGTGTCGCGTGCAGGTGTCGACGGTCACGTATTTCCCCATCGCGAGCGTCAGCTTTCCCGCCCAGACGTTCGACCCGTCGTCACACCATCGTGGTCGTTTCTCGACCGACCGGGGGTGAGGCGAGGTTCGGCTGATCAGTCCCAGTCGGACGCCGGCTGGTCGACTCGGCCGCCTTTGTGGGGTGTGGGGATGTAGTCGCGAGCACCGCCAGGCAGCGCGGCAACACACGTCGCCGAGCAAGCGTTGACCAGCAGGGGCAGTACGTCAGTGGCCACGCGCAGTGAGATCCACACCTGATTGAGTCCGCGCTGTTCGATCGGGCGGTCGCAGACACTGCAGCTGTGGATGACGGTGGCGCCCCACCGTCGGGGATCCAGGTTTCCCGGATCGAGGTCCGCAACGGAGCCCGAGGAAGGCTGTAGCCGCGGGAACGGCGGTCGCAGCTTGTAGTTGCCGAACAACGCGCGCGTGCTCACCGTGCTGCGGGTCAGCTTCCGGCACCGGGTGATCTCGTAAGGGAACCAGTGCAGCCGGTAGGAGGTGTAGGGGGTGAACTCCTCCAGGCTGGTCATGGCCCCGATCTCGGGTGGGAGCCGGACCAGATTGCTGCCGTAGAGCACGAGGTGCTTGACCGCCGTCAGCTGGGCGAGGCTCCGTGGCAGGGTGATGATCTGCCGCCGCTCTTCCGGGCTGAGCCCGGTCAGGGGGCGAAACTCTTCGCGCCCGTCGGCGGCGGCCTCGTCGATCAGCTCCAGCAGGTGGCGCCAGCCCGAAGCGGAGGTGTCCTGCCGCTCGGCGTGGAGTCCGACTCGGGCTCGCGGATGCGGCCTGGACTGGTCGAAGCACGAGCACGCGTCCTGGCGGGTACCCCGCCGCTCCGTGGCCGGGTCCGACGTATCGCCCCAGCGGTTCACATTGAGCCCCGGCTCTGCCTCGTCCGTCATGGCGCCAAGATACGGAGGTTGCTGCAGGCCGTCTCAGGATTATCCGGACGGGAGCACAGACGACACCCATCGCCGTGCTCGAACGTTTGGCTGGGGAACCTGATGCTGCTGATGGGGAATTGCGTGGAGTTCCACATCGCTGGCGTCGAGGGTGAGTTGCTGGGTGGCTTGGCTCGCCGGTCGTAGGTCGTGGGCGCGCAGGCTGATGGTGCGGACGCGGGCGCGCTGGAGGGCGAGCAGGTCGTAGAGCTCGTAGGCGGTCGTGGCGATCGGCCTGGTGTGGGCGGTGGCTTCGGTGAGGGTGCGGCTGCGGATGCTGGTGCTGAGGTCGGCGTAGCGGACGGACACGGCCAGTCCGCCCGCGGCTTGCTGTCCGTCGCGCAGGCGGGCGGCGACCTCTTCGGCCAGATCGAGCAGCGTTCGGCGGTGTTCGGCCGGCCACGCCACCGCGGGGACTTCGGCCTGCGCATCCCTCCCTCGGCCCGGGCAACCAAGGAGTTCTTCGCCTCCTGGCGGGAGTCCCTGCCCTCTGCCCGGAAGTACCCGGTGGCCGCCCGCAACTACGTGTTGGGCAAGCTCACCTACATCTCGGGCGTGCGCGCCGCAGAGCTCTGCAGCGTCCGGATCGGAGACATCCACTGGGAGAACGGCCAGTGGGGCCGCTTCCTCGTACGCGGCAAGGGCTCGCAAGGCTCCGGCCCTCGAGAGCGAGAAGCATTCCTCTTCCAAGAGGGACGGGACCTGCTGTGGTGGTACATCGAAGACATTCGTGGCGAGTTCTGCGACGACCCCAGCGACCCGCACGCACCCCTCTTCCCATCCGAGCGCGTGCCGAGCGCGATCGCCGCGCTGAACCTGCCCGTGGCGCCGTTCCTGGTGCCAGACACCTTCCGCAAGGTGCTCAAAGAGGCATCCAAACAGCACCTCAAGGGCACGCTCACGGAACTCCACCCGCATCTGCTCCGTCACGCCTGCGCAACCCACAACTACGAGGCAGGTATGCCACTTTGGGACGTCCAAGTTCTGTTGGGGCATACCTGGGCGTCCATCACGGTCGGCTACCTCGCCACAGCGAAGGGCGACCCGGAGCGGCAGAGTCTGGAGTCTTCCCGGCGAGCAGTTCGCCGGCTGAGTTGGGAGTCGTGAACCGTTAAAATGGAACCTGCGCTGGGCCGCTGCCCGCCGCGACATCTGGCGGCCCACCCAGTTGCTCGCCGCCTTCCAAGAGGTCGGCTTCAACCCATCGCTGAGCAAGACCGCGGCCCTGTGGTCAAGCAAACCCATCACAATCCGGCTCGACGATCTGGACATGATCTGCACCGCCTTGGAGTGCACGGTCGCAGATTTGATGGAGGCCGAGCCGGTCGCCGTCGCGCAACGGCCCGAGAACGAGCAGCGCGCCGTCGGCGAAAACGGGAGCATGGAGCGGGTCCGTCCGCTGGAGGCTGTTGCAGGGCTGGCCGGCCGTGATCCGGGCGACCTGGTCCTCGCTGATCCCCTTCACCGACGACATCGACAGCCGCACCCCCCACACCCCGGGCTCGGTCTGCTCGATGCGGTAGTCGGGCTGGGAGTGGTTGATGTCGACGTTCAGGACGGGGACGTGGTGGCGGCGGGCGTCGGAGACGATGACCCGCGGCGGCCACATGCCGGGGTCGTGTTCCAGCAGGCCCGCGTACAGGGCGGCCGGGTGGTGGGCCTTGAGCCAAGCCGACTGCAGGGCGCGAACCGCGAAGGCGACGGCGTGGGCGCGGCAGAACCCGTAGGCGCCGAATCCCTTGATGATCTCCCACACCTCGTCGAGGACGGCGGGTGCGTAGCCGCGGCCGCGGGCCTCGCCCTTGAACCAGGCCTCCACCTGCGGCAGGCGCTCCCCGTCGGCGAGCGCGCGGCGGGCGACCTCGGCCAGCGCCCGGTCGCAGCCGGTCAGGACGGCGAACATGTCGATGATCTGTTCGTGCCAGATCGTGACCTCGTAGGTCGAGGACAGGACCGGGATCAGGTCGGGGTGCGGGTAGTGGGGGGCGGCGCCGTGGCGGGCTGCGATGTAGAGGGCGGGCATGCCGCCCTTGACCGGCCCGGGCCGGAAGAGGCTGATGTCGGCGATGACGTCCTGGACGTCGCGCGGCTGGAGCCGGCCCACCAGGTCCTGCTGGCCCGGCGACTCCAGCTGGAACATCCCGATGGTGTCGCTCTTGCGGATGAGGTCGAAGGCGCCCGGGTCGCCGAGGGGGACATGGTCGGGGTTGTCGAGGTCGATCTGCCGGCCGGAGGTCCGGCGGATCTCCTTGACGGCGTGCGCCATCGCGGACTGCATCCGCACGCCGAGGACGTCGAGCTTGAGCAGGCCGAGGTCCTCGACGTTCTCTGGGGGTTCAGTGAGGGTGGTGTGACGTTGCAGAAGCCCTCTCATAGGGTCCTACTGCAACAGGTCTCAGGGGGTGTGGCTCTGCGGCAGATCGTTGCGATCAAGCCGTGGAGGCAGAGTGAAAGTACGAGCTTTTCGTGTCGTGCTGCCGTCGGGTACCCGGTACTGGACGGTAGTCGACGACGGCTTCGAGGTGGTCAAAGAAGCCGATCAGTTCCTGCGGGAGATCCGGCTGGCGAGGGGGCGAGCGGAGACGACAACTAAGGCGTATGCCGAGGGAGTTGTGCTGTTTCTCCGCTGGTGCATGGTCACGGGGAGGGACTGGAGGACCGCGGCCCGGGAGATGGGGCTATTCATGCTCTGGCTGAAGTGGACGCCGGGCCGCGGCGGCAACGCCCCGGTCGTCGTGCCGGGGCCGGGGGCGAAGCCCGTGCGGGGCGAGATCCGGGTCAACAAGGTGCTGACCGCGGTGCGGATGTTCCTGCTCTACGCCGTGACGAACAAGATGGTGCCGGCCTGGGTGCTGGAGCAGATCTACGAGATCGGCGACTCCCGCGATCTGCCCGAGGAGGCCCAGGGCGAGAGCGGTGGCATGCGGCTGCGGCTGCGTGCTCGCCACCGGGTCCAGGAGCCGGAGACGGACATTGACCGCGCCAGCGACGAGGAGGTCGTGGCGATGTTCCTGGCCTGCCGCTCCGCGCGGGACCGCTTGACGCTGCTGCTCCTGTCACGCGTCGGCCTGCGTCCGGGGCAGGTCGCGGGCCTGCGCCGCAGCGACTCGCATCTGCTGATGGACTCCAGGCCGCTGGGCTGTGGCATCGAGGGCGCCCACGTCCACGTCGCCCGGCGGCAGAACGAGAACGGCGCCTGGTCGAAGTCGAAGAAGGCGTGGGCTATGCCGGTGGACTTCCTCGTGGTGCAGGCTTTTGACCAGTACATGCTGGAGCGTCATGAGCACCTGCCCGCCGGCGACAGCGACTTCCTCCTGGTCAACCTGTTCCGGCCGCCCTACGGCAAGCCGGTGACGACGGACGCGATCGGCGAGCTCTGCGAGTCTTTGTCCCGCCGGGCTCGCCTGGGGCGGATGATCACGCCGCGGATGTGTCGCCACGCAATGGCCAGTAACGTCGCGGACGCTGGCGGCAGTCTGGACGAGGTCCAGGCCCTCCTCGGCCAGAAGAATCCCCACTCGCCGAGTCCCTATCTGCACCCGAGTCGCACCCGGCTGCGGGACGCCATCGAGCGGGTTCCCTCTCCCCGTCTGCAGTTCGGGGGCGGCGACCGGTGACCATCCTCCACGCTGTCGTCTCCGCCGCCGAGTCCCCGCCAGACGAGCTCGCTGATCCTCTGCGCAAGGCCATCAGTCCGGATTTTCTGCAGCTCATGGGTTGGGATCCGCAGGTCAGGCTGTTGTTCATCCCGCGTGGCCACCCGCAGTTCAGCGCACCGGAGTGCCTGGTCTCGGGCTGCGACAAGATGGTCTACTACGCGTTCCAGCAGGGCCTCTGCGTCGGCTGCATGAGGCGGTGGGAGAAGAGCGGACAGAGCATCGAGGAGTTCGCCAGAACCGCGAAGCGGATCTGGCGGGCCATCGGCGAGGTTCCCTGCACGGTTCCTGAGTGCGGCCGGCCCAGCAATGGCCTGTCCAATCCGCTCTGCACGGCTCACCTCTATCAGCAGAAACGCATCTACAAGATCCCGATTTCGGAGTTCGTACAGCATCCCAATGTCGTCCCCTTGGAGACCTTCGGGACCTGTCACGTCGCCGCGTGTCACCGGCAACGGCAGAGTCCGGCCGGCTACTGCCCCGCGCACGCTCAGCGCCGCCGGGAAGCGGTCCGCAAGGGAACTCTGGGCGACGAGGAGCACTGGCGCCGGACCACGAACGCGATCTCCCAGAACGGCGTGATCAGTCTGCGTGGCCTGCCGGACCGGGTGGTGCACGAGATCCTCTACGGCCTGCAGGAACGCGTTGCTGAGGGCGTTATGCAGAAGGACTACATCCTGCGGCCGCTCTGCGACCTGGCCCGTTCGCAACAGGTCACCACGCTCACCGAACTCGACCTGAGTCAGGTCAACCACACGACGGCAGGCGCCGCCAAGGGCATCCTCAAGCACCTCGGGCGCTTCGGCCTGACCCCCGAGACCGAGCGGCACAAGGACATCTGGTCCGGCTACGTGTTCGGCCTGGACGGCAACCTCTACTTCGGCAAGATCAGTCAGCTCTGGCTGCGTGAGTCCACGAAGGCCTGGGCCCTGGACGACATTCCCAAGCGGCGAGGCAAGAGCCGGGCGGCCGTCCAGTCGCACATCAACGCCATCGTCCAGCTCTCGGACAGCCTGCGGCTGAACCGGCCCGATCACGGCGACGACGTTCGTGCCGTCACACGCGATGACGTGACGGCCTTTCTGAACCGGCTACGGTTTCTGAACGAACAAGACGAGATCAGCGGATACACCCACGTCCGCGTGGTCCGATATGCCCGACGTCTGCTGAACCGGGTGCGAACCCTGGGCCTCACCCAGCGCGACCAGCCCTTGCACGGGATCTGCGAGACCTTCGGCCTGCACGCCGAGGACGTGCCGGACGACCCCGAGGACAGCGAGGCCGGCAAGGACCTACCAGCCGAGGTGATGACGCAGCTCTGCCAGCACCTCGACGGCCTCGAGGCCACGGGATCCTCCGAGATCCGCACTGCGGTCGAGCTGATCATCGACACCGGTCGCCGCCCCTCGGAGATCTGCCGGCTTCCCTACGACTGCCTCGAGCGGGACGAGGACGGCAAGCTGACGCTGGTCTACGACAACCACAAGTCGGCCCGAAAGGCCCGTCGCCTGCCCATCAGTGGCGAGACCGGCGCCGTGATCACCGCTCAGCAGGAACGAGTGCGGGTACGGTTTCCGAACGCTCCCACCGGCCAGCTCAAGCTGCTGCCCGCCGTATTGACCAACGCGACGGGCACCAAGCCGGTCACGCCTGAATGGCTCGCCTCCCGTCACCGCGCTTGGGTCGAGTCGCTGCCCGAGTTCCTGGTTCCCACGGTGGTCACGATCAGGGGCCGCCAGGTCACCAAGATGCTGCCGTTCGACAAGGCGAAGATCTTTCCCTATGCCTACCGGCACACCTACGCTCAGCGCCATGCTGACGCCGGCGTCGCTCCCGATGCCCTGCAGTCGCTCATGGACCATCGCCAGCTGACGACCACTCAGCAGTACTACCGTGTCGGCGAGACCCGCAAGCGTGAGGCCGTGGAGCGGGTCACCGCGATGCAGCTCGACCGGAACGGCAATCGCGTCTGGCGCAAGGCCCAGGCCCTGCTCGACTCCGAGCACGCCCGCCGGGCCATCGGGGAGGTCCAGGTCCCCTACGGGCTCTGCACCGAACCTACCAACGTCCAGGCTGGCGGGCACGACTGTCCCGTCAGATTCCGCTGCGTCGGCTGTGATCACTTCCGCACGGACGTCTCCTACCTCCCTGACCTGGAGGCATACCTCGCCGATCTCCTCCGTGGCCGCGAACGTCTCGCCGCCTTCGCCGCCGATTCGTGGGCGAAGGCCGAGGCCATGCCTTCCGACGAGGAGATCACTCGGGTCCGCCGCCTGGTCAAACGTGTCCGGGAGGACCTGGAGGACCTCACCGAGGAGGACCGGATTCAGATCAAGGAAGCCGTCATCATGGTTCGCCGCACACGCCGCGTCGTCTCACTCGGTCTGCCCCGCGTTGGGCCGCCCGAGGATCTCCGCCCTGAAAGGCCCGCAGGATGACCAACCCCATGATCGAGGGCAAGCGCGCCGAGTCGACTCGCCGCCGCGAGCGCGTCCTCAAGGCCATCGACGCCGCCGCCAAGAGCGGCGGGGACATCACCGTCTCCGGGCTCGCCAGAGCCGCTCGGGTTGATCGCACCTTCCTCTATCGCCATCGCGACCTGCTCGAACGCGTCCACGCCGCCGCCCACACCCCCGTTGAGGAGGGCCGAATTGCGGCGGTCAGCCGGGCTTCGCTGCAGACCGACCTCACGAACGCGCTGGAACGCAACAAGCGTCTCGCGGCACGGGTCCGCCAGCTGGAGAGCCGCCTGTCTTCCCAGCTCGGCGATGCCATCTGGGCCGAATCCGGCCTTGGCGCACCCGTCGACATCGACCAACTCCAGCGTCGCATCGCCCTCCTCGAGCAGGAGGTCGCTGCCAAGCAAGGCGAACTCGACGAGCGGACAGAGGAGTTGGAAGCGGCTCGGGCGGCGAACCGGGAGTTGACCCGGGCCCTGAACCACCGGCCTTGATCACGACTGGCCACTGTCCGATCTGATCGGTCAGGTAACCCCACGGCGGTTCTCGGCGGCCTTCGGCCGCCGAGAACCGATCACGGGACCGTCCCTAGGGGCGGCGGGCCAGCAAGTGGGCGTCGAGGAAGCCCCGCTCGGAGGCCGGGTCGTGGAGCAGCCGGGCGAACGTGACGAGCCCAGCTCCGGCCAGCAACTCGGCGAACCGGTCCACCGGCCAGCTATAGGCGGGCGTCACCTTGTGGTCGAAGCGGACCGGCTCCGATCCGTCAGTCGCGAAGAACGAGACCAGGAGCAGGCCCCCTGGTACCAGAACACGCACCTGCTCGGCGAGCAGCGCGGGCAATTCCCCAGGCGGGGTATGAATCATCGAGTAGTGGGCCAGCATGCCGCCGAGCGTTCCGTCCTCGACCGGCAGGGCCTCCATCCTCGCCTCGTCGAACCGCAGCGCCGGATGGGCCCGCCGGGCGTGGTCGACCATGGCTGGGGAGAGGTCGAGCCCGAAAGCGTCCAGCCCGAGGTCGTGCAGCATGGCCGTCAGATGTCCCGGCCCGCACCCGACGTCGGCTGCCCGCAGGTTCCCCGTCTCACGCACCAGCTCGGCGAAGGTGCCGATCATGTTCCGCGAGAACGGATGCGTCTCCAACCGATTAGCGAACAGCGATGCATACAGCTCGACGACCCCGTCATAGGCCGCCCTGGTCTCGTCCTGGTGTTCCACCACGGGAGAGAAGCTAACACCCGCACACATGCGCAGCTTCTCCCACCCTGCGCCGGCCTCCACCCCCAGAGACTGACTGTCCGGTCACATGATTACGAACAGGCCCTATCACCACAGGTGTCGTGATGCGTAGACTCACCTACCAGGTCGCTGAGCTGCATCAACGTGAGACAGACCCCACGGCAACAGCCTCGACCCCCAGAGAATCGACGTCCTCCTTGTCGGCCTGCACCATCGGGTACTGGCCGCCCGGGGTCGGCTGCACCGGCAACCTGTCCAGCAGCGTCGAGTCGGACAGGATCACCCCGCACGGATGCATCGCGATCCCCCGCGGCAGCGCGTCCAGGCCCGCGGCGAGTTCCCACAGCGGATCGAACGAGTTGGCCTCGGCGGCGAGCTGCTTCAGCTCCGGGAGCGTGGTCAGCGCGTCGCGGATGTCGCAGGCCCGGATGTGCGGGAACGACTTCGCGATCCGGTCGACGACCTGCGGCGCGACGCCGAGGGCGAGGCCGGTGCCCCTGAGGGCGTGCCGGGCCCGGTAGGTCTCCGGCATCCCGGTCACCGCGACCCGCTCGAGCCCGAACCGCTCGATGATCCGGTCGTAGACCTCCAGTCGGCGCGCGGACTCCACATCGACGTCGATGTCCGGCAGCGACGACCTGCGCACCGACAGGAAAGGTTCTTTACCGACCGGCGAGCCCACCGGGACGTGCTCAACCTGGTGCGATGCGTCGCGGTCATGTCAGGGATGGCCTGCTTCCTTCTCGGATGTCGGGCCGCAGGTAGGCACCCTGAGCCTCGCGGCCACCCGGCGTCACGGCATGCCCGCGCCGTGACGCCCCGGCTGCACACTGCGGACGGGCTACGTCATCAACTCGATGTGCGGATGCTCGGGCTCCGCCGGGCAGACGAACAGGTGCTGCCGGTAGCCGCTGCCTATCTGGACACCGGTCGCGTTGTAGCCGCGGTGGCCGGGGTACGGTCCAGCACCTGGGTGGGGGTGCGGAGACCAGCTGTTCCCGGCGTCGTCCCCTTCCTCGAACGTGGCGACGGTCATCAGGACCTCCATGCCGGTGCCGCACTCGGAGCAGGGCTGCGAGCTGGGGTCGGTGGAGTTCCAAGCGGGCCAGCCGCCGACCTTCCAGCCGGGTGCGTTGGACAGCACACAGTCGTAGTACGTGTCCGGGTCCATGTCTTCCTCTGCTGCCTGGGGCACACTCCACTGCTTGAGCTGCTCCCGCAGTTCTTCGCTCAGCTCTAGATGGTCGGGGTACTCGGTGATCTGCTCCGGTTCGAGCACGCACGGTTCCGGTAGATAGCCGTCGAACTGCACTGCGGGCGGCTCGGGGGGCGTGTCGAGGATGTCGGTGACGGCGGCTGCCGAACGCCAGAAGAGCAGGGTCCTGGGCATGATCGGATGATCGAAGGGGCACCACAGAACCTGCAGCAGGTCCTTGCCCTCCGGCGGACTCAGATCGGGCACATCCCGTACGTACAGCTGCGCGACGGGCAGCATCGCTATGGGGCCGTCGTACGCCTGGACCGCCAGCCTCACCGGATACGTCCGAGGGGGTCGGATCCGCTCGAGAGTCTCCCGTTCCTCTGGAGTCAGGTCCCGGCCGTGCGAGGCGGCGAAGATCCGTCGTTCCAGCCGCAAATCCGCTGGGGACTGGGCTGGGTTGATGCCATCCACCACATGCGGTTCCTCGCAGTGCGGCCACGGCTCCTCAGCGGGCCACAGCAGCGGCCCACCGATCGAGCTGTCGTGCCACGTCGGCGCCCCAGGGCGGGGGTGCAGGCGGGTCGCCGTGCGGGCCAGCGGAGCCAGTTGGGGAAAGACCGCGGCAACGTCGATCGGCCGTGGCGGAGTGACAGGAGTGACATTCATGGCCGCAATCTTGCCAATCGCCTCTGACAACGGCCCCCGTGGCCGCCCCGCGAAGAGTTGCGGCACGGGCGCAACCCGGGAGAGTGCTACCGCCGTTGCCGGGTGGAGCTATCCAGACACCTCGCGGCACCAAGCCGTCAAGTCGGGACAGCGGGCACGAGCTCACTGTTCGATTTCGAGGGCCCTGCCGGTGGTCATCAGAGAGCGTCCTTGGTGTGGCCTCGGGCGAAGTCCCATGGGGCGGGTGCATTGGCGGCCTCGTACTCGTCTGCGATGCCGAAGAGACTCCTGCATCCTGGGCATTCCGCCCGGCCGAACAGGTGCGTCAGGCCCCAGGCGAGCCGTTGCTGGCCATCCCGTACGGCCGACTCGTGCAACATCCTCCCGGTGCCGGTCAGCTCGTGCGGGACGGCTGGCCGGAGGGGGACCTGGTGGACATCCCCCAGATTCCAGTCCCGGATCGAGGAGTAGCAGCCGTAGTCGCCGACCGCGATCGTCACCGGTGCGTCGCAGTGCGGACACGCGACAGTGACGAACGAATCGGTGAAGTCGTCCAGGGCCTCGAACCACAAGGTCTGGCCGTCGAACGCGAGCATGGCCCGCAGCCAGCTCAGGTAGATCTTCCCGTCCAGGCCAGACCGCAGCCGGGCGGCGGCCATGGCGCGAAGCTCGGCCAAGGTCGCCGCACAGCGGGCGACTTCTTCGTCCGCGCCGTGAGGTTGAAGGAGGCCACCCGCTATGGCTCCGGCCAGATCGAGCGCCCAGTCCCCGGCGTCCTCGGTCTTCGCGATGTCCGCGAGCCGCGGCAGTGCGGCGATGCTCGCCGGGGTGATCGTCCCCTGGTGGCACAAGCGCCCCCAAAGCCAGTCGATGGCCTCCTGGTCACGACCGATGGCTCGGTCCAGCAGCCCGGGTATCGCGTGTGCCGGGCCGTAGGCGTCGTGGAGTGTGGACCAGTCGATCATCCGGTGATTCAAGCACGCTGCGGAGCGACCTCTGGGGGCGGTGAGTCATGAGCTGGATCACCTATGCCACCGCCAGTGCTGGGGCCTGCGGCGCCGGGAATGCGGTGTGCTCATCGCGGCGGTTCTTGAGGCAGTGGTGGAGCTGGCCTAGTACTGCAACGGTACTTGCTGTGATGGTTTGTTGGCTTCTGGTGGTGTGTGACCGCGTCGTTTGTAGTGGCTGACACGTGCCTGGAACTGT
>NZ_JBVHJO010000032.1:0-6448 GCF_055559995.1 Streptomyces sp. NPDC023541
CCCTTCGGGGATGGCTGCTTTTCGGCTGTGGGCAGGGCCGGCCCGCTGGCGCGGTCCGGCCCTGCCCACAGCGGCCGGCGTTCCGCCGGCACCCCTCGGTGGCCGGCGACCGCTGTCGGCTGCGGGCGCGGGAAAAGGACATCCCCTTCGGGGATGGCGTGATGTGGCCCGGCGGCGTTCACCGGCCCGTGGGCCGTCGGCCCTGGAGGGCCTTTGGGCCCCCGGGCCGGGCGCCGGGCCGCGGACATCCCCTTCGGGGATGGCTGCTTTTCGGCTGTGGGCAGGGCCGGCCCGCTGGCGCGGTCCGGCCCTGCCCACAGCGGCCGGCGTTCCGCCGGCACCCCGTGGCACCCATGGGTTGGCCCAACCTGGAAATTTAAGGCAGGATTGGATTTACTCGAAGGGGCTGTGCTAGGTCGACCGACGCCAATCCTGCTCAGACACGTCGCCCAGCCGGGCTGCAGCGGGCGGCCGACACAAGGATGGCGTCCAGCCGGCCGCCCTACGCCCTCAGGCAACGAACCCTTCGACCAGGAATCCGTGCCGCGAGGCGATGAAGCCCATGCTAGGCGACCGGCCGACGGGTGGACCCAGCCCAGGGCCCGGAACCACGCACCGATACAACGACCCAAGAGGGGACCGCATGACCACGCTGAACGGCCACGAGGTGTACACCCGCCGGGACCTGATGACCCGCCTCGGCATCACCCTCACCCCGCTCGAAGGCTGGTACCGCAACCGGCAGACCACCGGCCATCCCGAAGCCGTCGGCACCATCGGACTCGAACTTGTCTGGGACAGCGAGGAATGGGACCGCTGGTACCGCACACGCCAGGACACCACCAACCTCGAATCCCGTGCGCAACTCGCCGCACGACACGACCTGGCCAAAGGCACCCTCGACCACATGTGGAGCCAGCGAGCCGCCAACGGCCACCCCGAACCCGCCAAGACCGTCGACCGCGTCATGTACTGGGACCCCACCGGCTGGGACACCTGGTACGACAGCTACAAGGCGCGTTCCCGCCCCGATGAATCCCTCGTCGACCGCAGCGGCGCCCCCGACGATCTGGTCACCCTCTCCGAAGCCGCCCGCATCCTGGGCATGGAACCCACCAGCATCACCCGATACCCCAAGAAGCCCCCCCGTGGGTGGCCCCAGCCCGCCGAGGAAGAAGAACTCCCCAGCGGCCGGACCCGGCGCAGATACCGACGCGCCGACATCTGGACCTATGCCGACACCCGCACCCTGGCAGGCCCCTACCGCCGCCGAAGCCGCTGAACAGCCGCTACAGGCTCAGCGCCACGTGAAGTTGCTGTCGTCCAAAGGCGGAAGCATGCAATCCGCGGCATCGACAGCCTCTGCAGGGCCGGCCAGCTGCCACAGCGGGACTGGCGGGAAGAGATGCAGCCCAGTCGTGCGACGGTACGGCACCCATACGATCCGGCCTTCACCAACGACATCGTCGTACTCGTGCGACCGCAGTTCCGGAGAGGATGCGCCAGCGAGCTGAAGACGGTAGACCATGTGGATCTTCCGCGGAGGCGTATTCCCCGGTCGCGTCACCATGGAATCCAGGATCCAGGTGAACTGAGGCTGACTCCCCGCATGCCTGAGCTCGATCCCCAGCTCTTCGCGCAGCTCACGGTCCAATGCATCCAGCAGACCCTCGCCTGCCTCCACGTTGCCACCGGGCAACGAGTAGTGCTCTGCCCCTGAACTGTTCGTCCGCTTGATCAGAACGACGTCCTCGCCGTGGAAGACAGCTGCCGCGACACGGATCTTGATCCGGTGGAATGGGGTGTCAGCGTTCACGAGAATGTCCTGTCGTCGGATCGGGCCACGCACCTCGGGGTCGAATCCCCTCTCCTGCGAAACCCCATGCCCGGTCGGGCGCGGTGCCAGTCGATCACATCGCCCCATGAACGCCGGCCATCAGGGCCAGGCAGAGGGAACGGATTGGCCGCGCACTGCGAGTACAGCCGCGGATAGTTGCGCACCTCCACATAGGAACGGTCCAGGCGCCTTCCGACCTCGGCCAGCGTCACCCGGTCGCGCCTGGGCCATTCCCGATCCGGCTGACGAGGGGGACCGAACTCAGGACTGGCCCGCGCATGCGCAGCCACTGCCGCTTCCACCTCGGTGCGACGGTAGACCTTCAGCGGACGCCCCCTCCCCGAACGACTCTTGCCGTACCCGGCCACCGCACAGGGCCACTGCGGCCAGTGCACCCATTCACGGGTGACCGTCCCAGCAGCGATCCCGTACCGGGCACTCACATGCCAGACAGTCCAGTGCTCGGGCTCATCCCACGCCAGCATGTGCGTGGCCACAACCGACCATCCCTTCTGCCAGGGCCCCGAGCCCCACGGGCTGACGGAACCTTGCCGTCCTCACGAACCTGTTCGCAGCTTTTTGTCTGCAACTAGCTGAATCGGTCCATCGACGGCTTTGTGCCCGCGAAACCGGGCGCGGTGTGGGGAGCGCCCCCACCTGCGGATCCAACAGTCCGGATCTGATCAGAAGCCCTAGTCAGCGGCCTGTTAGTCAATCGCTCTCACGCGCTACTCCGGTCCGTAATTCGCAGCTTCCCCGACTCGTCGGATCCCGCCCTGTCGCGGGATACATGCTCCAGCCGGTCACAAATGCGTACCACACCGGGCTTGTCCGTCAACCCCAAAAAGCGGGGTTGACGGACCAGCCCGGCGCGGTACGGGCTTCGCCTGACCGGCCGGAGCACGCACCCCGCGGCACCAGACCGGTCACCCGAAGGAGCCGGGGCAGCCGCCCCTCACCCCTGACCGTAGTAGATCTGGAAGGAAAACAGTGAGCGACACCAAGAACACCCAGTGCCAGACATTCACGGGGCTCTCCGAGGAGACCCTCCGCCCCCAGTTGGAAGCGCTTGTCGAACAGCTCCGGCAGCTGCCCACCGAGGCACTGACCCGGCTGCAGTACCTGGCCCCGGCCACCGGATGCTTCAACCGCTGCTCGTTCTGCTCGCAGGTCGCGGGCCGGGAGGTCTGGCAGCTGACCCGGCAGGGCCTGTACGTGCTGATCAAGGCCCTGGCGACCGTCGCCGACGAGCGTGGCATCCGCGTCGCCAGGGGCCGGGAGGCGCACCGACCCGGGACGATCTTCCCGTACCTCGACAACGACATCGCGAGCTACCCGTACCTGCACGAGTACCTGCGCTGGACGGACGAGTTCCTGGGCTCCCGCGTCCGCGTCTCCACCGTCGGTTACTCCTCGGCGGAGTCGGAGGACCTGTCCGCGCCAAACCTGGCCGACATGCACCGGCGCATCGCGGCCGACTGCGGCCACGTGCTCGACGGCGTGCGGCTTTCCCTGACCCCCTACACCCTGGGCTGGCAGGACCGCACGGCGGATTCCACCACCCGCAAGCAGTTCATCCTCGACATGGCGAACTTCCTCACCACCTACCGCCCGGTCTTCGACCAGCTGGGCCATGGAGCGGCCTCCGCCGCGGTCGAGCTGCGGTTCGCCCCTCTCATCGGGCTGGGCCAGGTGACCGACACCGTCGTCGACGGCCGCCACGTCATCGCCGTCGGACCGCACCTGCTCATCAGCGCCGAGCCAGCCACCGAGCCGCTTCCCATCACCCGGGTCACCGCCCTGGGGGCGTCCAACGAGCCGGTCTTCTCCCACGAGCCGACCCGCTACATCCACCTCACCGGTGACTGCCTCGACGGCACCGAAGCCACGGTCCGGGCGGCCCTGGCGGGCGACATCACGGACGATCACTACCGCCGGGAGGTCGACCTCTACAAGTTCAGCAACGCCGACGGCGAGTACTACGCCATCGAGCCCAACTTCGGCACCAACGGCCGGTTCACCGCCCTGCACATCTACCTGCAGACCGAGAAGCGCAGGAAGTCCGGTTACGCCGACGCCACCCGCTGGTTCCTCAACACGCTGCTGGACGTCAAGGCCAGGAACGGGCACACCACACGGTCCGCCCCCTTCCCCGAGGCGTCCTGGGACCACGTGAAGGACGTCGAGCAGCACCTGGCCGACATGGCGGAGGAACTCGACCGCATCGACCTGAACGCCGCCCGGCACGTCCGCAACGAGATCCTGCCGATCGTGCAGACCTACACCGCAGCAGTCCGCACCGCCGAGTACCCGGCCTCCACGGTCTTCTCCCCTTCCTTCACCCTCGACACCGGTCAGATCGTCAACCAGGGCCGGGCGATGGGAATGTTCCGCGGGCTGGTGGCCACCGTGGACGAGCCGATGACACCGCGTGAGGAGCGCGGCTACGGCGCCGTCAGCCTCTCCAGCCGACGTGGGACCATCTGGCGGCTGGCGCCCATGCCTCTCCAGGAGGACGAGGGCCTGCTCTCTGTGGCGGTCCGCGGTGGGAAGAACGACTCCGCGAAGGCCCCGTCCATCGTGATCGAGGAGCTCGACCCCCGGCACCTGCGCAACACCGACCGGGAGACCCAAGAGCCCCTGCGCCGCTACATCCTGACGGGCGTCGAGATGGAACACGTCGGGCTCGAACAGGGCAAGGAGCGTCGGGCTTACCCCGGCATCGACAAGTGACGCAGCGCTCATGAGGTCGTGAGTCGGGCCCGAGAGAAGCGGGCCCAACTCACGCTTCAAGTGTAGGCGCCCTCAGGCGAGAGCCGACAAGGCATCGCACGGGGGCGCCCCGCTCACACGGTTCGGGGCCGGTCATCGGCCGGCCCCGAACCGGCACAGGAACACCCACCCCACTCACAACACCACCCGTAGTAGAACCGGAAGGAATCAGACCGAATGAGCCCCGACTTCCCGCGCGAACTCCGTGAGCGCTCACAGATCGCAGATCACGAACTGACCCTGGCCCTGGCCGGTCGTCCACTGGTCGACTTCGACCGCCACACCACCGGCGGCCGCGTCGCCTACGCCGCTCCCGTTCCGGTGCCCGCTGCCCGACCGACCTTGGCCCTGGGCTGCTACACCCCCTGGCACCCGGCCAACCCGGTGGAAAACATCGCCGCCGAGCATGGCACCGGCCGGCGCCCGGGAGGGAAGCGCAAGCACACCTGGTGGAACGAGATCGCCGAGCAGGCCATAGCCAGGGTCCATCGATTCGAACGGCAGCCCGTCGCCGCCGGCTGGTACGCCGGCCAGGCCCTGCACGCACTTGCCGGGGCAGGCGGCACGATTGCCGCGCTGCCCGGCCAGATCCGCGACCAGATCGAGGACAAGAGCGCCCTCGGCCACATCCTCTCGGCCGCAGGAGTGCCGCAGCACATGATCATCAAGGCCCGCACCTACGACGCGCCCAGGCTCCCCAGCCTGGCCAACATGCGCGCCGCCATCGGCAGCACCCGGATCGTCGTACAGGCCGCCCGTGACAGCGGCGGTCGCGGCACCGTCTTCGTCGACAACGAGCGTGACATGGAGCGGGCTGCCCAACTGCCCGGCCCCTGGCGGGTCTCCGCGTTCATCGAGGGCTGGAGCTCCAACACCACCGTCCTGTCCGTTCCCGATGGACACGGCGGTGTGTGCGTCTACGTCGACCAGCCCTCGCACAAGGCCATTGCCGTTTCCGCCGTGGGTATCGGCGCTGCCAAGAGCGCGGGCAACGACTGGTCGATGCCCTGGCCCGCCTCCGGTGTCATCGATGTGATCGAGGCAGCGACCCGTATCGGCGAGTGGGCCTGGCGTACCTACGGCCTGACCGGCCTGTGGGGCATCGACACCATCTGGACCCCCGACGGACCGGCGATCAACGAGATCAACGCCCGCAAGCAGGGCACGACCGAGGTCTCCGGCGCCAATCAGCAACTCATCGGCTACCCCCCACTCGCAGTGGCTCACCTGACCACCATGCTGGGCGGCACCGTCACCTGGCTCCCGGCTGCAGAGGACTTCAACAACCTCACCGTCAACGCGGCTCTCGGCGGTTCCCCCGGGCCCTACTACCTGAAGATGCGGGCCCCTCGGACCATTACCGCTCCGGACGACTTCCGGGGCTCTGGCATTTACCGCCTTCACAAGGAACAGCTGATCTGGCAGGGCCCCGGAGCACATCCCACACAGGCGAACTCCGACGAGGGCCTCGTGCTGATAGCCAACGCACCGGCCGCTGGCACGGTCTGCCCGCAAGGCACCGAGCTCGGGACCTTCGAGGCAGTCACCACCGGGCGAACGGCCCCCTTCGCCAGCCCCGGTGAGCTCTCCCGCCACGGTGAAGCCCTCGTCCACGCCTACCAGAACCTGTTCATCCCCATCGAGGAAGTCTCCGGGCAGTAACAGCCTCCTTCAGGCAAGGGAGCCGGCTTCTCCCCACCCGATGCGCTGTGCCGGATCTGCAGCCAGCAGGTCCGGCACAGCCACACAGACCGACGCCGACCCATCCGAGCCACCACACTCCTCAGCTGCTTCCGGCCGTGGTCGCCCCCTGGCGGGGGCGGCGCGGTGTGGCCCGGC
>NZ_JBVHJO010000032.1:6544-30088 GCF_055559995.1 Streptomyces sp. NPDC023541
CGGCGGCGTTCACCGTGCCGGGGACCGTCGGCCCCTGGGGGGCCTTTGGGTCCCCGTCCCGGGCCGCCGGGCCGTGGTCGCCCCCTGGCGGGGGCGGCGCGGTGTGGCCCGGCGGCGTTCACCGTGCCGGGGACCGTCGGCCCCTGGGGGGCCTTTGGGTCCCCGTCCCGGGCCGCCGGGCCGTGGTCGCCCCCTGGCGGGGGCGGCTGCTTCTTTGGCTGTGGGCAGGTCCGGCCCGCTGGCGCGTTCCGAACCTGCCCACAGCGGCCGGCTTGCGCCGGCTGCCACGGCCCGCCACGGCTCCTGTTTCTTGCAGGGCCGTGGTTGCCAACGCACTTCCAGAGTCGCTCCTTGGGAACGTCAGGAGCGAGCCTTGGCCGCGGCGTTGCGGACCCGTCCCGCTGCCAGGCGGCTCCGGCCACAATGCCAGCCGGTAGACGGGGGCTTCCCTCGGTCGGTCGGGCAGCGTCAGCCGACCGTCGGTTCTGTGGGGGGTGCCAGGATCGCGCAGCGACCGCGAAGCGGCTTGTCCTGGCACCCCCCACAGGTTCGGCGGTAGCCCTCCGGGGGCCCGACCGACCGAGGGAAGCCCCTGGCCCACCCCACCACCACCCCACCGGCCGGCAGTCAACCGACAACCCCGACCCCCTTGGGAGTGAGGGCCCGCCGGAGGCGTCCTCTTTCGCGCGAGCAGGACCACCCGCCCCCTGCCACAGACCTGGAAGTCATCCGGACAGCGCCCTCTCCCGCACCGGGGTGCTTACGGCGTAAGCACTTGGGGTGGTGCCGGCTGTCGGGTGGCTGGGGTGCTTACGGCGTAAGCACTTGGGGTGGTGCCGGCTGTCGGGTGGCCGGGGTGCTTACGGCGTAAGCACTTGGGGTGGTGCCGGCTGTCGGGTGGCCGGGGTGCTTACGGCGTAAGCACCCCCGGCGCCGTTCAGTGTGCTGCGTGCCCTGACAGGCTCGGCTCAGCCCTCGTGGGCGGCCAGCAGCCGTTCGAGCAGCACGGTCCTCTGCTCGGCGTCCATCTTTTCGAAGACGAGGTCCGCCACGCCGTTGCCGTCGTGCCACGGAACCCTGGGCAGTTTCCGGATGTCCTTCATCCAAGGGGACTCGGGCAGGGACGAATCGTCGCCCTCCTCGGCACTGGGCACTTCCGAGGGAAGCGGATGGGAGTCGGATCCGACAGGTGAACCGGAGCCACCCACGGGCTCCGGATCTTCCGCATGGCGGGCCGGCGGGACCGTCACAGCATCAGCCGGAGTGCTTACGGCGTAAGCACCCGCCGACGGATCCGGACGGCTCTCCTTGTCCTGCTTTCGCTGTCCCTGGGCGGCTTCCGCCGCAGCCTGCTGCTCTTCGCCCGGCAGTCGGCCCACCCGACGGGCCACCTCCACCGGAAGGGTCTTGTCCTCCACCGCCTGCTGCAGCTCGGGGGTGAGCTTCAGCAGAGCCATGCGCTGGGTGACCCATCCGCTCGACTTGCCCAGAGCCCTGGCGACAGCCCGCTGCGAGCCGTGCACCTCCACAAGCCGGCTAAGTGCCCTGGCCTCATCCAAAGGAGCGAGGTCCTCGTGCTGGACAGCGGCGATGAGCGCGGTCTCCAACAGCCTGTCCGGAGTCTCGGCGAAGGAGTCGTCGAGATGGACGGGAACATCGTCGAGCCCCGCCAGGTTGGCCGCGGCCAACCGACGGTTGCCGTCCACGACGACATACTCGGAGCCGGCCAGCGTCTCCTCGTGCTCCGGGTGGGCTCCGAGGAACGCGGACCGGCTCACCACCGTGAGGGGTTGGATGACCCCGCGAGCGGCGAGGCTGTCGGCCAGGTCCTCGACTTCCTTGAGCTCCTCCCGGGGGTTGTACGGGTTGTGGGCCAGTGCCGCGACCGGAAGACGGCCCGCCCGCGGAGCGGTCGGCGCCACTGTCCCCGCCGGGTCCTGCGGCTCGGGGTGGTTGAACCGGGCGAAGGCCGCCGCACGGCTGCTGATCGGCTGGGCCACCGCGTCGAACGTCGCAGACTCCCCCAACATGTCCGCCTTGCTCATGCCGTCCTCACCGCCCGTGCAATCTTCCGCATCTGGTGCGCCTGCTCGGACTCGGGCGCGTACTCCAGCAGAGGCCGCTGCGTGCGCACCGCCTCCCGCTGCTCCTTCAGGTCGGGCACGACGGCCAGGACCGGAGGCGTCCCGAGCGACTTCCACCTCTCCAGGGACGACGTGGCGATGTACCCCCGCCGGCTGTCGAACTTGTTGACCACCAGGCCGATCTGCTCGATGACGATGTCGTAGTCACGGGCCAGCGACTCCGTCTGCTGGATGAGCATGCCGTACGCCTGCGCGGAGGTGTCCTCGGCCTCGACCGGGATCACGAGGCCGGAGGAGCCGGGCTTCTCCTCCTCGCGCTGGCGGGCGTAGTAGAGAGCGGCGTCCATGGACAGCCCCAGGCTCGGAGGGGAGTCGATGACGATGACGTCGAAGTGCTCTTCAAGAGGCGCCAGTGCCCGTTCGAACGTGGCGTGGCGCGGCCCGCGGAAGACGGTGAGCCCCGAGTCGAGGAGGAAGGCGTCGAACGCGGCGGGGAGGATGCGCAGGCGCCCTTCGAACCGGTCGCCCTCTATGGCCACCGTCAGGTCGAGCAGCGGCATCCTCGCCTGCTCGCGGTGGAGCATGTGGGTGATAAGGCTTTCCTCACCGGCAGGAACAGCCTTGAGGCCGAGCTGGTGCGAGAGATGGCCCTGTGCGTCGTAGTCCACCAGCAGGACACGCTGCCCGTCCTCGGCGAGTGCCTGGGCCAGACCTGCCGACACGGCGGTCTTGCCGACGCCGCCCTTCTGGTTGCAGACGACGAGCCGCCGAGTCACCGGCCGGACACCCGCAGGGTGTTCGGCAAGCCAGAGCGCCACCGACTGGGCGAGTCCCTGGATGTAGGAGACCCCGCGGTCACGACAGTCCTCCTTGAAGGCGTCGTAGAGGCCCTCGGGAAGGTAGGTGCCGAACGAGTCGGCACCCGCTGTGTCGACGAGTGGAAGCTGATCGGTACAGCCTTGCCACAACCGGATGCCGGCGGCCACGGCATCCTGCATGTCCGTCTGGAGCTGCGCCGCACGGACCTTGAGGCTCTGCTGGAGGTGGGCGGGCAGCTTGGAGTTCAGCTTTTCCCGCTCCCCTGCCGGATTCGGAGAAGACATAGACGGCAGCATACTGCCGTGATCTTCGTTTGAGGTGCTCTTTTGGATGTGTTTTGCCGCGCAAGTGCAGTCCATCGGCTGTCGGGTGACGGTAGTTTCTCCCTGTCCTTCCCCGGTGGGGGCGCCTGACCGTGCGCGGTGCGCGGCGACAGGGGCCACTCCGGCGTCAGGTCTGAACCGGGCATTCCGGATGATCAAGCGGTGAACTTGATCAAGTCGGAATCAAAAGGAATGGTTGAGTTCTCAATCGTCCGTTTGTTTATCGACAAATCCATCACCCTCGCCGTTTGGGGGGAGTGCTCCCCCTGATGGTCTGTTCGCTGGTATTGAAGGCGGATTGGAGGATCGGCACCCACCGATTCGGCAGGCCCTGGCGCCCGGTTTCCACATTGCAATACGTGGCCGGGGTAACCCCGATGAGTCTGGCTACCTCGTTCTGTGTCAGACCTCGCGCTTCGCGCAGATCCTTCAGCGTGCCGCTGTCCGAGGGGCCATCCAGCAGGTCAGACGGGTCGACGCCGAGGAATCCGGCCAGCTTGACCAGGTGTCCGGCATTGGGTCGCTGATCCTTCGTCTCCCACATCGAAACGGCGCTGCGGGAGCATCCCACAGCGTCCGCCAATTGTGCTTGTGGGATGTCGCGAAGCCTTCGCAGATCGCGCACGAGCCATCCCCTGAGGCGCCTGGCCTCTGCTCCCGATCGCATGGCGCCGAACTCTACTCGCAGCGATACATACTTTTTTGACGATCACTCAGTGACGGCGTAGTGTCCGACCGGTTCGGCCATCGCGGGGGAGGGTCATCGGGGGATGAGTACGTTCAAGAAGATCGTCTGGAAGGTGCTGAACCTTCCGGATCCCAAGCCCAAGCCCCGGCCTCAGGACGCGCCTTCCACGGCCGTTCCTGCTTCAGACGGCGAGACTCCCGCCGCGGTTCCCGCAGCGCAAGTGCCCGCCGGGGCCCAGGCATGGGTGGCCGCCGGCAAGCGCGTGCAGTCCGACCGCACCGCTCCCGTTTCCGTCGAGGAACCGCCCCGGAGCCAGTCCGCCCCGAAGCGCAGGTCGGCGGAGACCGGCCAGCAGGCCGCCCCCTGGCGGGTCGAGGAAGAGAACAGCGGAACGAAGGCGCTCGTCAAGCTGGGACGCGTCACGCTGTGGATCGTCGTGGGCCTGGCCGTGGTGACCGGGGTCAGGAGCTGGTTCTGGCCGAACCAGGCTCCCGCGACGGTCGCTCCGCAGGTGAAGGCGGCGCCGCCTGCCTACCCCGTCCAGCAGGCGCAGGCCGTCGCCGGCCGGTTCGCCTTCAGCTATCTGACGTGGGACGAGGCCAACCCGCAGGCCCGTAACCAGGCCCTGGCGCGCGACATGCCTCAGGGCCAGGACACCGCGCAGGGCTGGAACGCGAAGGGCAAGCAGGATGTCGTCACCGTCGTGCCTGGAGCGGTCACCGAACTGGGCGACTCCCGCTCCCGAGTCCACATCGACGTCCTCGTGAACGCTCCGGCCGTACCGGCGAAGGACCAGCAGCCGGCCAAGCCGGCCGAGCAGCGCTGGGTGGGTCTGGAGGTTCCGGTGCTCATCACCTCCGACCGGGCCGTTGTGACGGGAGCGCCCGGCATCGTCGGCGTGCCGACATCCGGCCCCGCCCTTCCCGCCCAGAAGGCCAAGAACTCCGACGCCCCTATGTCCGACCAGACCAAGTCGGTCGTGTCCGGCTTCTTCACCGAATACGCCAAGGGCGAGGCCGACGGAGTCATGGCTCCGGGAGCCGTCATCCCGCCCCTGCCGGCCGGGATGACGCTGGGCACCGTCCAGAGCTGGACGGTTGACGAGGGGTCCGGCGACAAGCGGACCGGCACGGCAGTGGTGGTCTGGAAGATCGGCTCGACCGAGCTGGAGCAGTCCTACCGGGTCGACATCACCCGCGTGGTGGCGGCTTCCGCCGAGCGCTGGCAGGTCGCCGACGTCCACGGCGGAACTTCCTGACTGTCCACTCCCGCCCGCAAATTCGACAAGGGGAACGAAACAATGCAGACGCTGGCTCTCACCGACGGCGCAAGCCTTCTCGGCTGGACCAAGACGATCGCCGGGAACATCTTCCTGATCATCCTGCTGGTCCGTGCAGTGATGCACTACTCCAAGCGCGAGTGGGGCGAGCTGATCGGCCACATCATTGCCGGTGTCATCGTCGCCGGATTCGTCTTCCAGACCGATGCGACCAAGCAGCTTCTGGTCGACATATGGGGCAAGGTCTCCGGATGAGGGTGGGGCACACCTACACGCGGCACTTCGACCTGGAGACCCGGCAGCACGAGATCCTGGGCATCGACCTGGGTGAAGGCCCGTCCCGACGGCTGCTGATCACCGGTGCTGTCGTCTACGTGGCGTGGACCGGTGGCCTGCTGCTGATCTTCGGAATGCCGTCGCAGGTCACCTTCACGCTCTACTTCGTGCCACCCGCCATGGTCACCTTCTACGGGGCCCAGCGCTCCCGTATGAAGGAGCGCCGGTGGAATCTGACCCAGTGGGCCCTGACCGTTCGCTACCTGACGGTAGGACACCGGCCTGTGATCAACGGCGGACGCCGGGCCGCCGACCGCTCCGAGTGGCTGCCGCTGCGCGGCCGGCTCGGCGACCGCTTCGAGGCGGTCATTGAACTTCCCGGCCTGGGGGTGCTGGACGGCGCTCTGGGAGCGGACGTAGTGCATCCGACGGCGGGCCGCGAGGCCCGGATCGATCTAAAGGCCAGGCTGTACGGCGCCGACGCCGTCTATCGGGCCCACCGGCGTGCCGGCAGCAAGCAGAAGCAGTAGCGAGGGGTAACGGGGATGAAGATCGCAAAGGCTGTCGGCAAGCTTCTGGGGGTGACCGGGGACCGCAGCGCGCCGCCGCCGCGGTACGTGGCCGTCTCGGACGGCCTGCTGGTGACGGAGACCCACGCCGAGGCGTGGTTCGTGCTGCGAAGCAGCAACACGGACCTGATGTCCGAGGCGGCCCGGGACGCTGAGCACGATCAGGTTGCGGCGACGCTGGCCCGGACGCTCGCCGGCATGGACTGCCATCTGCGGATCCTGTGGAGCCCGCTCAACGCGGACGACTACCGGGCCGAGGCGGAGGAACTGTTCAGCGCGGGCGACCACCGGGCGTGGGCCGAGGCCAGGGTCGAGCGCCTGCAGCAGCTCGATCTCCCCAACCGCCACCTCCTGCTGGGCGTGCGTATCCAGGAGCGGTCCACACAGGCGCAGGCCCGCGGCCGCGGCAGCCTGCAGGACGCTCTCGGCATCCGCACGCACGCGGTACCGCCGCGTGAGCTCGCCCGCCTGGACGCCCTTGCCCGCCGGCTCGGCCGGCAGTTGCAGTCCACGCCCTGGCAGGCGGAGCTCGCGCCGGTGGAGATGCTGGCGTGGATGATCGCCCGTGAGCAGCACCGGCTGAGCGCGCTGCCCAGCCCGAACTCCGCCGGTGTCATCTCCGGAGCCAAGGTCGCCGCCCTCACCCGGGGGCGGGTCGTGCCGTACTCCGACCACGTCCGGGTCATCGACGCGCAGGGTGAAGTAGCGGCCTGGACCTCGGTGCTGACCATGGATGGCTTCCCCGAGGAGATGGAGTCCCCGGGGCCGGGAGAGTGGCTGCGGGCGGTCAGTGAGATCACCTACGTGCCGGAACTCGACGACACCCTCCAGGACTTCGCCGACGACGTGGCGATCCTCCCGGTCAACCCCGAGCCCAGCGTCCGCTTCCGGGTCCTGCACCGGCGTGACGCGCTCAAGATGATCGACGAGATGCGCCGCCTGGCCAAGGAACAGCGGCAGAGCGCGGCCAAGCACTCCGCCGGCGAGACCGCCCAGGAGATCGAGGAGACCGAAGAGGTCATGGCCGTGCTCACGCGCGACATGAAGCGTGAGGACGTGACCCTTCTCCAGGACCACCCCCGTCTGGTGATCTCCAGTGACGTCTCCCTGAACGACCTGAGAAACAAAATCGATGCGACGATCGCCTACTACGGCGGTCTGGGCATCGAGTGCTCAGTGGGCGCCGAAGAGCAGAAGGAGCTCTGGCTCGAAAGCCTGCCCGGCGACCGCGTCCGCGTCCCCGACCTGTCCCACACCCGCACCGTCGGCGCACTCGCCGGCAGTTGGTTCTGGGGAGGTGCTTCGGTCGGTGATGACACCGGCCCGATCGTCGGCTACCTGACGGGCACCACACCCGGCATCGTCCGCGCCGACATCACCGCCGGACCGGACCGCGGCGACGCCACGACGACCGCGCTGGTGGGCAGGTCGGGCCGCGGCAAGACGACGGCCATGATGCTGATGCTGCTGGACGCCGCCTTCCGCGGATCGTTCGTCCTGGCCCTGGACTTCAAGGGCGACATGGGCGGCCTGGTGGCCTCCGGCGAGTACTACGGGCTGAACGCGCACCTGGTCGAGGCGACCAGCAGGTACGCGGGCGCCTTCGACCTGTTCACCCTCCTGACCGGCGAGAGCGCCGAGCGCGCACAGACCGAGGTGGCGGGCCAGCTCGGTATCGCCCTGCCTCAGCACCTGCGCAACCGGGGGGCCGAGACTCCGATCCAGAGCGCCGTCAACCTCGTCATGGGCGAGGGCGAGCCGGCGACCTGGAAGGTCATCGAGCACCTGCGCCGCAGCGAGGACGAGCTGGCCCGGGAGACCGGCGAGGCCCTGCACGAGCTGGCCCAGACCGGCATCGGCGCACCCTTCATGGGCAAGCCGACGGGCGAGACGCTGATCGCCCCCGAGCCCGGCCTGTGGGTCGTCCAGATCCCCGGCATCACCCTGCCGTCCCCGGACGACGAGCGCACGGACTGGTCCGTGCACCAGCGCCTCAGCGTCGCCCTGGTCCACTCCATGCTGGCGTTCGGGATCTCGATGGCCGCCCGCAAGGACCTGCGAGGTCTGCGGAAAACCATCGCGGTGCCCGAGGCCCATGTGCTGACCGCGACCCGCGAGGGCGCCAGCTTCCTCCAGTGGATCGCGCGTGTCGGCCGCGCCCTGCGCATGGGGCTGGTCATCGACACCCAGGACGTGGAGTCGCTGGGCAAGCTGACGGGCCTGCTGGAGCAGATCAGCATGATGTTCGGCTTCCAGCTGACCACCGCCGAGCAGCAGGACGCCCTCGCGGCCCTGCTGGACCTGCCGCAGGGGCCGCACACCCGGCAGCTGATCCAGGCCATCGGCCTGGACCCGTCCCGCCGCAACTCCGTCCGCCACGGCCACGCGATCATGCGCGACCCGCGGTTCAACAACGCGACCATCCAGTTCGACGTCCCGTCAGAGCACCTGCACCAGCTCCTGAGCACGACGCCGAAGGCCGAGAACGGCCCGAGCGCGCCGGAGCCGGTGTTCCTGGAGAAGGAGGAGTCAGGGGTATGAGGCGCATCGCCATGACCATCACGGCCGCCGCCGCGGTGCTGGCCGTCGCAGGCTGCTCGTCGGACAAGGGGGCCGGTGACCGGCCCGCGCCCAAGGACCCGACGGCCGCCGCGGTGGAAGCCGCCCGTGTCTACCAGGAAGCGCGCAACGACGACGACTGGGCGAAGGCCTGCGCGATGCAGACCGACCGCTACCGGGACGGCACCGTCGAAGCCTGCGTCGCAGAGCACCAGAAGCCGAGCCCCACGCCGACGCCGTCGCCCTCGGAGAGTTCGCCGCCGCCTTTGGAGTACGCGGACGGGACCACCATGCGGATAAAGCCGAAGGCATCAGCGAGCGGTCCGGAGCGGGCGGACATGGGCCCGGTCACGGCAGGCAGTCCCGTGCCCGTCCCCGCCATCGGAGACCATCCGGCGGGCACCGGCGTGCAGGTCGAGTACTCGGTCACGTGGCCCACCAGCAGCAGCACGAGCCGCGACGCCCTCCGCCTGGTGCAGCAGGGCGACAAGTGGCTGGTCGACCAGGCCGAGGACATCTTCGAGTCCGACATCGCGCACGGGAACCCCGTTCACGACGCCCTGATGAGGCGGTGACCGTGACCCCTACGAAGACCTACCGGTTCAGCGTGCTCAGGCTGCTGATCCGGCTGCAGCACTTCCGGCTGCCCCGCAAACGGAACATCCTGATTCCGATCATCGGGGTATACGCCACGCTCATGGCCATGGCGCAGTCCGCATGGGCCGCGGACATCGCGCCGGTCGGAGTCGGCGACCTGCTTCCGTCGGTCGAGATCAAGCGCACCGGCCCGGGCACCCTGTACGAGGAATACGGCAACCCTCTCCTGTTCACGCTGGACAGCGACTACGGCATGTGGGACGTGTTCGATCCCATCCTGGAACTTCCCGCGGACATCTGCATGGCACTCACCGCGACCATCGGAAGCGCCTGCGTGCTGATCGTCCAGTGGATCTTCAACCTGACGACGATTCCGGCGGTGGAAAACGCGATCGCCACGTCCATCGGCGCCGCTTCGAAGACGCTGACGAACACCCTTCTGCCGTCGGCGATGATCGTCGGCGCCCTGGTGGCGTGGGCCAACCACCGCAAGGCACCGGGCAGCGCCCTAGGACAGATGGGCTGGGTCGCAGTCTCCACGATCTTCTCCCTCTCCCTGCTCCTCTCGCCGTCGACGTGGATCAGTGGCATCGACAATGTCCGCACGGTGGGCTCTTCGATCGCGATGAACGCCGCCGACGCGGGCATCGGTGACGGCACGAAGGAGCCCATCGACCTCGGCACCTCCCCCCAGTTCGGGACCAACGAGCGCGACAACATGCTCCGCAAAAGCGGGGACGCCGTCTGGCGGACGTTCGTCGTCACGCCTTGGTGCGTGGCCGAGTTCGGATCGACCGAAGCATGCAAGGCGCACGGCAAGGAACTGCTCGACCAAGGGGTGATGAAGGGCAAGAGGAAGGACTGGCTCCAGAAAAACGTGACAAAGGGCGCGGTCGGAGAGGACTCCGTCACATGGCGGCAGGGCCACACCCCTGTCGGCCGCATCATGGTGACGATCCCGGCACTCATCTGCGTCGTCCTGTTCGCGGCTCTGTTGCTGGCTCTGGCATTCGCCAGCCTGGCATCCCTGCTCGGTGCCCTGATGCTCCTCTTCAGCGGCGTCATATTCGCCTGTCTGTGGGTCATACCCGGGCGCCCCAGAACGTGGGGCGTCAGGTTCTTCGACACCCTGTTGGGCTTCGTGCTGCAGAGCGCCATCTCGACCATGGTCCTCGGGTCCGTGCTGGTGATCATGACTGCCTCGACGAAGGCCATGGAGGACGTGGGGTACGCGGCTTCGGCCGGCATCTCCATCGCGGCGGCCATCGTCGCCTTCAAGTTCCGCGGCATCATGGAGTCGATCGTCGGTGTCACCGGTATGACCTCGCCGGTCGCCGCCATGGGAGGCCTTCTCGCGGCCCGCGGCGCGGCCAAGGCGGGCTGGGGTCTGACCAAGGCCGCCGGCCGCGGTCTCGTCGCGATGCACGCGCCGCGGATGCCCCGGTTCCCGAGGTTCCCGCGTCGCGGTGGCGGCAGCGGGGGCGGTGACCTGGGTGGTGGCGTTCCGCAGCTGCCCGGTGGCGGTTCACCGGGCGCGATCGCAGGTTCCCGGCGTCCGATGCCGCCGCTTCCCACGGGACAGAACGGTGCGGCCTCGCTGCCCGCAGGCAAGAGCCGTACGGCCATCGGCCCGCTGACGAGCCGTCCGGAGCTCCCTGCGTCCAGCGCGCCGGCCACGGGCCGGTCCGTCGCCGACGGACCCGCCAAGGCGATTCCCGGAAGCCGTGTCACCGGCCAGGCCCCTCGCCCGGAGCTGCCCGCCGGCACCCGCCGCAACGGCACTGCGGCCCGCGGACAGGCGGCGACCTCCCGCTCCGCCGACGCCACGGCCTCGGCGGGCCGCCCCGCAGCTGCCCAGGCCGCGCCGCACGCCCAGGTCTCCGCGGCACGTCCTTCGTCGGCGCTCCGTCCGGAAGCCGGCGGGGACGCCAGCTACTCCTTCCGGTCCGCCCCGGAGCCGGGCCGCCCGGCGCCGAGGCTGATCCGGCACCGGGTGATCAGCAGCACGCCGAACCGCCCGCCCGCCGCCAGCGGCTCGACGGGTCCGAACCCGGCACGTCCTGCGACGCCCGGCCGGACCACCCGCACCACCGGCCGCCGTATGGCAGTGCCGGGCATGCGCCGGAGGGGAAGCCAGTGAGCGACGAGAAGGACAAGCCGAGGACGGTCTCCGACTTCCGGGATCTGCTGAAGGAGCAGTACGAACTCCCGGAAGAGGCGCGGGGCGGAAAGAGGAAAGAGCGGCGCCGGGCGCGTCAAGAGCACAAGCGCGCCCGCAAGGAGACCACACGCCGCGTTCTGGAGGAGGAGCGCCGGCGCGAGCCGATGACCCCTGCGGGGGCCGCCATCGTCATCGCGGTGATCTTCGCCATCGGATGGGGTACGAGCCACTGGATCGGCAAGGACGACGAAGCCGGTCCGGGTGCCGTGGCTGTGTCCAGCCCGAGCCCGAGCCCGACGGCTGCGGCCTCCAGCGCGAGCCCGGCGTCCCCGTCTCCTTCCCGGTTCGTGGTGTCGCCTTACCCGTCCCCGCCGGTGGACCTGAGCACGCCGGAGAAGACGGTGAAGGGGTGGGGGCAGGTCTACCTGACCCGCAGTCCTCCGGTCGACCTGAACCACAAGCCGTCCGTCGAGCGCGCCGCGCCGTGGATGACGGAGGCGCTGGCCGTGAACCTGGGGGCGAACGAGGATCGGATCTGGGACCAGATGATGTCCAACGGGGGCATCTCGACGGTCCTGTCCGTCGACGTGGCCAAGGCTGCCGAAGGGCTGCCCGTGGACACCCCGTTGAGGGTATGGCGGCAGGCCACGGTCAAGGCGAGGATCGACGGCTACAACACGTACGAGAAGACCTACGTGTTCCAGGCCGAGATGACGCACAGCTCCAAGGGCTGGCGTGTGGCCAGGGTGTTGGGGGTCTGAGCTGTGAACACGCGCCAGGCCGTCATGATGGCCTCGGGGGTGGCGCGTCGGGGGGCGATGCTCAAGATCGTCATACCCGCCGCCGTCCTGTTCTTCGTCTTCCTGGTCGCCTTGGGCATCGTTGCCAGCGTTGCAGGCAGCAGCCAGGCGTCGGTGGCCGCCTGCGGTGACGCCGGTCAGCCCGACACGCAGTACGACGACGGCGACGACAGTGGGGGCGGCACGCAGGGAGGAGGCCGTCCCAGCGGCAGCCTCAGGGCCCAGCAGATAGCCAACGCCAGGATCATCGACGGTGAGGCCGCCGCCGCGGGTCTGTCCGGCAGGGCCACACTGATCGCGCTGATGACCGCGCTGCAGGAATCCACGCTGATCAACCTCGACCACGGAGACCGGGACAGCGTCGGCCTGTTCCAGCAGCGTACGTCGACGGGGTGGGGGACCATCCAGCAGATCATGGACCCCCACTACTCCTCCAAGATGTTCCTCCTCGGCAAGGGCTTCCGTGCCGGCGACAACGGCGACCCGCCGGGTCTGACCGACATCCAGGGCTGGGACACCATGCCCATGGGTGACGCGGCCCAGAAGGTGCAGCGCAGCGCCTACCCGACGCTGTACACGGGGCAGGAATCCGAGGCCCGCCGGATAGCGCAGGAGGCGGGCATCGACCTGAACCGGGGCGGCAATCCGGCCCCCACCGGGACCGGGTCGGGGGCGCCCCAGCCTCCCAACTATGGCACCTACCCGAGCGGCTATTCGAGCCCGCCGTCGACCGAGCGGCCCACACAGGGCATGTTCGACCGCTGCGAGGGCAAGGAGTTCGCCGACCGCCGACCCACCTCCTCGCCGGGCGAGCCGGGTGAGAAGTTCCACGACGGAAACGCCCCCTGGCCAGCGGAGGTCAAGAACCGGCGCTCCACGGAGGACGCCATCGCTTGGGCGCGGAGGGAGGCCGAGCACCCCACCGACGACTGGTTCCGATGGTGCCTGCGATTCACGGCCACGTCCTACGGGTGGACTTCCGCCGGCAGTGGACACGCCATCGACCACTACTGGTCGATGCCCTCCTCGATGCGCCACACCAAGGACAGGAACCCGCCGCCCGGTGCCCTGCTGTACTGGCGCACCGACAGCCGTTCCGGGCACGTGGCGCTCTTCGTCGGCGACGGCATGATCGCTTCGAACGACATCCGGGAGAAGGGCAAGATCAGCATCGTCCCCGCCGAGGAGATCGAGCGGAAGTGGGGCGCGGTCTACGAGGGTTGGGCCCCTCCGTACTTCCCCAACGGCGGATAGGGGGACGTCCCCCTATCGCGGCCGTTTGAGATCATCGCAGCAAGAACAAAGGAGTACGGCCATGGCCGAAAAGGTAATTCTGGTCGATGACCTGGACGGTCAGAGCACCGCAGGAGTCGAGCGGATCGCGTTTGCCTGGAAGGGCAAGGAGTACGAGATCGACCTGAGTGCCGCTCACGTCGAGGAGTACGACAAGCTGTTCGGCCCTCTCGTGGCGGCGGCGCGTCCCCGTCAGGCCGCCGCCCGCAAACGCGGTGCGGCCAAGCCCAAGTCGGACGGGGCCGACCAGCGCATCCGCGCATGGGCGAAGAAGGCCGGCCGTGAGGTCCCGCGTTCCGGCCCGGTGCCGCAGGAACTGCGTGACGCCTACGCGGCCGAGAACGCCACCCCGGACCTCTTCCCCGTGGTTCCGGCCCAGCAGGCGCCCGCCGCCCGGGAAGCCGTCCCGGCGGCTCCTGCCGAGCAGGTGTCGGCCGCCCACGAGAATCCGTACATCGGCCGTTGAGGCAGCGCCCGCGCCGGGAGAACCGGCGCGGGCAGGGCGACGCGGCCCGTGTCGGCAGCACGGGGACGGATCTGCACGAACGAAGGAAGAGGAATGCCTGTTGTGAAGGACCCTGACCAGGTCCCGCTCACCCCCGTCTACACCATCGTGATCCACGACGACGGCAAGGCCAGCGTCGACGGGCAGGCAGTGCACGGTATCCCCGGCCAGGATCCCCGGGACGCCGCTCTCGCCGACGTCCAGCTCCGGGCCGCCCAGCGCGGCCACCCGGTGCGGGTGAACGCCAAGGAGCCGGACGGTGCCGTGTGGCCGCTGATCGTCGACTACGACGGCGAGGTGACCCCGCTCGCCCACCCCCACCCCCAGCCTGCCCCCAAGGCCCCGGAGCCCGAACCCATCCCGCAGCCCACGCTGGCCGCCCCACCCTCCGGCCGCCCCGCCCCCACGGTGGAACCCGGCCCGGAAGCGGGGTGGGAGGACCAGCCGCCGCCGGAGTACCAGGAGATGCTGGAGAAGGCACAGGCGGCGGTGACCGTCGGGGACCTGGCTGCCGCAGCAGTGATCGCGGCCGACCTCGAGGACGCCTTGGAGGACGCCTTCGGACCGGCCCACCCCTACACCGTCAACGCCCTGGCGTTCCGCGCCTACACCGCAGCCCTCCACAAGGACTGGACCACCGCGCTGGCGCTGCACCTGCAGACGGCGGAGCGGCGCCACCAGGCCCGGGCTCCGCGTGTGGAAACGCTTCGCCTCACCCGCAACGCCCACGCCTTCTGGCGGCTCCTGGCCCAGCCGACGACGCAGCACCCGGAGGCCCACGACCCCGCCGCCGCGGCCCGCTGGGCCCCCGAACTCCTGCGCGTGCTCACCCTCACCGAGGCCGAACCGGCCCTCATCCAGACCGCCCAGCGCCTGGCGGCACGCCTGCCTGCCACCGCCTGACACCCACCGAGGGGGAACCCGTGGCCACGAGGCCCGGAGCCGGCCAGTCGGCGGCCGGTGAATACCGCCGCCGGCTCAGATCGTGGCGGACGGCGTCCCGCCGCCGCTTCCTGCGCGGCCTGCCCGCCGTCCTGCTCCTCGCCGGAGCCCTGGACTGGTGGATCGCCCGGCACATCCCGGGCCCCCCGCTCTACGGGCACGCCGCCGCCCTGGCCGTCCTCCTCGCGTGGACCGGAACCTTCGCCACGCCCCAGCACGTCCGGGCCTGGCGGTCCGGCGCCGAAGGCGAACGCCGGACCGCACGAGCACTCCGCCCGCTCTCCCGCCGGGGCGCCGTGATCCTCCACGACCGCGCGATCGGCCGTTCCGCCAACCTGGACCACATCGCCGTCGGACGCTGGGGCATCGCCTACATCGACACCAAGAACTGGCAGGCCAAGGGCGCCCGTGTCGTGCTCAGCCGCGACGGCGCGACACTCTGGTACGGCACCTACGCCCAGAACAGAACCGTCTCGACCGTGCACTGGGAAGTCCGGCAGATGACTGCCGCCCTCCGCCGCCAGCTGGACGACCTGCAGCTGGACATCCAGCCGATCATCGCCGTCCAGGGCGCCCCCGTCGGCCGCCGCGGCATCCTCACCTTCGACGGCGTCGTGATCGTCGAGGCACCGCGCCTGGCCCGCCATCTCCGCCGCCGTCGCAGGATCCTCACTCCTGACCAGATCACCCGGCTCGGCACGGCAGCCGAAAGAGCATTCCCGCCCAAGACCTGATGCTTCACGCCATAGGTCTGCCTTGGACTGCCGCGTGTGCCCTTCAGGAAATGCCCGGTCCGACGCCGAGCCTGCGCCGGATACCCACGGGCGCGGCGGCCGTGCGGGGGGCGAACTGCTGAGGATTCTCGTTGGCGGCCTGCTCTGCCGCCGTCCGCCCGCGACCGGCCTGCTCCATCCGGTGGTCGCGGGGAGGAACGGGTCCAAGCCCGAGCGGGCGTCGTGTGGTGCTCACGCCCGAAGTCTCTCACCCGGCTTGATCGTCACATCGTCGTTCTTCGAACGTCGCGGATCGGCCTGCCGTACAGCGGACACATGCGCACGGAGGCCAAGCGGCAGAAGCCTCTAAGGCTAACGGCGCGTCACTCGAACAGGCGGGGTAGACGACTCTGGCCCCCCATGTTCGTCCCGAATCGCGGGAAATCCGCAACGTCATGGTCATGCGGCAGGATGGGGATGGTTGCGGATTTCGACGTTCGCGTCGGAGACCGCGGAGAAGTCACCCTGCCTTCGTGCTGCCCGCCTGCCCTCCGCCTGGTGGGCACAGACCGTGCAGCCCGGGACTGCGGTCGGTTCGTTTCCCGGCATGGACAGGTTGACCGGTTCGCTCGAGCACCCGCCGGGCGAACCCTGATTGTGGACACCGCCGGCCATTTGACCATCCTCTCCATGTGGCTGTCGCGTAGGGCCTGATGGTGCTCCCGGACGACAGGTCAGAGCGACGGCGAACAACTCGGCGAGCCGAACGAGGCGTCGAAGCGTCTGATCCAGCGCTGGGAGTCAGGGACCAGCAGAACGCCACGAGGCGTGTACGCGAGGGCGCTGGAGCGGGTCACAGGACGTCCGGTCGAAGCACTGGGCTTCACGCTTCCCCTACCGATGGCGCGCGCTCAGGCCGATGGGAAAGGAGGGCATGACATGGACGCCGGGACAGAGGGGGGCACTTCCGTGCTCGCGAACTCACCGGCGCTTCGGCAGGCAGGCGACGACGGCTTCGTTGGGGTGTGGCTCAGCCAGTACGAGTTCTTCTCGTCCAGCCGCGGCGACACCTACGAGGGCAGGCACTACGTGGTCATCGTTCAGCACGGAAGCCGGCTGACGGCACAGAGCCTTCCCGGGGCCAGCAGCAATCCGAACAGTCCACTGACCTTGGATCTGACGGTCGACCGCAACGTCGTCACCGGAACGTGGGTCGAGCAGACAGCGTCTGAGGGGTATTACAACGGCGCCCGGTACCACGGTGCGCTGCAGCTGCTGGTCGAGCCGACCGGACGGCGTATGGCCGGGAAGTGGGTCGGTTTCGGGAAGGACTTCGACGTGAACACTGGGCCGTGGGAGCTGCGTTTGGTGGACCGGTCGGTCAGTAAGGCGGCGTTGGAGCAGTACAGCAGGCCGCCGGAGTAGCCGACCCCGGGAACATCGAACGACGGCGTGGGCCAGCTGGCCCGTCTGATCCGATGGTCGGTCTGGTGCAACGTCATATCTACGCTGTCCGAACGCAGCTGTGATGACACATGTGTCGACCCGCATGCATCGGGAGCCAAGAGGACGGTCAAACCGGTTTCCTGACGAGAAACAACAGCACTGTGACACGCGATATTCGTGATGCACGGTGGTCAAGTGGCAAGATACGTCTCATGGCCGGACCCGGAAACAAGCGGATGCTCACGAACCGTGAGTCGGCCTACGACGCTGCTTCCGGCAAGGACTGGCGGATCACGATCAACCTGCCGCCGGCTGTGGCGGGGGAACTGATCCCCAAGCTGCGGGAGATTCACCCCCGTCTGGCTGCCGCCGGTCTGATCAATGCCGTTGTCGAGCACCTCGTCCTCAGCGGTGAACAGCCTCTGGACTGGACGCGGACTGTGGCGCTGGTGCAGAAGGAGCTTGAGGCCGTGACGCCCAGGAAGCGGCCCAAGAAGGCCGTGAAGCGCAAGCCCCTGCCTCAGGGTGAGGAGCACGGGGGGCCTATCGACTGACTGGCAAACGCCCCGGGGCGTGTCCCGCGGGGCCAACGACAACTGAATCCCGAGACTCTCGCAGCCTGCTTGGTTTGGCGGCCGGTAGCGCTGCTGGAGTCTCTCACCTCACGTCAGCGTTCCCGCCCTCAGCGGGCGCTCTCGCATGACGTCATTCAGTTCTGGAGACATCATAGCCACACGTCCCCGGGTCGGCACTCTGTTGCCTGAAACCGGTGTGTCATTGACGCGCCTGTCAGGTCCATCCGAGGCTGCTTTTGCCCCGAGCCAGTCGGGTGCTCTCGACCATCTGTTCCCTTACCAAGTTCCCGCTCCGGATGCCCGGCTGCGTACCGGTGACGCTGCCCGGGCGCGTGAACGTGCCCGTATCGCGGCGCTCCTCCTCGACGACCTGCTGTTCGATGCCCCGGTTTTCTGTATCGACGCAGGCAACGCCAGAGTTGCAACCGAGCGGCCTCTGAAGTTCCTCAGCGAAGCCGCAGCGCTCGTGAACAGCGGCCAGGCGGCTTCGTACGTTGCAACGCTTCGGGAGTTTGCGTGTGCCGTCGACATCGACGGCAGCGATGACGACTGGAGTGTCAGTGCGCTGGAGCACATGACTGCCCGAGTCGACGAACTCGGCGGTTGGTGGGTCACCCGCAGGTCGGGGGGTGGCGCCGGCCGCTGGCACCTAGTCGCGGTTCTGCGGAACCGTCTTGCGCGTGAAGCGCTCAGGGAGACCGTCGAGACGGTTCGCACCCACTGGGGTGCGACTCCGCGACAGATCGACTGGCGTCGCACCCTTCGGCCTCTGTCCGCCCCACACCGCCGGACCGGCGACGTGGATCTCCCCAGTTCGATCGAGTGGGCGAAGAACGCGTTTCCGTCCTGGGCTTCGAACCTGCCCGTACGGCATCACCGGGTCCTCATGCGACGGGAGACTCCGGCCACTCCGTGGCAGCGAACCTTCCGGGAGGTTCCTCCCGGCGAGTTCTGGGAGCGTCTGCGGAGTCCGGGACCGGACTACTACCGCGACCGGTCGCGGAGCGAGTTGTTGTCCACGGCCCGGTTGGTCGTAGCTGGCTATGACGCGGACGGCGCCTGGGGTGTTGTTTCCGATACACGCCACCGGGGGTTCGCTCGGGCTCGTCGGCGAGGTCGTCACTGGTGGGTGAAGTTCTGCTGGAACGCGGCTGTCGAGTTCGTCGACAGCCGACGCGGAACCCGAACCCAGCAGTCGCCTGTCGACCGCTGGAAGCGCGTGACGGGTCCGCTTCTGTCCGGTGTACGGAAGTTCGTGTGGCCCGGTTGGACCGTGGCGACTCGGCACAGTCGGGAGCGCGTGCTTGCAGCCGTAGGTGACCGCATGGCGAGGCAGAGCCTGGCGAACTGTGCGTTGCCCCAGCGGGACCTGGAGAACGACACCGGGCAGTCCAGGAACACGATTGCGGCTGCTCTGTCACAGCTCACGAAGGACGGGGTGCTGGTCAAGACCAAGACTTATGACCAGAGCCAGGGAACCAAGTCGTCGAACGAGTACAGCGTGAACCTGCTTGTCCTGGACTTCACCGCTGAAAGTACTGAGCCACCTTGTAGTCACACCCTCGGCGCCCCCGGCCGCTCCTGGTACAGCCTCGCTACGACCCTGGCCCTCCACCCCGGCCCCCACTCAGCCCCCACTCTCTACGCCCTCAGCGGCTACACCCCCACTCCCCAGCCGGCGAAGTCCCAGCTTCAGAACGTCGAGACCGGTCTGAAAGCCCTGCTTCAGCTGAGGGTGGTCCGGCGTAGAGGCAGGGAGCAGTGGGAGCTGACTGGCCGGGCACCCAGAGAGACGGCGCAGGCAAAGAAGAGAAAGAGGCTTACGGCCGCGCGTATCGGAGAGGAGAGGAGGTCGTTCAAGGCTGCTTGGCAGGCGACCAGGGACGAGCTGAGCCGTAGGTGGGAGGAACAGAGGGAGAGGGCTCTGGCGCGTCGTGCAGCGAACGACCAGGTGCGACGTGAGGTCTGGTGGAGCAGTTTGACGGAGGGCGAGCGCAGAACTCGGCGGTCTGACTGGAAGGCTCGTTTCTCGGCCATGCCGCCGGCCTTCCGTGAGGCCCGGGTAGCAGTGCTGGCCGAGCGAAGGCACCTGGCCGCTCAGGGAGCCGCTGCCTAGACGCGAACCTCTGAGACCTGCCGGAGTTCCGGCACCAGAACCCTGAAGGCAACCGGGAGTTGGCCGCCAGGGTGTAAAGTCATGTGTAAAGAAGGGTGTTAGGGATGGTCCTTCCTGTACCTCCTCTGACCTGCGGATTCTTTCTCTCCACACTGATACCACCCACTCCCTACGTCCCTTGAAAGTAGGTGGTATCAGTGTGGAGAGAAAGAGAGGTCAGAGGAGGTACAGGAAGGACAGATGTGTAGTGGAAGTAGTAAGTGAAGAGGAGTGGTTGAGTGAGAGGGAGAAGAAGGAGGAGGGAGGAAGTGAGAAGGGAGAACAGAAGGAGAGAAAGAGCGAGAAGAGAAGAGATGAGTGGGGTGGTGGGGGTGGAGGTTGAGAGAAGGGTGCGGGTTGGGGGTGTGACAGTGAGGTTGGGGCGGAGGGGTTGGCTGTGTTGCGGTTTGGTGAGGTGGCTAGTGGGGGTTGGGGTTGCGGTTGGTCGTTGAGGGGTTCGGCTGCTGTGGTTGGGGGTTGCATTTCGGCTGCTGTTGGTGGGTGAGCCGGAGGCTTGTTGTGTTGTTGCCGGTTGTGGTTTGTGGGACTGGTTTGGGTTCGGGGAGTTGGTTCGGTGGAGTTGGTTGTTCGCGAGGTGCGAGTTCCGAGCAGTAGGAACTGGCAGGTAACTGATCGTGATCTCAGGTTGCTGCGGTGGGTTGGTCGTTGGCCGGGTGTGACGAGCGACCAGGTTGTGAGGGAGTTCGAGGCTGAGGCTGTCTTCCCGTCTCAGCAGGTTGTGTACCGCCGGCTTCGGGCGCTTGTTGCCATGGGGCTTTTGGATACGGGGGCGCTGGCTGGGCAGCGGTCCAGGGCGTTCTGGGTGACCCGACTGGGGATGGAGACGGCGAACATCAGCGGGAACGCGATGGCGCCGAATACGAAGGAGTACAACCACGACCTGGCCGTGGTCGACTTGGCCCATCAGTTGATGACTGTGCAACCGGATTACACGTTGGTGACCGAGCGGGAGATCCGGGCGAGGGACACACCGAACCAGTACACGGGTCCGTCCACGCCGACGTACTCGGTGATTACCGAGACCGGTTCAGGTCGTCGGTACCCGGACCTGGTGACTGTCGCGCCGGATGGGGTTGTGTGGGCGCATGAGCTGGAGCGGACGCGGAAGCCGCGGCCTCGGCTTGTGCGGAACATGCTGACGTACGTGAACGCCGACCACATTCACTTCGTCATGTACTGGGCATGGCCGGAACTCCTGGCGAATGTGGAGCTCGCTGCTGCGGAGGCGAACGCAAGGTCGCTGGAGTTGGGGCGAGGCGAGCAGATCGCGTTTCGGGTGTGGAGCCGGGAGGGGTTGAAGAAGTGAGCAAGGCGAAGGCACAGAACACGCGGGGGGATCGCGCTGGGAGGCCGGCGACTCAGTGGCAGGGTTCCCAGCCGATCAACCCGAACAGCAGCGAGGCGATTGCCCGGGCTGCCGGGGTTCTGTTGGCCGTGCTGAACCCGGTGGCGGCGCTGTTGGTCTTTGTGCTGGTCGCCAGCGGGAGGCGTCTGAGCAAGAGCGTTCGCAGGTGGGTGTGCTGGACGGGTTTGGCGGCAGTCGCCGTAGGGGCCTGGCTCGGTACGTTCCGCTGGTATCTGCGTCCCTACCGTGAACTGTGGGCGGTGATGTGGGAGAACCCCGAACAGGCCGGATTGGCTCACCTTGTCGCAGAGAACTGGCGAAGTTGGATAGCGGACCAGTTGCCGTTCTCGTTGACGGTCGCTGTGGGCGTCGGGGGTGTATGGCTGCTGAGGCGGGCACGGTTCCAGGCAGAGTGGCGTTCTTTGCCGGAACCGGTCAGTGAGAAGAAGCTGGATTCGGCGCTTCAGGATCTGGCGCAGAACGACAACCGAAAGCCGGCCCGCACGCTGGACGATCTGCGGATCCGGCTCGGCGTGGACAAGCTCACCGGGGAACCCGCGGAGATAGCCGGCCGGGCGTTGCAGAGGCACGGGTTCATTCCTGGTGCGAGCGGCTACGGCAAGTCCCGGACCATCGAGCAGCTGGTGTACGAGCTGTGTGTCAGCGTGCACGCGCGCCCGCTCGGCATCTCGTTCCTCTTCGCCGACATGAAGGCCGATCCGCAGTTGATCGAGGCGATGCACGGTGGCGCCGTTCACGCCGGCCGCCAGTTCAAGCTGGTGACCATCACCGGTGCGGGCACCACGTACAACCCGATCCGGCACGGAACTGCTGAGCAGATCCGCAGTCGGATCGTGGAGTGTCTGGACCAGGTCGCGGGCGGTGGCTTCAGTGAGCCCCACCACCGTGAAGCAGCGGAGGAGTTCCTGCTTTTCGTGGTCCGTGCACTGGACGACCTGGTGGCCGGGCAGGTTCAGGAGATCTTCCCTGACGGAACCCGTCGTGCCTGGCGCCGGGATCTTCCGGACCTGGCCCGCCTCATGACGTTGAAGGCCCTGGGGAGTCGAGCAGACAAACTCACCGCCCGAGTGCAGCGGGATGTCAGCGACTACCTCACATACCTGGACACGGAAGCGAAGGATCTCAAGAGGTCGATCCCTGGTTTGGCGACCCGTGTGCGGAATCTCGTCAGCGGTGACGCTGGCCGGGTTCTGATCGAGGCCGAGGGAGGCATCGACCTTTACGAGTCTGTCCACCGCGGCGACATCGTCCTGTTCTCCCTTGCGGCGAACACCGACGCCAAGGCGGCTCGACAGATCGGCAACCTGTTCCTCACCGATCTCGGAGCGGTCGGCGACCGCCTGCTCGGAGAGAACTACGGAGAGGACGGCGGGCTGTTCATCGCGGGCGTCGACGAGTTCAGCGGACTGGGCGGGTCGACGATGGGAGGGCTCTTCCAACGGCTGCGAGCGGCTGGCGGTGGGCTGCTGATCTGCACCCAGGACCTGGCCGACCTCCAGGAGGTCTCGGACGCGTTCCTCAACGCTGTCCTGACGAACGCGAACGTACTGCTGCTGCACCGAACCAAGGCCTCCGCCGAACAGGTCGCCCAGCTGCTGGGCACCTACCAAGGGTGGGAGGAGACGCTGCAGGTACAGGACGACATCGGGGTTCTCGGCACGACGACCGCCGGCAGCGGTGTCGGATCGCTGAGACAGATCGACCGATTCAAGGTGCACCCCAACGAGCTCAGGGAGCTTCGTGTCGGTGAGGCCATCGTCGCGGTCGGCTACCCAGAGGACACCTCCAGAACCGTGCGCATGTCGCTGGCTCCGCGCTACCCGGTCCCGGAGGGAAAGATCCGTGAGGAGGTTGAGACAGGCATTGATCTGACGAAGTCCCAGCTCCCTCCGGATGAGCCGCGGGCTCCTGCGGCTCATCCGGTTGATTGGGCCCGAGCAGCCGACTCGACAGATGCACTGGCGGTACCTGTCGTGGAGAGTGGCGCGGCGGGGGGCGCTGACTCGCCTGCTCCTGACACTGATCCCAGTCGGGACGTCGCTTTTGAAGTGTCTGAGCCTGCGAAAGACCAGGGGAGGCACAGCGCCGGGGGCTCTGTGCCAGTGCAGGCGGAGAGGGAAGCTAGCGCCCCCCGTAAGGCGGCTGAGGTGTGGGACCTCTGACAGGGGAGTGAGGCGTCGTGCTTCGCGCGACGTGTGGGGGAGTGAGGCGTCGTGCTTCGCGCGACGCGTACCGCCTCTGCCACACGCTGCGCGTGCGGCAGAGGCGGTTTGGGTGGGGTGCCCGGTTGTGTGTCGGGCACCCCACGTGTGTCGGGGGCGGGGGGTGGCGGTTGCCACCCCCCGGGCTGGTCAGCGCTTGGAGGGCAGGGGC
>NZ_JBVHJO010000033.1:0-26988 GCF_055559995.1 Streptomyces sp. NPDC023541
GAGAAGACCGCCCTGTGGGATGTCGGCGCCGTGCTGTCCACCGTGGCCGCCGCGGCGGGCGAGGACCTCACCCGCGAGGTCCTGCTCCAGCTCCCGCCCGGCTACGACCTCCTCTTCGGCCACCCCCGGCCCACCTGACCGCCCGCCACCGCCGCCGTCCCGAAGCCGTCACCTCCGAAGAGAAAGGGAAACCGCAGCACCATGTACGACCAGCCTCGACCGAACCAGGCCCCGCCCGCCACGACGTTCGACCGGATGCTGGAACGCGTGCGCTACGAAGGCGCCTACCCCACCCGCGAACGCGCCGAGGAAGCCGTCCGCACCGTCCTGGCCGCCCTCGGCCGGCAGATCACCGGAGACGAACGCGTCGACCTCGCACAGGCCCTGCCCGTCGAGGCCGCCCTCACCCTGACCGCCCAGATCCCCGACACCGAACACCCCACCGGCTGGGGCTTCGTCAAAGACATCGCCGCACGATCCGGCACCACCCCCGCCGTCGCCCGCTGGGACACCGGAGCCGTCCTCGCCGTCGTCGCCCGCCTCGCCGGACCCGACCTCCTCGCCCGCATCCTCCACCAGCTCCCCGACGGCTACGCCCTCCTCTTCGGACAGGCGCAACTGCGCCGGCCCGAGCCCGCCGCCGCCTGACCCCGCCCCTGCCCGCCGTCAGTTCCCGGTCCCGGCCTGGTCCGCCGACTCGCCCGTGGTGGTCCCGGCCAGCTTGGAGTGGCGGTAGGAGTAGGCGAAGTAGATGACCAGTCCGATGAGGAACCACATCGCGAAGCGGATCCACGTCTCCACCTGCAGGTAGGTGATGAGCCAGATGGAGGCGACCACCCCGAGGGCGGGGGTGAACGGCATGAGCGGGGTGCGGAAGGTGCGCGGCAGGTCGGGGCGCCGGTAGCGCAGCACGATGACCGCCGTGCACACGACGGCGAAGGCGAGGAGGATGCCGATGTTCGTCAGCTCCGCCGCCTCCCCGATCGGGACGAGGCCGGCGATGGCCGCGGACGCCGCACCGACGATCCACGTGACCCGGGTCGGCACGTGCCGGGTCGGATGCGTCTTGGCGAACCAGCGGGGCAGCAGCCCGTCGCGGCTCATGGAGAACCACACGCGCGTCACACCCAGCATGAACGTGAACATCACGGTGAGGATGCCGATGATCGCCCCGACCGCGATGATGTCCGCGATCGCGTCCAGCCCGACGGCCTTGAACGCGCTGGAGAAACCGCTCTCCGGGTCGATCTCCGTGTACTTCTGCATACCCGTCAGGACCAGGCAGGCGAGCACGTACAGGACCATGGCGATGGCCAGGGAGTAGAGGATCGCCCGCGGCATGTGGCGCTGGGCGTCCTTGGACTCCTCCGCCGCCGTGCTCATCGCGTCGTAGCCGAAGACCGCGAAGAAGACCGTCGCCGCACCGGTGAAGGCACCCCCCACCCCGTAGGGGAAGAACGGCGTGTAGTTGGAGGTGTCGATGTGGAAGAAGCCGACGACGATCACCAGGAGGACGACCAGCACCTTCAGGACGACGACGACCGTCTCGAACCGAGCGGCGCTCTTGATCCCCAGGTTCAGCAGGTACGCGGTGAACAGGCACAGGACGGCCGCGATCAGGTCGAAGCGGTGCCCGTCACCGGTCCCCGGCGCCCCCAGCATCCAGGTGGGCAGCGCCGCGCCCGTCTCGACCAGGAGGAAGTTGAAGTAGCCCGAGATCCCGATGCCGACGACCGCCACGATGGCCGTGTACTCCAGCAGCAGGTCCCACCCGATGAACCAGCCCACCAGCTCGCCCAGCACGGCGTAGCCGTAGGTGTAGGCGGAGCCCGCCTTCGGAATCAGCCCGGCGAACTCCGCGTAGGAGAACGCGGCCGCGGCGCTGGCCACACCGGCGATCAGGAAGGAGACCAGCACGGCGGGGCCCGCGACACCGTTGGCGACCGTCCCGGCCAGGGTGAAGATCCCGGCGCCGATGATGCCGCCGACCCCGATCGCGGTGAGCTGCCACAGGCCGAGGGTGCGCGTGAGCTGCTCGCTGAGGGCCCCTTCCGGTTCTTCGATCTGCTCGATCGGTTTGCGGCGCAGCACTCCCTGCCCCGCACTCAGCCTGGCCATGCGCACGTCCTTTCCACAACGGGGGTGACGGCACGTCATCATTCCGGCGCGGGCAGCCATACGGAACGAGGCGCCCCGTAGGCGGCAGCCGCTACGCCGACGGGCGCCGGGGCGGGGGAGTGGCGCCGTCGGGCAGGGCCCCGCGGCCGCCGGCGCCCGCGGCCGCCGGGTCAGACCTGCGCGCCCGCCTCGGCCGGTGCGGGAACCGGGCCGCCCGCCATCGCGCGGGCCATCCACGCGGAGGAGCGCAGGGCCTGCGCCACGAAGGCGCCGCGGTCCACCCCCAGGGCCCGCAGGGCCGGGCCGTGGTCCACCGCGACCAGGGCGGCGGCGCCGGCCAGCAGGCCGCGCCACCCGGCCGTCACGGCCCGCCGGGCGGGCCGGGGCAGCACGGCGAGGCCCTCGCGCAGGCGCAGGCAGTGGAAGGGGACGTGCCGTTCCTCGTCCGCCAGGATCCGCCCCGCGACCTCGCGGGCCAGCGGATCGGCGGCACCGTCGCGCAGCGCCCGGTAGTACCTCAGCGCCACCACCTCGGCGATCATCAGCACCAGCAGCTCCACCCGCAGCCCGAGCAGCCGCCGCACCCGGACGAAGGCGGCGTCGCTCCAGTGCCCGTCGAGGGTGCCGGCCCCGCCGGCCGCCAGCAGCAGCTTCAGCATCCGCGCGTGGTTCTGCTCCTCGGCGATGAAGAGCCGCACCGCCGCGGAGTAGACCGGATCCCCCGCGCGATCGGCCTTGGCGCAGAGCGCGGAGCCGTCACCGTCCTCGCCGACCTGGAACTTCTGGAGGCTGCGGACGATCTCGGCGGGCAGCCGCGCGCCCTTGCCCCAGTCGGGATCGCCCAGAGCGGCCCGCCGCTCCCGTTCGGCCTCGAACTCGCCCACCCACACCCCGTACCACACTTTTGATCATGTTCAAGAATCTAGCGAGTGTTGAGCGTGTTCAAAAGCGTTGGAATGTCATGGCCCCGTAACAGAACGCCACAGAGCCCGCCCCCCGGCGCAGCCCGCCCCCCGGCGCAGAGCCCGCCCCGGCACAGAGCCCGCCCCGGCACAGAGCCCGCCCCGGCGCGGCGGCCGGGACGGGCTCTGAAGGTCTGAAGGGCTCTGAAGTACTGCGCGGGGCCACGACCTGCTGGGGGCCGGGCCCGTTGCGTCAGGCGGCGAGCTTCTGCGACCGCTCGGCCCGCGGGGCCATCGCCCGGCGCAGCAGCGGGGTGAGCGGCCGCTCGACCAGGCGGTGCATCAGCCAGGCGATCACCACCATTCCCGCGATCACACCGAGCAGGGTCGGCCAGGCGCCCCACTGCTCGTTCCACCGCCAGATCACCCGCACGCCCAGCGACTGGTGCACGAGATAGAGCGGGTAGGAGATCACGCCCGCCACCGGCAGCCAGCGCCACTGGATCCAGTCCAGCTTCCCGAGCGCGATCAGCCCCATCACCGCGTACATCACCGTGATCGCGGTCAGGCAGACCTTCCAGTCGATGCCGTGTCCCTCTCCCGCCATGATCTCCGGAAGGCGGTGCTGCATCAGCAGCCACGACAGCGCCAGGATGCCCACCGTCTCACCTTCGAGCCGGCCGGACCGGCGGACGAGGTAGAAGGCGATGCCGGCGATGAAGAACGGCGCCCAGCGCGGCATCAGGAGCTGGTCCAGCAGCGGAATACCCGATGCCGGTGCCATGACCGAGCCCAGCGCCCAGATCCAGCAGAAGGTCGCGACCCGGCGGTAGCTGCTCCCCAGCAGCACGACCAGCGAGAAGAGCAGGTAGAAGCGGAGCTCGACCCAGAGCGTCCAGTAGACGTTGTCCACGTGGTGGACGCCCAGGGGCTCGTTCAACATCGTGAGGTTGGTGAGCATCTGACCGATGGTGACCCTCGGCTCACCCGGAACGTGCGGACCCAGCCGGGCCGCCGCCGAGGAGAGCACGACCGCCGCCCAGTAGAGCGGGAACAGCCGCAGGATCCGCCCCTGCCAGAAATGCTGGAGCGACTTGCCCCAGCCGGACATGCAGATGACGAATCCGCTGATCATGAAGAAGAAGGCCACGCCCAGCCAGCCGAACTGGGCTATCCGGTGCAGCGCGGGGAAGAGCTCGCCCGCGGTCCGCTGCCAGGGGATCGTCCCGTAGCCGGCCAGGTAGTGGAACAGGACCACCGCCAGCGCGGCGAGCAGCCGCAGGCCGTCCAGCACCGCGATGCGCGGCGCCCGCCCGGACCCGGTCCCGCCGGCCTTCCGGAACACCTTCCACGGCCGCACCCGGTCGGGAGCTGCCTGCGGTGCTTGGGCAGGGACCGGGACGCGGTCCCCGGCAACGGCAAACCTGTCGGACATGACACCTCTGGTTGATCCTGCGGTGTCGCGACACCGGTGCGTTTCTGACGGCAGAACCCAGCGATCTTAACGACGCCGCGCCCCCGCGCCGGTGCCCGGCCCGGACAGAGGGCTGCCCGCCGGGGCGGGCCGGGGTGCGCGGCCGGCCGGCGTCCGGCGGCGGCCCCGACGCGGAACCGGCGCGTCCGCCGCCCGGGCCCGACCGCCGCCCGGCCCACCGTTCAGACGCCGGCCGGGACGCCCCGCCTGACCGCGGCCAGCGCGTTCTTGACGTCCTGCGCCACGCGGGCCGCGTCGTCGGGGTTGTTCACCACATCGGTGTGGTTCATGTCGACGATGAGGACCTCACTGGCCGAGTAGTGCCGGTGCACCCAGTCGTCGTAGCCGGACCACAGCGTCCGGTAGTACTCGACGAGGCTCTCGTCCTGTTCGAAATCGCGGCCCCGCAGGCCGATCCGGTGCAGCACCGTCTCGAAGTCCGCCTTGAGGTAGACCATGAGATCGGGTGCCTTGCGGTACGGCAGGCCGTCGATCTCGCGCATCATCTCTTCCAGCAGCCCCTCGTACACCTGCATCTCGAGGGAGCTGATCCGGCCCAGGCCGTGGTTGACCTTGGCGAAGTACCAGTCCTCGTAGATGGACCGGTCCAGGACGTTGTCGCCCTGCTTGTACGCCTCCTTGATCGCGGCGAACCGCGTCTGCAGGAAGTAGAGCTGGAGCAGGAAGGGGTAGCGCCTGGCCTGGATCTCCTCGGGGCTCGCGGTGTAGAAGAGCGGAAGGATCGGGTTGTCGTCCACGCTCTCGTAGAAGACCTCGCTGCCCAGCTCCTTGGCGAGCAGTTCGGCCACGCTCGTCTTCCCGATGCCGATCATGCCTCCGACGCAGATCACTGCCATACCTCACTTCTCCCTGGCGGTCTTATGTGCGTGGGCGTGCGGGCTGGGCATCTCACACCACTGAGACGCACGCCGACGGCACGCGATTCCCCGGGAGCTTCATGATCAGCGTCAGACGGTCCCCGTCCGGACCGGACCGAAAACCCCTGACACGGGCCGTTCTCCTCGACCGGCCGGCCTGGCCCTTCCGCGGCCGCCACGCCAGCGACGAGCCGCGGCCCCGCGGCCAGCCTGAATCTTAGATGACGATCTGCCCGTCCCGGCCCGATCCGCCGGGGCGCCCGCCCCCCCACCCGCACCCCTGCCCGCGGGGACTTCCCGCGCCCCGGACCGCGCCCGCCCCCACCGCAGGCCTGCGCCCCGCCCCCGGCGCGGCCGCTCCAGCGGCGCCGTGAGCCGGAACAGCACGTCCGCCCGTCCGTGCCCCGCCGCGAACCGGACACCGACCGGCAGGCCGGTGGCGAGGCCGCAGGCGGGCGGCACCGACATCGCGGGCGGGCCGGCGACGTTGAAGGCGGCGGTGAACGGCGAGCGGTGGAACAGGTGCTCCAGCCGGCCCGGCCCGGCCCGGCCCGTCGTCGTCCTGCGCGCCCCGGCCGTAGGGGCCCAAGGGCACCGGCACCCCGGGCAGCGTGGGCGTCAGGAGTACGTCCCGGGCCGTGAAGCAGGCGCCGGCCGAGCGGGCGATCCGGTTGCGCACGTCGAGGGCGTCCACGAACTCCGCGCCGCTCACCTCGCGCCCCCACGCGTAGCTCGCGAGCGTCTCGGGCTCGACGGTGGACTCGTCCACCGGACGCCCCGGCGAAGCCGTCGACCACCGCACCAGGTTCACCGACCACAGGCGGGCGTCGGCCAGGACGAACTCCTCCCGGCCCCACACCGAGATCCACCACGGCGACCTCGACCCGGTGGCCGAGTGACTCCAACAGCCGGCCGGCGGGCTGCTGCCGTCGGGTCCGTTGCCCGGGGGCGGCGGTCTGAGCGCCGGCGCCGGGGGTTCACCGGACGTCCCCCGGGCCGCCCGGCCGGGGAGGAGGCCGAGGTGCGGGGTGTCCGGGTGCCGGACGGATCCGGCGGCAGCCCGTCGTGCGGGCGAGCCTGCCGCATGACGGGGAGGGAGGGCGTCATGCGGCGGGGCCCGCTCCGAAAGCGCCCCATCCGCAGGGTGTCCGCTTCCGGTATCCACGCGTCTGTCCGCGACGCCCGCCCCCAAACCTCCCGTACTCCACGGACTTTGAGCAGCCGTCACCTGCGCTCCCGCTCTCACGCGGCACCGGCGGCAGGCCTTTGCCCGCTGTTCGGCGCACGGCACCGGATGCCGTACGGGCCGGGCCGCCGCACCGTGGAGGTATGGCGGACCAGACGCAGATCGTGATCCATCCCGTGTCCCCGCAGGGCGGGCGCAAGGTCACCGTGCACGCGTTCGGCGTGGACGCGGACCTCGGCCGGGCCTTCACGCCCGGGGACGTGTCGGAGTTCCTGCGCCGGGCCGGCCTGGAGGACGTGGAGCTGTCCGAGGACGGGCCGATCCGCTGGGAGGGCGGCGGCCCCGAGGTGTGGACCGGCGACATCTGACGCACCGGGCACGGCCCCGTGCGGCGGGGGAGCCGACCGGGGGTACGGGGCATCCCGCGTGCCGGACGGATCCGGGCGGGGCCGTACGCCCCGCGGCGCGGCCCCGTGCGGGCAGTCGGCCGCATGCCGCCCGGGCCCGTCGGCCGCATGCCGCCCGGGCCCGCGCCCCACAGGCCGGGACCCAAACCCATTCCTTAGAGTGACGGACCATAGCGGTGCGTGTGTGCGCGGGTCGGGCGCGGAATATTCGATCCCGAAAAAAGGAGGCCGTCACGGACGCGCGACGGCCCCACCACTCGGCAAGCCGGCTGAGCCCAGGCGGGACGACCCACGCGGCCCGCGGTGCGAGAAGTCGACCCGGGCGCCCGCCCGTCGACGCGGCCGGCCGCCGCACCCACGAAAGGACACACATGAGGAAGCTCGCTTGGGCTGCCCGGGGTACCGCCGCGGTCGCGGGAGCCCTGCTCGCCGGGGCGCTCGTGGCCCCGTCCGCGCTCGCGAACGACGACCCCACCCCCAAGGACACCCAGGCCCAGGCCGACGAGTCCAAGCGGTGTTCGGTGTCGCGGGACGTGAGCTCCACCGTCGTCGACTACTCCGGAGCCGGCGGCCTGTTCGAAACCGTCTTCCGCGCCGCGACCGACCGGCAGGGACGCGCCTTCCTCAACGACAGCCGCAACCCCGGCGTGTGGATCAACCTCGGGCTCCTGGCCGGGGCGCCGCAGTGCGTGTCGGGCACCGCCGTCTCGGTCACCGAAGAAGACCCCGGCCACCTCTACATCACCCTCCTGGCCAGCAACGGAGTGATCCGCCAGGCCGTCTGCACCACCGCGTCCGGAACCCCCTTCACCCCGGCGAACCTGCCGGGCGCATGCGGCGCGGGATTCGCCCCCCTGGCCTACACCCCCGTCGTCTGACGCTGCCACGCCCCACGCCGGGCTGAAGGGCCGCCACCTCCGAGGAGGGCGGCCCTTCAGCACGCCCTCGTGCGATGCGGCCACACGCGGCGCGCAGGTGCCGCACGGCCCGGCCGCCCCTCATCAGGACGAAGAGCGGCTGCGCCCCACCGCTGAGGGGAGCCGGCCCCCGGTCCCTTCGCGACACGCCGCGACGGTCGGCGTCCACGGCTTCACGGCCGCGGCCTTCCTCCAGGAAACTCGCCGCCTAGAAAGCCGCCACGGCCCCGACCACTGCGCCGGCCCCGGTACCGCGAGACGAACGCGAGGACAACCCCCCGGGGCGCTCGCGGCCGAGCCACCGCAAGGCCCGCTGACCGCCCTCCTCCGCTTCCGCGGCGAGCGCGATCCGGAAGGATGCCACCGCTCACTCGTCGCCGGACGCCTCCACACCGAGCACGGCCTGCCGCTCACCACCATCCGCCCGGCCCGAGCCGTGGCCGTCAGGGCCTCGGCACGGCTCCCACCTCGCGCGCGCCCGGGGACGGCCCGCCCGCCCGGACCCGCTGCCGCCTGAAAGCCGGGACGCCCAGCAGCCCGAAGCCCAGGGCCGCCGCCACGAGATGGCCGACCGTGGTGAAGTCCGGCAACGGCCCGGCCGCCCACTCCGCACCACCGACAGGCCACCCGAGCACGAAGACGACCCACGGCAGGCGCCCCCAGCGCGGCAGAGCGAGCGTGCCGACCGCCAGCACCGTCTGCGCACCGTAACTGACCCCGAAGTCCACGTCCTGCCGCACGGACTCCGGATACCAGCCCTGCCGCAGCGCGAAGGCGATGACGCCGGCGGTGAGCAGGGTGGCCGCGACATGCCCGCCGAGGAACACGGCCACCGCGCGCACCGCTCCCCACCGGTGCTCCGCCCGGGCCAGGAAGCAGCAGACACCGAGACCCAACGTGATCAAGGTGCCCACGAAGCCGGTCGAGGCGACATCGGTGAGCGTGCCGTCGAAGAACAGCACACTGCCGAGCAGCGCGGACACGGGATGATCCTGCAGGTTGTCCAGATTGGTGCTGACGCGGTCCAACACGTCGGCCGCCCGCTCGGCGGACAGCCCGTAGCCGATCCAGGCATGGGTGACCAGCAGCAGACAGACATAGGCAAGGGTCACCGGCGCACGGCGCGGATACCCCCACAGGGCGCGCAGCGCTCTGTCCGGGGCACCCGACGGCGACTGAGCGTTCATACCCGGCATTCTCCAGATCGAGTTGAAGGCGGGACCGGCAGGTGGCGACAACCGTCCCGGCCGCCCCTTCGAGGGATGCGGTTTGCCGCACACAGGTTCCAGCGGCTCCGCACGCAGACCGCCCCCGCGAACGGCCTGTTGACGGAACCTCAAAAACCCCAGGTGGGACAGGGTTTCCCAGAAGTTTCCCGTTGCCCGATGCAGTGGGCGACCCACGCCCCCTCGACACCCGGGGGCACCGGGGAACAGTCTCGAAGTGCCCGGGAGACGGGCGGTACCGGTCCGCGGGACACCGCGTGGCAAAGACGGGGGACCAGACATGGCGATGCGGAGAACGACGCTGCCGGCAGCGGTGACGGCACTGACCCTCCTGGCCGCGTGGGCAGGCGCCCACAGCGCCACCGCGGCCCCCGCACCCCACACGGCGAAGGCGGCGAAGGCGCCGAACACGGCGAAGGCGGCAGGCACCTGCGCCGTTCTGGCCCCCGGCGCCTCCAGCGTGGCCGAGAAGGCCGTGGCAGCCGCCTGCGAACAGATCGGCGTCTGGTACACCTGGGGCGGCGGCCACGGACCACAGCCCGGGCCGACCTACGGCCAGGTCGACCCGAGCGACCCCGACAGCGCACACGACCCCGAGCGCCTCGGCTTCGACTGCTCGGGACTGGTCCGCTACGCCTACGCCCGAGCGGCCGGCGGCGACCCGCTGACCGGCAACGCCCACCACCAGTTCCACTCGCCGCAGGTGCAACAGCGGTTCACCGCCGCCCAGGGCACCGGCCCGCTGCTCCCGGGCGACCTCCTGGCCTGGGGTTCCGGGGGCTCCATCCACCACATCGCGATCTACCTGGGCGCGGGAAGGATGGTCGAGGCCCGCGAATCGGGCACCCGGATCACCGTCAGCGACGTACGGCTGGACGGCGACTACGCGGGAGCGGTCCGCATCGCCGGGCCGGCCGCCGCACCCGGCACGTTCAGCACCTGGGGCACGGAGGTGTGGACCCACAAGGAACCGTCCACCACCAGCCCGCGCGTGCACAAGTTCCCCGGCCCGACCACGGTGCGCATCGAGTGCCAGAAGCACGCCGAACCGGTGACCGCCGAGGGCTACACCAATGACGCCTGGTCCTACCTGCCCGAGTACGGGGCGTGGATCACCAACATCTACATCAAGGGCGCGGCCTGGCTGGACGGCGTACGCACCTGCCCCTGAGCACCATCCGCACACCGTCACCCCGGCTCCCGACGGAAAGGGAGCCCTTTTGAGGAGGAAACATGTACGCAGGCAGGAAGATCGCCCTGGGCCTCGCCGCCGTCGCACTGGCGGGCGGCATGGCCACCGTGACCGGGCCCGCCGCCGCGACGCCCGCCGCCGGCCGGAGCGCGGCCGCCGAATGCGGCGTCCGCGCCGACGGCAAACTGTGGTGCGGCAACCGGGTCGGCGCCAAGGGCTACGAGCACCGCCGCTACAACTCCGCGGTGCGCGGGCCGCTGAACTCCAGCCCCAGCTGGTTCCAGTGCTGGGGCCGCGGCGACCAGCACGCCGGCGGCAACAACGTCTGGTACTGGACCCAGCTGGACAACGGCCAGTGGGGCAACGTCGCCGCCGTGGACGTCCACACCTCCGTCGACCCCGCACCGGGCCTGCGGGAGTGCTGAGCTGACGTCCTGAAAACGGCCGCGGGCCCTCATCGGCGCAACCGATGAGGGCCCGCGGCCGCAGCCGTGCTGGTTCCGCCAGGCGGCAGGCACGGGGGGGCGTTCTCCCCAATGCCGCGCCAGGCAGCGGGCCCGGCGGCGGCGCGCTGAACCGGGCTGTTCGCACCCGCCGGCACCCCGCGCGAACAGCGAAGGGTTCGCCGCGATCCACTCCGAGGTCTGTCGCAGCCCTCCTCCAGAGCGCGGCTGCTGTCGGACAGTGCGCGGGCCCGGGACTGGGCGGGCCGGCGGCCGCGGGTCCGGGCCCGTGGCGCGGCGGCTGCGCTCGGCGGGGCGCATCAGGAGCGGTCGCCGCGCCGACCGAAGGCGATCGACGGTGCCGGCGATGACGGGACCGGCCGGCCCGGGGGAGTGGCCGGAGTACGAGCGGAACACCCTCCACGGCGTCGCCGAGCTCCCGGACCACCGATACCCGCCACAGGTACACCCGCCACCCGCCACAGGTACCCGCCACAGGTACCCGCCACAGGTACCCGCCACCGGGCCGCTGTCACCGCGCCCATGGAGGCGGACCAGGCGGACCAGGCCGCCGCGCGGCGCAGCTGCCGACGGACGAGGGCTTCCCGGCATGTCCCGGACCGGGTGCTCTCCGATCGGCGGCTGTGCGAGCGGACGCTGCTCGAACTCTCCGCACCGCCGCCACCCAATGGCCGCGCCGCTGGACCGAGGTCTGAGCACACGGGATGCGCCGGGCAGGAATCACAGTCAATTCCGCTCACATCTCGTCACACGTCCGCCCAGGGCTTAGGGTTCCGTTACCCGGCCGGGTCAGCGTGAAAACCGATGCCACTCCGCTGGAGGATGACTCTTCGTGTCGCACGTTTCACAAGCTCCCGTCACCACCCCCGACGGTGAGCCGGCCCCGCTCGTCCCCACCACATACGGCGAGGTCAAAGGGTGGTTCTCGGCGTACGACCAGGTGCTCTTCGACTGGTTCCTCACACGTCAGAACAACAGCGAGGGGCAGCGGGGCGACCTGCTCGAGCTCGGTGCCTTCATGGGGAAGAGCGCGATCTTCCTCGGACGGTACCTCCGGCCCGGTGAGGAGTTCACCGTCTGCGACCTCTTCGACTCGCCCGCGACGGACGACTTCAACATCGCGGAGAACCGCAGCTCCTACCCCACCCTCACGCGGCGCGGCTTCGAGACGAACTACCTGGCCTTCCACGAGACGCTGCCGACGCTGATCCAAGCCCCCACCTCGGTCGTCGCCGACCGGGTCAAGCCGACGAGCTGCCGATTCGTGCACGTCGACGCCTCGCACCTCTACGAGCACGTCGTCACGGACATCGCGTCCTCGCGTCTGGTCGCGACCCCGGACGCCGTGGTGGTCTTCGACGACTACCGCTCCGAGCACTGCCCCGGCGTCGCGGCCGCCGTCTGGACCGCCGTGGTCACGGGCGAACTGCACCCCATCTGCGTCTCGGCCTCGAAACTCTACGCAACCTGGGGCGACCCGGCGCCCCACCGGGCGGCACTGCTCGCATGGCTGGAGGAGCGCACCGACCTCTGGCACGGCGTCGACGTGATCGACGGCCGCCCCCTGGTACGCATCGGGGACCAGGGCGTCGTCGCGCCCGCGCCCCCACAGCCGCTGCACCCCGCGCCGCGGGCGGAACCGGCGCCGGCCCCCGCCGCCGCGCGCAGGCCCGGTGCCCGCTGGCGCAAGCTGGCCAAGGACCTCCTCCCGCCCGTGGTCACCCGCGCGATCGTCGCCCGCAACCGCCGCCGCAGGAGCTGACACCGAAAACGCAGGCACCACAGCCGCGGACGGCCCCGGCCCGGGCGGTCGCCCCCACGCGGCGGAACGCGAGCTGCCGCCGATCCCGAGGCCTTGCCCTTGGGATCGGAGCGGAGCCCGCCGGCGGGACCCGGAAGGAGCCTTCGCGCCCGCGGTCCGGCTCGGAGCCGCCCCGCCGGAGCTTGACGAGGAAGGGTGACCGGACTGCGGTGGTGACGGTCATGGTCCTGGCGCGCGGCACGCGGCCATCCCTTCCCGCGGGGGCGTGCGGGCGCACGTACGGGCACGCCGCGCGCGACCCGCCCGCACCACGGCCACCCGCGGCCCGGCCCTCAGACGGCTTCGGTCGCGAAGAGCTCCAGGTGGGAGCAGTGCGGGCAGCGGTACGCCTCAATGCGGCGCCGGGGCCGGCCCAGCCGCTTGGCACCCCCGAACAGGCCACGTTCCAGTGGCCCGGCGATCCACCGGGCGTACCCCCGGGCCCCCTCGCCCGCGTCCTCGACGAAACCCGGCTCCAGCCCGACGCCACCGCAGTACGTACATCTCATCGCATCCACCGAGGGAGTGTAAGGACCACATACCGTGGCCTGCAGGCAGCAGGCTCCGTTCACGCCAAACGGCTCTGGTACCCGTACTGCGGTCCGGCCGTGCATCCCCAGTACGCCGACCAGATCGTCGCCGCAGCCCGCCAGCCGTTCCTCCACGGCGGCGCCTGGACGTACACCGCCGGCCCGGCCCGCGAGCGCCCTGGAGGCACTGCTGAACTCCCGCAGCGGGACGGCCGAGCAGGAACTGCTTCGCCGCCGCTACGCCGAGGACTCCGCCCCCGCCGCCACCAACGCACCGAGCACACCGGGAGAGTGAGGTGTCGGCCAGGCGGTTGCCGACCGTTTGGTGCGCGGACGGCGGCCACGGTGATGGCCGCTGTGGCGCGCTCTGGCGCGGGAGCTTTCGCAGACCGTTCCGCCGGCGCCGGACGGCGCGCGTCCTCCAGCTGCTCGGCACGCCAGAGGGCGGACCGGGAGTGGTCGATGCGCCGGCTGACAGGGGACCGACAGTCCGCCGATGGCGGGACCGGTCATGTCATGGGCCGCCCGTAGCCTGTCGCCATGCAGACCACGCTGATGATCTACGACGGCACCGCACCGGCCGACTCCGACGTCCCGCGTACCGGGGGCGTGCCGCTGGCTCCTGCGGGATTCACCTGGCCCCTGTGCGGCTCCGGCTGTGGAGGGCCGCTGCAGTTCTTCGCTCATCTCCCTGTCGAGGACGGCGTCCTGTCGGTGTTCGTGTGCCAGAACGACCCCGGCGCATGCGAGTTCTGGGACGCGACGTCCGGCGCGAACCGGGTCTACCTGTTTCCCCGGGAGGAACTGCAGCCGGTAGCGGTGCCGGAGACGGGAGTGACGGTACTGCCCGCCACCTCGGCCATCCGCGCCCACCTCGTGACGCTCGACCCCGAAGAGGACGACGACCACGACCACGACCACGACGAACTCGAGCCTGACGCGTACGACCTTGCCCGCTCGGGATGGAAGCGGGAACCCGAAGAACGATTCGGGAAGCAACGCGAAGTGCTCGGGTCACTCGGAGGCAGCCCCTCCTACCTCGAGGACGACCGACTGCCCGCATGCCCCTCCTGCGCCGGCACGACGGAATTCGCGGCACATCTGGAGGAAGGCATCTCCTCGCAGACCGCGATGAACCTCGGAGGCCAGCTGGGCTACGTCTTCGTCTGCCGCGCTTGCCGCGAAGGTGCCTTCCTCACCGACTGAGCACACCGCACCGCAGCCGACGCTCCGTCAGCCGCCCCCGTCGGGCGGCCTTCCAGCACCCCTGACGGTCCCGTGGCCCTGGCGGATACGGGTGCTCGGCAAACCTCAGGGACTCGGCGCGGTCAGGTACCGCTGGATCGTCGGTGCCAGCCATGCCACGATCTCCGCCCGCGCCAGCCCCACCGCCGGCGGCATCCGCAGCACGTACCGCGTGAGCGCCAGCCCCAGCAGCTGCGACGCCATGAGTGCCGCCCGTGCCGGGACCTGCTCGGGGTCGGGGCACACCTGCCGGGCGACCGGCAGCAGCTGGTCGCGCAGGATGCCCTGCATGCGCTCCGCCCCGGCCTGGTTGGTCACGCCGACGCGCAGCAGCGCGGTGAGGACCTCGTTGTCCTCCCACATGTCGAGGAAGTGCCCGACGAGGATCCGCCCCGCGTCCTGCCGGCGGTCCGCCCCGCTCACGTCCGGCAGCCGCAGGTCGATGGCGACGGCCGCCGCGAAGAGGCCCTCCTTGTTGCGGTAGTACCGCATCACCATCGACGGATCGATGTTCGCGTCCCTGGCGATGGCGCGGATGGTGGCCCTCTCGTAGCCGTCGGTCGCGAAGCGCTCGCGGGCCGCCGCGAGGATCGCGCCGCGAGTGGCGTCGGATCGGCGGCGGGCGCCGGAGTCGGGAACCGTGGAGGTGCTGTCGCTGCCGTTCATGCCAACAAACGTAGGCCAACGGGCGTAGGTCAACAAGCGATCGCCAACGACTGTTGGCCCATATCTGTTGACAGTTCCCCCGGCGCCTCGCTACCTTCGTCAACAAGTGTTGGCCAACATTCGTTGGCAATAGGAGGCCACCGTGAACGGCACCGCCACCCACCGCACCGTGATCGTCGTCGGCTCGGGCCCCACCGGCCTACTCCTCGCCGGTGACCTCGCCACGGTCGGCGTCCCCGTGACCCTCGTCGAGAAGCGGCCGCGCAAGATCACCAACCTCTCCCGCGCCTTCGGCGTGCACGCCCGCACCCTGGAGCAGCTCGACGCCCGCGGCCTCGCCGACGAACTCCTCACCACCGGGGACACCATCACCGGCCTGAGGCTCTTCCGCCGCCTCTCCCTCGATCTGAGCACGCTGCCGTCGCGTTTCCCGTTCCTGCTCATCACCCCGCAGTACGAGGTCGAGCGGCTCCTGGAGCGGCGGGCCCGCAAGGCTGGGGTCGAGTTCGCGTACGAGAGCGAGGTCGTGGGGCTGCGGCAGGACGACGAGGGCGTCGACCTCGACGTGCGCGGCGCGGACGGGGCGGTCGTCACCCGCCGGGCGGCCTATGTCGTCGGCGCCGACGGTCACCGGAGCACCGTGCGGGAGGCGATCGGCCTGGACTTTCCCGGCGTCTCCGTCATCAAGTCGCTGATCCTGGCCGATGTCCGGCTGGCCGAGAAGCCCGAGGGCGTCCTCACCGTCAACGGCCGCGGCGACACCTTCGCGATGATCGCCTCCTTCGGCGACGGCTGGTACCGGGTCATGGGCTGGAACCGCCGCGACGAGGTCTCCGACGACGCCCCGCTCGACCTCGACGAGGTCAAGGAGATCACCCGCCGTGCCCTGGGCACCGACTACGGCATGCACGACGCCCGCTGGCTCTCCCGTTTCCACAGTGACGAGCGCCAGGCACCGCACTACCGGGTCGGGCGGGTCTTCCTCGCCGGGGACGCCGCGCACATCCACTCCCCGGCCGGCGGGCAGGGCATGAACACCGGCCTGCAGGACGCCGCCAACCTGAGCTGGAAGCTCGCCGCGGCCGTCCAGGGCCGGGCGCCCGAAGGACTCCTCGACAGCTACGAGGCCGAGCGCCACCCGGTCGGCAGGGCCGTGCTGCGCAGCAGTGGCGGACTGGTCCGCCTGGCCCGCGCGCGAAATCCGCTGCTGCGTGCCGCCCGCGCCCTTGTCTCCGCGTTCGTCGACATGGCCCCGCCCGTCCAGCGCAAGGCCCTGGGTCAGATCACCGGGATCGGCTACGCCTACCCCGCCCCCCGCGGCGTCCACCGCCTCACCGGCACCCGCGTCCCCGACGTGGCCCTGAAGGACGGCCGGCTCTACGAGGCGCTGCGCGGCGGCCGGTTCGTGCTGATCACGCCCGGGACGTACGAAGGCCCCGGTGTCCGTGAGGGGTGGCTGACCGTGGAGCGCTGGGCGGGCGACCGCCGGACGACCGTCCTGGTACGGCCCGACGGATACGTGGCCTGGGCGGCGGAGGGTGCGGACGCGGCGGGGATCGAGGAGGAAGTGGCCCGGTATCTGGGCTGAGGGCTGTCCCCCGGAGTTCTTGATCCGCCCCGGCCGGCTCTCCCGAGTCGGGGCCACAGGCCGGCACGCGCACTGCCGGGCCCCCGGGCACAGGCCAGGAGTCGGACCGCTCGACGCGGGTGCGGGGCAGCAGGACGAACTGCGGCCCGTCCGATACCGGCCCGGGCTCCGCCGGCTCGCCGGATCCAGCGCCCGATACAGGCCCGGCTGCCCGGTACTTCCTCGCAGCCGCTGAACAGTCGTGCGGGGAGGGTCCCGGTTTTCGCGGATCGCGGACTTCCTGCTGTCTGCCATGCGGGCCCGACACGCTTGCGCGTTCAGCCGCGGCTCACCTGCCCGTCCTACTCTTCATGCATGGCTCTGTGGATGGCCTGGGCAGTGAGGTCGGTCGCCGCGGCGGGGGGAAACATGGACGGCATCGAGGGAGCCGTGGCCGCTCTCGACAGGTCAGTGCAGCGGATTCTGGACCGGAGTCCGGCCATGACCGGCAGGTCGGCGGCGGCGCTACGTGAGTCGGCGAGCGACATCCGCACGCGGATGCTCAGTGAGGGGCGGGCGGCCGTTGAGCAGGGGGAGCGCTGGTCGGCCGAGGCGGGTGAGGTGAGAGTGCTACTCGTTCCTCGGGACGATGACTCTCCCGCCTGAACAGGCCGGATGCGCCGGTCCTGTCCGGCGGCAGGTCATCCGGACTGCGCGCGCCGCAGCAGCCGCTCCTCCTCGTCCACGACGACCGTAGGCCTGAGCCGGCCGAGGTGACGAGTCTGCTCGCGCCCGCAGACAGCCGCCGCTGAACCAGGCCTGGACGATCGCTTGGCGGCTCGCGGCCCCGAGGCAGGCTGAGCTACAGCGGCCGGCCCGGCCGGGTGGGCGCGGCCCGGTCAACACGCCGCGTCGTCAGACCTCTGACCATCGGCAGATCAGTCCGTCGCCTCGCGGACGTCTTTTCCCTGCTCGGCGAACGCCTTGAAGTCCTGCATGTGCTGTTGCGACTGCTTGCGGAAGGCACCGGGCATCAGAAGTCCCACCAGCTTCATCAGAAAGCTGCCGAACCGGTATTCGTTCTCGCTCTCCCAGAGCGTCGTTTCCGGGCCGGCTTCGGTCAGCCGGTCGCGCACGGCGCTCCACATGCCCTCGCCGACGATCTCGCGGTCGAAGTGGACGACGCTCGTTTTCGGGATCCCGCGCAGGTCTGCCGGTTCCCGGCGCGTGATGGTCTCGGTGCACTCGATCTTCCGCCGGCCCATCTGCATCACGACCCGCGACGTGGTCCCGAGCTGCCCGTGCTCCCCGCTCAGCGGCTCGTGCAGCACCAGGCCCCGCAGCCATTTCGGCAGATGTGCCGGGTCGGCGAGCAGCTGGACCACCTTCTCCCGCGGCAGGGCGATCTCGATGGAGACGGTGTACTTCACGGTGCGCATCATTTCCTTTTGGGACCACGTGCTTTTTCTACTGCTCGCTGTGTTCCTCGGCTGAGGGCACTGCTCTCTGTGTCCGTGAAGGAGAGGGTAGCGAGGTACGGGCGAGTATCTCCGGTGCCTCTGCTGCCGGCCGCGTCCGGGCAAGGCGTACGCGAACGACCAGGGCCGGCCGGCGCCGCTGGTGGCGTGACGGCTCGGTCGAACCGGTTGACGGCGGAGTGGCGCGAGGCGCAGACCCACCGCGCGCAGGCCACGGCCGCCGCGGACACCGCCCGGCTGCTGCGCGACGCCGCCGCAGCCGGCGCACCACCCCACCCGTACGGGCCCGGCGCGCACCGCACGGACGTCGCGGACCGCAGGCCGTGGCCCGACCGGGCCCAGCACTGTTATCGGTGTGCCGCCCCGCGCGCGCGGCCCCCAGGAGCCGGCCACCGGCAAGTCCCGCTGACCCGCCCCGAGGAGATCGTGGCCACCCCCGAACCCGCTGCGGGCCCGCAGCCGATCCGTCGCCGCGTCGAGGGCGGGGACAACACCAGCCGCCGGAGCAGCACCGATCCATGCCCCCGCGCCTGATCGGTCACCCCACCTCGGCGTGCCACAAGATCAATCATCGGTCACGCCCGGGCCCACGCAGCTGAGCGCCCTGCGGATCTCACTGACCGGATCGGTCTCGTGGTACGGCCGCTCGCTGCTCTCGATGTGGTCAAGGAACTCCTGGTACCGCACCGCGTACGCGAGGTGGAACAGCGGCTCGACCAGTTCCAGCGCGCGTTGCGGCGCCGAGCCGGGCACGTGTTCCCGCCACGCCCGCGCCCACACCTCGGCGATCTGCGCCCACCGTTCCCCGTCCACGTACTGACGCGGGCGCAGCCCGTCCAGGGCCGGGTGACCGAAGGCGGAGTCGGCGTAGTCCACGATCACCGCCAGGGTGCCGTCGGAACGCCAGTTGCCGGGGTGGAAGTCGCCGTGGACCAGGGTGTCCGGCAGCCCGCAGGCCGTCAGCTCCTCGACCAGCGCGGGCAGCCGCGCGGCGAGCGCCCGGGCAGCCGTCAGCTCCTCGGCCGTCAGCCGGTCCTCGGCCTGCTCCGCAGGCCCCTCGGCCCCCGGCCCGGGCGACGTCGCCTGCTCGGCCACGAGCCGGTCGAGCAGTGTGTTCACGTGGGCGACCAGCGTGGGCAGGGTACGGTCCCGAAGCCCGGCCGCGGCGGCCCGGCCGTCGGCGGCCAAGGCCGCCTGGGCGGCGACCAACCGGGGCACCACGGCGACGACCTCCTCGGCGGACGGGCGCCAGAGGTCCTCACCGGACACGTGGTCGAGCAGCAGCCGGCCGTGTTCCGGGTCGGAGCCGAGGACGGCCGGCACCAGCGTGGGGTCGACGGCGCCGAGCAGCGCGATCACCAGGCCCTCAGGGGCGTTGAAGGAGGGGTTGACCGTCTTCAGCCACGCTTCACCGCCGTCGGCGGTGCGGAAGCGGAAGAGACCGGACAGGTTCCATGTCCGGACCTGTTCGGGCCGGCCGACGGCAGGCCGGCCCGCTTCGTCCAGCGTCTCCTCGGCCCAGGCGAGTGCCTCCCGCAGCCCTGCGGTCGTGGCCCAGCCGGCCCGGCGCTCGGCCGGCCCGAGCAACGCGGTGAGGTCCGGCGTCACCTGACGCGGCGTCGAGCCGGCCGGCCGCTCCAGCGCCTCCACGTGGTAGACCACGTGGCCGCCGTGCCCACTGCTGCCGTCGCTCGGCGCGTAGGCGAGCCGGAGCACCACCACCGGCACCCCCAGCTCCTGCGACACCCGCTCCACGATCGGCGCGGCGGACGACCACCAACTCCCGTCCACCTCGTACGGCCCCAGCAGGCCGAAGTATTCGTCCCCGTGGGTGAGGTGGATGCCGACCGTACGACCGCTCGCCTGTTGCATCCGGGCAAGCTCTCTCATCCCACCCCGCTCGCGCGACCCATTTTCCGCCCTTCGCGACAGGCCGTCGGCAGACAGAGCGCGCTGGAGGGGCAGCCTCAACCGTTGCGGGCATGCCGACGACCGTCCAACGGCGCCGGCCCCCCGGCCGTGCTGAGCACGGTGGCCGTCGTGCTGTGGGGATTTCAGGGCAGAAACGACGTACGGCAGGGCCGGCCACCACGGCGGGGCCGGGAGCCGCGCGGCCGGAGGCTCGGAGGTGACGCCGCGGCCATGGGCTCACTGCGCCGACCGGAGCGTGCCGTGCGCATGGGCGTACATACTCAGACGACTTGGTTTGCTACGAGATGCCCGCCGGCGCCGAACCGCGGTGCTGAAGCGAGATCCTCAGGTCCACGGGAGTGTGCGCCACGGGCTGGCCGGGTCGGCGGTCAGGGCACGGTGGGTCGCGAGGACCGTCTCGTACCACTCGCCGAACTCCTCCTCGTCGAAGTGGAGGCAGCGGCCCAGGACGTAGGCGGCCGAGAAGTCCTCCCACGAGCGGTAGTTGAGCTGGACGAGACGGCCGGCCCGGACCACGGCCGCCTCCGCCTCCTGCAGGGAGCACAGGCGGGCGGCGAGTCCCCAGCGGGCCATGCCGGAGGCCCGGCCGTAGTCCCAGGCTTCGACGCTCCGGACGAAGCCCCCCTCGGGCAGCAGGCCGTCGGCGCGGAACCGCGCCTCGTAGCGGGCGATGCGGCCGATCAGCCGCTGAAGGCCGCTCACTTGACCCTCCAGCTCCGCGGCGGTGAGGGTGCCGCCCGGGGTGACGCCGTCCGCGGTCAGGCGGGGCCCGGCGGCGGCCTCGGCACGCCGGCGCACCACGTTCACCGCTGCCTGGCGCCAGTGGTCGACATCGACGGGGCCCGCGAAGTCCAGGGCCATGGAGCGGCGAAGTTGCAGGACGAACTCCCAGACGCCGCTGACCATTCCGGCGCGCAGCAGCTGTTCCTGCGTGTCCTGCCAGTCCTCCCGGGTGGTGACGCCCCACCAGCGTTCCAGCGTGCGCTTCTCGTTGCGGTAGCCGCAGCCGTGGTAGGCCATCGAGTTCCAGTAGCGCCCGTTGTGCACGTTGATGTGCGCGCCGACCGCGAGACCGAAGGCGACGGGGCCGGTGCGGGGGCCGCCCACCTCCAGGGTGTGGACGACGTCCTGAGCCAGCCCCGGCCGCTCCACCGGGGCGCAGTGACGCTGCCACAGGGCGCGGCCCTCCGGCCCGGCCGGCAGGACGCCCTCGCAGGGGCTGCCGGGGTTGACGACGAGGTAGGGCGGGTCGTTCTCGTTCCAGACTTCCGCGAACCAGCCCAGGTCGTAGCAGTTGTAGACCGGGTCGGCGACGGGCGGCGGCAGCATGCCGCCGGTGTAGACGGCCAGGCACATGGTCTGGGTCTGCGGGTTCCAGTAGGGGTGGAAGCGGGTGTTGCCCGCGTTCGCGTCGACGTAGGCCCGCGACTGCATCATGTACAGGTCGGCCCGTGCGACAAGGTCGTAGTACGCGGGCCAGTCGCCGCGCGCCTTCGCCTCGTACAGCCCCCGCTCGACCGCGCTCGGCGCCTGCCAGCCCCGCGCCGATGCCGTCGGACCGGGCAGGGCTCCTTCCTCGTGACCTGCTGTCAAACCCATGGGCAAACCCTAAGGGCTGCTCCAGGGCGGTCGGCGTGCCGGTCCCGCCGGGCAGGGGCCGAGCGGGGCGAGGCCGTCGAGGGCGCCCGCCTGAGTGCCACGGGCCGACGGCTCCACACCGCCCCGGCCTCGACGCCGCCGCCCACCAGGACGTCCTCTACATCTCGGCCCGCGCCGGGATGGCCCTGGCTCTCGCCCGGCCGACAGCAGCGCGACGCCGAACTCGAACGCCCCGAAGCGATACGGCCGTCCGCCCCACCGCCGCCTGCCGCACCCGGCGGGGACGGCCGGGGGGTGCCGCCTGAGGGGCTGCTCCTCTCCCACCCGCCAGGTCCCGATGCATCCTCTGGACACGCATGCGGAGTTGTGGGGAAGCGGAGGGTGCGCTCCCTGCGACGGGGCCGCGCCCCGGCCCCACCGCCCGAAGGACGACGATGACCGAGAGCTTCGTCCGCGACGTGACCGTCGCGGCGCCGGCCACGAGTACACGGCCTGGGTGTCCTGCGCGACCTCGACATCGCCAACCGGCCACACGGTGCCGGTCTCCCTCGCTGTCGAGCCCTGACGAGGGTGCCACGGACCGGTGGTGTGACCGGTCCGGCCGACATCGCCCTTGGCGCCCTCGAACGGGGCGTACGTGACCCCTGCCGGGTCCGGCCGGCCGTTGTCAGTGGCGGGAGCGAGGATGCGGGCATACCGCTGAACCGGCCACCATCTGAAGGGCTTTCCATGTCCGTTTCCACTTCCGGGCCCGCAGCCGACGTCGCGGCCATCGCCTTCCCCACCGGCTGGTGCGCCACGGACCTGGGGCAGTTGCGGCCGTGCGCGTCCACCTACGAGGTGTACCCCCTGGAGAGCCTGCCGCCGCTGGAGGCCGCGCACCTCGACGCCGGGTTCGACTGGCTGGGCGGGGCGGGCGGGCCGCGATCCGAGCACACGGACCACCTCGCGGCCATGGAGCGGGAACTGGCCGAGGCCGGACTGGCGCTCCCCGAAGGCTTCGCCGCCTTTTACGGCAGCGAGCGCCTCTGCCGCGCCTTCGACGAGGTCTCGGTGACGGCCTGCTGGAGCCACCTCTCCGGTCCGCTGCACAGCCCGGCCCAGGACGGCGCCCGTCTCGTACGGTTCCTGCGCGACCAGCAGGACTGCGTCATCTGGTACCTGTACCTGCGGCCCTCCGGCGAGGCGTTCGTGGTCTTCTCGCATGTGGAACTGGAGTCCGCAGGCTGGTGGGCGGAGGGGGAGCCGGCCGAGGAGGTCCGGGCCGCGGTGGCCTCCTCGCTGATGCGGTGCGCCGATACCTTCGAGGAGTTCGCGTACCGCTTCGTCGTGGAGAACGAGCTGTGGATGCACGCGCACTCCGCAGGCGCCCAGAGCCCGCTCGCTCCCCGCCTCCAGGGGTACGCCGACCACTACGCGTCCGCCGCCTCCTGACCCGGGCGGGCCCGCCCGCGGGGCGCCCCTGCCCCGGGCGAGGACGTCGCCGGCTCCCCGTCGTTCGGCCGCTGGTGGACCGGCGGCCGGTGATCACATCGCGCAGCGGCAAGCGCACCGTGTCCACGGTGACGTGCCCGGACGTCGCCCAGTACCAACGTGAAGGTCTGGCCGGCCGGCTGCCGCTGCCGCCGTGGGCCCGGCCCGGTTCACCGCCGCCCAGGCCTCGCGCTGGGCGACGGGCTGGGCCGTCCACCACTACGCCGCCCCCTGGGCCGTGCTGCCCGGCCCGGCCCGGCCGCCTGGACGCTGCTGCTCGCTGCCGTGGTGGTCCTCGCGGCCCCCTGCGCCCGCATGGCCGGCCCCGGCTTCCTCCCCGGTCGGCCGCGCTCACACGCGTTCCCGCTGTGGAGCCTGCCGGGGCGGACTCCTGCCATGGCTCCGAGCCCGGCCGTAGACCTCCACCGGCCCCGGAAGGCGGGCCAGGAGCGGTCGCGACTCGGCGGAGCGGGACCGGTGGGCTTCGGCGGCGCGTCACGTCACGTCACGGTGGGGGCGGGCGGGGACCGGACGCACGCCCCGTTCTTCCTCGGCCAGGGAAGTACTTCTTGGGCGTGGTATCAGCCAGGATGCGTGTCCAGCAGGTCTGGTGGGTGTTCGCCTGCGAGGATCGTTCGGCTGGAGTCGGGGGATCCGCTGCGAAGTGGCGGCCCTGGCGGCTCCGCCCGCATGCCCCCGGCCGGCACCCCCCCCGCTGGCCGGGGCAGGCCCCGGCCAGCCCACCCCCCCCGGCTGGTCGGGGCTCTTCCATACAAGGGATGACTGCGGCACCGCACCGCACCGCACCGGCGGCCGGCGGTCTCCTTGAGCTTGCGGAAACGCCTTGCGCACCCCCGTATGGCCGCTGAGGCCCTCGTAAACAGGCCGGCGGCGACCGCCCTGCCCGGGCTCACGAGGGCTTCGCCACGGCCCAGCGCGCTACCGGGGGAGAAGCACGCGGTGGAGGGCTGGGATCCTCGACGGCGACCTCGATGCAGTTGGGATGCGCGGCCAGGCGGAGGGCGTAGAGGCCACCCCCATGGCGCAGTGCGTTCGTCACCGGCTCGGAGACGCCCAGGACGACCGTGCCGGCCTGCTCCCGACCGGTGGCCGGCTGCCCGAGGGCTTCGAGGAACGCCCGGGCGGCCCGGCGCGCCTCGGCGAGGCAGCCGGAGGACGAAGGGCTGTGCGCTCGGCGCTCGTCGTGGTCATCGTGTTGTCGGTATCCCTCCTGCCTGCTGCCCGGTCGTGGTGCACCCGCCCGCAGTCGTTCGACCCGGCGGCACCCGATTACCTCAGGGACACGCGCGCGGAAATCTATGTCGGCCGGAGTAGACATTGAATGGTGGTGCGGTTATGGTTTCTCTCGTAGCCCAGTCAAGAAGAGCCCGGCAGAGACGAACTGCCGGGCAGTAGTACCCGCAGGTGCAGTCGTTGGACGGTGCGGTGGTGGAGTTCCGAAGCCAGAGCGTTTGCAGGACGGCGACGGGACTGACGGCCGGACCGGGTGGCCCGCAGTGATCAGGGGCCGCCGCAGCAGTACCGCAGTAATGGCAGTACCCAGCAGTGAAGTCAGTGAGCAGCACCTCGGTGAAGGCGTCGGCTGCGGACGCGCGCACCGGGAAGTTCGGCAGTGGGGTTCTAAGCCAGAGCAGATGCAGGATGGGCGACGGGGCTGGCTGCCGAAGAGTGGCGCTTGGGTGAGGCCACGAGCAGTAACGCAGCACCAGTAGTACCGAGTTAGTTGATCATCCGAGGGAGAACGGAGGGATTGGGCGCCATCAGGATCGCCCGGGCGGAAGTCTGAGCCCGGGTACCGCAGGACATCGATAGTGAGGTGGTCTCCGGTCAAGCAACCGCGATCCCCGCATGTCCCGTCGCCGTTCGGGCGGGTCAGCGGATACAGAAGGTCGGCGCAGTATCAGGGCCGACAGATGGTGTAGCAGTTCCTTCGGGGCCCTGGTGCCGGTACGGCGCCAGGGCCCCTCCACGTTCCACGAGAGAGGTTTCATGACAGCAGACGACTCGTTCGGCCGTCTCGAAGACGACGACTACCCCGCTTACACCATGGGCCGGGCTGCCGAGCTGCTCGGCACCAGCCAGGGCTTCCTGCGGGCCATCGGCGAAGCCCGCCTGATCACCCCGCTCCGCTCCGCGGGCGGACACCGCCGCTACTCCCGCTACCAGCTGCGCATCGCCGCCCGCGCCCGGGAACTCGTCGACCAGGGCACCCCGATCGAGGCGGCCTGCCGCATCGTCATCCTCGAGGACCAGTTGGAAGAAGCCCAGCGGATCAACGCCGAGTACCGCCGTGCCGCGGGTTCGGTGAACCCGTAGCCGACCCGACCGCGCGGGGCGGGGCCGAATCAGGAGGTGCGGTGCCAGCGTTGCTGTTCGCGCCTTCTGCGCCTGATCACGTACAGGTCCACCAGAGCCACGAGAGCGAGCAGGAAGCAGCAGGCGGCGAGAGCCGTGTAGATGCCCTGCGGCGGGCCCGCCGCGGCTGGCGCTCCGGACCCGAGAAGCAGCATGAGGACGCCGATCAGCGCAAAGATCGGCGCGAAGAGCATGGAGAGCAGGCGGCGGAGCTTGAGATCGCTGCGAGCCCATCGCGGTTCGCTGCCGTCATGCCGCCAGCGACCGGCTGCCGCGCGCGCCTGCCGGTCGGCAGCGCGGCCGCTGCGGTAGTGCTGGTGACGGTGAAGAAACGCCATGACGATCTCCCTCCCGCTGCCGAAGGACTGGCGTGCCGCAGGGGCGTGAAGGACGGTGGCGGGCTGCGTCCGCGCGGGTCCCCGGATCAGGTCGCCTGCCCAAGAGGGGACGCCTGACACCCGTGTGAGCCGGGGGCGGGAGGATCGCAGGGCGCGGGCCGGGACGGGAGCGGTAGCCGCCGGGCCCGACCGACTGCACCGTGCAAGCGGGAGGGTGGAAGCAGTCGGCTGGAAGGGAGGGGCCGGATCGGCCGCACGCCCCGCGACGTGACGCGAGGCGGCGTCTTCCGGCACCCGGTCCGCTTCGCACGGCTGCGCCTGGCCGTGACCGTGGAGGAGGTGGCGCTGTTCAGTGGCGGGCCGAGCGCGGCCACCGGCTGAGTGGGTGCGGGACGGCTGCGGATCACTTGCTGCGCTGCTCGTGGGTGTCCTGGCGGAGTTGGTCGGTGTGCCGGGTCAGGGCCTCGATGCGCTTGGCGAGGGCGGCGTGCTCGCGTCGCAGATGGGGCCGGGTGTCGGTCAAGGGGCGCACGAGGCGGGCCGCGTCGTCGTCGGCCAGGGCGGCGTTCAGTTCGTCGACGGCCGCCTGGGCGGCGGGGGGCAGGCCGGTGAGGGCGGTGATCTGGGCGGCGAGGCGGCGCAGGTCGGCTGCGTTGTCGCGGGCCCAGGCGGTCACGGTGCGGTCGGCGGCGCGCATGTCGCGCGTGGCCTGCACGCGCTGTTCACCGGTGGTTCCGGCGGTGCCGGGACGCAGGCGCAGGTAGCGGCGTTCGGCGGCCTGGCGGCTGGCGACGCCGAGGGGCCCGGCGAGGTCGGCCCAGCTGGCACCCTGGCCTCGCGCGGTTTCTATGAGGCCGCTCTCCCAGCCGGCGAGCTCCTCGCGGACCTCGCGCAGCATCAGCAGCGCGGCCAGAGCGGGGTGGGGACCCGAGCCCCGCGCGGACGCTGCGGACACTGCCGTGCCGGTCTTCGGCGATCCTGCGTCCGGTTGCTGTGCGTCCTTGACGGCCCGGTCGATGGCCTCCAGCGCCGCGGCCGCGGCGAGGAAGGGGACCGGCGCCGACGGCTCGGCGGCCTCACTCATGGCACCCTCCGTCACGTGTCATCCTCCAGATGACTTCTTTCTTGTCATCGCTTCGATGACATGTTACAACGGGAGCACGTTGAAGCGCATGGGCAGTTCCTGCCTGAACCGACTGGAGGTGTTTCGCGATGCTGA
>NZ_JBVHJO010000034.1:0-22116 GCF_055559995.1 Streptomyces sp. NPDC023541
GCCCGGGGGGGGTCCCCCCACCCGGTTGGGGGGGGGGGGGCCGCCCGGGGGAGGCGGGGGGGGGGGGCCCCCCGGGCCGCGGCGCCCCCCCCGGCCGGGGCCCCCCGGGCGCGCCGGTTCCGCCCGGGCGGGGCCGGCGGGGCCGCCCGCACCGGGCGGGGGCCCCCCCCGCCCGCCGGGGGGGGGTGGCGGGTCGGGCGGGGGTTGTCCCCCCCCCGGGGCGGGGCCGGGGCCCGGGCGGGCGCCGGCGCCCCCGGGGGGGGGCCCCCCCCGGCCCCCCCACCCCTCCCGCCGGTCGGCCAACGCCATGGCCGGCAGGACGTGGTCGGCTGCCTCGTCGGTGCTCAGGCACAGCGAGCAGACGACCGCGTCGTACGTGGCGAGCAGTTGACGGTTGGCCCACTGATGAAGCGGCGTCGCGCTTCGATCGATCAATCGGCGGCGACCCTCCACGGATAACGGTGTCTGCGCGTGGGTCATGGTGTCGTCGAGGCCGTACGGGACGCATGGTGCCGTGCGCCGGTGACGATGAGCGAGACGTTCTGCCCACCGAAGCCGAAGGAGTTGCTGAGCACGGCCTCTTGGGGGATGTCTCGTCGCTCTGCGACGACATCGAGATCGATGTCGGGATCGACGTCCGCCGCGGTGAGGTTGCGGGTCGGCGGGATGACGCCGTGCTCCACGCTGAGGACGGCGATGAGCGCCTCGATCGCGCCGGCGGCACCAAAGAGATGACCGAGTGCCGCTTTGGGAGCTGTCACGGTGGCGCGGCCGAAGACCTCCCTGATCGCATGTGCCTCGGCAACGTCGCCCACCGGAGTTCCGGTGGCGTGGGCGTTGACGTGGCTGATCTGCCCGGGAGCCAAACCGGCTTGCGCGAGGGCCTTCCGCATGGCTGAGATCTGACCGGCGCCGTCGGCAGCGGGTGCCGTGATGTGGTGAGCGTCGGCGGCGATGCCGGCGCCGGCGAGCACCGCGTGGACGCGCGCGCCCCGGGTGCTGGCGTGCTCGGCGCTTTCGAGCACCATGACAGCGGCGCCTTCACTGAGGACGAATCCGTTGCGGTCCGCGGCGAACGGTCGGGAGGCTGAGGCGGGTTCGGCGGTGTGCCGCGACAGTGCTTGTGCTTGGGCGAAGCCGGCGACGGTGATCGGGGTGATCGCGGCCTCGGTCCCGCCCGCGATGACCACGTCCGCCTCGCCGGCACGGATGAGCCGGGCGCCCAGGGCGATCGCCTCGGCACCGGAAGAGCACGCCGAGACGGGTGTGTAGACACCGGCCCGTGCACCGTATTCGATACTGATCAGCGCCGCCGCCGCATTGGGCATGAGCATCGGGACCGTGCGTGGCGAGACGCGCCGCGTCCCGGCCGCCTCCAGTGCGTCGTCTTCCTTCAGCAGCGTCCGTATGCCCCCGATGCCCGTGCCGATCACTGATGCGAGCCGGTCCGGGTCCACCTCTGGGGCACCGGCATCGGCCCAGGCTTCGGCCGCTGCGGTGAGGGCTGCCTGCTGCGAGCGGTCGAGCCGCCTGGCCTGCACCGGAAGCAGCGACTCGGCGGGGTCGATCGCCATCGTCCCCGCGACGGTGTCGGGAAGGCCGGCCCCTTCGTGGCCGTGCAGTACGCCGCCGCGGATGCCGGACTCGCCGGCGAGCAGGGCTTTCCAGGTGGACTCCACGTCTGCCCCGAGTGGGGTGATCGCGCCGAGTCCGGTCACGACGACTTCAGTCTGGTGCATGCCCCTCAAGCTTTCTTGTATGCGATACAAGTGAACGATCTTTTTGTATCACATACAATTTGACTGTGGAGAAGAAGCGAACCGAAGCTCGATCAACGTCGGCTCGGTCGCGTGACCGCGGTCGCGCGACGAGGCACCGGCTGATCGAGGCAACTGCACGGCTCTGCATGGAACGGCCCGGGGCTGAGGTGAGCGTCGCGGAGATCGCGCACGCGGCGGGCGTTTTCCCCAATCAGGTCACCTACTACTTCGGCTCCAAGGACTCGCTCCTCGTGCACGCCGCGTTTCTCGGCTTGCTGCACGATGCCCGACGGATTGAGCGCATCGGTCGCCAAGCCCCCGATGCGGCGACCTTCCGGCGCAACATCGCCCGCGCCGTACTGGCCATGCCCTCGCTCCCATCGGTCGCGCGAGCGCTTGCCGGCGGAATCTCCAAGCCCGAACTCGCCCCCGTGGTCGACCAACACCTCCAGTTGCTGTTCCGGCAATCCGAGCGCTTCGTGAGCCAGCTCATCGGCAGTCGCGGCTGGAGGGCCCGTCGACCGCTCAACGTGGAAGCCAGGACGTTCTGGAGCACCGCGCTCGGCGCAGTGCTGCTCGTACGCGCCGGGGCACACGGCACCGTCGCCGACCTTGACCTCGCCGGAGCATTGACCATCCACGACGAACCCGATCCCGCTTAGCTCAGTCGAACAGGCCGGCGACCACGTGCGCGGTTCCCGCCCGGCGGTGGCCTTGTCGCGGTCGGCATGTCTGCCCTCGCCGCCAAACTCCACTGCTGCGGCGGAAGGCTCCGGCGGCACGGGGGTGCGGGTCACCCCCGCTCTGTGGGGCAGCCCGGATCGGAGGGCCGCCACCTCGCAGACTGCGGCCCTTCGGTACGCGGCTCAGCCGCTCGTGACCGGGCGGGCCCACCACGCACGTTGTCGGGCTGCCACCGGGTGGCCGCCGCGCGCCGTCCGGCCATTACTGTGCATATCGGGGCAGAATGCGCCTGAGGGCATGACGAGCCGTGTTTCGGTGTCGGCACTGTCGGGGTCGCATCTCGTTGGAGGTGTGATCGGGCGGCCGGACAGGCGGGCCCCGTCCCGGGGCGCAAGGACGTGTGTGTGGGGTCCGGATCTCGCGGTCCGGACGTTTCCCCGAGGGCGCCCTGATGTTCCCGTCTGTCGGATGCCGTCACGGCTTCAACGGACGACGGGAGATTCTTGTGAGCGCCTACCCGGCGATCGCCGATCACGGGATGGTCGGCGACCTCCAGACAGCCGCGCTGGTGTCCTCCGACGGAACGATCGACTGGTGGTGCACGCCCCGGTTCGATTCCCCCAGCGTGTTCGCCTCGCTCCTCGACAGCGAACGCGGAGGGTACTGCCGACTGTCCGCGCACCTAGCTGACGGGCAGGAGCCGGTGGTCCGCCAGCTCTACCTTTCCGATACCGCCGTCCTCGTCACCCGGTTCATGGCGCCGGGCGGCGTCGGCGAGGTCGCCGACTTCATGACCCCCCTGACCGCCGGGACCCCGACGGACCGGCACCGTCTGGTGAGGGTGGTAAGGGTGGTGCGGGGCAGCATGGACTTCCGCCTGACCTGCCGGCCGCGGTTCGACTACGGCCGCGCCTCACACACCCTGGAGCGGACCGGCGAGGCGGCCGCGGTCTTCCACGGCCCCGGCACCGACCTGCACCTGCAGGTCGCAGGCCCCTTCGTGCTCCACCCCGATGACGACGACCTCACCGCCCGCTGTACCCTCACCGCCGGGCAGACCGCCGCCGTGGTCCTGACCGCCGATGCGAGCGCCGCCGCCGCCCCGCCGGAACTGGTGCCCGAGGACATCCGGGCGGAGCTGGAGGCATGCCGGACGTTCTGGCACGGGTGGTTGCGCTCCTCCACCTACCGCGGCCGGTGGCGCGACATCGTCAACCGCTCCGCGATCACCCTCAAGCTGCTCACCTACGCGCCCACCGGCGCTCCGATCGCCGCCGCGACCATGGGGCTGCCCGAGCAGATCGGCGGCGAACGCAACTGGGACTACCGCTACACGTGGGTCCGTGACTCCTCCCTGGCCGTCAGGGCCCTGTCCGACCTGGGGTTCACCGGCGAGGCCACGGCCTTCCGCCGATGGCTGCGCGATCGCCTGGAGGCCGGCGGCACCGCCTCGGGCGAACCCCTCCAGATCATGTACCGCATCGACGGGGACCCCCTTCTGACCGAGGAAGTCCTGGACCACCTGGAGGGCTACGAGGGCTCGGCCCCCGTCCGGGCGGGCAACGCGGCCGCCGACCAGATCCAGCTCGACATCTACGGCGAGGCAGCCGACGCCCTGGCCCAGGCCGGCGAGATGGGCGGAATCCGCGGCTGGAAGACCTTCGCCGACGTCCTGGACTGGCTCGCCGACCACTGGGACCGGCCCGACGAAGGCATCTGGGAGACCCGCGGCGGCCAGCAGGAATTCACCTACAGCCGCCTCATGACCTGGGTCGCCTTCGACCGCGGCATCAAACTCGCGACCCTCCACTCCCGGCCCGCCGACACCGCCCGCTGGGCGCAGGCGCGGGACGCCGTGTTCCGGCAGATCGTCGAACGCGGCTGGAACGAGCAGCGGCAGGCCTTCGTCCAGCACTACGCCACGGACGTCCTGGACGCCTCCCTGCTGCTGATGCCCCGCGTCGGATTCCTCTCTCCCACGGACCCGGCCTGGCTCAGCACCCTTGACGCCATGGAGCAGGAGCTCGTCAGCGACAGCCTCGTCTACCGGTACAACCCCGAGGCGTCCCCGGACGGACTGCGCGGGTCCGAGGGCACCTTCAACCTCTGCAGCTTCCTCTACGTCGAGGCGCTGGCCCGCTCGGGCCGCATCCACCAGGCCCGCTACGCCTTCGACAAGATGCTGACCTACGCCAACCACGTCGGCCTGTTCGCCGAGGAGATCGGTCCGTCCGGCGAACAGATCGGCAACTTCCCCCAGGCGTTCACGCACCTCGCCCTGGTGGCCGCGGCCATCGCCCTCGACGAGCAACTCGACCGGGCGGAACGCGGCGGCACCGATGGCTGACCCCGCCCCGACCCCGAACACACCTGCCGCCCTGCGGGGGGTCATCGCCCCGCTCGCCCTCGCACAGTTCATCTGCAGCTTCGCCGGCTCCAACATGAACGTGATGATCAACGACATCAGCGAGGACCTCGACACCACCGTGCAGGGCGTCCAGGTCGCCATCACGATCTTCCTGCTGGTGATGGCCGCCCTGATGATCCCCGGCGGCAAACTGACCGACCGCTACGGCCGCAAACGCTGCCTGCTCGCAGGCCTCGTCATCTACGGCGCCGGCGCGCTGCTCAGCGCCGTAGCACCGGGCCTGGGCATCCTCATCCTGGGCAACTCGATCCTCGAAGGCGTCGGCACGGCCCTGCTCATCCCGCCCGTCTACATCCTCACCACGCTGCTCTTCACGGACATGACCTCACGCGCCCGCGCATTCGGGACGATCATGGCGCTCGGCGGCATCGGCGCCGCGGCCGGCCCGCTGATCGGCGGACTCATCACCTCGGCACTCAGCTGGCGGGCCGCCTTCGTGTTCCAGGCCCTCGTGATCGTCGTGATCATCGTCCTCAGCCGCCGCATCGAGGACCCCCTCCCGCCGGACCCGACCCGCCCGTTCGACACCGTCGGCACCGTCCTGTCCGCCCTCGGCCTCGTCCTGGTCGTCACCGGCATCCTGGCCGCCGACGACAACGTCTGGCTGATGCTCGCCCTCCTCGCCCTCGGCGCGCTCTTCCTGTTCGCCTTCTTCCGCTGGGTCCGCGCCAGGGAACGCGCAGGCAAGGAACCACTGCTCTCCACCAGCCTGTTCCGCATCCGCACCTCCAACCTCGGACTCGTCACCCAGAACACCCAGTGGCTGCTCCTGATGGGGGTGTCCTTCTCCGTCGCCTCCTACCTGCAGGTCGTCCGCGGCTACGACGCGATCCAGACCGGAGTGATCTTCACCGCGGCCACACTCGGAATCCTCGTGTCCTCCCTCGCAGCCGAACGCCTCGCCGAGCGCCGCGCCCAGCGCACCCTCATCGTCACCGGATTCGCCACCACCATCGCCGGCATCATCGTCCTGATCGTCGTGGTCGGCGGATCCCCCAGCCCCTGGGCCTTCACCCCTGGACTGCTCCTCATCGGCCTCGGACTCGGCGTGATGCTCACCCCCTCGGTCAACATCGTCCAGTCGAGCTTCGCCGAGGAGCAGCAGGGCGAGATCTCCGGCCTGTCCCGCAGCGTCTCCAACCTCGGCTCCTCCCTCGGCACGGCGATCGCCGGCACCATCCTCGTCGCCGGCCTCACCAGCCACGCCTACGCCGCCGCCATGATCACCCTCGCAGCCGTCGGACTCATCGGCCTCACCGCCGCCGCGCTCCTCCCACCCGACCCGCCACGCACCCCCGCCCCCGCCGGCCGACAAGCCAGCGATGAGTGAGGCAGAGATCGCCTGCGGCGAGACCGCAGGTCACTCTCCGCACCGGCCGGTCGGCCGGAGTACGTCCTGCGGCGGGGCGCCGGCTCCCGCCCTGCCCGGCCGGGTAGGGCCGCTGAGCGAGCGCCTCTCACTCCTCGTCGCCGACGCCCGGGGCAGGCAGTGGCCCCAGGCCGTCCGGCAGTTCCGGCAGGGGAGATTGAGTGTCGGCCCAGCACGTTGATGTGATGCCGCACTTCGAGAGGGTGCACAGCGGCGGGCACTCCCCTCCGACGTCGCAGCCGACGCAGCCATCGGGCTGGCCGCGGCCGCGCTCCTGCGGGCAAAGCCCCGCCTGCTCCTCCACTGCCGACGCTGACCCAGGGTGGCCGGGCGGGTGACCGGCTGTCTGCTGGGTATCCGCGCCCTGACGGCAGCCTACGTACTCCGTCTCGGGTCCGGCACCACCCCGTCCAGGCACTGCCGGGACCCGATCGGGCCCGCCGACCGGCGCGGCACCGCGCAGGAAGGGCGGACGGCGGCCATCGTGATGCAGCCGGCGCGCCGAAGCAGGAGTGGGAAACAAGGAGAGGAACCATGAGCACCGTGGGACGTCCCCCTGGCCGCGGCACCGATGAACCGGTGGGCGACCTCGTCAGCCGCGCATCACAGCAGATATCCGCACTGGTCCGCGAAGAGATGCGGCTGGCCCGGGCGGAGATGACCCAGAAGGGCAAACGCTTCGGCATGGGCGGCGGCCTGTTCGGCGGGGCGGGCCTGATCGGCTTCCTCGCGGCGCAGGCCTCGGCCGCCGCCGTGATTGCAGCCCTCGCCCTGCTCCTGCCGGTCTGGGCGTCAGCCCTGATCACCGCCGCTCTGCTCGCGGCCGTCGCCGCCGCGACGGCCGCCGCCGGCCGGAGGCAAGTCGCCGAGGCCGGCACCCCCGCACCACAGCAGGCCATCGACAGCCTCAAGGCCGATGTGACCGAGATCAAGGAGGCAACACACCGATGAACACCCCCTCCCACGGCGACAAACAACCCTCACCCACTCCCGAGAAGCTGCGCGAACAGGTCGAACACACCCGCGAGGAACTCGGCCGGACCGTCGAGGCGCTGGCGGCCAAAGCGGACGTCAAGGCACAGGCGAAGGAGAAGGCGGCCGAGATCCAGGAGCAGGCCGCCGAAAAGGCCACCCGGGTGACCGACCAGCTCCGGGAGAAGGCGGGCCAAGCCACTCAGCTGGTGAAGGACAAGACGCCCGACACGGTCCTCGACAAGGCGGCCCACGCCGCGGCCCAGGTACGCGACACCGCCGCCCGGGCCGGCCGGCTTGCCGCTGAGAAGACGCCGGATCCGCTGCGGGAGAAGGCCGATCAAGCCGCCACCCGGGCACGCGCCAACCGCACCACGCTGCTGGCCGCGGCCGCCGCGCTCGTCGTCTTCCTGCTCCTGCGCCGCAACCGGAGGTCCCGGTGAATGCATCCAAGATCGCCTACAAGCCGATCGGGCTGGCGCTCGGCGCCACCAGCGGCATGATCGCCGGCGCGGCCTTCAAACAGGCGTGGAAGATGATCGGCCACGACGATGACGCACCCGACGCCACCGACGAGCACCGGACCTGGCAAGAAGTCCTGATCGCCGCAGCCCTGCAGGGGGCGATCTTCGCCGTCGTCAAGGCGGCCGTAGACCGCGCCGGAGCAGCCACCACCCGGCGCATCACGGGCACCTGGCCCGGTTGAGCCGTCCCAGACCGGCGCCGGCCCCACACCCCCGGGCCGGCGCCGCCCGACCCCACGCCCCCAAGGAGGAAAGCGTGGCCGCGCACCTTCGGCTCCACGCCGTCACCGCCGCCGCTGTCACCACCGCAGTGCTCCTCACCCGCTGGTGGGCCACCCGCGCGGTCCGCGAGGAACACGACGCCGACGGCGCCGGAGCACCCTGGCGACGGACAGTACCCCCGCCGGCCGACGCGCAGGCGGCTCCCGACCGCGTCGCCGCGCTGCACGCCGCCTACCTCGACCCGGCCCTGCGGGAAACCGACGCCCACCTCGAGCAGTACTGGAAAAAGATCACTTCGCTCTACCCGCACCACGACAGCGAACGCCCCACGTAAGACCCACCAGCTCCGTGAGGAGACTCCGAGGAAGCCCGCAGCGGGTATCCGTCTGCTCCCTGGGCACACGAGACGTCATGCACGGACAACATGCGCGTCCCACCAGCAGCAGTCTGTTCGGCCCCGCCCCCACAGCTGCGACACCGCCACCCGCCCGCACCGGCCCAAAGCACTCCCGCCGCAGCCGAGTCACCGGCCGCCTGCGCCGCCGGATCCTCGCCTACCGGGCCATCGAATTCCTGTCCACGCACATCCCACACGACCCCGGCCCCGGCGAGGAATGCCTGCTCCTCGTCCACATCCGACAGGTCGTCGGCGAGATCCAATACCGGATCTGCCATCACTGCGCCCAGGGCGTCATCACCGCCATCGTCATCGACGACCGCTTCCGCACCACCGGTCTGGGGACCCGCGCGCTTTCGCACCTGCGCTCCCGCCACCCGGGACTGGCCTGGCGCAGCACGCTGCACAGGCGCGCAACCCGAGACGTCCTGCGCCGCATGCGCATTCCCACACTCACTTCGGCTGCCCGCTGCTCCCATGCCGACCAGACCGTCCTCAAGACGACTGGCCCCACACTCGCCAGGGGCTGACCGGCGGCACGACGCAGCAGCGTGAAGCTGGGAAAGCGCACGATATGGAGGATCGGAACCTGATGGAGGGTAGGTCAGGTCGCGGTTCTTCCTTCAGCGGCCCAACAGAGTCAGTTCTGGGGACAACCCTTGGTACAGCTACTTCGTGTAGTTGTAGACGGTTGCTCGGGAGATGCCGAGTTGGTCGGCGATGTGCTGTGCCGAACTTCGGGTCTCGAAGAACCCTTGGCGATGCAGTTGCTGGACGAGTTCGCGCTTCTGGCCGCGGTTGAGGCTTCGTGGGGTGCTGGAGCGCTCCGCCGCGAAGGAGTCGATGACCGCCCGGAGTTCGCGACCGGTGCGGTCGCGCAGCGTCTCAAGGGCTTCGTCCCGGTGTTCGATGTTCGTGGCCACGAGGTTCGCCAGGGTCAGCGTCAGCGGTGACAGGGTGCTGACGTCGAGGTTCAGGCACAGTGCCGCGACGTAGCGCCCGTCGGCGTTCTTGATCCCGATCGAGGTGCTCTTGGCCGGGCGTCCGTCGGGGAACTGGTTGCTGTAGTTCTGGATGACGCTGGGGTAGCCGGGGTCTGCGATTCGGCGTAGTCCCAGTTCGGTGGCGGGGTCGCCGACCTGGCGCCCGGAGAGGTTGTTCTCGATGAGGCGGATGGCGCTGCGAGGCCGACGCAGGTCGTGCAGGACAACCTCGCACAACCCGGGGAACATGCGCCCGACGGCGACCGCGATTCGTTCTGCTTCCCGTAGGAGGTGCTCGTCGGCGAGTTCCTCATCGGATGGGTCATGGAGGGTCCCGGCTGACGGGTCCGGGCTGTCGGCGTCAGTTGTGTGGCCCCGGTGGGGGGGCTCCGAGGAGTGTGCCATCGCGCTCGTCCTTTCTCTACCGGAGGTCAGTGGGAGGGCCCGTCGAACACGGAGGCCATCTTCTCGGCGGACTTCAGCCCGGCGCCGGTGAGCACGACCACGGTCGTCTGGTGGGGTGCGATGTCTCCGGTCGCGATGAAGTGGTCGAGGGTTGCCGCGGCGACGCTGCTCGTCGGCTCGGCGTACAGGCCTCGCGCGCTCAGGGCGCGGACTGCGGCGCGGATCTCCACCTCAGGGACGGCGTATGCGGCGCCGTTGGAGCGGCTGATGGCGTCCACCGCCTCGGGCAGTCGGACCGGGTTGGCGATGGACGCACCTTCAGCGATCGTCGGTACCCGCTCGCCGCGGCTGGCCGGGTCGATGCCGTTGTAGGTGTCGGCGATGGTCGCCCAGTGCTCGGGTTGCCCGACGAACAGGCGCGGGCGCTTGTCGATCCGACCGGCACCGAGCAGCTCGCCGAACGCGATGTCGCAACCGATGACGGTGCTGCCTGCCCCAGCCACCAGGACGACGTTGTCGGGCGCCGTGAAGCCGAGAGACTCCCACATCTCGTAGGCGATGGTCTTCGTCCCCTGGATGAACATGGGGTGCCAGTTGTGGCTGGCGTAGGGAATGCGCGCTGACTGGCGAATCGCCTCGTCCGAGACCTCCGCGCGGGTGCCGCTCACAAGTTCGATCTCGGCTCCGTAGGCGCGGGCCTGGAGGATCTTGGCTGCCGAGGTGGCGGCGGGGGCGATGATCTTGGCGTGGATGCCGGCAGCGGCGGCGTAGGCGGCGACCGCAGAACCACCGTTTCCCGAACTGTCCTCAAGCACTCGCAGGGCACCTTGTGCTGCGAGGTGGGACATCATGACCGATACGCCTCGGTCCTTGAAGCTGGAGGTCGGGTTGAACCACTCCAGCTTGAAGTGGACGCGTCGACCAGCCCAGTTGACCGGGATCATCGGAGTCCATCCTTCTCCTAAGCTCACTCGGTGGGTGGCCGAGACGGGCAGTGCCGCGTGGTATCGCCAGATGGACCGTTCGGTCGTGTCGATCTGGTCAGGACGCAGGCCTGGCTGCGAGCTGATGGTGAGGGGGCTGCCGTCCTCGCCTCGCCAGCGAGGGTCGTCTAGGGAGTAGCGGTTCCCCGATCGGTCGTACAAGTCGGATGCGGAAGCGGCTGCGTGCTCGGTGGTCATGGTCTGTTCCGGTTTCTCCCGTAGAGCGGTCAGCAGTGCTCCTGGGGCGGTGTCTATGGCAGTGCTGGTCTGGGCGCGGCTTTTGTATCGACTTAGGAGACTTGTGTCGGGTGTCGAGGATGGCGACGGCGATCTCGTGGCCGAGGAGCGACGCCAGCGGTCGGGATCCAGGGTTCGCGGGTCTCCTGGGGGCGGAAGTGGACAAACTGCTTGCGGCGACGCTTGGCGGGTTGCCGCGTGCTCCCGGTCGTGAACCTCCCTGAACGCACGCAGTTGGTCGACCAGCCCGTCGAGGGGTCGCTAGGGGTCGCTCCACACATTAGACGTGCTGTCCAAAACTGTCCAATGTGTCTAACAGTCCGTCCTTGTGGCGCGGCCGCAGGGAGTCGAACCTGCGGAGCGACTTGTCGCGGGGGAAGCCGGCGGCCTTGATGCGGCGCTCTGAGCCGCGGCGGGCCCGGTCGTCGCACTCCGCGAAGAGGAGTTCGGCGAGGAAGCCGAGGTAGGACATCTGCTCGCGTTCGGCCTTCTCGGCGAGTTCGGGGAACTGGGCCCGGATGGTGGGCAGCCGCAGCATGCGGCAGGCCTGGTCGACGGCGCAAGTGGGCACAGGGCCCAAGAGGTGAGAGGCGGGGAGGGTGCGCGGTGCCCCGGGGGTGGGTGGCGCCGTGCCGACGACAGACGTAGACCGGAGGTATGGCTGGCACACGGCGGACCTGGGTGATGTGCCGCGGCCCGCTGCCTGCGGAGTCGGCGCCGCGGCGCCGGTACTGCTCGGTCGCCTGCAAGTCGGCCTGGTCGCGGCAGTACCGCTGCAACGCCCGGGCGTTGGACCTCGTGACCGCCCACACGATCGGGGCCGGACCGGCCTTTCTGGCGGGCGGCCGTCGGCTGGCTTGTGGCTACTTCACCCGGTCTTACCAGGTCTTCTGTAGCGGTCGCTGCCTTACGCGCGCCTGGCGAGAGCGGGTCCGCACCGGTTCGGTGGGCGCGGGCGCCGTGACGGCTACGCGATCCGGATGGGGCGCTCGCTGCCGTCGGGCAGCTGCTCGACCATCGTGATCACGGTGGTGGTGCCGGGGACGCCGTAGAGGCCGAACCACTCGACCCACCCCCACGTTGTTACATGCTGATCCAGCAATACAACCGGTGACCGCGAGCGGCCGCCCTCTCTGCCAGAGCAGCAAGATCTTCCAGGAAGCCCGTGAGCCCACTCGGGTCCGACGGAGCGCTGAAGACGCCCGACGCGGACCAACCACGTGCCACTGCGCCCAACCGCTTCCGGTCGAAACGGGCGAGCGAGTCACAAAACGAATCCGTGAGAGACAAGCTGACTACCTCGCCGTCATCCACCATTCCGACCAACTGCCCGTGCCGCGGATCGGCCTCGATGCCATCGGCGGCCCGCCCCGTAATGAGCACCTCTGCAGGCAGCAGCTCGACCACCGGATCGACGCCCTTCACGACAAACGAGTCGTACCCCGTTCCCATCGGCTGCCCGTCCTCACGAACCACAGCCCGAGCGGCGTCTTCATGGTCAGCAGCGGCGTAGTAGCCGAAGAGAGCTCCCATACAACCGATCATGGCACTCACCACCGACAACGAGCCCAGCACGATCCCTTGACGACCATGCGATCGTCCAGCCGTTGCCGCCCCAGCGCAGGCCGGGGCAGCAGTACCCACTACGTAAGGAAGGGTTTCAAATGGAGTCTGATGGAGCCCTTGCCCTGCCGTCCGAATCAGTAGGCGTCATACTCGCCGAACCAGTCCACGATGTAGTGGACCTCCCGGGTGCTTTGGTTCCACATGTCGATGACGCCGTGGGGGCCGGTCTTGGCCTGAACGAGGTTGGAGACGTCCTTGCCCGCCGTCCAGTTCAGCGCGGAGGTGGTGGGGCGGGGCGGCTTGACCGCGTACCCGTACTGGTACGCGTGGGCCGAGTTCGGGTCGGGGGCGACGGAAAGGTGTCCCGCTCCGGTCGTGGTCGTCACGGTGAGGTTCGTGACGTAAGCCTCGATGGGGAACTCGTCGCGGTTCCCCGAATTCAGGTGCAGGGCGTAATAGCCGCCGGCGAGGCAGGGCCAGCTGTTGGGCGGCAGGCCCCTGGTGTCGATGTGACGGAACGGTCCGCCTTCCGCCGGGTCCGCCGGGAAGCCGCGCCTCCAAGTGGCGAAGGCCGCCTTGCTGCCGGCGCCGTAGTAGCCGACGACGTCGATGATCACGTCGGTTCCGGCCCAGGCGCCGTTGCGGACGTTGATCTTTCCGTCGGCGCCGACGGGGACGATGACCGAGTTGGCGACGGTCTGGCCGGGGGTGAAGTTCAGGCTGGAGGTGGAGGGGGCCGCCTGACCGCTCGGGAAGACCGTCAGGTGGCCTGCCTGCTTCGGGTTGGTGACGGTCACGTTGAGCGCCACGGCGGTCGCGCCGGCAGGGATGCCACTGCGGCCGGTGATCTGGACTCCGAAGGTGCCCTGTCCGGCGACCTGACCGCGCGCCGCGCCGAGGCCCTCGCGGGTGTCGACGAAGCGGACCGGGTTCAACGAGGTGTAGCCGTCGGCGGCCGCACGGTCGAAGTAGCCGGTCACATCCGCGATCAGGTCCACGGCGTTCCAGCCGCCGTTGTACAGCTCGATGTACCCGTCCTTGCCGACCGGCACGATCACCTGGTTCGGCACGGTCTGCCCGGCGGTGTAGTTCACGTTCGAGGTCTTCGGCCTCTCCCTGCCCGAGGGGTAGACGCTGACGTGCCCCCCGGCGGTGGCGTTGGTCGCCGTGACGTTGAGGACCACCGCGGTGACGCCGGCCGGCACCTGCGCGTTGCCCGCGATCTTCAGCCGGACCGGGGTGTACGCACCGATCTTCGCCCTGGACGCGCCGATACCGGCCCGGGTGTCGAGCAGCCGAGTCGGAGCGTGCGGGGCGAAGAAGGAACCCGGCGTCGTGAAGGGGAGCCGGTTGACCGCCTGGACACCGTTCACGGTGTCCGTGGCCGTCACGGTGACGGTGTACTCGCCCGGCCGGGGGTAGGTGTGCCTGACGTCGTACAGGATCTCACCGCCATTGACGGTGGCCGTGTGCGTGGTGCCGTCGCCCCAGGCGATGACGACCTCATGGGGGACGCGTGCCCCTTGGTAGAGGTTGAAGCCGACCGAGATGCTGCGCGCGGTCCTGGCTTGTCCCCATATGTAGAGTTCGAGGTTCGAGGTGTCGGCGGAGGCTGATGCCGACCCGCCCTTCGCCGTGCTGGCAGGCAGAGCCGTACGGACCGTGTTCTCGCCCGGGCTGCGGAAGGTCCCGACGCCGTCGGCCGGGGCGGACTCGTCGGGAGCAGACTCGGGGGGCGGTGCGGCCACCCCGGGCGCCGCAGGACCGGCGGCCTGCGCCGCGCCCGGGATGAGACCGACGCCGACCGCGAGAGCGGCAGCTGAGACAACGAGTCGGCGACTACGCACCGGCCCCCCAATTCTGTTGTTGATTGAACGAGTTCGAAAGACTGTTCAGCGTACCGATCGACCTACGCCTGCCCGGAGCCGAGCAGGCCACAGTTTGATCACGCCGCAGAATCGCGAACGCGGCAAGGGCGGGTCTTGAGCCGCCGCCCAGCCCGTAAGGCTCGGCCAGCGGCTGAGTGCTGCCGACCGGGGCCCGCACACCCAGTCCTGGCGCCAGGTGCCGCGGACGACGCCCTCGAAGGTGCCGGTGCGCCCTCGACGGCGGCGGCCGCCGAAGGCGACGCGCAGGACCAGTCCGACGCCGATGGCGAGGCCGATAACCTTGAGGACGGTGACGGTGGCGCTCCATACTGCGCTGGCGCCCGCGGTGATCCCGGCGGCGATCGCTTCGCCGTGGACGACGCCGACGGCGGTGACAGCCGCCGCCCCGGCGAGGTAGGTGGCGGCTTGCAGCTTGCGGCCGGCGCGAACGGCAGGACCTCCCACGACCTGATCGCGCCGCGGGCGCCGCGGGTGTCGGCCTGGCAGGGGTGGGCGTTCTACCGCGGCTTCCACCGTGACCCGGTGACAGGGGTCCCGGCTACCGCCCCGCGAGGCCGGCCGGGATTCTGCGCCAGGGGCCGTCGTACCGGCCGCCGCATAGCTCGCATCGGGCTATCAGGAACGCCGACGCGGGGGTGGCCGCCTCGCACGGCTCGACTGCCTCGGGTCCCTCAGGGAACACGGCGTGCAGGCGCGGAGTCGGGCAGGTGCAGGGGGCGGCCGTGCGGGTGCTGGCGGTCGGCTGCTGCGGGATCGACACGTGCAGCGGGGTCGATACCGGCACGGTGACCGCGGCCCGGGTCGGCGGGTTGAAATCCAGGGTAAGCGTCACGTATTGGTCCGCGACGTCCCATGGCGGCGGCGGGGCCTCCGCCAGGAACCGGGTCCGCAACTCCCAGGTGGTGAACACGAGCACGCACGCGGCCAGGACCCGGGAGCCGGCCCGGGCGGGATCGGGGTCGATGACCGCGACCGGGTGGGCCGCCTCGCCCATCAGTGGGACACCGCCCGCGTAGCGGTCATCGCCGAGGGTTCGTCCGACGTGGTCCGCGCGGAATCCTCTCGTCTGGAGTGCGTCGCTCGCCCATCCCGCAGTGTCCTCGCCCGCCTCGCCGAGGTGGGGCAGCGGCATGCCCGCGGCCCGGTGCTTGCGCTCGACGACGGCGAGGACGCGGCGGACCATGCGTCGGGTGATCTGCTGAAGCCGCAGGCGCCGTTCCTCCGAGTCGGTCAGTCGCCACGACGGGCCGGCCGCTTCCTCCTCCTCGTAGAGGCGTGACTCCAGCAGGCAGTCCTCCTGACGTTGTCGCAAGTCGAGGAGGCGGAGGTCCTCCTCCTCTCGGCGGCGCTCTGCCTCCGCCCATGCTCGCGCCGACTCCACCGTTTCTCGGTAGTCGGCCTCCGCGCGCAGGCACAGCTCATCGACCCACAGCACGTCCAGGACGAGGCCCTGGGTCCGACGTTCCGGGCTGTAAGCCACCATCTGACGGTCGAAGACCCGCCGGAGGAACTCGGTCAGCGTCATCTGGTCGGCCTTGACCCACTGTCCGTCGTAGAACCGGGCCAGGCCCTCCACCACGACGGCCTCTTTTGCGACCTCGCCCACGCGCACCGAGGGCACCACGCCGAGCCAGGGCGCCCGCCGGTAGCAGAACCACACCGAGGGCACCCCGTCCCCGAGCATCCGGTCCGAGCGGTCCTGGATGTCGTTGGGCGTGATCCTGGACAACTGTGCTTCCAGGGCGATGCGCCACCGGCCGCCCGGATCGCTCGCCAGGACGTCCGCCCGCCACGCGCCATCCGGGCCCTCGACCTCGTCGGCCGCATCCGCGCCGGCCTCCTGCGCCGACGTCAGCAGGCACCACTTCAGGTACAGGTGATCGGGCGACTCACCACCCGCCTGGCAGTCGTCCGGGGCCCCGGGTTGGTGCGCAAAGTGCGGCACCTGAAGGGGTGAGACCCGGGCGTTCATCGGCCAGCCGCAGCCCTCGCACGTGAGCCGTGACGGCTTCACCCGGTAGACGTCGTCCCACGATCGGCCGCATCCCAGATCGGACAGGTACGACTGTATTCGTCCCCACTCGGCATGTGCGGCACAGAACATGATCCCTGCCCCCAAGTCCGGTGTCGCCGACAGCGTTCCGTGCGACTCGACCCGTGCGCAGCTTTACCCCTCCTGCTCCGGTTTCAGTCCGGGCTCGGGTGGGGCCGGGGGGCATGGGTACGTTTCACCAGCGGCGTGTGGCGTACTGCCCGATCTGGCGGGGACGCGGAGTGGGAGCGAACAGAGCCCTTGTTGCCGCAGGTGGACGGGCGTGGCCGGTCGACCGGGCCCGGCGTGGGAGCAAGCAATTGCAGACCGGCACGGAACACCCCTCGCCGCCTCCTGGAGGCCCAAACCTGATAGACGGGTGCGCACGGAGGTGCGAAACACGAATGGTTGCCCCTGCTTGCAGAGCGCGATGGGCTGACGGAGCATCACAGTGAAGGGCCTCTGCCGCGTGTTCCAACCCGCCGCTGCTTGCTTCGGAGTGATGCACCCATGGACAAGTCCTCGCTGGCCGCTATCGATTCGGTCGTGAGCGGCGGCAGGGCCGTCATGACGGCCGAGGACAGCGTTGTCGTCGACGTCGTGAAGGCAACCGTGAAGAGCGGCAGGACCGCCACCTTCTACCTGACCCCTTCTCAGTTCTCGGCCGTCAACGCGTGGTACTGGACTCCTCAGCGGATGAAGCACATGGGGCTCGAGCCGGTGTCGGACGAGGAAATGGCCCGGATCGGAACCGCACTCGGAACCGAGGCGAGCGGCTCGGCCTACTCCAACCGGATCAAGTGCCCCAACGGACACCCGTACGGCGCGTTCGAATTCGTGAAGCAGGGAATCGAAGAGCACGGATTGGACGCCGCCCGAGCGGTATTCAACCTGAAGGACACGGCCGTCATCCGCGCCAATCCCCACCAGCAAGTCGTGTGTGCCACCTGCCGGCGTCAACTCGCGAGCCCGCACTACTACGTCTACTGGCGCTACGGATGCTGCGTGGACCTGGACGACACCTCCACCGCGGCCTTTGCCGCCCGACACAGCTGACCGCCGGCGTCGCCGGCGGGCTGAGGGGTGTCACCTCCAGCGCAGCCCGCGGGTGGAGATCAGCCGGGCCAGGCCGACAGCCCTGGACGCCACAACGGATCGAACCGGTCCCTGAACGGGGAGTGGGTGGAGATCACCAACAACACTCGCCACGGCACCAACATTCGTGGCTGGACCCTGCGGGACGAGGACGGCAACCGCTACCGCTTCAAGGACATCCGCCTCGCCGGCCGCCACCCTCCGTGTTCACACGGGTGAGGGCCGCGACTCCCGCACCGACGTCTCGCGGGTATCAGCCTCGACAGCGTCATCGCCGCCGACGCACTCCTGGTCACCTCTGAGCTGGTCATCAACGCGATCTGCCACGGTGGAGGGCTCATCGCCTTGCACAGCGACATCGCCGACGAAGCCCTCCACGTAACCGTTGGGGACAAAGACCCATGCGCCCCCTCAGTCCGCACCGTCACCCCCGGCGAGCCGGGCGGCTACAGATGGCCACTGGTCCACGCCTCGCCCAGCACATCCACATCACCAGCCACTGGCATGGCGCAACCATCACCGCCAGCCTGCGGTGGCCGGCGGCCCCGGCGGGTGGCCCGTGGCACTGCCCCGATCGTGGGAGCGGCCACGGGGCCGCAGCCTACGACCCCGCACCATCCGTCGCACGGGCTTGGCCCCGCTGGGGCGGGCCACGCCGATGGCTTGGCCATGACTCCCAGGCGCCGGGCGAGGGCGGCCTCGATGTGGGACCTCAGCGCGCGGCGCTGCTGCCCCGCCTCGTACGGCCACCGGTCCGAAACTCTCGGTTCTTCGTCCACCCCCGCACAACGAGCGAGGCGCTACCCGCGCTGTCGGCCGACCGAGGGCAGACGCCCGGATCCGCCTGCCGCCTTCGGGGCCCGTGCCAGCAGCTTGGCCTCGATGCCGTTCGTTCCGCCCTCGGTCTGCTCCGCCAACGCTTCGCTCACCTCACCCGTGGGGCCGTCGAAGACCCCGCCCTGGTAGGTACCCGTAGGGAGAACTGGCTGTTCCAGAACGCAAGCGAACGGCTCGCCCAGCCTCTGTGCCGTCGAGTGCCCCGATCGGAAGAGTGGGGTGTTTGAAAACGCTGTCGCGGTGCAGACGATCGCCCTAAGGGTCCTCCTCAAACCCGGCCACCGCCGTAAGGAGGCACCTCCCGTAGGAACATAGACTGTCGGACATGGACATGAGGACGCTGATCGAGGACCTGGTGGGAGAAGCCGAAGGGCTCATCCGTGATGAGGTGTGGGTCCTGACACCCCGCCATCGCACGGTCCTCGCGAAGGCCGCCGCCGACCTGCGCGCCGCCGTCGGCGCTCCCCAGGTCCAGGAAGCGCTGCCCGTGATTGACCGCCTGGAACACCTGCGGGAAGCGCTCGCCGCTGTGGCCATCGCTCTGGCCCACTGCCACGGGCATACAGCCTGGTTCCTCGGCGCAGCCGCCACCGCTCTCACTCCCGTCCTGCACTGGCGCGCCCTGCCTGCTGAAGACAGCCACACCTTCGGCGCCGTCGCACCGACCCCTCAGCAGTACGCAGAAGCCGAGGACGCAGTCCGCCGGCTCCAGAGCACCCTCGCCCGCATCGCCTCCGCCTGACCGATGAGTGGCGGGCGGTCCTGGCGGAGGTCGGCGGGAACGTCGCCGCGTTGTACCGGCGGATGACGGCCGACCGCTATCCGGGGCGTCGCTCCACAGCGGGGCCGGGGCGGGTGCGGCGTGGGGCGTCGGCTTGGACGGCGGCGCGGCGGGCAGGCATACGCGAACGATCTGGGTCAGCCCGCCTCGCCGGTGGCGGTGACGGCCCGCTCGAACCGTTCGAAGGGCGGACCAGGACCCGGCGCAGTGGCTGCCGCCGGCGCCGGACGCGCTGTGCCGGTACGGCGAAGAGTAGACCGCGACGAAGCTCCGCTGGGGCCTCGCGGTCGATGAGCTGGAGCGGGACCGGCTGCTGGACCTCAAAGCGGGCTGCGGTGGCACGGACGTGGAGTTCACCCCAGCTCCGTAGGCCGGGCGCAAAGGATCAGGAGCGTCGCTTCGCCGAGGTGCTGGCCCTTTCGTGTGTCCGGGCCTTGTGACCGATCGGGCTCGTGCCTGCCCGTTCCTTCGCAGGGGGAACCCGTGCCTCGCGAACATGCGCGCGCCCCGCCGTGCGCGGCTTTCGGCGAACAGCCTGCGGGCGTGTCGTGCGGCCCGGGTGTTCTCCGCGCACCACACCGACGTCCTCCACCAAGCGCTGCAACTGCGGCGTCCGACGCTGGCAGCGCACGGTCAGCCCCGCCACTTTCTCGGCGAATTCTAGTCTTGCGACCTCCCGTGCAGGTCGTATCAGTTTGGGCATGCTGATGACGGCGGACCGGGGGTGGCAACTATGCGGCGTAGGCAGGGTGCGTGGGCTGGGTCGGCCGTGGCGGGGACGGCTGCAGTCGTGGCGGCGGGGCTGGGGCCGGTGGCCAACTACGCCAGTGCCACCGTGCCAGGATGGGCGTCTCACGCGTCGGTAATCTGGCCGGTGTTCGCCGTGCTGGTGACGACCAGCGTCGGGCTGGTGTTGTGGAGCCGACGGCTGGATGTTGCAGCAAGACCGCCAGCGCCGCTGGGACCGGTGGGCCGACCGGCCCGAGGCCGGCAGGATTCCTTACGCCCCCCACATGTGGAGCGCGTGCGCGGACGTGAGGCCGAGCTGACCGAGCTGGCAGGCATGCTGCGGCGGCCACGAGGACGGTTCGCGGTGTTGTGCGCGGCTGGCGGGATGGGGAAAACAACGGTAGCCGCGGAGTTCGCCTCGCAGGCCACCGCGGCGGGCTGGCGAGTGTTTTGGGTGCGCTGGCGCGGTTCTGCCGACCTGTCGCTTCAGATGGTGCAGGCGGCACTGGCCTGCGGGTTGACCGAGGCAGAGTTGGAGTCCGCACGGGCCGGGCGGGCGAGTCTGCCCGATGTGGTGTGGCGGCAGTTGGGCCGGGCGCGGCGGTGGCTGCTGGTGTTGGACAACGCCGACGTGCCGCAAGAGATCGGCCCGGCAGGGGAGCCGTTGGCCGACTACCGCGGTTGGATCCGCCCGCACGGCCGAGGCCTGCTGGTGATGACCAGCCGAGATAGCAGCCCGCATACATGGGGGCCGCGTGCCCGGCTACTGCCCTTGAAGCCGCTGCCCGCACAGCCTGCAGGCCAGATCTTGGTCGACGCTGCTCCCGCAGCTGGCACAGCCGAGCAAGCTCGGGACCTGGCCATGCGGCTGGGAGGGCTCCCGCTGGCGCTGCACGCGGCCGGCACCTACCTGGCCGGGCCCACCAGCCGCTACCGCACCTTCACCACCTACCGCCAGGCCCTGGAGCATGAACTGCCCCTCCTGCTGGGAGCCGAACACCCAGACGCCTCTCAAACGCGAGTCGCCCGCACCGTGGTGCGGCACACCTGGGAGGTGTCCCTGGACCAGCTCGCCCGGGAGGGCAACGATTTGGCCCGCCCCGTGTTGCGACTACTAGCCCTACTGGCCGAAGCTCCCATCCCGCTGTCCCTCATCACCCCGGACCTGCTGTCTGCGGTCACCGGAGACGACGTCACTGTCCTAGCGTTGGAGGCTGCGTTTGCAGGTCTGCACCGGTATGGCCTGCTTGACCTTCCTTACTCTCCCGGCAACGCCGGGCAGGCATCGGGCATCAGCGGCCCGGCGCAGGTGGTGTTGCATCCTTTGATCCGAGAGATCAACGCCGTCGCTCTAGCGGCCGAGGTATCCCATCTCGCCACGTGGCACCGAGCCCTTGCCGAGCGGCTGACCGAAGCCGTGCACGAGGTAGACGAGCAGGGGCGCGCCGGTTGGCCTGCTGCCGCGCTTCTCGCCCCTCACCTGCCAGTGCTGCTCGAGCTCCTGGACCCACGCTCCGCCACACACCCCCGCACCGCCCTCAACACGCTTGCGCAAGTACTGGAACGCGCCGGCGCGTTCAGTGCAGCCCGTCAGCTACACGAACGCGTCCTCGACTTCGAGAGCCGTACCCTGGGTCCCCAGCATCCTGACACGTTGACCAGCCGTAACCACCTGGCCAACGCCTTGTTCGGAATGGGCGAGCCAGCTGAGGCGATATGTCTGCTCCGGCAGACCCTGGAGGACCGTAACCGTGTCTTGGGCCCCGCGCACCCTGACACGCTCATCAGCCGTCACGACCTCGCCTGCGCCCTGGACGGGACGGGGCAGCATGCAGAAGCGGTGTCTTTGCTGCGGCAGGCCCTCGCCGACCGCGGCCGTGTGCTGGGGGTCATGCATCCGCACACCCTGGCCAGCCGTGACAGCCTCGGTCTCGCCCTGGACGGGATGGGCGAACATGCGGAGGCGGTCCGCCTGCACCGGCAGACCCTTGACGACCGCATCCGTGTGCTGGGCCCCGAACACCACCTCACCCTGCTCAGCCGCCACAACCTCGCCAGCGCGCTGGCCAGGCATGGCGAGCATGCGGAAGCAGCACGGCTGCTGCAGCAGGCGCTTGACGACCACGCCCGTGTGCTGGGGGTCATGCATCCGCACACCCTGGCCAGCCGTGACAGCCTCGGTCTCGCCCTGGACGGGATGGGCGAACATGCGGAGGCGGTCCG
>NZ_JBVHJO010000034.1:22214-26776 GCF_055559995.1 Streptomyces sp. NPDC023541
CGTCTGCACCGGCAGACCCTTGACGACCGCATCCGTGTGCTGGGCATCACCCACCCCGACACCCTGACCAGCCGCCACAACCTCGCCAGCGCACTGGCCAGGATGGGCGAGCAGGAAGAGGTGGTACGCCTGCTGCGACAGACCCTCGCTGACCGCGTCCGTGTGCTGGGCCCTGAGCACCCGCACACCGTGCGCACCCGCGACGACCTGGAAATAGCTTCGGCTGCCTGGCGTGCTGCGCAACGGCGACAGGCCTGGTTGCGCCCCTCGCGACGCTAGGAGCCGTCCCCCACAGGCATCGCATGAAGACACGGACGGGTCCAACGCGGCCACGCCCCGTCGATTCAAAGGCTGGGTACCTTGCGGGGCCGTGTCGCTGATCTTGTGACGTTGCAGCCGTTCGATCGTTTCGGATGGGTGTGCGGTTCAGGGGGCTTGCGGGAGGTTCTCCGCGTGCTCGCACAGTCGCACGCCGAGCACCCCGATTACTCACCAGGGTGGCCGCGGCCCAGCCGGGGTGGCCACGGCGGTGGAGGCCATGGACGTTTCGGCAGCAGTCCGGGCGCGGTTGTGGTGGCCGAGGGCGATGGCTGGCTCGGCCTGGTGCAGGGCGTACTCGGCGGCGTCGAACCCGACCGGCCCGGAGCGAACCCCACGGCGTCGGCGTCGAGTTCAGGCCGGCCTGCCCGCGATACTGCCGCTGCGCACCGAGGAGTTCGGCCAGCGCCACTTCATCATCGCCGCCCCCGACGGGGTGCTGATCGACATCATCACTGTCGTCCCGCCACTACCAGCCGCTGGTACTCGGAGTTCACGTGGTCCACCTCGAAGTTCAGCAGCAGACCGCCCTCGAGCGCGGCCCGGTGACCGTTGGGTACGGTCGGGTGGGCGTGGTCGAGAAGGGCCAGCTCGTACTGCGGTGCATCGGGGCGGCGCAGGCTGACGTAGCAGTCCGCATCAAAGGTCACCTCGAACCCGAGGTGGCGGGTGTAGTCGCGGGACGCCGCGACATCGCGTGCGGCGAGCACCGGGTAGAAGCCGCCGAGCCCGGTCATGGGCGCGGCGGTGCTCGAGGCCGCGAAGAAGATGACCCAGCTGAAGGTCGGCGCCCTGCCGATCTGCGGTACGGACGAGAAGCTCAAGGGCATGCTCACCGACCGGGACGTCGTGGTGAAGTACTGGGCGCCGGCAAGGACCCGGGCGCGGTGAAGGCGGGCGACCTCGCCCAGGGAGAGGCCGTGACCATCGGCGCCGACGACGACGCCGCAGAGATCCTGCGCACGATGGGGGAGCACCAGGTGCGCCGGCTGCCCGTCATCGACGGGCACACGCTGGTCGGCATCGTCGCGCTGGCCGATGTCGCCCGCGCGCTGCCGGATGCGAAGGTCGGCGACCTGCTCCAGGTGGTCTCGCAGGACTGACCGGCTCGGGTCCCGCCCGCCTCGGGCGTCAGGGTGTCCGCGTGGTGAGGGCCCCCACCGAACGGCGGGGGCCCGGCGCCATGCGCACGGCTGCGCTACATGTGCGGCATGTTGTAGTAGCGGCTGAACTGTTCCAGGTAGGTCGGGTCGCTGCCCTGCTTGGCCTCGTCGAATTCGGGCGCGTCCTTGATCTGGTCCTTGGTCCGGTCGACGTAGACCTTCTCCTCGACCGTGTCGATCATGTTGATCGTGCCGGCGGGCAGCAGTACGTGCTTGCCGAAGATCCACACGCCGGTGTCGACGACGAGGTAGGAGGCGCCTACCTCCTCGGAGTGCTTGCTGATTTTGCCGATGGTGCCGTCCTTGGCCTCGACCTTGTAGCCGACGATCTCGGTGCCCTGCTGATAGCCGGTGTCCGGACGGTAGCCCCAGATGTCGAATTCAGTCACAGCCGATCCTTCCGAATGGATGTCACGCCTTCACAGTTCGTCTGAAGGTATGGCTGCAGTTGCGGGTCTGCGACTTGGGTACCCCCCTTCGGGGCAACGGCCGACAGCTCTTGCCGTGGGGTGCGCGGGCGTGTTCGACGCGGACACGCACACGCCACTACAGCCGGCGTGAGAGGCAGCCGCCACATCGGTCGCTCCGCTCTCGGAACATCACGCCGCGTATCGCGCGCAGGGGAGTCGAGTCCTCCCGGCGTCTCGGCCGTCACCGTTGGGCTGTGGAGAGAACGGTGGTCGACCTATACGGGTGCCGTCGTCTCCACCGCCGCTACGAACAGAGGCTGAACACTTCCTCGCCTTCGTCGCACCGCCTCCATCCTCTTCTGGCTGAGGGTCGGCAGCCAGGAGCCCATGTGCTCGCTGCGGTAGCGGGGCAAGTGCGCCGCCGCGGGCAGAAGCGCACTCATGAACATGCCAGAAGTGTCGACGCTGTCCGATTTTGACGTGCGAGGGCTGATCGGGTGGCTGGTGCTCGTCATCGAGGCGGGCGGCGCATTGATCATCTTTGCGGGCGCCGTGTGGGCCTTCGTCCAGTTCACCGCGACCGGCCTGCGCAGGCGTTCTCTCATCGGCCGGTTCAACCAGATCCGCCTCAGTCTGGGGCGCTTCCTCGTCTTGGGACTCGAATTCCAACTGGCGGCCGACGTCCTGCGTACCGCGGTCGCCCCCAGCTTCACCGAGATCGGACAGCTGGCGGCCATCGCCGCCATCCGCACCATCCTCAACTTTTTCCTCACCCGCGAGATCACCCAGGAACGCGCCGAGATGGAACGCGACCGGCAGGAGGCCGTCCCGCGGCCACGATGAAGCGATGCGTCGGTGCCCGCCGAGCTCCTCGAAGGAGGGACCTCGACCCCCAGCAGGCCCAGCCGTGCGTCGGCGGGGCAAAGTGCCCGCCGACGCACGAGCGCATCCGCAATCGCCGCTTCAGCGACGCCGTCCGTTCGTCACGTCGTAGACGTGCCAAAGAACACGTTCACCCGCTGACCAGGAGCATGGTCTCGTCGCGCACCAGACGGCGCCACCGCCATCCCAGACGTCCGGTCCCGACCGCGCGGCTCCCGCCGACGAGATGAACACGCACCGGCTCACCTGCGCGGTAACGCAGACGGAAGGCCGGCGCCACTCCCGAGCGGCGCGGCCCGGACCCCGCGCGACGGGCCCGGAAGGCCGGTCCCATGGCTCGCGATCGGTGGGGCACTCGGCGGCGGGGAGCGAACGCACGTTCGGCATCGGCTTCGCGGCTGTGGGCAGGTGTGGTGGACTAGGCCATGGGACGCTCGAGGGTTGCGGGCGTGCCGCGAGCGGCACGAGAGATGGGGACTGTGATGGCCAAGACGGCTGATTCGTCACGCGCGGCGGCAGGGGCGGTGGGGGAGCCGGAACTGCGGCAACTTCTGGCCGGACTGACGGCCGTACGCGACGGTGACTTCGGCACCCGGCTGCCCGATGAGGCAGACGGTCTTCTCGGGGAGATCGCGACGGTCTTCAACGGGATGGTCGACCAGCTCTCGCTGTTCACGTCCGAGGTGACGAGGGTCGCCCGTGAGGTCGGCACCGAAGGAACGCTGGGCGGCCAGGCCGAGGTCCCGGGGGTCTCGGGTACCTGGGCGGACCTGACGGATTCCGTGAACGCGATGGCCGGAAACCTCACCACCCAGGTCCGCGACATCGCCCAGGTGGCCACCGCAGTGGCGCGCGGCGACCTCTCACAGAAGATCGACGTCGCTGCCCGGGGCGAGATCCTGGAGCTGAAGGACACCGTCAATACGATGGTGGACCAGCTGTCCTCCTTCGCCGCCGAGGTCACCCGCGTCGCCCGCGAGGTCGGCAGCGAAGGCCGGCTCGGCGGCCAGGCCGAGGTGCCTGGAGTGGGAGGCGTGTGGCGGGACCTCACCGATTCGGTGAACTTCATGGCCGGCAACCTCACCGACCAGGTCCGCAACATCGCCCAGGTCACCACGGCGGTCGCCAAGGGCGACCTGTCCCAGAAGATCGCCGTCGACGCCCGGGGCGAGATCCTGGAGCTGAAGAACACCATCAATACGATGGTCGACCAGCTGTCCGCGTTCGCGGGCGAAGTAACCCGTATGGCCCGCGAGGTGGGAACGGAGGGCATCCTTGGCGGCCAGGCGGACGTGAAGGGCGTCTCCGGTACGTGGCGTGACCTGACCGACTCGGTGAACTTCATGGCCGGGAACCTGACCTCCCAGGTGCGTTCCATCGCGCAGGTCGCGACCGCCGTGGCGCTGGGCGACCTTTCGCAGAAGGTCCGCGTGGACGCGCGGGGCGAGATCCTGGAGCTGAAGACCACGATCAACACGATGGTGGACCAGCTGTCCGCGTTCGCCGGGGAGGTCACCCGCGTCGCCCGCGAGGTGGGCACGGACGGCCGGCTCGGCGGCCAGGCGGACGTGAAGGGCGTCTCCGGTACGTGGCGTGACCTGACCGACTCGGTGAACTTCATGGCCGACAATCTGACCGCGCAGGTCCGTTCGATCGCCGAGGTCACCACCGCCGTGGCCCAGGGTGATCTGACGCAGAAGATCCGGGTGGATGCCCGGGGGGAGATCCTGGAGCTGAAGGAGACCATCAACACGATGGTCGACCAGTTGTCCGCGTTCGCCGACGAGGT
>NZ_JBVHJO010000035.1:0-13996 GCF_055559995.1 Streptomyces sp. NPDC023541
CAGTGGCCGACAGATCAAACTCAAGGCACCAAGGCCAGTCGTATCGCGAGTCAGGCCACCGCCCGAAGCGGCACCTGAACATCCTCACAGTCGTACCGCGTGGCGACGGCCCGGTGGCGCTTGAGCCGGTTGATCCCGCATTCGACCGCGTGCCGCTGCTTGTAGTCGTCCTTGTCGAATGTCGGCGGCCGCCCGCCACGCGATCCACGCTTGAGGCGGTTGCGGACCCGGTCCGCCGGGACCGGGATGGTGGCCTTGATCCCGCGTCTACGCAGGTAAGAGCGGTTGCGGCGGGAGTCGTACGCTTTGTCGGCACGCACCCGGTCCGGTCGCTTGCGCGGCCTGCCGAGCCCCAGCCTCGGCACCCGGATAGCTTCCAGGACCGTCTCGAACTGCGGCGAGTCACCCCGCTGCCCAGCCGTTATCACCACGGACAAGGGCTTCTGCCCCTGCTCGACCGCAAGGTGGATTTTGCTGGTCAGTCCGCCGCGGGAGCGTCCGAGACCGTGGTCGGTCGGCTCGACGAAGACGCCGCCGGGCGGTTCCTTCTGGAGATCCCCTTTTTCGCCGCCCCGGCGGCATGCTGGTGGGCCCGGCAGACGGTGGAGTCGACGTTGACGTCCCAGGTGATCAGGCCCTTCGCGTCCGCCTCGGCCTGGAGCTGGGTAAGGATCCAGGACCACGTCCCGTGCCGCTGCCAGCGGCGGAACAGGTCGTAGACCCGGTCCCACGGGCCATAGCGTTCCGGCACGTCCCGCCACGGGGCGCCGGTCCGGGTCCGCCACCGTATGCCGTCTATCAGCTGCCGCCGCGTCCAGCGCCGCCACCTCCTCATCGCGGCCTGCGGTGTTCGGCGACCATGTTGATGAGATCCTGAAGGCTGCGGCCGTAGCGGTCCAGACTCGGGACGACGAGGGTGTCCCCGGGGTCGAGGAAGGCGTGGCACGCCTTCAGTTCGGGGCGGAGCGCGTTTTTGCCGGACTTCTTGTCCGCGAAGATCTTCCGGCACCCGGCGGCGGCAAGCGCGTCGAGGCTTCTGGTTGTTACACGCCGTGAGCCGAATGGCCGTCAGAGCCGAGCGACTGTTTGTCGGGGACTCAGGGGCGACTGGGCGGACTGGTGTCGCTCCGGCAGTAATTCATTCCGACGCCATTTCTTGATCTTGACGCCGGTTCTAGGCTGACGGTATGGCGGCCAGGGGCGAGCGTTCAGGTCCAGATCCTCGAAGCGTGATGCGTTGGCCGCTGAGCCTGCATGTTGCTGTTGTGCTGTTGCTGTCCGCCTTCACAGTCGGCATCGTCGCGGCATTGCTCTGGCTGCTTCTGGGTGCGCCTCGGCTGTACGTGGCCGGACCGCTCAAGCCGGGAGACATTTACGACGGCATCAAGATCGCACTGGCGATCGTCGCCGGAGCCGGCGGTGTGGTGGCTCTGGTCGTCGGCTACCGGCGCCAGCACCTGAATGAGGTAAGTGAAGAGCGTGAGCACGGCAGGGCCTTCACCGACCGGTTCGGGGCCGCAGCCGATCAACTCGGGGCGGATCAACCAGCGGCCCGGATGGCGGGCGCGTATGCCATGGCCCGACTCGCCGACGAGTGGCTCCAGGAGCGTCAGACCTGTCTCGACGTGTTATGCGGCTACCTGAGGATGCCCCATGCGCCGGATCCTCCAGCCGACGAGCTGGCCCTCGTCGCCTGGCAACGCGAACGTGAGATACGAAAGACCGTCCTCCGGCTCATCGCCGCCCATCTGCGAGACGACTCACCCGAATCCTGGCAGGGCTACGATCTCGACTTCACCGGCGCCGTGCTTGACGAGGCGTACTTCCGCGGCGCCCGTTTCACCGGCGGCGACATCATCTTCGTCAACGCGCTCTTCGTCGGTCACGATCGAGACCAGGTGGTCTTCGACGAGGCCGAATTCGCCAGCGGGAGTTGCGTCTACTTCCGCCTCGCCGAGTTCCGCAGCGGCTCCGTCCGCTTCGATCGGGCCGTCTTCAGCGGCGGCTGGGTCACCTTCGACAGCGCACGCTTCAACGGCGGCGGTGTGAACTTCCGGGATGCCGCCTTCAGCGCAGGAGAGATCCGCTTCGAGGACGCTGAGTTCTCCGACGGTCTCGTCGACTTCGCCGGTTCCACGTTCACCGGCGCCGTCGTGAACTTCGGCGAGCACCACCTCCAGAGCCTCCACGTCACTGTCCCACCTGCCCGCTTCACCGGCGGCACCGTCGACTTCTCCAGCACCGCGACGTTTACCCACCCCCCACGCTTCGGCATGCAAACAGCGCCCGAAGGACTCCTGCTACCACCCGGTACCAACATCTCCGACCTGCCCTGACAGCCAGGCGGCGCGCTTCCCCGCCCAGAACTGCGGTCGCTCGATGGAGTGAAGCAGCAGGTGCTCATCAGTTCTCTAGGCTGGGACGCTCGATCCGTGTTCACAAGATCACAAATGGCTCTCGAACTCGCCGCCCCACTGGCTCTCATTCATCCCGCCGAAAACAGGTTGTCTGTAGACGATGGCTGTGGATCTACTGTCCGCCATGGTTACTCAGGTGCGCCCACCGCAACGAGATGAGATGAACGCGTACTACCGGGCCTTGCCCTTCGCGAACGGGTTGCCGCAGTGGGAGCCAGCTGACCCCAGGAGTGCACCTCGAAGAGCAGGTCCGGCAGGGCGATCCGGGGAAGCATCGCCTCCGTGGTGGTCTTCAGCCAGGTCAGCGACTCCGGCTCGCCCACCGCGCCGAGCTTGTCCACCGACAGGCGGGCACGGCCGCCTCCCTCGGGGACGACGATCTCCACCTTCGCCTCATCGCCGGCCTCGGCGAGCCGGTCGGCCATCTGCCGCCACGCCGCGTTCAGCCCACGCGTGAGCTGGGCCAGGTGCTCGCCCGCGTCCTCGGTCAGGGACAGGCCTGCCAGCACGTCCGCGCGCATCGCCTCCCACCGGGGGCCGTCCAGCAGCCGGGCGCGTGGGTCCGTCCACCGGTTCGACGGGGCGGCGAACACGTCGCGCCGGTTCAGCGCGCGGTGCAGCTGCTCCAGCACGCACACCACGTACGCGTCTCGGTCGACCGCGCCCTGGGGCAGCTTGGTGTTGGAGAACACCGACCGCTTCCACATGGCGGGCACCAACTCGGCGTCGACCTCACGGGGCAGCAGCGGCCGGCCCTTGACCCTCCGGCGCGAGAGCGCGGGCAGGCGGCGTACCGCCTTCAACAGGCGCCGCCCGGCCGGTGTGGCGCCCAGCGCATCAGACTCGCCCAGCAGGGCCAGGAAAGGGCGCACGGTGTTGTAGCGCAGGGCCAGCTTCTCGCGCATCGCCGCCTCGGCCGACCCGTCGTCCTCGGGCACCAGGGCCTCGACGGTCGCCACCGCGCCGGCCACCGCCGTACGCGGCACGGCCTCCTCCACCGCCGCCCACAGCGCGGCGACGTCCAGGTCCGCGTCGTGCTCGGCGACCAGGTCCAGCTCCTCAGTGAGGATCTTCGACGCCTTCGCCAGGATGCGGGCCGCCTTCTCCAGCTGCGGCAGCATCGCCAGGCGCTCCCGCTCCGAGGCCCGCCGCGCTGGGCTGATCAGCCGGTTCGCCATCAGCACCGCGAACAAATGCAGCGCGTCGTCGACCGCCTGCGCCTCCAGCTGACGCACCACCGCCGTCAGCAGCGCGGTCCGCCGCGGATCGGGCGCCCGCTCGATCGTCTGCGCCTTGCACAGCTGCCCGTACCGGGCCCAGCGTGGACAGCCGGTTCACTGGTACCCGAGACAGGTTCACCCGGCCCAGCGCGAACGCGGAGATCTCCTCCATCCGCTCCATGGCCCGCACCATCGCGGTGCCTGTCGACTTCGTCGGCGGCGTCCGCAGTCGCTCCAGCTCCGAGACCCGCTTGCCTTCCGGCACCACCAGTAGTTCGGCCAGCGCCGGCCCGAGCGAGGGGTCGGCCCGGTGCGCGGCGCGGGCCACCGCCTCGTACACGCGCCGCTCGGCCACCGCGCGGGCCTCAGACACCTGCCGAGCCAGTACGCTCACCCCGGGCAGCAGCACCCGGTTCTTGCGCAGCCACGTCACCGCGTGGTTGAACAGCGCCACTGGCCCCTCGGCGTGTGTCCACGCCCGCCCGTACAGAAAGCCGCGGAACTCCCGCCCCGACTTCCGGTCGGCGAAGTCCCGGTACTTGAACCGCTCCTGGATCTCCGCCGCGTGCTCGTACGGTGTCCTGCGCCGCTCCGGGAACCGCTTCACGCACGAAGCGTCCGCAATGCCGAGCTGCCCGGCCAGGTACTCCACGACCTCCCACGGCACCGCGAGCGGGTCCTCACCCAGAAACCGGCCGACGTAGCGGACCGTGCAGATCTGCACCGCCATCCCCAGCCGGTGCGCGTCCGTACGACGCAGCGCGATCAGATCACGGTCGTCGTCATCGAGGAAGAAGAACCGCTCCAGCTCCGGGCGCGTGGGCACCTCGGTGAACGTCCCGTACGCCTCGGCCTGCTCATCAGTCAGAAATTCCACCGGCACGACCGGACCGTAGCCAGCACCGACAGCCACCCGACGATCTTTCCGAGAACCCCGGCGGCACCCCCGGGAGGTGTGCTAGCCGACCATGATCGATCTCAGCGGCATTTTCTGTACCGCAACTACTCACACCCGTCTTCAGGGAGGTGTGCGCGGACTGAAGGGACGGGCGCCGGAGCCACTGGGGGCAGTGCAGGGTGCCGGCAGGAGTGCTACGCATCAGCGTCGGCGGCAACGACGGGCCGGGCGGCGGGCTCGGGTGTGGATGCTCCGTCGCGTGTCAGGCGGCGGTGGCAGGAGCGTAGTCGGGGAGGCGGACCGGATCCGTTCGGGTGTTCTCCGGGGCGTTGGCGGCCAGCATGTCGAGCATCTCCTGGGTGGGGGCCGGCAGGAAGAACCGTTCGGCTCCCTCGCGGCCCAGGGCCTGGTGTTCGGCGGTGTGGGGGCGCATCAGCTCCTCGTACGCGGCGAAGGCGGCCGTGTAGTCGCCGCCGCGGGCGGCGAGTTCGCCGGCGAGGAGGTAGGCGCCGATCAGCGCCTGGGAGGTGCCGCGGCCGGAGGTGGGGCCGGCGCAGTAGCCAGCGTCGCCGAGGAGGACAATGCGACCGGTGGACCAGGCGTCCATAACGACCTGGGCGTTGGCGTCAAAGAAGAACTCCTGCGCGGCGTCCATCTCCTTCAGCAGGCGCGGGATCTCCCAGCCCTCGCCGGCGAACCGTTCGGCGATGATCCGCTTGTGGGAGGTGGGGTCGCGGAGGTCGTACTCCAGGTGGTCGGCGGCGAAGTGGAAGGCCGCGCGGGCCTCGTTGTTGTTGCGAGCCGTGAAGATGTTGGCGGCCTTGCCGGGGGCGGCGTAGAGGCGGCCGGTGTTCTCCAGGCCGAGGTAGTTGTCCAGGTTGAAGATCGCCGTGTAGATGCCGAGGTGGCGGACGTACTGCTGCTCAGGGCCGAAGGCCAGGGCGCGGGTGCGGGAGTGCAGGCCGTCGGCACCGACGACCAGGTCGAAGCGGCGGGGCGCGCCGCGCTCGAAAGTAGCGAGGACGCCGTCCTCGTCCTGGTCCAGGGTCGCGATGGAGTCGCCGAAGACATACTCGACGTTCTCGCGGGTCGCCTCGTAGAGCATGCGGGTCAGGTCGCCTTTGAGTACCTCCAGGTCCCCGGCGAAGATCGCCGCGGGGAGGGTCGCGTACTGGCGGCCCTCGGCGTCGACCATGGCCGCGTCGCCCATCTGCGTGTCCAGTGCCTGGATCTGGTCGAGGAGGCCCATGCGGTCCAGGACGTCGAGGGCCTCGCCGCGGAAGTCGACAGCGTAGCCGCCGTCGCGGAGTTCCGGGGCCCGTTCGACGATCGTGGGGGTGAAGCCGTGGCGGTGCAGCCAGTACGCGAGGGCCGGCCCCGCGACACTGCCGCCGGAGATCAGCACGGTCCGGTTCGTCGTCTGGGTCTGAGGCTGGTTCATCTCGGGTTCCTCTCTCGAAGTGATGTGTACAACGTATAGAGAGGAACTTGCAGATGTAACAGGGAGGTTGGGTAAACTGATCTAGTGCACTAAGGTCTGTCCGTACTAGTGCAGTGGTAGGGGGACGGGATGACGGAGCGGAAGCGGGCGCCGTACGCGCGGATCGCGGCCGAACTACGGGGCCGTATCGAGCGCGGAGAACTGCGCCCAGGGGACCGGGTGCCCTCGACACGGGCCATCACCCAGCGGTGGGGAGTCGCCATGGCCACCGCGAGCAAGGTCCTGGCCCTGCTCGGACAGGAGGGCCTGGTCCGGGCCGTGCCAGGGGTGGGCACGGTGGTCACGGCCCGGCCCGCGACGGGCGCCCCGGCCCGCCGCACCGCCACCGAGGACGACACGGCGCAGCGGGCCCGTATCGTCCGCGCGGCCATCGCCATCGCGGACGCGGAAGGGCTCGCGGCTCTCACCATGCGCCGACTCGGCACGGAACTCGGGGTCTCGGCCATGTCCCTCTACCGCCACGTCCAAAACAAGGAACAGCTCGTGGCGCTGATGGCCGACGCGGCCTTCGGGGAACAAACCCTGCCCCAGCAGCCGCCGCCGCACTGGCGGGAACGGCTGGAACTCTCGGCGCACCTGCAATGGCAGCTCTACCGGACCCACCCCTGGCTGGCCGGCGCGATGAACCTCAACCGGCCCCTGCTCATCCCCAACGGCATCCGCCACATCGACTGGGCCCTCGCCGCCCTCGACAGCCTCGGCCTGGACGCCGACACCCGCATGCACGCCGCCGTGACACTCTTCGGCTACATCCGCGGCCGCGCCATCGACCTCGAACCAGAATCCGACGCGGCACGCACCAGCGGCATCAGCGGGCAGGAATGGATGCACGCCCAGGAGACACGGCTGACGGCGCTGGTGGACGGCGGAGCCTTCCCCGCCTTCACCACCACCCGCGCGGACGCCGACCTCTCCCCCGAATCCCTCCTCCGCTTCGGCCTTGGCGCCCTCCTCGACGGACTCGCCACCCGCACCACCCCACCACCCAACTGACCACCACGACGACCCCGCCTCCACCAGCCCCGGCAGGTGCAGGTCACGCCGATACCGCGGGTACGTCGGTCGCCACGTGGCTGGTCAGGTAGTGAAGGCCCGCAGTGAACACGTCCTGCACCCGGTCGACGTCCATGGCCGCGCAGCCCCGACCGGGCACGCCCCCCAGGGCCCCGCCGTCAAACCGCCGCACTCCGGCGGCACCAGTCGCGGTGGCCCTGCTCGAAGGCGATGCCGCGCAGGTAGGTCAGGTAACCGCCGATCCGTTCGCCCCTGAGCAGGAACTCCTCTTCGTCCACGTCGCCGCGCATCTTCCGCAGCCTCAGGAACATCAGCGAAGGAAGCAAGATCACGCCCGGCACGAACACGTTGCGTTCACGAAGGAGACGACACCTCAGCCAAGGCCGCCTCCAATCCACTCATCATCTCTGGCACGACCAGACAGTCTCATGCCCCACGAAGAAGATCGAACCCCGGGCAGAAGCTGCCCACACGCTTGACGAAGAACATAGAGGGCACCCCCCTCCCCCGCGGCTGGCCGACGGCAGGCCGGACACCGGACGGGCGAACCCGTCGTACACGAGGAACGCGAGCAGCTTGTGGCGGACGGGGACCAGAACACCTCCAAGACCCGGATCCCGCGCAGCTCGCCACATGGCGGATTACGCCCCCGGCATCCGGATCGACCAGAGGGACGGCATGAACCAGCCCCCGCACAGCAACTCCAGCCCGGCGACCCGCTCCTGTTCAACGCCGACTCGGGCGACGACACGGGGACAGCGAACAAGCTCCACACGGTTCACCGCATCTGACGCCCCGAGGGGTCGCCAACGCCGGACAAGCCTGCGCCGGCGAGTCCCTCTGCGTGGCGCCACCTCTGATGTAGGCCGTGCGGGTACGCGGCCGCTTCCGCAGACGGCTATCCGTCGCCGCGCTGACTGAATAAACCGGCCACTGGCCCCGGCTGCTCAGGATTCGCGTCATCGGGACCCGCAGGGCAGTTCCTCGTTTCCCGAGACCTTATCCCCAAAGCGCCGGCCGGTGGAGCGGGCTTAGTGGTGGCATGACCAGGAGTTCAACGCACGTCCGTGGGGTTGTTGGGTTCTGTTTTCTTGGCCGCACAATGGGCGCTGCAGCTGGCGCCGACCGCGAGGGCCGCCAGGATCAGAACGGGCCACAGCCCGCCCCCTTCCCTCACTGAAGCGGCCTCCGTAAGTCCCAATGGTTCGAGGATTTCAGTGACCGTTTCCAAGTCCTTGGAGGTAATCTGGCGCTGGCCCATGATGCTCATTGCGCGTCGGATCCCATCGGGGTCACGCTGTACAGCGCTTGCCAGGATTTTGGCGTCGCGGGCGACGGTGGAGAAGTCCATTGCCTTGGGGTCGACGCCCTGAAAGTCGCATAGCATCACGCTAGGGTCGAATGTTGTCCTCTGCTTGAGGGGATGATTGTTCGGGGCGTGCGAATTAATGAACGGCATCTTCAGGAACCCTTGCACGCCGGGATCCAGCTCCGGAAACGCTGTCGGAACGGCAACAAACGTACCGCCGGCGGCGTAAGTGAGTCGAGCGTTGGACACTTGATCTCCTGGTGTGAGTACCGCGTATGCATTGCCGGGAATGATCCCGGCGGCTTCCCGCATCCTCACATTCCACCTCAGTCCGCCGATTGAAGTGTCCGAGTTCGAAATTCACCCGTATGCTTCACGCGGTGTACGAGTCTGTCCTTGCGACCCGTAGGGTCGACTGGCCTGTCCAGCGCCCATGGGCAGGCCGGCCGAACCTCAAAGTGCCCCGCATGTGTCGATGACGACCTTCTTGGTGGGCTTCCCGGAGGTGCTGCCGCAGCGCTCGATCTCCTTCACCACGTCCATGCTCTTCTCGTCGGCGACCTCGCCGAATACGACGTGCCTCCCGTCCAGCCAGGAGGTCACCACGGTGGTGATGAAGAACTGCGAGCCGTTGGTGTTCGGCCCCGAGTTGGCCATGCTGAGCATGCCGGGCTTGGTGTGCATGCGGTCGAAGTTCTCGTCCGCGAACTTGTCGCCGTAGATGCTCTTGCCACCGGTTCCGTCGCCCTTGGTGAAATCGCCGCCCTGGAGCATGAACTCGGGGATGATGCGGTGGAAGGTCGAGCCCGCGTAGCCGAAGCCCTTCTCGCCTGTGCACAGCGCGCGGAAATTCTCAGCCGTCTTGGGCACGATCTCGTCGTACAGGATGAAGTTGATCCGCCCCGCAGGCTGACCGTCGATCGAGATGTCGAAGTACACCTTTGAGCTGCTCATGCTGCTCATCGTCGCCGACCGCAGGCGCACACCCGGTGACGTCCGCACCACCACTACCCCGATTGGGTGAGCGTCCCCCCGCCCGGCGTCTGCCAGCACCGGCTGCCGCTGGGAGCCAACAGGCCGATGACTTCGGCGATTGCCTCCGGGGACAGCTGGAAAACAGCGGAGCACGTTCTCGGGCCCCCTTGTGCCGGGACTTGGCCGTACCGCCGCGTGAGCGGCACGGCGAGCCGGGCTGGGCGTCGCGCTTCGGGCAGGCGTGCTGTTCGACGTCGCCCGCGTCCGGCCGCTCGGCCGGCAAAGGGTGCTGAGGGCTCGTCACGTGCCTGATTTTCGGCCGACTCCTCGCCCGCTGCGAGCCGCTCGGCGGCGGCCCGGGCGCTCGACCCTGCTGATCCTGACGCACCAGGCAGGACACGAGAGGCTTGAAAGACACGAGCCCAGGGTCCCACCAACATGCCCACCACACCCACAGAACTAACGAAAAGATCAGTAGGGCGTGTATCGGAAGTGGCTTGGGAGGCTGTGGTTCGTCAGTCCTGAGGCGGGACGGCGAGCCAGCGGTCGTCCTGGAATTCGGCGGGGACTTCGTCCTCCCCAGGATCGATCCCGCGGCGTTCCAGTTCGTCGAACCATCGGTCCCGCTGTGACTCGGGGAGACGTCGTCCGCACCAGGGACAGAAGTCGATGGTGATGCTCGACGTGCCGCCGTCGTGGATGATCAGCCCGTACTCCTTGAACTTGGCGCTGAATTTGATCAGTGCGTCCGGGCAGGCGAAGGGGTCGTCGTGCTGGTCGCAGCGCACGTTCACGCGGCGGCTCATCGCTTCGCAGCAGTGGTTGGTCATGACCATGGCTTTCCGGTGTTCGACTCGATGACCAAAAGTAGATCACGGTCCGTGAAGATCACCGGGTGGCACGTGGAGATCTGACGGATACGCAGTGGGCCCGGCTGGAGTCATTGCTGCCCAGGGGCAGGAAACCCGGACGTCCACCGAGATGGAGTCGGCGGCAGCTGATCGACGGCATACGGTTCCGTACCCGGACCGGCGTCCCGTGGCGGGATATGCCGGAGCGATACGGGCCCTGGGCCAGGTCGTATGACCTGTTCCGCCGTTGGCAGCGGGACGGCACCTGGCAGCGGATCTTCAGCGAGCTGCAGGCTCAGGCCGACGCCAAGGATCTCATCACCTGGGACCTCAACATCGATTCCACCGTATGCCGGGCTCACCAGCACGCCGCCGGAGCGCGGAAAAGGGGGGACCTTACAGGCCGAGCCGCCCGGCGGGATCACCGTCGAGCCGGACGACCACGGCCTTGGGCGCTCGCGCGGCGGTCTGACCACCAAGCTGCACCTGGCCGTCGAGCAGGGCCAGAAGCTGATGGCCGTCGTGATCACGGTTCGGACAGCGCGGTGACTCCCCGCAGTTCGAACCTGTCTTGAAGAGCTCCGTGTCGCCCGCCCGGACGCCGGACAACCCCGGACCCGGCCCAACCGGGTCCGTGCAAACAAAGCGGCGTAAGATGCTGGCCACGCTGCTGGCCCTGGTGACGCCCGCCATCGCACTGGCGACATCAGGGCCAGGCCTGGGGATGGAACGTCGCCATTGACCTGGAGATCCAGCACCTCTGCCGGTCCATCCTGACGCGTACGGAAACCTCCCAGGCGACCCGCTGACTGCAATGAGACCGCCACCGCGAGGCCGGGCCTGACACGGTGGCGGCCCCTTCTACCGCGACACCCGGGCTACGGCGCGGGGGTGAACTCCACGTCGGTGCCGCCGCAGCCGGCCGCGATGTCCAGGAGCCGGTCCCGCTCCGCTTCGTCGACCGCGAGGCCCCAGCGGAGCTTTGTCGCAGTCCACTCCGCGCCGTACCGACACAACGCATCCGGCGACGGCGGCAGCCACTCCGCCGGGTCCTGATCCGCCTTCGACCGGTTCGACCGGGCCGTCACCGCCACCAGCGAGGCCAGCTGGCCCTGGTCGTTCGCGTACGCCTCCCGCCGCGCGGGCGTCCACGCCGAGGCCCCAGCGGGCGGGGAGCGGCCCGCCGGCCCTGTGGCCGCGCAGCGGGACTGCGACCGGGACGGGACGAGCCCCACCGTGCAGCGTGACAGGAGCCCACCCGGTGCCGCCTGACGTGCCGGGCGGGTCACGTGACCAGGCCGCCCTCTCGGGCCTTGAGAACGCTGCGGTCGAGTCGGCTGCCGGGCCGGTAGTAGACGTAGCGCACGGCCGACAGTACCTGCACTCGGTTCATGGACTCCCTGTCCGCGTCGTTCAGCACACCAAGGGCGTGCTCGCCTCCGAGGCTCAGGAGATGCTTGGGACCGAGAGGGATGACCATGCTGGTCGCGTCCCCGAGAGCCATGCCGAAGACCGTTTGTTCGTGCTCACGGCGGACCGTCTGGGCTGGGGTGTCCCCGATCATGAGCTCTCCGGATTCAGGGCTGCGGATCACCAGCCCGGCTGTGGCGATGCTGCTGCGGACCTTGTGGAACATCTCTTCCATCCGTATATGCAGCAGGGCGCCGTTGGCGAAGAGTTCGTCGGTCGGGCGCAGGAGGTCGTCGACCATGTGCTGCATTCCTTGAGGGCTGGCTATGTGGAGGCCGTACTCCTGCAAGGCGGCAGCCCGGATCAGCTCTTGTCCGTCGGTAAGGAACCAGCGCCGGCTGCTGGCTCGGAACTCGGTGAAGATGCGGTTGAAGGTGTCGCGGTAGAAGTGGGAGCGTGGGAGCGCACCCAGTGCAGGGCGAGGAAGTCGCGCAGCACCGGGTGATGCTCGGTCTCGTCCAGGATTCGGCCGTCGTCCAGTGCGGCGAAGGCGCGCGGCAGGTGCCCCGACAGGGGACGACGTACCGGCCGACCGCCGAGCACGCGGTTCATCTGCTCGATCCTGACCTGGGCATCGAGTGGCCGGCCGACGCACCGCTGCTCTCCGCCAGGGACGCGGCGGCACCGTCGTGGGCCGAGGTGGTGGCGGGGGGATGCTGCCTACGTACGACGTATGCCTGGCGGAGGGCATCTATTCCTGTCGTTCAGCCTCGGACAGAGCCCGAATGCCGGCCCGTACGCCAACTGAATGAAGTGCGGCGACATTCGCTGTCATCCGTCGGCGTGGAATCGGGTCCCGGCACACTGCTGCTGGCACGACTGCGCAACAGCTTGGGCGCTCATTCATGCCGTCCGAACGTGATGGTGTGGCATGCCCATGTGACCCGTCACCCCCTCGGCGGTCTCTTTTCAGCCTGCGGGAAGGTTCCGTCATGAAGCGTCAGTCTCTTAGGAGATCGTGGGTCCGGGCCGTCACTGCGCTCGCGGCGTCGGGGACTCTTGGCTTGCTTGTCAATCTCGGTTCGTCAACGACCGCTCCAGCCAACGCGACAACTATGTCCGTCGATTACCCCATCGGTGTACCAGGCTCGAACGATGCTGTGAGTGCCGACTTCGAGCCCCGCCCACCGCGGAGGGCTGACGACGACGGTGGTCACGGTGACCACGGTGACGAGGGTGGTCATGGTGACGACGGTGGTCACGGTGACCACGGCCGTGAGGGTGGCCACGGTGACGACGGTGACCACGGCCATGAGGGTGGCCACGGTGACGACGGTGACCACGGCCATGAGGGTGGCCACGGTGACCACGGCCATGAGGGTGGCCACGGTGACGACGGTGACCACGGCCATGAGGGTGGCCACGGTGACGACGGTGACCACGGCCATGAGGGTGGCCACGGTGACGACGGTGACGAAGCAGGCGGGCATGGGACGGGCAATGGCAAGCCTCATGAGCACCCGCGCCCACACCCCCGCCCACCAGGCCCCCAGGGCCCCCAAGGCGACCAGGGCACGCAGGGCCCCCAGGGCGCGCAGGGATTTCAGGGCGCGCAGGGCAGCCAGGGCACCGGGTCCCAGGGCAGTCAGGGGTTCCAGGGCAGTCAGGGGTTCCAGGGCAGTCAGGGGTTCCAGGGCAGTCAGGGCGCGCAGGGATTCCAGGGCGCGCAGGGCAGCCAGGGCGTCGGGTCCCAGGGCTCCCAAGGCAGTCAGGGCTCCCAAGGCAGTCAGGGCTCCCAGGGCACCGGGTCCCCGGGCAGCCAGGGCGGGTCAGGCCCGCAGGGAAGTCAGGGCAGCCAGGGCGGTCTCGGGGCGCAGGGCACCCAGGGAGACGCTGGCCCGCAGGGAAGTCAGGGGACCGCCGGAACCCAGGGCAGCCAAGGAAACCAAGGCGGTGTCGGAAGTCAGGGCAGCCAGGGCGGTGCCGGGTCCCCGGGCAGCCAGGGCGGGTCAGGCCCGCAGGGAAATCAGGGCAGCCAGGGCGGTCCCGGTGCGCAGGGCACCCAGGGAGACGCCGGCCCGCAGGGAAGTCAGGGGACCGCCGGAACCCAGGGCAGCCAAGGAAACCAAGGCGGTGCCGGAAGTCAGGGCAGCCAGGGCAGTATGGGCTCGCAGGGCAGTCAGGGCGGGCTTGGCAGCCAAGGAAATCAGGGCAATCAGGGCGGGATCGGAACCCAGGGAAGCCAAGGCGGCCAGGGGTTTCAGGGCGACACCGGCACACCAGGATCCCAGGGCGTCCCTGGCACCCAGGGTGGTCCCGGTGTCCAGGGCGGCGCCGGTGTGCAGGGTGCCCAGGGCGGTTTCGGTCCGCAGGGTTTCCAGGGTGCGCAGGGCAGCCCGGG
>NZ_JBVHJO010000035.1:14094-22644 GCF_055559995.1 Streptomyces sp. NPDC023541
GCGCAGGGCAGCCCGGGTGGTTCGGGAGCCGGCCCGCAGGGCAGCCAGGGCAGCCCCGGCACCCAGGGGTTCCAGGGCAGCCAAGGCAGCCAGGGCGAAACCGGTGTGCAGGGGAACCAGGGCAGCCAAGGCAGCCAAGGCAGCCAGGGCTTCCAGGGCGGAGCCGGAGTCCAGGGCAGCCAGGGTGAAGTCGGCACCCAGGGCAGCCAGGGCGGTATCGGCAGCCAGGGCAGCCAGGGCAGCCAAGGCGACGCCGGAGTCCAAGGCGGCCAGGGCAATATGGGGACGCAGGGTTTCCAGGGGAGCCAGGGCGATGCCGGGGCGCAGGGCAGCCAGGGCGGCGACGGAGCCCAGGGCAGCCAGGGCACGCAAGGCGACGCCGGAGCCCAGGGCAGCCAGGGCGGTACCGGGCCGCAGGGCAGCCAGGGCGGTATCGGAGTCCAGGGCACCCAGGGCGATATCGGTCTGCAGGGCAACCAGGGCAGCCAAGGTGGTGCTGGAGTCCAGGGCAGCCAGGGCGGCGACGGAGCCCAGGGCAGCCAAGGCAGCCAAGGCGACGAAGGCGCGCAGGGCAACCAGGGCGGTACCGGGCCGCAGGGCAGCCAGGGCGGTATCGGAGTCCAGGGCAGCCAAGGCAGCGACGGGGTCCAGGGCACCCAAGGCAGCCAGGGCGCCGCCGGAGCCCAGGGCAGCCAGGGCGGCGCCGGCTCGCAGGGCAGCCAAGGCAGCCAAGGCGACGAAGGCGCGCAGGGCGGCCAGGGGTTCCAGGGAGACACCGGTGCGCAAGGAACCCAGGGCAGTCAGGGGTTCCAGGGAGACACCGGTGCGCAAGGGTTCCAGGGAACCGGAACCCAGGGAAGCCAGGGCGAGATCGGTACGCAGGGCAGCCAGGGCAGCGAGGGTGGCACGGGAGCCCAGGGAAGTCAGGGTGGTCCCGGCAGTCAGGGAAGTCAGGGGACGCAGGGCGACATGGGTACACCAGGATCCCAGGGTGATCCTGGCGCCCAGGGTGGTCCCGGTGTCCAGGGCGGCGCCGGTGTGCAGGGTGCCCAGGGCGGTTTCGGTCCGCAGGGTTTCCAGGGTGCGCAGGGCAGCCCGGGTGGTTCGGGAGCCGGCCCGCAGGGCAGCCAGGGCAGCCCCGGCACCCAGGGGTTCCAGGGCAGCCAAGGCAGTCAGGGCGAAACCGGTGTGCAGGGGAACCAGGGCAGCCAAGGCAGCCAAGGCAGCCAGGGCTTCCAGGGCGGAGCCGGAGTCCAGGGCAGCCAGGGTGAAGTCGGCACCCAGGGCAGCCAGGGCGGTATCGGCAGCCAGGGCAGCCAGGGCAGCCAAGGCGACGCCGGAGTCCAAGGCAGTCAAGGGTTCCAGGGCGACACCGGCACACAAGGCACACAAGGCAGCCAGGGGTTCCAGGGAGACACCGGCACACAGGGCAGCCAGGGGACCCAAGGTTTCCAGGGCTTCCAGGGCGGTACCGGAGCACAGGGCACCCAGGGCAGCGTCGGCACGCAAGGCACCCAGGGCAGCGTCGGGGCGCAAGGCACCCAGGGCAGCGTCGGGGCGCAGGGCACGCAAGGCACGCAGGGCGAAGCCGGAGCCCAGGGCACCCAGGGCTTCCAAGGTTTCCAGGGCTTCCAGGGCGGTACCGGAGCACAGGGCACCCAGGGCAGCACCGGCACGCAAGGCACCCAGGGCAGCGTCGGCACGCAAGGCAGCCAGGGCAGCGTCGGCACGCAGGGCACGCAGGGCACGCAGGGCAATCAGGGCGAAGCCGGAGCCCAAGGCACCCAAGGTTTCCAAGGCAGCCAGGGCTTCCAGGGCTTCCAGGGCGGTACCGGAGCACAGGGCGGCCTAGGCGCTGCGGGCGCGCAGGGCGCCCAGGGCAGCGTCGGCACGCAAGGCAGCCAAGGCAACGTCGGTCCGCAGGGCACGCAGGGGTTCCAGGGCGGTGCTGGTACCCAGGGAAGTCAGGGCGGCCCCGGTGCGCAGGGCCCTCAGGGATTCCAAGGCAACCAGGGCTTCCAAGGGGGCCAGGGCACGAGTTCCGGGGCGCAGAGCTCGGTCGTCACGGCTACCAGCTCCACAGGCAACGCCGTTGTCCTGTGCCCCGCCGGTAAATTCGCCGTCGGCGGCGGCTACATGACCGACGGGCTGGGCATCGCCGAGATGATCATCAGCCGTCCTATCGGAGGTTCCCCGGCTACCGGCTGGCAGGCAAGCACGGACGACGCACGCACCATCACCGTCTACGCGGTATGCGCGCCGTGAACCCCCGAGCCGTGAAGTCTCCTGACCAGCCGGCCGACGCACACGGCCGCACTGGTCAACGACGTCCGCGAGCATCGTCCCTGCAGCCAACGGTGCTTGCTCATGCCGCCCACCTCAGTCGCGTGGCCGGATCGGTGAGGTAGACCCCTGTGAAAAAGCGGATCGTGCTGTGGACCGGACTCGCCGCGGCAGTCGTGGTCGCCAATGCGGCGACCGGTCTTGTTCAGCTGCTCGCAGGAGACCCCAAGACCACTCCTTCGACTGTGTCCGGGTCCGAATCACCTGCGGCCAAGCGTGCCGCGCGGGCTGAGGCACTGCTCCAAGCGGGCATCAAGCAGGGGGAGAACAAGGATTTTTCCGGGGCGACGCGTAGCTTCCGACAGGTCCTGGACCTGAACGTGAACCCAGCCGTCAAACTCGCCTGGTACAACCTCGGCGTCATCGCCCAGCACGACAACAGGACAACCGACGCACGCACGGCCTACGACCACGCCCTAAAGATCGACCCGAATTTCGAATCGGCCCTCTACAACAAGGCGCTCCTGATCGAGTCGAACCACCCCGACCAGGCCATCGCGATCCTGCGGCACATCGTGGGGGCCGACCCGAAGGCCGCCACGGCCCATCTGCATCTTGCACAGGCCCTGGCGAAGAAGGGCCGGGACAAAGAGGCCAAGGACACCTTCGGCCTCGCCGTCCGCGCCGACCCATCGCTCCTACAGTTCGTCCCGGAGGAGTTCCGGGATTCCGCGAGCGCAGCACTGACAGACACTCAGGTAGGTACCACGGAATGACTTCTTCCCCGACCCCGAGGTTCTCCGTCTTCACCCCCAGCCACCGACCGCGTTTCCTGGACGAATGCCTTGCGACCCTACAAGCGCAGACCTGCTCCGACTGGGAGTGGATCGTCCTCCTCAACAACGGCGCCCGATGGCGGCCGGAACGCCCCGACGACCGTGTCCGGCTGGAGATCGCGGACGACATCCGGGGGGTCGGAGCCGCCAAACGCCGTGCCTGCGAGGTGGCACGCGGCGAGATCCTCGTCGAACTCGACCACGACGACCTGCTGGCGAAGGACTGCCTGGCGGAACTGGCGAAGGCCTTCGACGAGCATCCCGATGTCGTCTTCGTCTACAGCCACACCGCTCAGATCACCGAGGACGGAAGCCGGGACGACACACGGTTCAACGAGGCGAACGGCTGGCAGTACGAGGAGGCGGACGTCGACGGTCGCCGCCTCCTGCAAGCCATCGCCATGGCACCGACGCCGCACAACGTCTCGTACATCTGGTACGCCCCCAACCACGTAAGGGCGTTCCGCAGGGACACCTACGAGCAGGTCGGCGGGTACGATGCCGCGCGCACGGTGCTGGACGACCAGGACTTGATGTGCCGTCTGTTCCAGGCCGGTGACTTCCACCGCATTCCCCGATGCCTGTACATGCAACGCATGCATCCCGACAACACCCAGCGCGACACCGAGATCAACGCGCACATTCAGCGTGAGACCGTCGCCCTGTACGACAAGCACATCGAACCCAACGCGCTCGCCTGGACCAAGCGGCGCGGGCTGCTCGCGCTGGACCTCGGCGCCGCGCACCGCAAGCCGCCCGGCTACCTGGGAGTGGACCAGTACGCAAGGGACGGCGTCGACATCATTGCGACGCTGCCCGCACCCCTGGACCTCCCGGACGACTCGGTCGGTCTGCTCAGAGCGGTGGACTTCCTGGAGCACGTACCCGCGAAAATTCCACTGATCAATGAGTTGTACCGCCTGCTGGCACCGGGCGGCATGCTCCTCACCCTCACTCCCAGCTCCGACGGCCGGGGCGCCTACCAGGACCCGACACATGTCGCCTACTACAACGAGAACTCGTTCTGGTACTACACCGACAATCAGTACCGTGCCTTCGTACCGGAGATCCAGGCCCGATTCCAGAACTCACGGCTGGTCACATACTTCCCGACCGAGTGGCACTCCCGGAACCAGATCTCTTACGTGGTGGCCAATCTGATCGCGATGAAGGACGGCGCCGAACGCTGTGGCGGTCCCTTGCTGGTGTGACGCCCTGGGGGCCGAGGTGCGTGCAGGGAACGCGGTCACCCTTCGGACTCGTCCGCGTGAGCGCCGGCGAACCGAAGGGTGATCGCTGGCTCAACTCGAACATCTCCGCGACGCGGGCTCTCTGGATGTGGGTGCTACGTCTCCTGGAAAGGAGGCCGTACGCGGACAAGGCCGGCGGCCCACATCGTCAGCTCGGTCACACCGTCACGGGTCTGGGCATGCACCCACGACCGCCCTGACACGTATCGATTTGCCACTATGTGTGGCAAGTCAGACGCGCCTGTGCCCGGCCTGCGGTCGGCGAGGGACGCACGTTCGTTGCTTCTGCCGCTGGTGCGACGCCTGAAGAGGCACGCCCCAGCGGCACCGCAGGTGCCGTCGGTCACGGGAGGGCGATGGCGGTTGTGTCGTCAGCAGGCCATGCGTCCGTGCGGGGTTGGCCGGGTTCGGTGGTGGAGCCGCTGTCGGCGGTGTCGGCGAGGAGTAGGGCCAGGAGGATGCCGGCGGAGTGTTGGCTGAGGGTGTGGGCTGTCTCCAGGAGCTGTGGGTGGCGGTGGGCTGGCAGGGAGAGGGCGATGCACGCCGCTCGGCCGGGCAGGGAGAGGGGTACGGCGGCGCAGACTTCGCGCATGGAGTATTCGAGCAGGTCGAACTGACAGGCTTGAGGCCCGTGTCCATCGAGTGCAGCGAAGAGCTGCTGGGGGTCGGTGATGGTTCTGCCGGTGAGAGCGAAGGGCTCGTACCTGCTGAGGTGATCCATGCGACCGTCGAAGTCGAGCTGCGCGAGGAGGCTCTTGCCGACGGCGCTGGCGTGCGCGACCTGGGGGAAGGCACGTCCTCGGTCACCGGCGGGTCCTTCGGTCCGGAGGCTGAGGTCAGCACGTGGACCTCGCCGTCGGTGTACTGCGAGTAGTAGATGGCCGTCCCAAAACTTTTGCACAGCCCGTCGAGGGTGACGGCGAGGAGTTCGTTCGTCCGGCCCGGCATCCGGGCGAGGTCGAGGCGGGGCCCGGTGCGGTGTTCCCAGACATGGGCAAAGGCCCCCGAGCGGTCGCTACCGTCATCGACTCCCAGAGCGTGAAAGCCGCCGAGACCGTCGGCAAGGACTCACGCGGCTACGACGCCGCGAAGAAAATCAACGGCCGCAAAAGACACATCGTGGTCGACACCCGCGGCCTCCCGCTGCTGGTCATGGTCACCCCCGCCGATATGACCGACCGCGACGCCGCCAAGGAAGTCCTCTTCCGCCTCCGCCTCATGCACCCCGAGATCACCATCGTCTGGGCCGACTCCGCCTACGCCGGCCAGCTCGTCGACTGGGCCAAGAAGTACCTGCGGCTCACCATCAAGACGGTCAGCCGGCCCAAGGACGCCACCGGATTCGTCGTCCTGCCCCGCCACTGGGTCGTCGAACGAACCCTGGCCTGGCTCATGCACGCCCGCCGCCACGCACGCGACTACGAACGACTCGTACAGCACTCCGAAGCCCTCATCACATGGGCCGCCATCACCCTCATGACCCGCCGCATCACCCAGCAGAAGAAGACCCCCGCAGTCTCCACCGCGAACCTCACCCAAGCCGCCTGAACCCGCATATGACCTTCGGCACGAAAACGGCTTCATCGTTACGACCAGAACCCGTCGTACGCCTTCTGGTCGGACCACAGCCCCCGTGCTTCGGTGATCTGGCCATCCTGAATGCGGAAGACGATCACGTAGTCCATGTCGAGCTCTTTGCCCTCGCGTGAGGCCGTGGCGTGGAGCAGGGCGACCGTGTGCTCGTCGTTGGCGAGCACGTCTTGGAGTTGGGGGCGGTAAGTTCCGTCTGTCAGCTGGAATTCGCGCTGGAACAGAGCGAACGTGGCATCGCGGCCACGGTATGTTCCCGACAGTTGGTTGTGGCCGCTCATGTGCCACACCACATCGGGGTGGAACACCTTCGCGAGGGCGTCCATGTCGCCTGCTACAAAGGCATTCATGGCCCGCTTGAACACCTCGATGTTCGGATGATCCGCCATCACAGCCTCCTTGATCCGCTGCGAATGTAGGCGGAGTCCCGCCAGGTGGTGTCAGCCACACCGGGTAAGCCGGCCTCGCCAACCCGATCGGACGCCCAGACCGGACGCATAACGACCGCCGACAGGCCCCGTTCCCCCACCTCCAAACCCCACCACTTGTCATGGACGGCTCAGACACAGGTACTAGACTTGTCGTTTAACGTCCGGCGTCGAAGTTGTTCGGTGCTCTCCCAGTTCACCAGCGGTGTGAGGGGCCGCAGGTCGATCCTGTGCTGAGCGACAGCGCAGTACGGAGGCCAAGGGATCGTGGGGCTGGTCGGGCACGAGGTTGAACGAGACGCGTTGACGGTGGTGGCGGAGTTCCGCTCGGAGTTATACGCGTGCCTGACCGCGCGGGGCGACGCCCTGAGGTGGGGGTTGTTCTGCGCCAGCGTGTGTACTTCCTGCTGGAGGCCGGTGATGTCCGGTGCTTCGGTCTGCTGGTGGGTACGCCGTTTCCGCTGGCGGGTGGTGTGCAGGATCTGGGCAGCCATCCACCAGGCGAGGACATGGCGCTGGTCTGGGCCCAACGGCCAGGGGGGCGTGAGCGCCCAGTCCGGGTCGTTCAGGATGACCTTCAGTACTGTGTCGGCGCGTCCCTCAAGGGAGGTGAACAGCTCCTCAGCAGCGTGGTGAGGGACACCCTCGGCACTGATCCCCCAGTAGCAGCCGGTCTCGGCAGCGATGCCGGTAGGCGTCACGGGAAACGGCTCGTTGATCTTGGCGAGCCGGCGCACCTTCAGCTCGTACTTGCGGCGTGCTACGTGCTGAGCGAAATGCTTCGTGATCCCGAGTTCCCCCGGCCTTGGCCGCGCGCTTCCCCGACGATGCCTTACCCACCCGCTCCCCTTCCGTGCATGGCTGTACCTGTCCTTCGTACACGGAGTCGATCGCGGACGTCATCAGGGATATCGGAGAAAGCGGCAGGTCGGCCCTGACCATATGGAGGGCGCAGTTGCGTTTCTGTGGTGAATCCGACCGCCCGCACGGGTGAGTTGTCCGCTGATGGCCTGTCGGGGCGGGTGTCGGGCCCGCTAGACCCGCCTGTGTGATCAAGAACCTGATGCTGCGTGGTCTGCCCGCACTCGCCCTCTGTGCCCTTCCCGTCCTCGCGGCTCCTCCCGCGCACTCCGCACCCGCTGCTACGGCGGCGCCGGCCGCCGCCGGTGTGGCCGGCCCGTCCGGGATGAGAGCTCCGCTGCCGCTATTCGAGGCGATCGACCAGCTCCCCGTGGCTGTCGAGCACCGAGCAGGCTACAAGCGGGACCTGTACAAGCACTGGAACCGCGGGCTCAACGCCGGGGACGGCTGCGACACACGCAAGGAAGTCATCCTCGCCGAAGCCGACACAGCGCCGCAGGTCGCGGCCGGCTGCAAGCTGACCGGCGGCTCCTGGCGCTCCCCCTACGACGACATCGTCGTCTCCGACGCCGCCCGCCTCGACGTCGATCATTTTGTACCGCTCGCCGAGGTGTACGACTCCGAGCAGACGCCGTGGTCGGCGGCTCGGCGGGAGGCGTACGCGAACGACCAGGCGTCGCCGGACACGCTGATCGCCGTCTCTGCCGCCTCCAACCGGTCCAAGGCGGACAAGGACCCGGCCGAGTGGCTGCCCTCCGACGCCTCCTACTACTGCACCTACGCCGCGACGTGGGTCGGCACCAAGCTGCGATGGGACCTGGCCGTCGACGACAACGAGCGCCAGGCGCTCCTCGGGCTCGCCGAGGACTGCCCCGCCACCACCGTCGTGTACGAGCCCGCCCCGTAACCTTCCCGGCCAGGCTGGAGATGCGCTCGGGCCTGGCTGGCCGCCTCGAGCCAGGAGCATGGCCCGTGCCTGCCTCGCTGACCCGCACCCCGCCGGAGCTGGCGGGGATGTCAGGTGCTCGGCGAGCTGACGGGCCGCGTCGGGGCGTAGCGGGGACCGTGCGGCTGGGGCGGAGGCGTCCGGTCGGGTCGTGACGGCCGAGGAGGAGCGGGAGATCAGCCCGGCGCCCGCCATCTCCGGGGGCGGGCGGTCCGCCGTCTGTGCCATCCCGTCCGGCCCAGGTTTCTGACGACAGGTGGGCCGGTCTAGGCTGCGACAGTCGTTGGCCACCGAGGCCGGCGCGGCAAGGAAAGGCAAACGATGCCGCAAGCGGGACACGCGACCGGCCCGGCGGG
>NZ_JBVHJO010000036.1:0-20803 GCF_055559995.1 Streptomyces sp. NPDC023541
CCCTGAAGCTCCCCCCCCCAGAAGCCGCCCCCCCCCCCAGCCCCCCCCCCCCCGCCCCGCCCCCCCCCCCACCCCCCCCCCCCCGCCCCCCGCCCCCCCCCCCCCCCCCCCCCCCCCCCCCCCCCCCCCCCCCCCCCCCCCCCCCCCCCCCCCCCCCCCCCCCCCCCCCCCCCCGGGGGGCCCCCCCCCCCCCCCCCGGGGGGGGGGCCCCCCCCCGCCCCCGCATACGGGCCGTCCGGGCTCAGTGCTCGTCGGCCAGGATCAGGTACAGCTTCTTGCGGGCGTCGTTGAGCACCGCGAGCGCCTTCTCCCGCTGCTCGGGCGAGCCGGTCCTGAAGACCTGCCCGAAGGCCTCCATCAGACCGGCTCCGGCCTGCCGGACCCCGTGCATCGCCTCGAAGTCGAAGCCCCGCCCGGCGTCGGCCCAGGGGGCGTCCGGTCCGGCTTCCGCCTCGGTGCGGCCCGCCTCGGTGAGTGTGAACAGCTTCTTGCCGCCCTCACTCTCGCTGCTGATGAGGCCTTCGTCCTCCAGCAGGCTCAGGGTCGGGTAGACCGAGCCCGGGCTGGGCTTCCAGGCCCCGCCGCTGCGCTCGCCGATCTCCTGGATCATCTCGTAGCCGTGCATCGGCCGGTCGGCGAGCAGCGCCAGGATCGAGGCGCGTACGTCACCCCGCCGGGCCCGCCCCCGCGGTCCGCCGCGGCCGCCGCGACCGCCGAAGGGGCCCGCGCCGAACGGCGGTCCGAACGGGCCGAATGCCGCACGGAACCCCTGGAATCCCTCCCGACGGTCCGGCCCGCAGTGGCCGTGGCCCCGTCCGTGCTCGTGCCCGTGCCCGTGGGTGTGCCCGTGCTGTCCGTGTGAACGCATGCCTGCGCTCCTTTCGTCACTTCGTGTCCGCTTCATCGGTTCTCCGATGCACTCACTATCGCTGAGCGATCGCGATGCGTCAACGATATATCGGAAAGTGCTCACCGAACAGCCTCGAACAAGGCCAGTCACCCCGGATTGGCCTTTGTCGATGATCAAGGAACGGTCCTACCGTCGGTCCATGCGCATTCGAATCGTCGACGCCTTCACCGACCGCCCCTTCCAGGGCAACCCCGCCGGAGTCCTGCTCCTGGAGGGCGGATTCCCCCCGGACGCCTGGCTCCAGCAGGTGGCCTGCGAGGTGAACCTCTCCGAGACCGCCTTCGCCCACCCCCTGCCGCCCGGCGGGGACGCCGACTGGGCGCTGCGCTGGTTCACCCCGGCCGCCGAGGTCGACATGTGCGGCCATGCCACGCTCGCCACGGCGCACGTGCTGGCCACCGCCGGCCTGGCCGAGGGGCTGATCCGCTTCTCCGCCCGCTGCGGCGTCCTCACGGCGGAGACCGCCGCGGACGGCACGATCACGATGGACTTCCCGACGTCCTCGCTGACCCCGGTCCCGGCGCCGCCCGCCGTGGACCACGCGCTCGGTGGAGCGCCGATCCTCTCCGTCCACGACACCGCCGCCCACATCGGCGACCTCGTCATCGAACTCGCCGACGAGAAGACCGTCCGCGAGCTGGAGCCGGACCACGGCGCCCTGCGCGCCTTCGCCAAGCGGGGAGTGATCGTCACCGCAGCGGCCGATGACCCCTCCGGCGGGTACGACTTCGTCTCCCGGGGCTTCTTCCCGGCCTTCGGTATCGACGAGGACCCGGTCACCGGCAGCGCCCACACCGCGCTCGCCCCGTTCTGGGCGCAGCGCCTGGGCCGCACCGAACTGACCGGCCTCCAGGGCGGCGCCCGGCAGGGGCTGGTACGGGTGACCCTGGCGGGCGACCGCACCCTGCTGACCGGCCACGCAGTCACCGTCGTCGACGGGGAGCTCCTCACCGCCCCGTGACCGTACGGAGCGGGCGGGCGCGACGTACGGGACGGGGAGCGGGCCGCCGGGCGCGGGGCGGGGGCGGGCAGGGCAGGGGCGGATCAGCCCGCGGGCCCGCCCCGCCGCCGGCGGGCCGCCTTCGGCCGCGCCCCGGCATCGGCCGGGCTCCGCCGCTTCCGCTCGTTCTCCCTCCAGGCGTCCGAGTCGATGCGCTTGCGGTAGACCTGCTCCGGCTCCGCCTTGCCCAGGTGGACCGTCCACAGCCACAGCACGGCCGAGATCACGAAGAAGGTCACCGCCAGACCCAGGTAGAAGCCGATCTCCTCGGACTCCGGGACGCCCTCGTCGCGCATGAAGCCCGGCACCCCGGAGACGAGGGCGTTCACCGACCACGCGAGCATTCCGTTGAACAGGACCAGGGAGATCCAGTACGCGACCCGCATGCTCCTCGCCGGGCCGGACAGCCCGCCGAGCAGCAGCAGGCGCCGCAACGACACGGGCCCCGTCCGGTGCCGGCCGCCCGTGTCCGCCTTGGCGCGGCGCACCGACGCGTAGAGGTCGTCCAGCCAGCGTCCCGGTGCGGGCTCCGGGGCCGGGCCGTCGGTCGGGGCCAGCGCCTTGGCCTGGATCCAGCCGGTGATGAACTGGATCTCCTGCTGGGCCTTCTCCAGCCGTCTGCGGTAGTGGTGGTCGGCGCTGCGCGCCTCGCGGCGGTCCCGGATGAGAAGGCTGGCCCCGCCCACCAGGCCACTGACCACGGGCACCAGGAACGGGGCGAACGGCACCAGGGAGTCCATGACGGCCACAGCGCGCGCCTCCTCACTTGCCCCCAGCGTCGCACCGCCGCCGGCCCGCGGCCCCGCCCTGCGGGGCCGATCGGGTGCACCGCCGCGTCACGGCGTGGGCAGCCAGCCCACCTTGCCCGCGAGCAGGGCGTAGCCGCCGAAGGCCACGATGTCGAGCAGCGCGTGCGCGGCGACGAGCGGCCCGACGCGTCCCCAGCGGCGGTAGGCCAGCACGAAGACGACGCCCATCACCACGTTGCCGATGAAGCCGCCGATGCCCTGGTAGAGGTGGTAGGAGCCGCGCAGCAGCGAGCTGGCCGCGAGCGCCGCCATCGGCGACCAGCCCAGCCGGCCGAGCCGGCGCAGCAGGTAGGCCAGCACGATGACCTCTTCCACGACCGCGTTCTGGATCGCGGAGAGGATCAGCACGGGGAACTTCCACCACACGTCGGGCAGGGCCTCCGGCACCACCGTGAGGTTGAAGCCGGCGGCGCGCGCGCCCAGGTAGAAGGCCAGGCCCGCGCTCCCGATCCCCGCCGCGACGAGCGCGCCGCGGCCGAGATCCCACAGCGGCCGGGTCCGGTCGAGGCCGAGCACCCGCAGCCCGGGCGCGCCCTCGCGGGTCAGCAGGTGCGCCACCAGCAGTACGGGGACCAGCGCGCTCGCGATGCCGAACAGCTGCCAGGCCAGGTCCAGCCAGGGCCGGCCGGGGGCGTAGGAGCCGTTGAGGGTGGCGGCCTGGTCCTTCAGACCGCCCGGCTTGGTCAGCGAGCCGATGAAGCTGATCAGGGCCGAGACCCCGCTCGCGCCCAGCGACAGCGCCAGGACGAGCAGGGTCTCGGTGCGCAGGAGGCCCCGCCGCCCGTCCTCGCTCAGCTCCACGAACACCGGCTCCGGCTCAGCCCGCACGCCCGACTCCCGTCCTGCCATCCCGTTGCGACCACCCCATACTGCCTCGTCGGCCGGGCGGGCGGATCACCGAGGCGAGGTCACGCGGCACAGGGGCGGGGCACAGGGCCGAGGAGTCGCAGGAGGGCGCCGGGCGCGGCGGGGCACCTCAGCGCACGACGGGCAGCGCCGCGCTCACCTCCTCCGTCAGCCCCACGGGCCAGGTGTGCACGGGGTCGCCCTGGTGCATCAGCTCGCTGTAGCGCCGGGTGGTCGCGGCCAGGGCCTCGTCCCGCTCCAGCCCCGTCGCGAGCGCCCGGTGGTAGGTGTCCACCTGCCACGTCGCGCCGTTCACCCGGCGCCGGCAGCGCTCCTCGATGATGCCGAGGTAGTGGTCCCGGTCCGCCGGCTCGATGCCCCAGGCGTCCAGGCCCGCCGCCGCCATCGGCAGCAGCTCGTCCAGGACCAGCCGCACCGCCGGCACGCTGACCAGGCCTCCGGCCCGGCCCCGGCGCGGCCACCTCAGCCGCGCGTCGATCCCGTACCGGCAGGCCGCGTCGAAGTTCGCCTCCGCCTCGGCGAAGGGCAGCCGGGTCCACACCGGACGCGGCTCGTCGGCGAGGGTGCGTACGAGCCCGTAGTAGAAGGCGGCGTTGGCGACGACGTCGGTGACCGTCGGCCCGGCCGGCAGCACCCGGTTCTCCACCCGCAGGTGCGCCACCCCGTCCGCCACCCCGTAGACGGGCCGGTTCCAGCGGTAGACGGTGCCGTTGTGCAGGACCAGCTCCTGCAGGCTCGGCACCCCGCCCTCGGCCAGCACCCGCAGCGGCTCCTCCTCGTCGCAGATCGGCAGCAGGGAGGGGAAGTAGCGGACGTTCTCGGCGAAGAGCTCGTACGCCGAGTCCACCCACCGCTCTCCGAACCAGGTGCGCGGACGCACGCCCTGGGCCTGGAGTTCGGGCGGCCGGGTGTCGGTGGCCTGAGTGAACAGCGGCGGCCGCGACTCCCGCCACAGCTCGCGCCCGAACAGGAAGGGCGAGTTGGCGCCGACGGCTATCTGCGCCGCGGTCACGGCCTGCGCCGCGTTCCACACGGCCGAGAACCGGGCCGGGGTCACCTGCAGGTGCAGTTGTACGGAGGTGCAGGCGGCCTCGGGCACGATCGACCCGGAGGTCCAGATCAGCCGCTCGACGCCGTCGATGTCGAGCGTGAAGTCCTCCCCGCGCATCATCAGGATCTGCTCGTTCAGCAGGGAGTAGCGGTCCACGGCCGAGAGGTTGCCGGCGACCAGGTCCGCGCGGGAGAGCGTCGGCAGGATCCCGATCATCACCACGCCGGCGTCGATCTCCGCGGCCTGCCGGTGGGCGTAGCCGAGGCCGGCGCTGAGTTCCTCGGCGAGCTGGTCGAATACCCGGCCGCCGAGCCGGTGCGGCAGAACGTTCACCTCCAGGTTGAACATTCCCAGTTCGGTCTGGAAATCGGGGCTGGCAATCCGATCCAGCACCTGGGCATTCACCATTCGCGGCATACCGTCGGTTCCCGCGAGATTCAACTCGATCTCCAGCCCCATCATGTTCTTCGGGCGATCGAACCTCTTCTCCGCCAGAAGTCGCTCCAGTCCCTCCAGACACTCGTGGAGTTTCCTTCGATACCGCTGCCGATCGGACAGGTCGAAACCGCCCGCCACGACCTTCTCCCCCATCGAAGCGTCCCTCCTCCAGTGGGCCTGGCCCGGGGCGCCCAGGCGCGCATTACGGTCGATGATGCCCCGGCAGCGTGATCCATAACGCGGCGGGGGGCGTGCGTGGCGAGGAGCGCGCGCCGGGTTGGCCGAAGGGCGCTTCGGCACATTCACCCGGCAAGCCGCTCCACGCAAATTCCCCGTGACATTTGCCCGCCCCTGAAAGCAGGTGCTTTCCAGCCGAGCCCCCTTCCGGTAACCTCCGAGGTCAGCGCGGCACGTTCGCGCACATCCGGCATGAATGCCATGTCAGCGGGACCGGTAAGCGCCTTGCCGGCAATAGGCGGGACAGCTAGCCGAAACACTGTGTGAACACATGTCGTATAAACTCCGCAAACGAGGCAGAGAGTTGGCGCGCGGCCATTGCCCCTCGGCCCCCCTCTGGCCCCAGAATGCGACAGCGCCGTCCCGCACCTGCCCCCGATCCACAGGTCTCCCAAGTGAGAGGCGACCCACCATGCCGCTGCATGTCCCCCCGGCTCCCGCACCCGCCCTGCGCAGCGTCCTCGCGGCACTCGGTTCCCCCACCGCCGTCCACGAGGCGCATACGCCGTCCCTGCGCGCGATCCAGGGGCCGCTGACCGCCGAGCTGCCCCTCCCGGTCCACGTCCTGGACCGGCTGAACCTCTCGGACCTGGCGTCCGCCGGCCGGCCGCCCCGTACACGGCTCGTCGGATGGCGGTTCCTGATCCGCAGCGGGGACCGCCACGTCGCGGCGGCGGACACCCGGCTGACGCCCGACGGCTGGGCCTTCTCCCACTTCTTCGAGGGCCCCTACGTCGCCGCCACCGAGCGCGCGCTGCGCCAGGCCGAACTGCTCGGCACCAGCTACCAGCCCCGGCTGCTCTCCGTACCGGAGCTCTACATGCTGACGCTGTGGCTGCACGGGGCGGTGGGCGCGGACGCCGCCGCCGGGCTGCCCGCCGGCGAGGACCTGCTGGTGCCGCTGGCCCCGGCCCCGCCCGGCATCGCCGCGTACCGGCCGCATCCGGTCTCCGAACTCCTTCCCGTGCTGACCCATCGGCTCACTCCCGCGACGGCACCGCTGCCGCCGTCGCTGGCAGCGCCCGCCGCCTGACCCGATTGACCCATTCGGCCTAGCCCGGCCGGGCCCCCCGTGAACCATCCGAAATGACAGGGGAGTTGGCCTGAACCGCCCGCACGGGTGATGCGTCATCAATCCATGAGGACAGCTGCCGGGAAATCCCTGCGAAGCGGCTGTCGTGGGGGAACACTGATGGCAAGCGCCCCGCGGTTGCGGGGATGACCCAGGGGGACGGCCATGAACCAGGTATCGAGCCGTAGCACACAGACCACACCGCAGCGAAAGAACGCATCCATGTGCCAGCACCAGCCAGCCTGCCCGTCTGCCGAATCCGCCGACCGGGAGGCCGCACGCCCGGTGGCCAACCACCCGGAACAGGGCTGGAGCCTGCTGTGCAACGGCGTCCTGCTCTTCGAGGACACCGGTGAGCTGCTGCCGGACGGGCAGATCATCGCCCCGCACCGCCCGCTCGCGGCTGCGTAGGCGACGGGGTCCGACGACGAAGGGGCCGGTCCGGGAGGGTCTCCCGAACCGGCCCCTTCGTCATGTCATACGACGGACGTCAGAGGCGGGGCGCCTCAGTTGTCGTACTCGTCCAGCGGCGGGCAGGAGCACACCAGGTTGCGGTCGCCGAACGCACCGTCGATGCGGCGCACCGGCGGCCAGTACTTCTCGGCGGCCGTGACCCCGCCCGGGAAGACGGCCTCGTCACGGGTGTACGGGTGGTTCCACTCGCCGCCCAGCGCCGCCGCGGTGTGCGGGGCGTTGGCGAGCGGGTTGTCGTCGGCCGGCCACTCGCCGCCCGCGACCCGCTCGATCTCGGCGCGGATGGCGATCATCGCGTCGCAGAAACGGTCGATCTCGGTGAGGTCCTCGGACTCCGTCGGCTCGATCATGAGCGTTCCGGCGACCGGGAAGGACATCGTCGGGGCGTGGAAGCCGTAGTCGATCAGGCGCTTGGCGATGTCGTCCACGCTGACGCCCGTGGCCTTCGACAGCGGGCGCAGGTCGATGATGCACTCGTGCGCGACCAGGTTGCCCGGGCCGGTGTAGAGCACCGGGTAGTGCGGCTCCAGGCGCTTGGCGATGTAGTTGGCGCCGAGCACCGCCACCTGGGTGGCGCGCTTGAGGCCCTCGCCGCCCATGAGGCGCACGTACGACCAGGAGATCGGCAGGATGCCGGCGGAGCCCCACGGCGCGGCCGAGATCGGGCCGACGCCCGTCTCCGGGCCGGCGGTCGGCTGCAGCGGGTGGTTCGGCAGGTACGGGGCCAGGTGCGCCCGGACACCGACCGGGCCGACGCCCGGACCGCCGCCGCCGTGCGGGATGCAGAAGGTCTTGTGCAGGTTCAGGTGCGAGACGTCACCGCCGAAGTGACCCGGCTTGGCCAGGCCCACCAGGGCGTTCAGGTTGGCACCGTCGACGTAGACCTGGCCGCCGGCCTCGTGGACCTGGGCGCAGATGTCGGCGACGTGCTCCTCGAACACACCGTGCGTGGACGGGTAGGTGATCATCAGCACGGCGAGCTCGTCGCGGTGCTGCTCGATCTTGGCGCGCAGGTCGTCCGCGTCCACCTCGCCGTCGTCGGCGGTCTTGACGACGACGACCTTCATGCCGGCCATCACGGCGCTGGCGGCGTTGGTGCCGTGCGCGGAGGACGGGATGAGGCAGATGGTGCGCTGCTCGTCGCCGTTCGCACGGTGGTAGGCGCGCACGGCCAGCAGACCGGCGAGCTCACCCTGCGAGCCGGCGTTCGGCTGGATGGAGACCTTGTCGTAGCCGGTGACCTCGCAGAGTCGTTCCTCCAGCTCGTTGATGAGCGTGAGGTAGCCCTCGGCCTGCTCCACCGGGGCGAAGGGGTGCAGCTGGCCGAACTCGGGCCAGGTCACCGGCTCCATCTCGGTGGTCGCGTTGAGCTTCATGGTGCAGGAGCCCAGCGGGATCATCCCGCGGTCCAGCGCGTAGTCCTTGTCCGAGAGCTTGCGCAGGTAGCGCAGCATCGCGGTCTCGGAGCGGTGCTGGTGGAAGACCGGGTGCGTCAGGTACGCGTCCGAGCGCAGCAGTGCCTCGGGGAGGGTGTCCTCCGCGGTCCCGTCGAGCGCCTCGATGTCCGCGGTGACGCCGAAGGCGGCCCAGACGGCCTCGATGTCGGCCCGCAGGGTGGTCTCGTCGCAGCTGATGGAGACGAGGTCGGCGTCGACCTGGTGGAGGTTGACCCCGCCCTCGCGGGCGGCGGCGACGACCTCGGCGGCGCGGCCCGGGACGCGGACCGTGATCGTGTCGAAGTAGGAGCCGTGCACGGTCTCCACCCCGCCGGCCCGCAGACCGGCCGCGAGCAGCGTCGCGTAGCGGTGGGTGCGGCCGGCGATCGTGCGCAGGCCGTCCGGGCCGTGGTAGACGGCGTACATGCCGGCCATGACGGCGAGCAGGACCTGCGCCGTGCAGATGTTGCTGGTCGCCTTCTCGCGGCGGATGTGCTGCTCACGGGTCTGCAGCGCCAGGCGGTAGGCCTTGTTGCCGTCCGCGTCCACCGAGACGCCGACGAGGCGGCCGGGCAGCGAGCGGGCGTGCTTGTCCTGGACGGCCATGTAGCCGGCGTGCGGTCCGCCGAAGCCCATCGGGACGCCGAAGCGCTGGGTGGTGCCCACCGCGATGTCGGCGCCCAGGGCGCCCGGGGACTTCAGCAGGGTCAGGGCGAGCAGGTCGGCCGAGACGGTGACGATGGCACCGAGCTCGTGCGCCTGGTCGATGACCGGCTTGATGTCCCGGACGGCGCCGGAGGCACCCGGGTACTGGATCAGGACGCCGTAGACGCCGCGCTCGGCGATCTCGGCGGGGATGCCGTCGGAGAGGTCCGCGACGACGACCTCGATGCCGATCGGCTCGGCGCGGGTCTCGATGACGGCGACGGTCTGCGGCAGGGCGTCGGCGTCGACGAGGAAGACGTTGCCCTTGACCTTGCCCACGCGGCGGGCCAGGGTCATGGCCTCGGCGGCCGCGGTTCCCTCGTCGAGCAGCGAGGCGCCCGAGGTCGGCAGGCCGGTGAGGTCGGCGACGACGGTCTGGAAGTTCAGGAGGGCCTCGAGACGGCCCTGCGAGATCTCCGGCTGGTAAGGCGTGTACGCCGTGTACCAGGCCGGGTTCTCCATGACGTTGCGGAGGATCACCGGCGGGGTGAAGGTCCCGTAGTAGCCGAGACCGATCATGGGGGTGAGGACCTGGTTGCGGTCGGCGAGGGAGCGCAGCTCCGCGAGCACCTCGGCCTCGGTCCGCGCCTCGGGCAGGTCGAGCGCGTCGGCGGTCTTGATCACATCCGGGACCGCGGCGGCGGTCAGTTCGTCCAGGGAGCCGTAGCCCACCTGGGCGAGCATCTTCGCCTGCGCCTCGGCATCCGGGCCGATGTGGCGCTGTTCGAAGGGGATGCCTCGCTCCAGCTGGGAGAGCGGAATGCGGTTGGCGGTCATGTACGGAGGCCTCCTGGTCATATGACCTGCGAGGGGCACCACGGCGCGGGCACCCGGACGGCCTCCCCCTCTGTCATTTCAACCTGAGAGTTTCACCGGACGCCAACAGGGGTCTCCCGCGGGCATCCGGCTTTCACCGTCGGTGAGGGGAGGGACCGGCACTGTGCGCCCGGTACCGCCCCTGCTTTCCAGAGTGGCCTCGTCCGTGCGGTACGTATGCCTGAGAGATTCCGGGGAGGATTTGCTCCTTCGGCGCCTCCGCCTTGCTCATTCGGAGGACTCTCCCGCACAGGGTCGACAGCCGTCATCCAGACTACCAGCGGGGTTCAAGGTGTTCCCCGAGTGGCCTCCTGTGGGGAAATGCACTTCTGTAGTCATTACGGAGCAGTTGCGACCATTTGGAGGGACCGTGCAGACCGACATCGATCCGCGCAGCCTGATCGGCCGCAAGGCGTTCGACCGCAACGGTGCCAAGATCGGCACCATCGACGAGGTCTACCTCGACGATGCCACGGGTGTCCCGGAATGGGCTGCCGTCCGCACCGGCCTGTTCAGCCGGGACGCCTTCGTCCCGCTGGAGCCGAGCGAGATGGTCGGCGAGACCCTGCGGGTGCCCTTCGACCGCTCCCTCATCAAGGACGCACCGGATTTCGGCGTCGGCCGCCACCTGTCTCCCGAGCAGGAACTCCAGCTCTACCACCACTACGGCCTGGACACGACCCTGCCCTCCGACTTCCACCGCGACTTCGGCCGCCTGGCGGGCGACGAGGGCTGAGCTCCGGTACAGCCGCCCCCTCCTACGACTCCTACGGCATGTCCCCCACCAGCGGCAGCGGGTCGGAGGGCTCCAGATCGGGGTCGTCCACCCGGAAGGTCCGCACCCGGCCGGGCTCCGAGCCGGGCTGCTCGAACCGCACGGTCACCCGCCCGACCCCGCTGCCCTGCACCCACCCCGGCCCGTACAGGACGTGCCGTACGTCGCTCCCGGCCGCCCAGCGGCGCTCCGGAGCCTCCTGCGGCTCACCCGGCTGCTCCGGCCCCTCCGAAGGGCCCGCGCCGCTGCCGGCGGCCTCCGGCTCTGCTCCCCCGGCCGCACCTGCGGCGCCGCCCGCGCCGCCCGCGCCACCCGCAACGCCGTCCGCGTCCGCCGCCTCCGCCGCGGACGACTGCGCGAAGAGGTCCTCCTGCGTGTAGTCCGCGAGTCCCGTCACCCCCACCCCCAGCAGTCGCACCCCGCCCGTGGTGTCCACCGCCTCCAGCAGCCGCGCGGCAGCCTCCCGCACCACCGCCGGATCGTCCGTGGGTCCGCGCAGCGTCTCGGACCGCGTCAGCGTGGAGAAGTCGTAGCGCCGCACCTTGAGCACGATGGTGCGCCCCGAGTGCCCCGAGGCCCGCAGGCGCTGCACGCACCGGTCCGCGAGCCGCTGCACCTCGCCCCGGATCCGCACCCGGTCGTGCAGGTCCACGTCGAAGGTGTCCTCGACGGACACCGACTTCGCGTCCCGCTCCGCGACCACCGGCCGGTCGTCCAGCCCCAGCGCCATCCGGTACAGCCCCGCGCCGTGCGCGCGCCCGACCATACGGACCAGCTCGTCCTCGCCGGCCTCGGCCAGCTCCCCCACCGTGGTGATCCCGGCGCGGCGCAGGTGTTCCCCCGTGGCCGGCCCCACCCCGGGCAGGGTCCGTACGGACATCGGTGCGAGCAGCTCCCGCTCGGTCCCGGGCTCGATCAGCAGCAGCCCGGCGGGCTTGGCCTCCTCGGAGGCCACCTTGGCCAGCATCTTCGACCCGGCCAGCCCGACGGACCCGCTGAGCCCGGTGGCGGCCCTGATGCCGGCCCGCAGCCGCTCGCCCGCGGCCCGCGCGGAGACCGAGTCGAAGGCGACGCCGCCCGCCTCCAGGTCCACGAAGGCCTCGTCCAGGCTGAGCGGCTCGACCAGCGGCGACAGTTCCCGCAGCATGGCCATCACGATGTCGCTGACCTGCCGGTAGAGCGTGAAGCGCGGGATCAGGTAGGCGCCGTTCGGGCAGAGCCTGCGCGCCTGGCCCATCGGCATCGCGGAGTGCACTCCGAACCGCCTGGCCTCGTACGAGGCGGTGGCGACGACCCCGCGCGGCCCGAGCCCGCCGACGATGACGGCCTTGCCGCGCAGGCTCGGCTTCGACGCCTGCTCGACGGAGGCGTAGAAGGCGTCCATGTCCAGATGCAGGATGGTCGGAGCGGCTCTCACAGCACCGATGCTGCCCTACGCCACTGACAGCCCCGGCGCCCGGTCAGACGGCGCGGTTGCGGCGAGCCGCCAGCTCGTCCGTCGGGTTGTGCCCGACCAGGGTCTCGCCGGTGTCCGCCCGCTCCCCGTGCAGCTGCGACAGCGCGCTCTCCACGTCGCGCCACACTACGCCCACGGCGATGCCGAAGACGCCCTGCCCGCCCTGGAGGAGGCTGACGACCTGGTCCGGCGAAGTGCACTCGTACACGGTGGCGCCGTCGCTCATCAGCGTCATCCGCTCGAGGTCCGCCAGCTCGCGGTCGTGCAGGTGCTGCACCGCCGTGCGGATGTTCTGCAGCGCCACACCGGTGTCCAGGAAGCGCTTGACGATCTTGAGGACCACGACGTCGCGGAAGCTGTAGAGGCGCTGCGTCCCCGACCCGTACGCGGCCCGCACGCTGGGCTCCACCAGCCCGGTGCGCGCCCAGTAGTCGAGCTGTCGGTAGGTGATGCCGGCAGCGGCGCACGCCGTCGGTCCGCGGTAGCCGATCTGCTCGGGCACCGGCTCCCCGCCCACCGGTTGGACCGGCGTCGACTCCGGCTGACGGCGCGCGGATCCGCCCGCACCACCGCGCAGCGGGTAGGGCCCAGTGTCACTCCGTACGGGGGTGCCCCCGGTCGTACCGTCGCCCGTGATCCTCACGCCGACCCTCCGTCCTTGACCTGCCCACCTCGAAGGTAGGCAGTCACCAGGGGTGCGTCAACGATCGCCACACTCGGCACGCCGAGTGATAATCACCCTGAGAGTGGTTTCCCGTGTCCGGTCGCGGGGAAAAGCTACTCGAATGGGCTGGTGCCCCACCGCGGACGACCCGGCCGGCACTCTCACTGCGGGCCGGTGCCGAAGTCCTCGGGTGAGATCTGGTCGAGGAACTCGCGGAACTTCTCCACCTCGTCCTCCTGCTCGTCCGGGATGGCGATTCCGGCGTCGTCCAGAACACCGTCACTGCCGTAGATCGGCGTACCCGTCCGCAGGGCGAGGGCTATGGCGTCCGACGGCCGCGCGCTCACCTCGACCCCGCTGGCGAAGACGAGCTCCGCATAGAAAACGCCCTCCCGCAGATCCGTGATCCGGACCTCGGTGAGCTCCTCACCGACCGCCTCCAGCACGTCCTTGAACAGGTCGTGCGTCAGCGGCCGGGCAGGGGCCATCCCCTGCTGGGCGAAGGCAATGGCAGTAGCCTCCCCAGGACCGATCCAGATGGGGAGGTACCGATCGCCTCCCACTTCACGCAGGAGCACGATCGGTTGGTTGGAGGGCATTTCCACCCGGACACCCACAACGTCGAGCTCGTTCACACAGCAACCCTAGGACCTGCTCGGCAGGTTTGGGTAGTCGGGGCTCCCCCCCGACCGACGGGGTCAGCGCAACCGGACGCCGAGAGCGGTCTGCACCAAGGCCTCGTGCAGCCGTACGGAGAGCCCCGCGAGCTCCTTCATCGTGGCCTCCGCGTGGGCCCTGGTCTGCGGGTTGCGGTGCCGGCGCAGCGGTGCCACGACCTGCTCCACCAGGCCCGCCTCCCGGTCGGCGGCCGCCTTCATGGCGCGCAGGTGCCGCGGCTCCAGGCCGAAACGCCCCAGGTCGGCCACGAGCCGGGCCACCGTGACCGCGTCGGCGTCGAACCCGCCGCCCGGCGTCTCGGCGAGCAGCCCGTACGACTCCCACTCGGCCAACTGGTCCTCGTCCACGCCGACGGCCGCGACGAGCTCCGCCCGCCCCACACGGGCCGGCGGGGGCCGCTCCTGCCCCACCTCGGCGTATACGGCGGCTGGGTCGGCGGGATCGGACGGATCTGCGGCTTCGCCGTGCGCCGTGGGCGCCGGAATGCGGATCTGCTCACCGCGGGCGAGCGCGTCGAGCTGCTCGCGGATGACCTTCAGCGGCAGGTAGTGGTCACGCTGCAGGCGCAGGATGCGGGCGAGGCGCTCCACGTCCTCCGTGCTGAACTTGCGGTATCCGGACGGTGTGCGCCGGGGCTCGACCAGCCCCTCCGCCTCCAGAAAACGGATCTTCGAGATCGTGACTTCGGGGAACTCGTCACGCAGCGTGGTGAGCACCGTGCCGATGCTCACCAGCCGCCCGGCCGAGCCGGCGGAGCCGTTGCCGGAGCCGCCTGTCGGATTGCGCAGCATGGGACCTTCCCTCGGGTGCCCCCGGACCGGGTCCGGGGGAGGGTCAGACGCCCCGCAGGCTCGCGTAGAAGACCAGCCGGTACTTGCCGATCTGCACCTCGTCGCCGTTGTGCAGGGCGACGGAGTCGATCGGCTCACGGTTGACGTACGTGCCGTTGAGACTGCCTACATCGGCCACGGTGAAGCCGCCGTCCTGACTCCTGCGGAACTCGACATGGCGCCGGGAGACGGTGACGTCGTCCAGGAAGATGTCGCTCTGCGGGTGTCGGCCGGCCGTGGTCAGTTCGCCGTCCAGCAGGAAGCGGCTGCCGGAGTTGGGTCCGCGCCGCACGATGAGCAGGGCGGAACCGGGCGGGAGCGCCTCGACCGCGGCCTGGGCCTCGGGGGACAGCGAGGACGAGACGTGCGTCTGGCCCGTCACCTCGGCCTCGTAGGCCTCCAGGCCCGAGATCGAGATGGTGGACGTGGTCTCCGAAGCACGCTCCGGCGTCAGACCCGCCCGCAGCGGCGCTCCGCAGTTGGAGCAGAACCGGCTGGCCGCATCGCTGCGGTGTCCGCACCTGCTGCAAACCTGCTCGGCCGACATGGACGGCTCCTCGCGCCGCGGCTGCCCCGCGGAGGCACTGGTGGCATACGGGTCGGGGGCAAACCCTCCACCCGCACTTGAGGTTGATGGTTCACCGAAACCTATGCGGCCGGTACCAGCAGGGTCAACAGACGACGCGCCGGGGGCACCCGGAACCTCACCCGCACCGGCGACCTCGTCGCGGAACAGCGGCCGGTCACCCTGCCCGTCCGCGCCGCCGGCGCGGTGCCTCGCCGCGCCGCTCTCCTCGCGGTTCTTCTTGCCGAACAACTTCTCAAACAACTTCACGGGCGATTCCCCTTGACTGAAACAGACCCGCCCGTGGGGCAGGACGAACTCCGAATGCAGACACCTGCCGACCCGGACATTCTCACAACGTCCGTAACCACCAGACAGTTTCCACCACGCACCGCAACTTCGGTGCGGCGACCCCCCGCAGGCATCGGCCCGCGTGCGCCGCTCCACCCTCCACTCCGCTTCATCCCGATGACGACCGAGCGTAGTCAGGCTGCTTCGCAGCCCGCAAGGCATCCACAACGATCTTCGCCGACCGCGTGACGGCCACCGTGGCCTGCTCCTTCTCCAACGTCTGGACGACACCGCCGGGGATGTTGAGCGCGGGCTCCAGATCCTGCGGCTTGCCGATCACCCTGAACTCGTAGGGTTGTGTGATCTTCTTGCCGTCGATCCCGACCCCGCCGTTCTCGTCCGAGAAGTACGAGCCTGCCACGATGCGCACCCCGTTGATCTGGATCGCCTCGGCCCCGGCGGCCCGCAGCTCCTGGAGCGTGTCCAGCAGCTGGTCGGACTGCACCTGCCCGGTGGGATCAGTGATCTTGAGAGTGATGCCCGGTCCCTGTGCTGCCACGGTACCGGCCAGGATGCCGAGTTGACGCTCCTTCTCCACGGTCTGCTTGCGGGCCTCCTCCGCCTGGTTGGAGCTGCTCTCCAGCTCCCGCCGCTGGTCCTCCAGGCGCTGCTTCTCGTCCTCCAGCCGCTTGGTCCGGCCGTCGAGCTCGTCGAGGATCCGTACGAGGTCCTCCTGCCGGGCCCCACGCAGCGCACTGGAGTCGCTGTTCGAGCGGACCTGGATGGCCAGCCCCAGCCCCAGGACGAACAGCAGCAGCGCGACGATCAGTTGGGCCCTGCTCACCCGCAGCGGCCACAGACCGGCGGCGAGCCGCTGCCGGCCGGTCTCCCCGGTGACCGGCTCGGCCTGGGTCTTTCTCTCTTCAAGAGGCTGTTCCGGCACGTTCGGTTCCTCGGGCGGGGTGTCGTTCGCACTCATCCCCATCACGCCCGGAACACGTGCCGGCGGATGGCCGCGGCGTTGGAGAAGATGCGGATGCCGAGGACGACGACCACACCGGTGGACAGCTGCGAGCCGACGCCCAGCTTGTCGCCGAGGAAGACGATCAGCGCGGCCACGACGACGTTCGACAGGAACGACACCACGAAGACCTTGTCCACGAAGATGCCGTCCAGCATGGCGCGCAGACCGCCGAACACCGCGTCCAGCGCCGCCACCACGGCGATGGGCAGATAAGGCTCCACCACGGCCGGTACCTCGGGCCGGACCAGAAGTCCGACCACCACTCCGGCCAAGAGGCCCAGTACCGCGATCACGATGCACCCTTCTGCTGCTCTGCTGCTGTGGCTGTACGTACGATCAGGCTCGACGCGGGCGGCAGCCGGAGCTCGTCGGCCGCGGACAGGGTGGAGCGGATCCCGTAGCTCTCCTGGAGCACGTGCAGGTACTGGCCGTCCGCCGAATCCTGGAAGGCCGGGCCGAGCCGCTTCTTGTCCCCCACCGCCAGCACTTCGTACGGCGGCACCAGCGGCCGGTTGTCGACCAGTATCGCGTCACCCGCGGCCCTGATCGCCGACAGTTCCGTCAGCCTCTGCCCGTTGATCGAGATCGCCTCGGCGCCGGACTGCCACAGCCCGTTGACGATCTTCTGCATGTCACGGTCCCGGAGCCGGCCCGTGTCCGAGAAGCCGCTGCTCTCGCGCGGCCCGCCACCGTCGCCCTTGGAGGAGCCCCTCGCGTCGTCCACGACCAGCTTGACCCCCGGCCCGCGGACCTCGGTTGCACCGGAGAGCAGCGAGACCAGCTCGCCCTGGCTCCCGCCGGGCTGCTTGAGAGCCGCGCGCTGACGTGCGGCGACATCGGTCCGAATCCGGTCGATGTTCTGCTCCAGGGCGTCCGCGCGCTCGTCGGCGCGCTGCACCCGGTCGATCAGCTCCTGGCGCTCCCTCGCGAGCACCGGCGCGTCCACGCGGGCCTCGGCGGCACCGAGCGTGACGACCATCGCGGCGATCACGAGCCCGGCGGCGAGTCCCAGTTTGGCCTTGAGGGTGCGGGGCAGACCGGCCGTGCCGTCCGCCTCGCGCCGGGCCGTCGCCTCCGCGTAGCCCTCGTCGAGGCTGTGGTCCATCACGTGCGTCAGCAGCGACATGGAGGCGTCGGGGCGCGCCGGCACAGAAGACGCCGGAGTCCGGTTGTGGGTCGGCTGCGACATGCCGCACATCGTCGCATGTCGGCGCCGCACACACCCAATGCGTCCAGCCGGTGGGCCGGGCCGGGACTCCCCCACCCCGGCCCACCGGACTTCCACCCTACGTCAGCGCACGCGCGGCGCTCAGTGCCCGGCGCCGTCCACCACGGCGGCCCACTCGTCGAGCAGAGCCTGCGCGGAAGCGTCGTCGGGGCCCTCGGCCCACAGGTGCGTCACGGCCTCCGCCGGGTCCGGCAGGACCAGCGCCCACCGTCCGTCGGCCTCGACCACACGCACCCCGTCGGTGGTGTCCACCTGCCGGTCTCCGGCCGCTTCCACGACCCGCCGCATGACGAGCCCCTTCACCGCCCACGGCGTCGGCACGTCCCGCTTGAGCACGTGCGCCCGCGGGATCCGGGCGTCGATCTGGCTCAGCGTGAGCTGGGTACGCGCCACCAGGCCGAGCAGCTGCACGAACGCCGCCGAGCCGTCGAAGACGCTGCTGAACTCCGGAACGATGAAGCCGCCCCGGCCGTCTCCGCCGAAGATCGTGTTCTCGGCCCGACCGACCCGGGTCAGGTCGTCGGGCGAGGTCGTCGTCCATTCCACCTGGGTGCCGTGGTAGGCGGCCACCTGCTCGGCGACGCGCGTCGTGGTCACCGGCAGCGCTACCTTTCCGCTGCGCTTCTCGGCGGCCACCAGGTCGAGCATGACCAGCAGGGCCCGGTCGTCCTCGATGATCCGCCCGCGCTCGTCGACGAGGGAGATCCGCTCGCCGACCGGGTCGAACCGCACGCCGAAGGCCGCCCGCGCCGAGGCCACGATCTCGCCCAACCGCACCAGACCGGCCCGCCGGGACTCGGCGGTCTCGGTCGGCCTGGTCTCGTCGAGCCCCGGGTTGATCGTCAGGGCGTCCACCCCGAGCCGTCCCAGGAGGCTCGGCATGACGAGCCCGGCGCTGCCGTTGGTGGCGTCGACGACGACCTTGAGCCCGGCGTCGGCGATCCCCGTGGTGTCGACGCGCCGCAGCAGCGAGCCGGTATAGGCGTCGAAGACGCTGCCCGGGAACTGCAGGTCGCCGATCTCGCCGGGGAACGCCCGCCGGTATTCCTGGCGCGCGTAGACGCGGTCCAGCTTGCGCTGCTGCTGGAGCGAGAGGTCCGCTCCACGTTCGTCGAGGAACATGATGTCGACGGAGTCCGGCACTCCGGGCGAGGTCCGCAGGACGATGCCGCCGGCGCTGCCTCTCGCGGTCTGCTGCCGCGCCACGGGCAGCGGCACGTTCTCCAGGTCCCGTACGTTGATCGCGCTGGCCTGGAGTGCCGAGATCACCGCCCGCTTGAGCGCTCGGGCGCCGCGGGAATGGTCGCGGGCCGTGGTGACGATCGCGCCCTTCTTCAGGGTGGTGGCGTAGGCACCGGCCAGCCGGACGACGAGTTCGGGGGTGATCTCGACGTTCAGGATCCCGGAGACACCGCGCGCACCGAAGAGGTGGGCCTGCCCGCGGGACTCCCAGATGACGGAGGTGTTGACGAAGGCACCGGCCTCGATCGTCTTGAAGGGGTAGACGCGCACGTTCCCCTGGACAATCGATTCCTCACCGACGAGGCACTCGTCGCCGATGACGGCCCCGTCCTCGATCCGTGCCGCGCGCATGATGTCGGTGTTCTTGCCGATGACGCAGCCGCGGAGGTTGCTGTGGGGGCCGATGTACACGTTGTCGTGGATGACGGCCCGGTGGAGGAAGGCGCCGCTCTTGACGACGACGTTCGACCCGATGACGGTGTGCTCCCGGATCTCCACGCCGGCCTCGATCTTGGCGTAGTCCCCGATGTAGAGGGGTCCGCGCAGCACGGCGTCCGGGCTGACCTCGGCTCCTTCGGCGACCCACACGCCCGGCGAGATCTCGAAGCCGTCCATGTCGACCTGGACCTTGCCTTCGAGCACGTCGGCCTGCGCCTTGACATAGCTCTCGTGCGTGCCCACGTCCTCCCAGTAGCCCTCGGCGACGTAGCCGTAGATCGGCCGGCCTTCCTTCATCAGCTGGGGGAAGACGTCGCTGGACCAGTCGACCGACACGTCCGCGTCGACGTAGTCGAAGACCTCGGGCTCCATGACGTAGATACCGGTGTTGACGGTGTCCGAGAACACCTGGCCCCAGGTGGGCTTCTCCAGGAAGCGCTCGACCTTGCCTTCCTCGTCCACGATGGTGATGCCGAATTCCAGCGGGTTCGGGACCCGGGTCAGGCACACCGTGACGAGGGCGCCCTTCTCCTTGTGGAAGCGGATCAGGTCGGTGAGGTCGAAGTCGGTCAGCGCATCGCCGGAAATGACGACGAAGGCATCATCCTTCAAGGCCTCCTCGGCGTTCTTCACGCTGCCGGCGGTCCCGAGTGGCTTTTCCTCGTTGGCATAGGTGAGCTCCATACCGAGCTCTTCGCCGTCACCGAAATAGTTCTTGACGAGCGACGCCAGGAACTGCACGGTGACCACGGTCTCGTTGAGCCCGTGCCGCTTGAGCAGCCTGAGTACGTGCTCCATGATCGGGCGGTTCGCCACCGGCAGGAGCGGCTTGGGCATGCTCGAGGTCATGGGGCGAAGGCGTGTGCCCTCGCCACCGGCCATCACGACGGCCTTCATGTCGGAAGAGTCCTCCTTGAGAGATGACAGTCGTGCCGACTCTCACCCGCCTCGTTCGGTGACTTCGCGACTCCTGCGCGTCATCCGGCGTCGGGCGGGCTCAATCGGCCGTGGCGTCAGCCTTCACCAGTCGGCGGACTTGAACCACGTAAAGGATTCCTGCCCACCAATAGAGGGTTGTACCCCATCCCGCGAACGCCCATCCGAAAACTGACGCCAACCAGGCCAACCAGCCGCTTCCGTCACTGAGCAGGAGCAACGGGAAGGCGTACATCAGGTTGAAGGTCGCGGCCTTGCCGAGGAAGTTGACCTGCGGCGGCGGATATCCGTGGCGGCGCAGGATCCACACCATGACCAGCAACATCAGCTCACGCGCGAGGAGCGCGCCGGTGAGCCACAGCGGCAGGATCTCGCGATAGGTCAGACCGAACAGCGTCGACAGGATGTAGAGGCGGTCCGCGGCGGGATCCAGCAGCCGGCCGAGCTTGCTGATCTGGTTCCAGCGCCGGGCGAGCTTCCCGTCGAGGTAGTCGCTGATCCCGCTGAGCATGAGCACGGCCAGGGCCCAGCCGTCGTACTCCGCGAGGATCAGCCACAGGAACAGGGGCACGCCGGCGAGGCGAGCCATGCTCAGGATGTTGGGAATGGTGAAAATTCGGTCAGTCTGAACCCGAGTCTCCTGGACCTCCACCCGGGGCCTCCACTGTGACGGTAGAAATGGTCGTTCGATGCCCCCTGACCCTACAGGAGGCCGGACAGGTGTCCGGAACGCAGAAAAGCCCCGCACCGAACCCTGAAACGGGCTGGTGCGGGGCTTTCCCACAATGATTGTTCGGCGGCGTCCTACTCTCCCACAGGGTCCCCCCTGCAGTACCATCGGCGCTGAAAGGCTTAGCTTCC
>NZ_JBVHJO010000037.1:0-15089 GCF_055559995.1 Streptomyces sp. NPDC023541
GCCCAGGCACTGGCCCTGATCGAGCAAGGCCACCGCCACCTGATCCTGGACCTCGCCGCCGTCACCTTCTGCGACTCCTCCGGCTTCAACGCCCTCGTCGGCATTCTCCGCTGCGCCAAGACCGCCGACGGCACCCTGGTCCTCGCCGCCGTCCCCGACCGCCTCGAGCGGCTACTGGACCTCACCGGCCTCAGCGCCCTGCTACCCGCCCACCCCACCGCCGCCCACGCCCTCGTCGCGCACACCCCCAGCCAAAACACGGCCACCGCGTAACCCCCCGCGGCGGCCGCCAGGCAAAGTGGGGGGCCGCTGCATCTGGTATTCGAGGGGCACCCGCAGTTCGCCGCGCGTTGCCTCGAACGGCGGGTCCCTTCCCTGTGGGACCCGACAGTGACCTCGGGCCTCTCACGCAGTGCTCCGGGAAACCGCTGACGGTCGGAGACCGCCCTACCGGCTGCGCATGCCACAGCAACACCTGGCCGAACTGCTGTAGTCACCCTCTATCCCGTGTGCGCCAACGCCTGGTTGTCGACCGCTGGCATCTGGGATAGCTAGCCGCCTGGACCCTTTACGGGGTGTCGTATAAAGAGACAGAACCTAGGGGAGGGTGCAGCATGAGCGAGCAGACCCAGACGAGCGGGCGCCCGGGCGGGCAACAGCTTCGTCAGCCGGCCAGGATCACGGAGGCGACTGTCCGCCAGCCCGCGTCGGTCCGGGCGGCAAGGTAGAGCACGCGGACGCGCTGGAACTCCCGCCCCCGACTGTCCTGGCGTGCCCAGGTGACTTCGATCTCTGCGGCCCGCTCGTTGAGGGCGCGCACCATCGGGTCGAGGGCCTTGCTGCCCCCGTAGTCGGCGTCGCGCAGTCCGCGCAGTTCGTGTGCGAGTCCTTGGGAGAGCGCCTCGGCGGAGGTGAGCACGGTGTGGGCCGTCCCGGTGGTCATGCTGATCGGCACGGAGAAGTAGTCGAGGAGCGGCGTGGGGTCGGTGCTCCCCTTCGCCGCCAGCCCGATGAACGTCTCAACGTATCCGTCGAACCATGTCTGCGCTTCGTTCGCGACGGCGGCCAGATCGGTGTGCGTCATGATTTCGTGACCTCTCTTGCAGAGATTTCAGGTGTGGGTTCCTTGAAGAGGAGTGCGCTTTGCCGTCGTGTCACCGGTCGGCTGCGAGTGCCGGCCACAGCCGGTTGGTGAGCGTGTAGTGGGCCAGGTGCTTGGTGGCGAACCGCGCCTCCCAGCCGAGTCCGAGGCGGGTCTGGGGCATGGTCGCCCAGGTCGAGGCGGCGTACCTCGACCTGGTCCAGCGCGTCGAAGACTTCCACGGCCGCCTCCGGGCGGCGGACAGCGACGACGACAGTCGCCTCGGCGCCCCAGGGCGCGCATGGTCTCCAGCCCCAGTCCGGAGCTGCCGCCGGTCACGCCGGCGAGCCTTGCGGTGAGGTCGAGGCCGGCCAGGACCTCGGCCGCGGTGCTGTGCTCCCCGAAGCAGCGTAAACGGCAACGCCATAACCGGGGAGTTACCCGGTTAGCCACAACCGTAACCGGGGAACTCCCCGGTTGTCCAGATAGACTGGTCCCATGGACGAAGGAACAGCCTTGACCGGCAAGCCGAGCGTGTTGCGCGCCGATGCCCGCCGCAACCGGGAGCGCATCCTCGAAGCGGCCGTTCGCGCCTTCTCCGAGAAGGGCCCGGACGTTGCGATCGACGCGATCGCCAAGGCCGCGGGCGTCGGCTCGGCCACGCTCTACCGCCACTTCCCCACGCGCGAGGCGCTCATCGAGGCGGCCTACCGCAACGAGCTGGCCCGTGTCTGCGACAGCGCCGCGACGCTGCTCGCCGACCATGGCCCGGACCGGGCGCTCCGCCTGTGGATGGACGACTTCATCGACTACCTGGCTGCCAAGCAGGGCATGGCGGACGCGCTGCGGGCCGCAGCGGCATCCGGCGCGGACCCCTTCGCCCAGACCCTCGACAAGCTCACCACCGCGATCGGCACCCTGCTGCACGCCGGCGCCGACGCCGGTCTCCTTCGCCCGGACCTCGACCCCGTCGATATCGGCTTCAGCCTGGCCGGGATCGGGCTGATCACCAGCGCTCCCGCCCAACGCGAACGGGCCGGCCGCCTCCTCGACCTGCTCCTCGACGGCCTCCGGTACGGAACGGACGGGCCAGCATCCAGCTCGTGACCACAGCATCGGGACCGACTCCCGGTCCGCCGACACCGCCCAGAACGTCCGGCGCGCTGCGCAGCTCGGCCCACGAGCGTCGTCGAGCCCCGGGTCCGCCAGGAGTTCAGGGGTGCCGGGGGAGACGACGGAGTGGGCGGTGAGGCTGAGCAGCTGATTGGGCGGCCCGGTGGACTGCTGCCCCCAGAGCGCGTCTGGGCGGTCGGAAGAGCAGGGTGAGGCCGACGGTGTGCGCAGCGTGTATCGGAATTTACGCTGGAACCGGCGGCCGGCGCGGTGAGCGGCCCCCGGTCGTCACCCGTGGGCACCTGCCCCTCCCCCTCCGCGCAGGTGCCCACCCCAGCACTCGGCCAGCGGCCCTATCCCGCGGCTGGGGTCGGGCCCCCGCCCACCGGGGGCACGTCCTCCATGGCCGCGTCCAGACGTAGGCGCATGTACCGGATCGGGTGCCAGTAGACGCCGCCCCGGTCGACGGAGGTGTCGGCGCTGATCTCCGCGACGAACTCGGGCTGGACCAGGGTGGTGTCGAGGACGTCGCGGGGGCCCCATGCCGAGGTGAACCTCGCGCCGGTCCAGGGATGGCCAGTGCTGGCGGGGGTCAGGTGCTCGGCGAGCTGGCGGGCGGCATCGGGGCGCAGGAGGACGGTGCGGCCGATAGGGTGAAGGCGGCCGGTCGGGTGGTGGCGGCCGAGGATGACCGAGTTGGGGGCGTGTGAGGGTGCCGGTAATGGCGCCGTTGATCGCTTCGGTGGTGTCCCGGCGGCGGATCTTGGTCCAGGCTCGGTCGCGGGCTCCGGGCCGGTAGCGCTGGTTGAGGGCTTTGACGACCAGGCCCTCGACGCCGGAGACGTCCGTCCAGTCCTCCAGCCAATCCCTGGCCTTGTCCGGGTCGGGTCATCGGGCACGTGGCCGGTGTCGTCCGGCTGGCCCCGCTGGCAGGTGAAACGACGATGTACTTCGTGAACCGGCTGGCCGCTCGCTACAACGTCTTCCGTGACGGGCTTGTGTCTGCGATGGCGGGCCCTGGCGTGCGTGGTGTCTGGGGAAAGGGCAGCCCTCTGAAAATCACTGCTCCGTCACACCAGACCCTGACGGGGCCGCCGAGTCGCGTCGACCACCAGCAGGCCCTCACCCGCTCGCTCAAGCCTCAGCTCAGCCAAGACCCGGTCGTAGCGTCCCGCCTCGACCCGGTTCCGAGACGGCCGCGCTGCCTCCAGCACCCGCCCCACTTGCAAAACCCGACGCGCCACACGATGGAGCGTTCCCGGGGACGGCGCACTCCCCGGCGAGGGCGAACCATCAGCCGTCAGCCGCCGCTGCAGCGCCGCGATGTTCCCGCCCACCTCGGACAGGACCGACCACTGCTCGTCATTCAGGTTGAACCCGTCCTGCCGCGGCACCGGCTTCAGACGGCCCTCACGCGCCTCCGCCACTGGTGGTGACGGTCCTCAGCCCGTCGGCGACGCCGGCGGTCAGCTGTGTCGGGCGGCAAAGGCCGCGGTGGAGGTGTCGTCCAGGTCCACGCAGCATCCGTAGCGCCAGTAGACGTAGTAGTGCGGGCTCGCGAGTTGACGCCGGCAGGTGGCACACACGACTTGCTGGTGGGGATTGGCGCGGATGACGGCCGTGTCCTTCAGGTTGAAGACCGCTCGGGCGGCGTCCAATCCGTGCTCTTCGATTCCCTGCTTCACGAATTCGAACGCGCCGTACGGGTGTCCGTTGGGGCACTTGATCCGGTTGGAGTAGGCCGAGCCGCTCGCCTCGGTTCCGAGTGCGGTTCCGATCCGGGCCATTTCCTCGTCCGACACCGGCTCGAGCCCCATGTGCTTCATCCGCTGAGGAGTCCAGTACCACGCGTTGACGGCCGAGAACTGAGAAGGGGTCAGGTAGAAGGTGGCGGTCCTGCCGCTCTTCACGGTTGCCTTCACGACGTCGACGACAACGCTGTCCTCGGCCGTCATGACGGCCCTGCCGCCGCTCACGACCGAATCGATAGCGGCAAGCGAGGACTTGTCCATGGGTGCATCACTCCGAAGCAAGCAGCGGCGGGTTGGAACACGCGGCAGAGGCCCTTCACTCTATGGCCACGTCTACCGCATAGAACCGGACGCCATTTTGCTCGTGCGGTCAATGCAGAGAAGCCATGGCGGCCAGATCGATGACGAGCGCCCCCCGTCCATGAGGGCCCGCTGCTCCGAAGAGGCCACCGGGCGTAGGGCGACAAAGGTCTCTGGATGCGTCACCATCCACCCCACCCCCACCCCGCCCACACCGGTCCAGCCAGCCGGCGACGTAGCGCCACGGTGCTGCCTCTGGTTCCCCTGCCCGAATCCCCGGCCCCGGCGCCTACCCCCGGCACGGCAGGGCACGGTCCCCGGCCCGGCCGCTCAACCCAGGCGGCACAGAAGCCGACAAGCGAGGCCAGGCATGCGCGTCCGGCGCCGCGCCGGGCGGGCAGGCCGAACCCTGTGCGGCACCGGACCGCTTCACCCCGGGGCCCAGCTTTGCGCCCGGTCTCCGCGGCAGTGACGCCCGTGCGAGGAGCGCAGGCCTGGTCGATGACGCGCAGCCCCTCCCAATGGGCTGCTTCCAGGACAGCAGTCAGCGGCGCTCCGCGTGGACCGAAAATCGAGGATCTGATCAGTTCTGATCATTTCGTATGTTCGGCTTGGTGCTTTATCGGCTCGGCTTGCCGCACCTGCCGGTTTCTCGCGTTGACCAGCATCCGGACGCCTCTGGACCGATTAGTGTCTCGAATTCGGAGGCCCCTGCCCGGCCGTCAACCAAGAACAGGGGCTCTCCTCTCACCGTCTCGAACAAGGGAGCGTAATGTCCGTTATCCGAGGGTCTGCCGAGCACGTCATGGCCCTGAGCAGCGGTTTCGACCGTAGCATGCCCACTCAAGGGGTGGCCCAGTCCTCCGGGGCCATCGACAAATGTGTCAACGTGCAGTTGATGCCGTTCCTGGCGGTGCCCTTCATCGGCGTGATTCTTGCTTCTCGCCCCCGGGCAAGCTCCGGCCCTGCTCGTGATCCTGCCCTTTCTGCTGACTTATGCGCGGCGTTCTTCCTGGTCAGCTCGGCGCATTCAGCTCTGGACCACTTCGAGCCGCGCTGGGGCAATCGCACCCTGAAGCTGGCGGCAGGCTCGCTCGTCACGGCTCCGCTGTGACGAGTGGGCCGTTTCTTCCTCCCCCAAGGCCCCAGTGGCTTGAGGGAATACCGCAGAGAAACCGGGTGGCGCGACTCACAGTTCGCCACCCCCGGTATGTCCGTTAGGAAACGTATGCCTCAGAAGGCTGCATCGAAGATCATCTGCGCCCACTGCAGAAGCGAGTTCGTCCGTCCGAAGCCGACAGGACGGCCACCGGATTACTGCGGCGCGGAGTGCCGCACCGCCGCCTACCGGGCACGGCAGAAGACGGTGCTCTGCTACTCCCGGAAACATGACGAGGACGTAGTGCGGATTGCCAGGTCGATGTTGAACAGGTCGAATGCCGCCCTGCAGCACAGTCAGTCACCCGAGCCTGCGCGTCCCCTGGATCTGGTCGTGGAGGTCCTGCGGATCGAACGCGACCTGGCTGACCTCAAGGCGGTAGCTGTCCGCCAAGCAGCCGAGTACGGGGCGGCGTGGACAGATATCGGCCAGATGCTGTCGGTGTCCACCTCGACAGCACGGGCCAAGTTCAACGACGAGGAGGTCGCCAAGGTCCTGCGCTGGCGCGCCGAGCGCGGCTCGGCACCGGGGCCCCGGCCGGCGCAGCCGCGTGCCCCGCGCCCGACCTCTTCTCCCGACGCAGTGATAGGCGGCGGGCCCGCCGGCCCTGCCCTACCTGGAGACCCCGCGTACCAACTCACCAGAGCCCTCTCGCACCTGCACCGTGCTTCCGGACACACCCAGCGGTGGCTGGCTCGAGAGGTCGGCGTATCGCCGTCCCTGCTCTCTCTGATCTTGCTCGGCAAGCGAAATCCGAAGTGGAGAGTGGTCAAGGCGATCGCCGAACTGTGCAGGGCCGACCCGGCCGATCTCCGGCCTCTGTGGGAGAAGGCTCTGGGTATCAAGCCCGTGGCCATGCCAGGCCCGGAGGACTTTCTGCAGGCTGCGTCCTCGCTGCAGGCCGCGCTGCGCGGCATGTGGATCGCGGCTGCCTCACCCGCGCCGGACGACATCTGCCTCCAGCACCCACTCCTCACTCCACGTCGCGTGGCGCGCGCACTGGTGACCGACAGGCCGGAGCAGAACCTTGCCGACTGGCCGTTCGTCGCTGCCCTGGCGACAGCTCTACGCGGACAACCCGAGGATGTCCGATCCCTTTGGCAGCGGATGCAAGTTGCCTCCGCCCTCATCCCCGCGGCAGACGCCTGGCCGTCACGGGATGCCGGACCCGGCCCGTGTGGGACCGCCCCGCCGGCCCACGAGGCCACCAGCGTGCACGGCGAGCAGCCCTTTCCCAGCCGCCCGGCGGCTGTCCGCCAGCTGCGCGGAAGAAGTGCCTCGTGGTTGTCCCGCCCGATCCGGGGAGGACGGGACACCGATGCAGTTCTGCGGCGTCTGGACATCCTGAACGTTCTGGCGAGCGCGAACACGGCGGTGAGTCTGTCCGCCCTCGCCCGTAGCAGTGGTCTCCCGTCCCTCCAGGCCGCCGAGGTCGTGTCGTGGCTTCGCGCACACCACTTCGTCACCACCGGCAAAGATGGTGGTCATGCGGCCGGCCCGGTCCTCCAGGCCCTCGCCGCAGGCCACGACGTGGTACAGGAGCTCCTCGACGAACTCAGCCAGCAGGCTAGGGGCGCGATCTACATCGGCGCGTACGTCGACGGCGACATTCAGGTCTCCCACGAAGCCGCCCAGCCCGGCATCCCGACCGTCTACGAGCACGTCGACTTCCGCGAGTCTGCGCACGCCAGCGCCCTGGGCAAGGCGAATCTCGCGCAACTCGGCCGCGATGCCCGTCTCGACCACCTGTCCCGCTATCAGCCCAAGAAGCTGACCGGTCAAACGATCACCGATCCGGACGAGCTTTTCCGTTCGTTCGATCTTTCTCCGCTCCAGTACGACCTGAGTGAGTACTCCGATCGGGAGGTCTGCGCGGCCAGTCCCCTGATCCTCCCCGGTCGGCCTTCCTGCATTGCTGTAGCCGTGCCCGCCGCCGAACGACGGCGCCTCAACCACGCAGCTGCCGCGATCAAAGCCCGCTCCACCGCCATGGCACTGTCCCTCAGGTGCGCCCTCGACACCGACGCCCAACTCCCCCAAAAGCTCAACGAACCGGCACCGCCCGCGCATACTCGGCATGACCTAGGTCAACCGGCGTTCGCGGCAGGAGCGATGCCCCCGGCCGCGCGCGGCCCTAAGCATCATCCCGCGGCGTAATAGGCAGCAGGCACAACAACACCCCGGATCCGGGCTGATCCGGGGTGCTGTTCGCTGTTCAGGCTTCGACGTACGCCACGATCGTGATCGTCTCGAGCGCGGTCACGTAGTAGATGACCCGGACTCCGTCGATCTCGTCCGCATAATCGCGCAGCAGGGTACCGGGCACTTGGATGCCGAGTTCGGGGTTGACGCTGATGGCGACGATCGCGCGGTCCAGGCGGTGCGTCTCGTTCGCGGTCAGTTTCGTCAGCTGAGTGAGGGCCGGCTCCACCATGACGACGCGCGAGCGGCGTCCGGAAGGGTCAGGCGACACGAGGCTGCTCGTCGGCGAGGCGGGCCAGGTGGGCGTCGCGGGCAGTCTCCCACAGGACGCCGGTCTCCGGGGCGGGGTAGCCGCTGGTGGCGATGTCCTCGAGCACCGAGGCGAGGACGTCGACCTTCGCCCGCTGCTCGGCCGCGTAGGCGAGAACGGACGCGGCGGCGTGCTCGTCGAGGGGTTGCCGTTCGGGCACGGGCGCGGTGGCCGGCTGCTGGCTCATCCGGTACTCCTGGGCTGTCATCTGGCGTGGTGTCACCACGGTATCGCCCAGCCCGCAGACCGGGATCCGCTCCGGCGAAACCGAAAACCAACAGGGCGGACGCTGTCGTGAGTGGTGTTACCTGTCCTGCGCAGTCAGGAGCAGGACCAGGGCCTTGGAGTAGGTGATGCCGAGCGCGGCGGCCACCGCGTCGGCAGACATTTCGTCGTCGCACAGCGTGCCGGCGGCCCCCCGGCCCACCCCGGCTGCGATCCGCTCCAATAGCCCGGCGGCGCGCAGCGCGGCCAACGGCCCGTCCGCCGCCGTGGCAGTCAGCTGCTCCGCCATCTCGACCAGGAGCGCCGCCAGCCGTTCGGGCAGCGGCACGGCCGCCTCGCGGACGTCGCGCCCTCGGCCCCGGCGGTCTTCCTGCGCCGGGCCGACCTGGACCCGGACGACGTCCGCCTGGACGACACGCTGCTCACCGAGTGGCGCGGCGGCGGACCGGCCGTGTGGAAAGCCCGGCCACCGGCGCCTGAGCGCAGCAGTGCGGGCCGCCGCCGGGCGGGGGTGGCCGTCCGCTCTGCTGCGGCGGTCAGACGGTGGGCCAGTGAGGGTGCCGCGTGTCGGCGGGCCGGGGCGGCGGGCGTGGTTGGAGGCGAGCAGGTCCCCTGCTGCAGCACGGCGGCCGCCCCGGCACAGGCCGGATACCCAAAGTCGGTCACCTCACCCGGTCTCCGCTTCGTGCGCGTCTGCGGTGTGCAGCCTGCAGCCGAAGCACTGCATGCCGGTGGACCCACCCCGTGACGGGGTGGGTCCACCGGCATGCAGTGCTTCGGCTGCCTACTACCAGCGGTACCAGCGGCCGCTGCTGTTCTTCGGGCGGGCCACGAACCCGATCAGCCACAGCACCAGGACGGCGAGCGCGATCCACCAGAGGATCTTCACCGCAAAACCGGCACCGAACAGGACCAATATGAGCAGGAGAACAAGAAGCAGGGGAACCATAGTTATCAACCTCCGAAGCACCGGGTGCCCGACCGGCCGACACCCATGCGCATGATCCTTATTTGTTTCTTATCCGCCCAGGCGGGCAAACGCGCGCGCCCGGCTCCTCCCTCGTCACTTTGCCGCCTCGATCCGGCACACCTCAGGCGCCCCCCGATGGGCCGCCTGTCGGGGCCAGCGGGTGGGATCCGACATCGGCGGACCGATGCGGGGGTTTGGACCTCGGGATCGTGAGCAGGCGAGTCGTCACGACCAACCCGGTACTACACGAGGAGGTCCCCATGTCGGGCACCGAGAAGACCAAGGCGCAGGCCGAGCAGGCCAAGGGCAAGGTCAAGGAGGCCATGGGTCGCATGGCCGACAACGAGCGGATGACCGCCGACGGACACGCCGACCAGGCCAAGGGCAACGCCCGTCAGGCCAAGGAAGACGTCAAGGACACCTTCCGCCGCCACTGAACCACATCCTGCCGCTGCCCTGACCCGCGGCACCCGCTGGGCCCCGACCAACGCCCCCTGGTCGGGGCTCAGCCACGCACCGGACCAGACACCCGAGCACCAGCCGGGGCCGGAGTCGGGCGGAACGGGCATCCGACCCTCTCGACCTCGCCAACAGCGCCATCGCCCTGCCGGGCGGACGGATCGGGTGTCGCTGTTGCTACTGATCTGGCCCGCCCATCGGGAGTGGCGCCATCGCCGTTGCTGGTCGAGGAGCCGCTCGCGACCTCGCCGCCCCCGCGCGGGCCGCTCGCGCCAGGGCCCCCAGTCCGGTGGCTGGCGGAAGGTTGCACATGGTCCGGGTGCGCATGGCGAGGCCAGGCAACCGCCTCATCACGCTTGAGGTCGGCTCAAGCCGGAGCCCCGCACTGCCGCCAACCGCCATGCCTCTCCCCAAGGGGCGAGCGAGGATCCTGCTGGAGGGCCGGGCTGCCGAGCAAGGTGGTGGAGTTCGTCGCCGTGTGGCAGTTGCGGGTGCCCACTAGCGCGTGTCTCTTTGACCAGCTGCCGGCACAAGGACGAGAACAAAAGGAAGCGTGGCACTCGCACCACTCGAAGTAGGATGCCGGCTGCGGATCTGGCAGGGCGTCCGCTGGAAGGGGGGACGCGTGGACCAGTCGAATGGCTCGCAACTGGAGCCAGTCTGGTTGGTGGCCGCGAACGTCGTGGCATGGCGCCGATGCGGGGTTGGAGGCCAGGAGCTGCGCCCCGGGACAAAGTGCTTCAAGGGCGGAGCGAAGGTGTACGTCGCGGACGCGTACTGGGGTCCGGGGGGTGATCGGATCACGTCCGTGGGGCGCGAGCGGCACACCGGGCGGTGGATCGTCATCGACATGGCGACGCGCCACCTCCACAGCTTCCGGCCGAAGCTCGTCCACACGCCGCGGGTCTTGGAGCGACTGAAAGAGGCCCGACGTGCACGTGGGTTCATCTCAGCGGATTACGCAGCGGACATCTCCGTGACGCTGGAGCAGTACGCGTGCCAGTACCGAGCCAAGACGGCGCCGTTCGCTCCTCACCCGGACCGATGCCTATGTCACGCCTGCCTCACTGGTGAATCCGGCTGACGCGGGATACTTCGCTCGGGCTGCGTTCCGTTGCTGTAGTCAGCGTCGTGCCCAGATGAGGATGCCCGCGAGATGTAGTGCAGCTTGGTAGGCGATGGCCAGCTTGTCCGTCCGCATAGCCAGGCCGCGCCAATGCTTGAGCCGATTGATGCACCGTTCGACTGCATTGCGTTGCTTGTATGCCTCTGCGTCAAAAGTGGGCGGACGGCCGCCGGCGCGGCCGCGCCGCAGACGATGGCCGATCTGGTCGGACGGCTGGGGAATGACCGCGCGGATCCCGCGCCGGCGGAGGTGGCTCCGGATCGCACATGACGGGTAGGCTCGATCGGCCAGGACGGCCTCCGGCCGGGTCCTCGGTCTTCCGGGTCCGCTTCGCGGAACACGGAGGCCTGCCATGACGGCTTCGAAAGCCGGTGCGTCGCCCGCCTGGCCTGCAGTGACGCGAAGGACCAGAGGCCGTGCACGGCTGTCGCTTACGAGATGGACCTTCGTGCTCAAGCCGCCGCGGGAGCGTCCGAGCGCAAGGTCGGCGGCTTCGGCCCGGGTCGGAGCCCCTTTTCCCTGGCTCCGGCGGCGTGCTGGTGAGCCCGGCAGACGATGGAGTCCACCGACACGGTCCCGCCGATGTCGTCATCAGAGTCGGCCGCTGCCAGGACCGCGGCGAGGATTCGTTCCCAGGTGCCGTCCACGGCCCATCGGATCAGCCGCTTGTGGGCGGTCTGGAACGAGCGAGCTCGTCCGGCAAGTCCCGCCAGGGTGAGCAGGTTCGGTACTTCCAAGCGATGGCCTCCAAGGTTCGGCGGTGATCGGCCCACCGACGGCCACGGACCGGATCGGCCGGCATCAAAGGCTCGATCCGGTCCCACATCGCATCAGTGATCACTAACCGGACAGACACATCCGATCAACTGACCAACCCATCAAAGAGACACGCTCTTGAGTCTTTCGTTAGTCCTGTGGGTGTGGCGGGCTTGTTGGTGGGACCCTGGGCTCGTGTCTTTCAAGCCTTCGTCTGTCGGTTCCGGGCCTGCCGTTCCTCCTTTGACGCGGCCGCAGTTGGCCGAGGCCCGGCCTGTGCGGGCGGCCGAGTTGTTCGAGCAGGGACGCTCGAGTGTCGAGATCGCACGGATGCTGGGGGTCAGTGACGAGAGCGTGCGGCGGTGGAAACGGGTGTGGGAGGAGGGCGGCACTGATGCTTTGCGGCGGCGCCCGGCCACCGGTCGTCCGCCCAAGCTGAACGACGACCAGGTCGAGCAGGTGCGGACCGCGCTGGACCAGGGTGCCCAGGCGCACGGGTTCGAAGCTGATCTGTGGACGCTGGAGCGGGTCGGTCTGGTGGTCGAGCGAGTGGCAGGGGTGTCGTTGTCGCGGGCGTCGGTGTGGCGTCTGCTGACCGGCCGGCTGGGGTGGAGTCTGCAGCGGCCTGAACGTCGGGCGGTGGAGCGGGACGAATCCGAGATCGCCCGCTGGATCGCGCACGAGTGGCCGCGCATCAAAAAGGGGCGGTGAACACGCGTGCCTGGATCGTCTTCCTCGACGAATCAGGCGTCTCACTGCTGCCCCAGGTCCGCCGCACCTACGCGCCCCGCGGCCGTACTCCGCTCCTGCGGCATCGGCTGAACTGGAAGCGCGCCTCCATGGCTGCGGCTCTCGGTTACCACGCCGCCGACCCCGGCCGCGGGCCCCGTCTGTGTTTCCACCTCAAGCCCGGCAGCTACGACACCACCGCTCTGATCGAGGTCCTGGAACAGCTCAAGGTGTTCTACCGCGGCGAGCGGGTGGTGCTGGTCTGGGACGGCCTGTCCGCCCACTGGAGCCGGGCCATGCGTTCCTGGGTCGCCGAACAGGACTGGCTCACCCTCGAACGATTACCCGCCTACGCTCCCGAGCTGAACCCGGTGGAACTGCTGTGGTCCTCGCTCAAGAAGCGTGAACTCGCCAACCTCGCCTGCGACCACCTCGCCGATGTCGCCGACGCCACCGAACAAGGCATCCACCGCATCAACGCCAACCCCCGACTGCCATGGTCATTCCTCGCCCATACCGGCCTGACCATCCGCCCACCACACCCACCGAACTTACGAAAAGATCAGTATTTTGAGTCTTTCGTTAGTCCTGTGGGTGTGGCGGGCTTGTTGGTGGGACCCTGGGCTCGTGTCTTTCAAGCCTTCGTCTGTCGGTTCCGGGCCTGCCGTTCCTCCTTTGACGCGGCCGCAGTTGGCCGAGGCCCGGCCTGTGCGGGCGGCCGAGTTGTTCGAGCAGGGACGCTCGAGTGTCGAGATCGCACGGATGCTGGGGGTCAGTGACGAGAGCGTGCGGCGGTGGAAACGGGTGTGGGAGGAGGGCGGCACTGATGCTTTGCGGCGGCGCCCGGCCACCGGTCGTCCGCCCAAGCTGAACGACGACCAGGTCGAGCAGGTGCGGACCGCGCTGGACCAGGGTGCCCAGGCGCACGGGTTCGAAGCTGATCTGTGGACGCTGGAGCGGGTCGGTCTGGTGGTCGAGCGAGTGGCAGGGGTGTCGTTGTCGCGGGCGTCGGTGTGGCGTCTGCTGACCGGCCGGCTGGGGTGGAGTCTGCAGCGGCCTGAACGTCGGGCGGTGGAGCGGGACGAATCCGAGATCGCCCGCTGGATCGCGCACGAGTGGCCGCGCATCAAAAAGGGGCGGTGAACACGCGTGCCTGGATCGTCTTCCTCGACGAATCAGGCGTCTCACTGCTGCCCCAGGTCCGCCGCACCTACGCGCCCCGCGGCCGTACTCCGCTCCTGCGGCATCGGCTGAACTGGAAGCGCGCCTCCATGGCTGCGGCTCTCGGTTACCACGCCGCCGACCCCGGCCGCGGGCCCCGTCTGTGTTTCCACCTCAAGCCCGGCAGCTACGACACCACCGCTCTGATCGAGGTCCTGGAACAGCTCAAGGTGTTCTACCGCGGCGAGCGGGTGGTGCTGGTCTGGGACGGCCTGTCCGCCCACTGGAGCCGGGCCATGCGTTCCTGGGTCGCCGAACAGGACTGGCTCACCCTCGAACGATTACCCGCCTACGCTCCCGAGCTGAACCCGGTGGAACTGCTGTGGTCCTCGCTCAAGAAGCGTGAACTCGCCAACCTCGCCTGCGACCACCTCGCCGATGTCGCCGACGCCACCGAACAAGGCATCCACCGCATCAACGCCAACCCCCGACTGCCATGGTCATTCCTCGCCCATACCGGCCTGACCATCCGCCCACCACACCCACCGAACTTACGAAAAGATCAGTAGTAGTGCTTTGTTAGCTGGTGTCGTGGGGCTGTCTGGTGGTTTGTCGGCAGGTGGGGCAGGTGCCGGTCCAGGTGGCGAGTAGGTGTTGGAGGAGGTCCAGGGCCTGGTAGAGGGTCAGGCCCTGGCAGAGGCTTTTGGGGCCCTCCGCCGTTCGGTCAGGAACAGGTGGGCGGCGGTGACGAGGGTGACGTGGCGGTGCCAGCCGGTGTAGGAACGGCCCTCGAAGTGGTCCAGCCCCAAGACGGTCTTCAGTTCGCGGTAGTCGTGCTCGATCCTCCAGCGGGTCTTCGCGAGGCGGACGAGGTCTTTGGCGGGAATGTCGGCGGGCAGGTTCGAGATCCAGTACTTCACCGGCTCCGCTTCACCGTCGGGCCATTGGGCGATCAGCCAGGTGAGGGGGATGGTGCCGTCGGCGGCGGGTTTGGGCCGGCGGCCTGCGAGGCGGACTGGCAGGAGCACGAAGTGCGAGCTCATCGCCGCTTTCGAGCCCTTGCGCCAGGTCAGCGTGCGTCCCTCCTGGCGGCCGGCGGCCAGCACGTGGTCGCGTAAGGAGACCGGCCGGGTGCGGTAACGCGGCAACGGCCTGGGCCCCAGCCCGCCGTATGCGCTCTGCTGTGGTTCAACCTCGCGGCGTGGACGCTGACGCCGATCTGGCAGTTGCCGACCTTGCCCAAGGTGCCCGAGTACTGCCGGGCCACCCCGGGCGAGGCAGTGCCGTCCTTGGGAAACCCGGTGTCGTCCACCACCCAGACCTCGGGCCGCACCGCGGCCACGGCCCGCCATGCGAGCCGGGCCCGCACCTGATCGACCGGCCAGGTCGAAGACTTCATGAACTGCTGCAGCTGCTGGTGATCGATACCCAGCCGTTCGGCCATCGGCTGCATCGACTTCCGTCGGCCGTCCAGCAGCAGCCCCCGCACATACAACAGGCCCTTCTCACGCTGGTCCCGCCGCACCAACGGCGCGAACACCTCCGAGACGAACTCGTCCAACCGGCCCCGAACCGCAACAAGCTCCCCAGCCCTCATGCAACCAGCGAACTACCGCACACAGGACATGACAAGACCAGCTAACAAAGCACTACTAGTACTGCAACGGTCTTTGGGCTGACTGGTTGGCTGCTTCTGGTGGTGTGTGTCCGCGTCGTTTGTAGTGGCTGATTCGGGCCTGGAACTGGC
>NZ_JBVHJO010000038.1:0-7837 GCF_055559995.1 Streptomyces sp. NPDC023541
CGCGTGAGATCTACCGACTCATCGTCCCGGCAAACCCTCCGGCTGGCCAGACCGGAGCCGCCGGGTCCCTCGGTTGACATCCATAGGGGCATCAAACTCGCCGTCCGCTACGAAGCGACGGTGCTGATCGCAGCCATCAACGAATGGCTGTGACCAGCACAGTCGCAACAGAACTAGTCACCGATGAACTCCAGGTATCGGTGCGTTCCCTGTGTGACGACCTGGCACAAGTCTCGGACTTCTTGGACCCACTGGCCACCACGCTCGGCCGGTAGCTGCTCAAGTTCCGCCAGCAGACTGGGTATCTGCCGCTGGCTGAAGACCGCGTCCCGATAAGGGTCCAGTGCGCCGAGCATCGGGAAGACTGATCGGTCTACCGTCGCGAGCAAAGAGAACCAGTCGAGCCCGCATCCGGCCCTGGCCACTACGTCAGCGCTCTCACCGCACACGCGCATGTTGATCACATGGGGAGTCTACCGACGCCCGCTCAGGCCGATGAACCAATATGCAAGGGCCGTGGCGTCCTCTCAGGGTCCAGGTGCTTCCCAAGGAGACCAACAAGCCGATGTTCGCTTCGTAACGAGAATGGCGATGGCGCCTTCGAGTGCCACCCACAGGCCTGAGCTCACCGATCTCCAGTATCTCGTGAGTCACTTTCGCAACAGGCCCTAGGCTTGTCTTTTAACATCGGCTTCGTCCCCGATGGCGCGGAACGGAAGAGTTGCTCGCGCACCCATACGGGATCGGGGTTGGTGTGCGGCTGGCCTGCCACGATAACGGTCGGCACGGTCTCGTTGCCGTCGTTGGCCGCCCTCACCGCTGCGGCTCCAGCCGGGTCGCGCCAGATGTCGACCCAGTGCACATGATGGGCACTACGGCCCAGCCGGATACGCAGTCGAAGGCAGTACTTGCAGCCGGGTCGCCAGAAGACGACCGGCCAGCCGTCGACCGCGCTGCGGCGCTGTGCCTCCAGCGTGCTGATCGGCCTCGGGAAAATCAGAGGCGAGTTCACGCTTGCGAGCAGCACAAAGACCAGCAGGAAGGCTGCGGCTCCGCCGGGCGTCCCGCTGACGATCAGCCCAGCCGCAAGGACTGAGCCGCAGAGCATCAGCAGCATCGGCAAGATCCAAGCGCGCGTCATGAAGACGAAGACTATCGATAAGTCGAAATGAGCCTCGAACTGGGCCGCTCACCTGGGTGTTCGTCGGACGTGGGGTCGGCCTTCGTCTGATCATGTGCTCCGACCAAGGTGCACGTGACCAAGACGAAGGCCGTGAGGGTGAGTCTGCTGCCTGATGCTGTTCGGAAGGAAGCGTTCGCGGAGGCGTCACGCTTCCGGGGCGAGTTCGGTGGACTTGACGCTGTTGCCCGAGCATCGTCGTGGGCACGGAGCGATGTACGGAGGCCTGAACAACGGCCGCATCGACGTCGATCAGCTGCGGATGGTGCTGGCTGGCCTGTCGCTTCCGCGTTTCGACGGCGGGCGCCTGGTCTTGGCGGTCGATGTGTCGCCGTGGCTCCGGTCGGACGCGCCGTGCTCGGCGGAGCGCCTGTTCTGCCACGTATACGGCCGCGCGAAGTCGGCATCGCAGTTCATTCCGGGCTGTCCCTACTCCTTCCTGGCCGTGCTGGAGCCGGGCGCCACGTCGTGGACCGCGGTCCTGGACGTGGTCCGGCTGGGCCCGGAGGACGACGCGACGGCGATCACCGCCAGCCAGCTCCGAGGAGTCGTTGAACGGCTCATCGCTGCGGGCCAGTGGCAGGCCGGGGACCCGGCCATCTTGATCGTCAGCGATGCCGACTACGACGTCACGCGCCTGGCCTGGGTCTTACGTGACCTGCCGGTCGAGCTGGTCGGCAGGGTTCGCTCCGACCGCGTCATGCGTCTGCCGAAACCGCCCAGGATTGCACGGGGTCAACGGCCGGCCCCCAAGCACGACCCGGAATTCCGCTTCACCAAGCCGGAGACCTGGCCCGAGCCAGCGATCACCACGGACACCGACACCAGCAATTACGGCAAGGCCGAAACCCAGGCGTGGGACCGGGTCCACCCCCGACTCACTCACCGTTCCTCGTGGCTCGACCATGATGGTGAACTTTCACTGGTCGAGGGAACGTTGATGCGTTTGAAGGTCGAGCATCTATCGAAGGACCGGGATGCCCCGCCCGTGTGGTTGTGGTCGTCGAAGACCGGTGCCACCCCGGACGATGTGAACCGGTTCTGGCAGGTGTTTCTCCGCCGCTTCGATCTGGAGCACACCTTCCGCTTCGCGAAGCAAACCCTCGGCTGGACCACCCCGAAACTCCGTACTCCCGAGGCGGCGGACCGCTGGACCTGGATCCTGATCGTCGCCCACACCCAGCTCCGGCTCGCCCGGCCGCTCGCCGCGGACCTCCGCCGCCCCTGGGAGACACCCACAGCCCCCGATCGGCTCACTCCAGCCCCTGTCCGCCGGGGGTTCAGGAACATCCGCGCTCACCTCGCCTGTCCGACCCGTGTTCCCAAACCCACAGGCAGCGGCCCCGGACGGCCTCCCGGCGCCAAGAACAAACACCGGGCACCCCGCTACGACGTCGGCAAGACCGTCAAACGCCCCGAGACCCTAAAAGCAATCGGTAGACCTGGCAGGTCCTGGTAGATAAAGAACAAGCTAGGGCCTGGGCGAGGAACCAGCCCTCGACCCCGGGCTGCAGGAGGACGAACGCCTCGGGGGCCTGGCCGTGGCGGGCCAGCAGGCGTGCGAAGAAGTCCGAATCCGGGCGGCGTCATGGCCGCAGGGTAGAGCCGCCCACTGATAAACAGGTCGGGCCGGGCCTGCCGGGGCTCACGATGTCCCCCATGCCGAGGCGGACCTCGACCGTACACGGATGCTCCGTACCTGCGGGGCTGAGTGCATGGGTGCAAGAACCGCCCTGGGCGGCCAGGGACAAGGGGCACGCGCACGCTGCGGCGCGGCGACGGGCCGTACGTGGCGCCCGAGCCGGTGGCCGGGGCTCTGCGTGAGGCGCTTCGCCCCGCAGGTATCGCCTCATCACGTGGGCTGGACCGTGCTCACCGGCACGCGGCGGGCAGGTGGCGCCCGTGCCGGATCACGCCCCGGGCGGTGATCCGGGGTCGGCGCGGTGGTCGTCGCGTCGGGGCGGGTCCGGCCGGGGTTCGTCGTCGAGCAGGGCGTGGGCGCGGGTCAGGGCCTCGTGTTGCAGGGCGGCCGTCCACTCCTCGAACGCGGCTTCGGCGGCGGGCCAGTTCACGGGGCGGCCGATGAGCAGGCGGTCGAAGGACCGGCCGATGCCGTAACCGACGGCCGCCGCCGCGGCGGGCAGGCCGAAGGTCCCCAGCCATGCCGCCACCAGGTGCCGGCCGTCGAACGCGTCGGGCGAGGCCCGGCCGAACCGGCTGTCCAGGATTCCGAGGAGCGCGAACATCAGGGACAGTACGGCCACGAGGACGTACACGGTGCCGATGACCGGCGCCGCGATGGGGTGCTCGTCGTCTTCGAGGCCCAGGACCCACAGTGGTGCGATCAGGAGGGCGAGCACGAGCCCGACGCTGAGGGCCCCCTCCAGGAGGCCGACCGGCTCTCCGTCGTAAACGACCAGTCGGACGAGGGGGCTGGTGCCGAGGAGCAGCCACACCAGGGCGATCGGGAGGTAGTACCTGATCGTGGGGTCGGCATCGTCGGCGGCCCGGGTGTGGTGAAGCACGGCACGGTACGCCTCCTCGTGACCGGATACCTGGGACAGCACCGCGGACCGCCGGGCCGTTAGGGATTCCCGCAGGCCCTCCTCCCCGAGGTCGGGGCGCCCGGCCAGCTTCAGGCGGATGTCGCGCCGTGCCACCGTCTCGTCCAGCACCCCGGCGAAGAGCCTGTCCGGCCTGTCGTACCCGCTCGCCCAAGGGCCGGAGGTGCTGGTGGGGGCGGATGCGTCGACGGGTTGGCCGGCCAGGGCGACCTCGACCGCGGAACGGATCGTGGAGTGCACGAACCGGTACCCCTTGCCGGTGACCACGAGGAGGCCGTGGTCGGTCGCCGTCGACAGGAACGCCGCGAGCCGCCAGGGCACGCCGTAGTTCAGGCTCAGCCGCAGCCGGTCCATCCCGTGTCGCATCAGCGCGAATCCGCCGGACACCGTGAAGACGTAGAAGCCGGCGAAGGCCGCGTCGCCGGCCCATGGGTCGATCGAGAAGCTCTTCGTCCCCGCCAGCTCCGCGCACCACCACGCCGCCGCCGCGTGGACCGGGCCGAGCACGGCTGCGGCGGCGAGTCCCCGCAGCAGGACGCGGAGCAGGGAGCGCCTCGGGTCGGCCGCGGTGCCGCGGGTACGGAACTTGGCCAGGCCAGCGCCGGCTCCGACGACGAGGAGCGCGGCCGCCATTACTGCGGCGACGACCGCGGCCGTCCCGAAGGGCAGCCTCGTCATCAGCGCGTACGCGAGCGTCACCACGTAGCCCAGGGCCGCCGTCCACAGCGGTGCGCCCCACTGGCCGGGCAGGACGTGGGTCCAGCGCCCGACCCAGCGCAGAGCCGGAGCCTCAAGCAGCCCGCCGTACACCTGGGTGTACCGGAGCATGAGCAGCGACCATCCGAACAGCAGCAGGACGCCCGGGGCCATGGAGTAGGCATGGGTGCTCAGGACGATTCCGGCGATCGCCAGGTCCCGCAGGATCTCCTGCCGTGCCCGCGGGGCGAAGCGCCGGGCACCCATGAGGCGGGCTTCGGCCGGGTCCGAGGCGGCCAGCAGGGTGACGCCGTCGAAGTACTCCTGCCCGCTGTACCTCATGGCGCGCGCCAGGCCGCGCAGCCCGCGGGTCAGCTTCGGGTCCGAGCGCAGTGTGGGTACCGGAGGCACGGGTCGTTCGAACGGCCAGCTCTTGCTGGTCCTGCGGGTGTTGCGGGGGTTGCGGAGTGGGGTGGCGGGAGCGGGGGCGGGTTCCCGCAGCAGGCTGTCGATGTAGTGCCGCAGGGCCGCGTACTGCTCGCGCAGGTGCTGCCTGGACTGTGCCGATTCCCATGTCGCCTGAAGGTGGCGGGGGTCGGACGAGGTGACCGCGAACTGCAGGACCTCGTCGTGCGAGGGGGCGTCCCAGTCGCCGGGGTCCACTGCGGCGACCACCGCCAGCATCAGCGGGGTGGTACACCATTCTCTGATGCCCGGGTTGTCGGCGAGCAGGTCCTGGACAGGGTGGCGGTTGTCACCGAGCAAGGCGACGGCATCGTCGAGCAGTGTGTTGGTGAGGGGCTGGATCCGGACGCTGCCGGTGAGGGCCGAGCCGAGGTGCATGGCCTGCGCCGTCGCCTCGCGGCTCGCTACGACCATCGGTTGCTCGCGGTGCCGGTAAAGGTGCTCGGTGACAGCCGCTGCCCATCCTTCCATGTGGGCTTCGGCGACGGCGTCCAGGCCCTCCAGGCACGGGACCAGCAGGCCGAAATGGAGCAGTGCCGCGACCTCGGCGGGCTTCAGGTCGAACCAGGCGGTCACCTGGGGGATCAGCCAGTCCGTCACGTCGGCGGGGGCGGGACGGTCGTGCGGTACGACGACCGGTACGGGCAGAGGTGTCGTCCACGGATCGCCGTCGCGGAGCAGGTCCTCCATCAGGCGCAGCATGAGGGTCGATTTGCCCGCGCCCGGCTCCCCGAGGATCAGCAGCTGCCGAGCGGATCGTTCGCATACGTCGCGTGGTGGGGTGCCGGGGGGAAGCGGCGTGGGCTGGTCGGTGCTGATGGCCAGGGTCATCGGGACGTCAACCAGGTGCAGCCGCTTGCGGGCGTCCTGGAGCTGGGGTGTGACCCACCCGAGCATGATCGCACCGGCCATGCGCCGTCGCCGGAGCTCCCAGAGTGCCGGGAGGTCGGGACTGCCCTGCGCGTCCTTGGGGAATCGCCGAGGCTGTACCACGGTCACGTGGTCGACGTAGCCCGAGCTGGCGAAGGCTCCATGGGAGGCGTTCACGTTCCCGGTCCCGGACACGTGGATCGTGGGGCCGGGGGCCTCTCCGGTCGTCGGCGTGGATGCGGGTGTGGGGGTGGGGGTGGTGCTGGCGGCTGTCTGCTGCTCGTCGGCGGGGTCGGAGGGGGGCGGTTCGCCGGGCTGGTGGTCTCCTAGTGTCATGAGCGGATGTCCCTCGCCTTCGGCCGGCTCTGCTCTCAACCGTGGGGGCCGGCTGGTTGCCGGGTGCCAGGGTCTGACCGCCGAGGGGCAGGTCAGGTGTCGATGCCGCTGACTCCGCGACTGTTCTCGCCGGTGGCTCTGGCGTTGCCGGTGTCCTCGGCTTTCGCCGAACCGCTGCTGCCCTGGCCCGGCTGGCGCCTGATGCCCGAGACGGCGCGCGCACCGCCGCTCGCGTCCGCCGTACCGGTCCGCACCGCCGTGTCCTCCGTACGGGGCGCCGTGGCGCGGGGGGCGCGGGGCTGGAGCAGTGCCCAGACCAGGGCCGCGATGCCGACGGCGGCCTGGATGGACGCCCCGGTGAGCTGTCCAGCGTCCGAACCGTCCAGTGCCCAGATCAATGGTGTGGAGCCCGTTCCCGCCAAGGCCACCACGATGGCCGCGGCCTTCCACGCACGCGACATGCTTCCCCCCTGCCCCGGAATCCAGCCGCCGTGGCCTGAGAAGGCCGACGGTGTGCCACTCGTAATTGTCTCCGTGCGTCCTGCCCCGAAACACGGGTACGTCAGGGGTGCACCCGCTGCCCCGACGAGCCCACACCCGCAAAAACCCGCCCCCGCCCGGATCAGCCCACACCGCGGCAGCCGCGTCCTTGTCCCGCCCGGCGCCACCGCGAAAGCCCTCATCACCGAGTTCGCCGGCTACCTCGGTATCCCCACAACCACCCGCATGACCCAGACCCACATCACAGACGCCGTCTGCCACACCTACACCCAGCAGGAGTGCAACTCGTCCTCATCGACGAAATCCACCGCCTCAACCCCCGCACCACCACCGGCGCCCAGGCCGCCGACCTGCTCAAAGATCTCACCGAACGTCTGCCCGCGACGTTCGTCTACGCCGGCATCAACGTCACCGACACACCCCTGTTCAGCGGCACCTGCGGCGCCCAGCTCGCCGCGCCGCGCCACGCTTAGCACCTGCGGCCCCCTCCCCGCCCGCCACGGCACCCGCGAACCCTTCCGCGACGTCATCACCGACATCGACAACGCCCTCGACCTCACCCACCCCTCCACACACCGCCTACCTCCACCAGCGCACCGCCGGCCGCATCGGATCCTCACCCCGCCTCATCCGCCATCCACGACGACACCGAACGCATCACCAAAGCCGCCCACTACGCGGTCCAACTCGACCACCTCGCCGAACCGTTACCGCCGCCAAGACACACAACGAGACCCCGACCGTGACCATGAAGGACAGGAACAACTTCTTCTGCTCGGCCAGCGGAAGATACTGGACTTGTTCCTGGAAGGCGGCGGCTGACGCCTCCAGTTCCGCAGCCGTGCCCGCAGGCGCATTCACCGGCGGCTCAGCCGGAGTCTCGCTGACCAGTCGATCCAGCCAGTCGCTGGCATAGAGCGTCTGCATCTGTCGGGTGAACCAGTCCTCCTGCGCAGTGAAGCCCGCGATCTGGGACAGGCTGCCCTGCAGCCATGACAGGTCAAGCGTGTATCGGGTCGATACTCGCGCTCCAGCCCCGCAAGCGGTTCGCTCATCGTCGGCCTCGCCCCCTACGTCCCCCAGTTGTGACACTTGCACCACCAGCGCCCGCAAGTAGCGCACCGTCCCCCCCATGGCGACGATCCTGGCCGTGCTGATGCAGGGCGCGGACTGGCCGCAGATGGCCCGGCAGCTCGTCGGCCTGCAGCGGGCCGACGTTCACCTC
>NZ_JBVHJO010000039.1:0-6569 GCF_055559995.1 Streptomyces sp. NPDC023541
TCCGGGGGCTCCCCGCAGGACGAGGCGCAACCACCGGGCACAACCGGGACATGCCCGCACGCGCCGAGCCGAGGAGACCCCCCGGAGGGGCACCAGCCCACCCGAAGCCACCGCCCTACCCGACGGGCCACACCCCCGGCCAGGGGACACGACCCAGCCCCGCCGACGATTGAGGCGCGGCCACCGGCCCGCACCCGGAGGGCAGGGGCAGCGCCCGGCCAGGGCAGCGGGAAGGGGGTGACCCCCGTCACGCTGTCCCAGGATGCGGGACGACTTCGTCCATATCGCGGACAGTAGTGGACTCCTCCAATCGGCCCATGACACGCTTCCGCCATGAATGGAGCTGGAATTGCCTTGGTGAGTCGGCGGCACGTCGACCTCGGCCGCATGTCCAGCGCCATCTGTCCGGCGTGCTGACGGAACCAGCAACCGCCGCACATCGCCGCAATCCCGGCATCGTCGCCGTGGAAGTGTCGATCATCGCAGTCCCCTGAAGGCCGAACACCGCCCTGTCCGCCGGTCACCCCGGCAAAGGCGCGGGCAATCGGCCGCACCCGCTCAGCGTCCAGGGGTCACGCCAACCCCACCCGCTGCACCCGCCCCTGCCCTGAGCCGCCCAAGAAGGACGTACCGCCATGGCCGCCACCCCCGAAACGCCCGCAGCAGCACCCGCAGCCGCCGCGCGCCGCAAGACCGGCCGTCACCGCGGCGAGGGTCAGTGGGCCGTCGGACACCACACGCCCCTCAACGGCAACGAGCAGTTCAAGAAGGACGACGACGGTCTCAATGTGCGGACACGCATTGAGACGATCTACGCCCACCGGGGCTTCGACTCCATCGACCCCAACGACCTGCGCGGCCGCATGCGCTGGTGGGGTCTGTACACCCAGCGCAAGCCCGGGATCGACGGCGGCAAGACCGCGATCCTGGAGCCGGAGGAGCTGGACGACAAGTACTTCATGCTGCGCGTGCGCATCGACGGCGGCCGGCTGACCACCGAGCAGCTGCGCGTCATCGGCGAGATCTCCGAGGAGTTCGCGCGCGGCACCGCCGACCTCACCGACCGCCAGAACGTGCAGTACCACTGGATCCGGATCGAGGACGTCCCGCAGATCTGGCGCCGCCTGGAGGCCGTCGGCCTGTCCACCACCGAGGCCTGCGGTGACACGCCCCGCGTCATCCTCGGCTCGCCCGTCGCCGGCATCGCCCAGGACGAGATCATCGACGGCACGCCCGCCATCGACGAGATCTACCGCCGCATCGTGGGCAACAAGGACTTCTCCAACCTGCCCCGCAAGTTCAAGTCCGCGATCTCCGGCTCGCCGCTGCTCGACGTGGCGCACGAGATCAACGACGTCGCGTTCGTCGGCGTGAACCACCCCGAGCACGGCCCCGGCTTCGACGTCTGGGTCGGCGGCGGCCTGTCCACCAACCCCAAGCTCGGTGTGCGCCTGGGCACCTGGGTCTCGCTCGGCGAGGTCCCCGACGTCTACGAGGGCGTCATCTCGATCTTCCGCGACTACGGCTACCGCCGGCTGCGCACCCGCGCCCGCCTGAAGTTCCTCGTCGCCGACTGGGGTCCGGCCAAGTTCCGCCAGGTCCTGGAGGACGAGTACCTGGAGCGGAAGCTGACCGACGGCCCCGCGCCCGAGCAGCCCTCCGGCCAGTGGCGCGACCACGTCGGCGTCCACCAGCAGCAGGACGGCAAGTTCTACGTCGGCTTCGCGCCCCGCGTGGGACGCGTGGACGGCGCCACCCTGACCAAGATCGCGGACATCGCGGAACAGCACGGCTCCGGCCGCCTGCGCACCACCGCCGAGCAGAAGATGATCGTTCTCGACATCGAGGCCGACCGGGTCGACTCGGTCGTCGAGGCGCTGGAGGCCCTGGACCTGCGGGTCAAGCCGTCTCCGTTCCGGCGCGGCACGATGGCCTGCACCGGCATCGAGTTCTGCAAGCTGGCCATCGTCGAGACCAAGGCGCGCGGCGCCTCGCTCATCGACGAGCTGGAGCGCCGTCTGCCGGACTTCGCCGAGCCGATCACCATCAACATCAACGGCTGCCCGAACGCCTGCGCCCGTATCCAGGTGGCGGACATCGGTCTCAAGGGACAGCTGGTCCTGGACGACGACGGCAACCAGGTAGAGGGCTACCAGGTCCACCTGGGCGGTGCCCTCGGCCTGGAGGCCGGCTTCGGCCGCAAGGTCCGCGGCCTCAAGGTCACCTCGGCCGGTCTCCCCGACTACGTCGAGCGGGTCGTCAAGAGCTACGAGGAGCAGCGCGAGGACGGCGAGCGCTTCGCGGCCTGGGTCGCCCGCGCGGACGAGAAGAGCCTCTCGTGAGCGAGCGAGCCGCACCGTTCTACTGCCCGTACTGCGGCGACGAGGACCTGTTCCCCCACGAGACGGGCCACGGGGCGTGGGAATGCAGGGCCTGCAACCGCGCCTTCCAGCTGAAGTACCTCGGGCTGCTGTCCCGGGGCGTTGGGACGAACTCAGCGGGAGGGGACGGGATATGACCGCCACGCAAGACGCCAGTCTCAAGAACGCCGGCCTGAAGGCCGCGACGCTCAAGGACGTGGCCGAGCAGGCCGGCCGCGAGCTGGAGGACGCCTCCGCGCTCGACATCCTGCGCTGGGCGGCCGACACGTTCGGCGGGAAGTTCGCCGTGACCTCCTCCATGGAGGACGCGGTCGTCGCCCACCTGGCCTCGCGGGTCTTCCCCGGTGTGGACGTGGTCTTCCTCGACACGGGCTACCACTTCGAGGAGACCATCGGCACCCGGGACGCGGTCGACGCGGTGATGGACGTCAACGTCATCACGCTGACCCCGCGGCAGACCGTGGCTGAGCAAGACGCCGAGTACGGGCCGCAGCTGCACGACCGGGACCCCGACCTGTGCTGCGCGCTGCGCAAGGTCAAGCCGCTCGAAGAAGGCCTGACGGCGTACGACGCGTGGGCGACGGGCCTGCGCCGCGACGAGTCCCCGACCCGGGCGAACACCCCGGTGGTCGGCTGGGACGAGAAGCGGCAGAAGGTCAAGGTCTCGCCGATCGCCCGCTGGACGCAGGACGACGTGGACGCGTACGTCGCCGAGCACGGCGTACTCACCAACCCGCTGCTGATGGACGGCTACGCCTCCGTCGGCTGCGCCCCCTGCACCCGCCGCGTGGCGGAGGGCGAGGACGCGCGGTCCGGCCGCTGGGCCGGGCGGGGCAAGACCGAGTGCGGACTGCACGGCTGATGACGACCAGCGAAGAACTTACGGAGACAGAGCAGATGAGCGTGAGCGACCAGGGCGCCACCGTGTGGCTGACCGGGCTGCCGAGCGCGGGCAAGACCACCATCGCCTACGCGCTGGCCGAGCGGCTGCGCGCCGAGGGCCACCGCGTGGAGGTGCTCGACGGGGACGAGATCCGCGAGTTCCTCTCCGCCGGCCTGGGCTTCAGCCGCGAGGACCGGCACACCAACGTGCAGCGGATCGGCTTCGTCGCCGAACTCCTCGCGAGCAACGGCGTCAAGGCGCTGGTGCCGGTGATCGCGCCGTTCGCCGACAGCCGCGAGGCCGTCCGCAAGCGGCACGCGGCCGCGGCGACGGACTACCTCGAAGTGCACGTGGCCACCCCGGTCGAGGTGTGCTCCGAGCGTGACGTGAAGGGTCTGTACGCCAAGCAGGCGGCGGGCGAGATCTCCGGTCTGACCGGGGTCGACGACCCGTACGAGGCGCCGGAGTCCCCGGACCTCCGTATCGAGTCGCACACGCAGTCCGTGCAGGAGTCGGCCTCGGCCCTGCACGCGCTGCTCACCGAGAGGGGTCTGGCATGACGACGACCGTCGCACACGTCCACGACGCTGCGAACAATTCTTCTGGGTCCGCGCCCTACGCGCTGTCGCACCTCGACGCCCTCGAGTCCGAGGCCGTGCACATCTTCCGCGAGGTGGCGGGCGAGTTCGAGAAGCCGGTGATCCTCTTCTCCGGCGGCAAGGACTCCATCGTCATGCTGCACCTGGCGTTGAAGGCGTTCGCGCCGGCGCCGGTGCCGTTCGCGCTGCTGCACGTCGACACGGGCCACAACTTCCCCGAGGTGCTGGAGTACCGCGACCGCACCGTCGCCAAGCACGGTCTGCGCCTGCACGTGGCGTCCGTCCAGGACTACATCGACGCCGGCAAGCTGCGCGAGCGCCCGGACGGCACCCGCAACCCGCTGCAGACGGTGCCGCTGACCGAGGCCATCCAGAGCCTCAGGTTCGACGCCGTCTTCGGCGGCGGCCGCCGCGACGAGGAGAAGGCCCGCGCCAAGGAGCGGGTGTTCAGCCTGCGCGACGAGTTCTCGCAGTGGGACCCGCGCCGCCAGCGCCCTGAGCTCTGGCAGCTCTACAACGGCCGCCACGCGCCCGGCGAGCACGTGCGCGTCTTCCCGCTCTCCAACTGGACCGAGCTGGACGTGTGGCAGTACATCGCCCGCGAGGGCATCGAGCTGCCGGAGATCTACTTCGCCCACGAGCGCGAGGTCTTCAAGCGCAACGGCATGTGGCTGACGGCCGGCGAGTGGGGCGGCCCCAAGGAGGGCGAGACGCCCGAGTCGCGGCTCGTCCGCTACCGCACCGTCGGCGACATGTCCTGCACCGGCGCCGTCGACTCCGACGCGGTCACGCTCGACGCCGTGATCGCCGAGATCGCCGTCTCCCGTCTCACCGAGCGGGGCGCGACCCGCGCCGACGACAAGATGTCCGAGGCCGCGATGGAAGACCGCAAGCGCGAAGGGTACTTCTAGAAATGACCAGCACCACCGAGCAGTTCGCCGACCTGTCGGCGACCACCCTGCTGCGCTTCGCGACCGCCGGTTCCGTCGACGACGGCAAGTCCACCCTGGTGGGCCGGCTGCTGCACGACTCCAAGTCGGTCCTGACCGACCAGATGGAGGCCGTCGAGGCCGTCTCCGCCCAGCGCGGCCAGGAGGCTCCCGACCTCGCGCTGCTCACCGACGGCCTGCGGGCCGAGCGGGAGCAGGGCATCACCATCGACGTCGCGTACCGCTACTTCGCCACCGCGCGCCGCCGGTTCATCCTCGCCGACACCCCCGGGCACGTGCAGTACACCCGGAACATGGTGACCGGGGCCTCCACCGCCGACCTGGCGGTGGTCCTGGTCGACGCCCGCAACGGCGTGATCGAGCAGACCCGCCGACACGCGGCCGTCGCGGCGCTGCTGCGCGTACCGCACGTGGTCCTCGCCGTGAACAAGATGGACCTCGTCGGCTACCAGGAGCCGGTCTTCGCCGCGATCGCGCAGGAGTTCACCGCCTACGCCTCGGACCTGGGCGTCCCGGAGATCACCGCGATCCCGATCTCTGCCCTGGCCGGTGACAACGTGGTGGAGCCGTCCGCGAACATGGACTGGTACGGCGGCCCGACGGTGCTGGAGCACCTGGAGACCGTCCCGGTCAGCCACGACCTCACCGCCTGCCCGGCGCGTTTCCCCGTGCAGTACGTGATCCGCCCGCAGTCCGCGGAGCACCCCGACTACCGGGGCTACGCGGGCCAGATCGCCTCCGGCGTGCTGCGCGTCGGCGAGGCCGTCACGGTCCTGCCGTCGGGCCGTACCTCGGTGATCGAGGGCATCGACGCGCTGGGCCAGCCGGTGGACATCGCCTGGGCCCCGCAGTCGGTGACGGTGCGGCTGAAGGACGACATCGACATCTCGCGCGGCGACCTGATCGCACCGTCCGCGAGCGCCCCCGCGACCACCCAGGACGTCGTCGCGACGGTGTGCCACGTGGCGGACCAGCCCCTCGCCGTGGGCGCCCGGGTGCTGATCAAGCACACGACCCGCACGGTCAAGGCGATCGTCAAGGAGATCCCCTCGCGGCTGACGCTGGACGACCTGTCCCAGCACCCGGAGCCCGGGCAGCTGGTGGCGAACGACATCGGCCTCGTGGTCGTCCGTACCGCCGAGCCCCTCGCGCTCGACGCGTACGCCGACTCCCGCCGTACCGGATCCTTCCTGCTGATCGACCCGGCGGACGGGACCACCCTGGCGGCGGGCATGGCGGGCGAGTCCTTCGCCTCCCGGGCCGAGTCCGCCGAGGACGTCCGGCCGGACGAGGACGGGTGGGACTTCTAGATGTTCGCCGATCTCTACTCGACCTTCGCGAAGGAGGGCGGCCGCGTCGGCAGCGGCGCCCTCGGCAGCGGCCAGGGAGGCGTGGCGCGATGTGCGCGATGACCGTCCGCCACGCGCCGTACCCGCCCCCGCTCCACAGACGAGAATCCGCGCCGTAGAACGACGGCGCGGCGAGAGGAAGCCCTCCCGTGCCTGCCACCGGTTACGCCCGCAAAACCCTGCGCCGCGGCCTCGCCGCCGCCGCTGCCCTGCCGCTCCTGATCGGTGCCCTCGCCTCGTGCGGCTACGGCTCCCAGGCCGAGGACAAGGGCGACGGCAAGGCGAACGCCCTCGCTGCGGACGGCCGGAAGTTGTCGGCCGCCGAGGTCCGTATCGGGTACTTCCCGAACCTGACGCACGCCACCGCGCTCGTCGGCCTCCAGGAAGGCCTGATCGAGAAGGAACTG
>NZ_JBVHJO010000040.1:1914-5128 GCF_055559995.1 Streptomyces sp. NPDC023541
GTAGGGTGATGGGTGGCTGGTCGTTGTTTGAGAACTACACAGTGGACGCGAGCATCTGTGGCCAAGTTTTTAAGGGCGCACGGTGGATGCCTTGGCACCAGGAACCGATGAAGGACGTGAGAGGCCGCGATAGGCCCCGGGGAGCTGCCAACTGAGCTTTGATCCGGGGGTGTCCGAATGGGGAAACCCGGCAGTCGTCATGGGCTGTCACCCACTGCTGAACACATAGGCAGTGTGGAGGGAACGAGGGGAAGTGAAACATCTCAGTACCCTCAGGAAGAGAAAACAACCGTGATTCCGGGAGTAGTGGCGAGCGAAACCGGATGAGGCCAAACCGTATGCGTGTGATACCCGGCAGGGGTTGCGCATGCGGGGTTGTGGGAATTCTTTTGATCGGTCTGCCGGCCGGTCGGCGAGTCAGAAACCGTTGATGTAGTCGAAGGACATGCGAAAGGTCCGGCGTAGAGGGTAAGACCCCCGTAGACGAAACATCAGCGGCTTGCTTAAGAATCTCCCAAGTAGCACGGGGCCCGAGAAATCCCGTGTGAATCTGGCGGGACCACCCGCTAAGCCTAAATATTCCCTGGTGACCGATAGCGGATAGTACCGTGAGGGAATGGTGAAAAGTACCGCGGGAGCGGAGTGAAATAGTACCTGAAACCGTGTGCCTACAAGCCGTGGGAGCGTCGCGTTGCATGCTTGCATGCAACGTCGTGACTGCGTGCCTTTTGAAGAATGAGCCTGCGAGTTAGCGGTGTGTAGCGAGGTTAACCCGTGTGGGGAAGCCGTAGCGAAAGCGAGTCCGAACAGGGCGATTGAGTTGCACGCTCTAGACCCGAAGCGGAGTGATCTAGCCATGGGCAGGTTGAAGCGGAGGTAAGACTTCGTGGAGGACCGAACCCACCAGGGTTGAAAACCTGGGGGATGACCTGTGGTTAGGGGTGAAAGGCCAATCAAACTCCGTGATAGCTGGTTCTCCCCGAAATGCATTTAGGTGCAGCGTCGTGTGTTTCTTGCCGGAGGTAGAGCACTGGATAGGCGATGGGCCCTACCGGGTTACTGACCTTAGCCAAACTCCGAATGCCGGTAAGTGAGAGCACGGCAGTGAGACTGTGGGGGATAAGCTCCATGGTCGAGAGGGAAACAGCCCAGAGCATCGACTAAGGCCCCTAAGCGTACGCTAAGTGGGAAAGGATGTGGAGTCGCAGAGACAACCAGGAGGTTGGCTTAGAAGCAGCCACCCTTGAAAGAGTGCGTAATAGCTCACTGGTCAAGTGATTCCGCGCCGACAATGTAGCGGGGCTCAAGCGTACCGCCGAAGTCGTGTCATTGCAGCAATAGGGCCAACGCCCGCTGTGATGGGTAGGGGAGCGTCGTGTGCCGGGTGAAGCAGCAGCGGAAGCTAGTTGTGGACGGTTCACGAGTGAGAATGCAGGCATGAGTAGCGATACACACGTGAGAAACGTGTGCGCCGATTGACTAAGGGTTCCTGGGTCAAGCTGATCTGCCCAGGGTAAGTCGGGACCTAAGGCGAGGCCGACAGGCGTAGTCGATGGACAACCGGTTGATATTCCGGTACCCGCTTTGAAACGCCCAATATCGAATCAGGCGATGCTAAGTCCGTGAAGCCGTTCCGGACCCTTCGGGGAAAGGAAAGTGGTGGAGCCGACGAACCAGACTTGTAGTAGGTAAGCGATGGGGTGACGCAGGAAGGTAGTCCAGCCCGGGCGGTGGTTGTCCCGGGGTAAGGGTGTAGGCCGAGGGGTAGGCAAATCCGTCCCTCATATAAGGCTGAGACCTGATGCCGAGCCGATTGTGGTGAAGTGGATGATCCTATGCTGTCGAGAAAAGCCTCTAGCGAGTTTCATGGCGGCCCGTACCCTAAACCGACTCAGGTGGTCAGGTAGAGAATACCGAGGCGTTCGGGTGAACTATGGTTAAGGAACTCGGCAAAATGCCCCCGTAACTTCGGGAGAAGGGGGGCCATCACTGGTGATCCGATTTACTCGGTGAGCTGGGGGTGGCCGCAGAGACCAGCGAGAAGCGACTGTTTACTAAAAACACAGGTCCGTGCGAAGCCGTAAGGCGATGTATACGGACTGACGCCTGCCCGGTGCTGGAACGTTAAGGGGACCGGTTAGTGACCTTTCGGGGTTGCGAAGCTGAGAACTTAAGCGCCAGTAAACGGCGGTGGTAACTATAACCATCCTAAGGTAGCGAAATTCCTTGTCGGGTAAGTTCCGACCTGCACGAATGGCGTAACGACTTCTCGACTGTCTCAACCATAGGCCCGGTGAAATTGCACTACGAGTAAAGATGCTCGTTTCGCGCAGCAGGACGGAAAGACCCCGGGACCTTTACTACAGTTTGATATTGGTGTTCGGTTCGGCTTGTGTAGGATAGGTGGGAGACTTTGAAACCCCAACGCCAGTTGGGGTGGAGTCGCCGTTGAAATACCACTCTGGTCGTGCTGGATGTCTAACCTCGGTCCGTGATCCGGATCAGGGACAGTGTCTGATGGGTAGTTTAACTGGGGCGGTTGCCTCCCAAAGGGTAACGGAGGCGCCCAAAGGTTCCCTCAGCCTGGTTGGCAATCAGGTGTTGAGTGTAAGTGCACAAGGGAGCTTGACTGTGAGACCGACGGGTCGAGCAGGGACGAAAGTCGGGACTAGTGATCCGGCGGTGGCTTGTGGAAGCGCCGTCGCTCAACGGATAAAAGGTACCCCGGGGATAACAGGCTGATCTTCCCCAAGAGTCCATATCGACGGGATGGTTTGGCACCTCGATGTCGGCTCGTCGCATCCTGGGGCTGGAGTCGGTCCCAAGGGTTGGGCTGTTCGCCCATTAAAGCGGTACGCGAGCTGGGTTTAGAACGTCGTGAGACAGTTCGGTCCCTATCCGCTGTGCGCGTAGGAATATTGAGAAGGGCTGTCCCTAGTACGAGAGGACCGGGACGGACGAACCTCTGGTGTGCCAGTTGTCCTGCCAAGGGCATGGCTGGTTGGCTACGTTCGGGAGGGATAACCGCTGAAAGCATCTAAGCGGGAAGCCTGCTTCAAGATGAGTATTCCCACCTCCTTGAGAGGGTAAGGCTCCCAGTAGACGACTGGGTTGATAGGCCAGATGTGGAAGCCCGGTAACGGGTGGAGCTGACTGGTACTAATAGGCCGAGGGCTTGTCCTCAGTTGCTCGCGTCCACTGTGTTAGTTCTGAA
>NZ_JBVHJO010000041.1:0-4871 GCF_055559995.1 Streptomyces sp. NPDC023541
TTGCAGGCGTCGTCGAGGTCGAGGACCCCCGCGACGTGCGCCGCGGCCAGCTCGCCCACCGAATGGCCGAGGAGGTAGTCCGGCGTCAGGCCGTACTCCTCCACGAGCCGGAACAGCGCGACCTCGACGGCGAACAGCGCGGGCTGGGTGTACTGCGTCCTGTCGAGGAGCGCGGCCCGCTCGCTCCCCTCCTCGGCGAGGATCAGCTCCTTGAGGGACCGGCCCAGGTGTACGTCCATCCGTGCGCAGACCTCGTCGAGGGCGCGGGCGTAGACGGGGTGGGTCTCGTACAGCTCACGGCCCATGCCGGCACGCTGACTGCCCTGCCCCGTGAACAGGAGGGCGAGCCCGGAGGCTCCGGCCGCCCGGTCCGGGTCCCCGGTCACCAGCTGCGGCGCGGATGCGCCGCGGGCCAGCGCGTCCAGGCCGGCCAGCAGGGCGGCCGGGTCGTCGGCGAGGACGACGGCACGGTCCGGGAGCGCGGCCCGCGTGGTGGCCAGGGCGTGGCCGATGTCCAGGTGCGCGAGGTCGAAGGCGCCGTCCGTGCCGGCCTCGGCGGCCAGCCGCCGCAGCTGTACGGCCTGGGCGCGCAGGCCGTCCGTACCGCGGCCGGAGACCACCCAGGGCAGCGGGGAGGGAACCGCCACCTCGCGTGAGGATGCGGTCCCGGCGGCGGGGGCCTGTTCGAGGACCACGTGGGCGTTGGTGCCGCTGATGCCGAAGGAGGAGACGGCGGACCGGCGGGGCCGGCCGCTCTCCGGCCACGGGGTGGCCTCGGTCAGCAGCGAAACCGCGCCGCTCGACCAGTCCACGTGCGGGGTCGGGGCGTCGACGTGGAGGGTCTGGGGAAGGATGCCGTGGCGCATGGCCATGACCATCTTGATGACGCCGCCGACGCCTGCCGCGGCCTGGGAGTGGCCGATGTTGGACTTGAGCGAGCCCAGGAACAAGGGCCGGTCGGAGTCGCGGTCCTGGCCGTAGGTGGCGAGGATGGCCTGGGCCTCGATGGGGTCGCCGAGGGTGGTTCCGGTGCCGTGGGCCTCGACGGCGTCGACGTCTGCGACCGACAGGCCGGAGGCGGCAAGTGCCTCGCGGATGACGCGTTCCTGGGAGGGGCCGTTGGGGGCGGTGAGGCCGTTGCTGGCGCCGTCCTGGTTCACCGCTGAGCCGCGGACGACCGCGAGGACGTCGTGGCCGTTGCGGCGGGCGTCGGAGAGCCGCTCCAGGAGCAGCACACCCACACCCTCGCTCCACGTGGTCCCGTCAGCCGAGGCGGAGAAGGACTTCACCCGCCCGTCGGGGGCCAGGCCGCGCTGCCGGCTGAACTCCAGGAAGGGCCGCGGAGTGGCCATCACGGTGGCACCGCCCGCCACGGCCAGGGTGCACTCGCCCTGGCGCAGGGCCTGGGCGGCCAGGTGCAGGGCGACGAGGGAGGAGGAGCAGGCGGTGTCGACGGTGATGGCCGGGCCCTCCAGCCCGAAGGTGTAGGACAGCCGCCCGGAGGCGACGCTGCCGGCGCTGCCCGTGCTCAGGTAGCCCTCGTACTCGACGGGGACGGCGGACAGGCGGGAGGCGTAGTCGTCGTACATGGTGCCGACGAACACACCGGTCCGGCTGCCGCGCAGGGTGGCCGGGTCGATTCCCGCGTCCTCGAAGCTCTCCCAGGTGGTCTCCAGCAGCAGGCGCTGCTGCGGGTCGATCGCGTACGCCTCACGCGGCGACACCCCGAAGAACTCCGCGTCGAAGCGGTCGGCGTCGTAGAGGAAGCCGCCGTGCCGGGTGTAGGTCTTCCCGGGCCGGGTGGGGTCCGGGTCGTAGAGGTCGTCGACGTCCCAGTCGCGGTTGGCGGGGAAGGGGCCGATGGCGTCGGTGCCTTCGGCGACGAGCCGCCACAGGTCCTCGGGCGAGCGGGTGTCGCCCGGGTAGCGGCAGGCCATGCCGACGATCACGATCGGGTCGTCCTGGCCGGCACCGGCACCCGTCGGGGCCTGCCGTGCCGGCCGGGCCGCGGCCTCACCGGTGATCTTTCCGAGTTCTGCGACGACGAAGGCGGCCAGCGCGCCGGGGGTGGGGTGGTCGAAGACGGCGGTCGCGGGAACGGCGATACCGCTGTCCGAGGCCAGTCTGCGCCGGAGCTCCATACCGGTGAGGGAGTCCATCCCCAACTGGATGAAGGGGCCGCTGTCGTTGACGGCGGCGGGCCCGGCCAGGCCGAGCACGGCCGCGACCGTGGTCCGTACGAGCTCGCTCGCGGCCCGCTGCCGGTCCGCCGGGGCGAGCGCGGCGGTACGCGCGGCCCAGGAGGAACCGGTGGCCGCGGCCGCCCGGCGGCGCGGAGCCCGGACGAGGGTCCGCAGCAGGGCCGGCGCGGTCTGCCCGGGGGAGCGCAGCACCCGCAGGTCCAGCTCGATCGGGGCGAGCTCGGGCCGGCCGGACGCGAGCGCCGCGTCGAACAGCTCCATACCGCGTGCCGGGGTCAGCGCAAGGATGCCCTTGGCGGCCCACCGCTGCATGTCGGCCTCCGAGAACTGCGCGGCCATACTGCCGGTGCTCGTGTCCCAGAGTCCCCAGGCGAGGCTGGTGGCGGGGAGGCCGTGGTGGTGGCGGTGGTGGGCGAGTGCGTCGAGGTAGGTGTTGGCGGCGGCGTAGTTGGCCTGGCCGGGGTTGCCGATGAGGCCGGCGATGGAGGAGAAGAGGACGAAGTGGGTGAGGTCGTGGTCTCGGGTGAGGTCGTGGAGGTTCCAGGCCGCGTCGCTCTTGGGGCGGAGGACCCGGGTGAGGTGGCGGGGGGTGAGGTTGTCGAGGGTGGCGTCGTCGAGGGTGCCGGCGGCGTGGATGACCGTGGTGAGGGGGTGGTCTGCGGGGATGGTGCCGAGCAGGGCCTTCACAGACGCGCGGTCGGCGGCGTCGCAGGCGGTGACGGTGACGTGGGCGCCGGCCGCGGTGAGTTCGTCGGCGAGTTCTCGGGCTCCGGGGGCGTCGGGTCCGGTGCGGCTGGTGAGGAGGAGGTGCCGGGCGCCGTGGCGGGTGACGAGGTGGCGGGCGAGGATCCGGCCGAGTCCGCCGGTGCCGCCGGTGATCAGGACCGTGCCGTCGGGGTCGACGGCGCGGGCGGCGGTGCCCCCGGTGGGGGTGTTTTCCAGGCGCGGGGTGTGCAGTCGGCCGTTGCGCAGAGCGAGTTGGGTGTCGGGGGTGTGGGCGGCGGTGTGTGCCGCACCCGCGAGGTGGCCGGCGTCGGCGGCGTCCTCGATGTCGAGGTGGGTGAGGCGGCCGGGGTATTCGTTCTGTGCGGTGCGGACGAGGCCGGTGAGGGCTGCGGCGGGCAGGTCGTGGACGTCCTCGTCGGGGGAGAGTGCCGTGGCGCCGCGGGTGAGGACGACGATGCGGGTGGAGTCGAGGGCGCTGTCGCCGAGCAGTTCCTGCAGGGCGGCCAAGGTGTGCCCGAGCGCCGCGTGGACCTCTGACACCGCGTCCGAAAGGGCCACGACATCGGGTACCGGACCGCCCGCCGCGACGGCGGCCCGCAGCGCGGCCGCGTCCGCGTACGGCGTGCCGGCGACGGCGGCGACCAGACCGTGCGGGTCGGACCCCAGTACCGCCCACCGACCGGCCGGGGTGTCCGCGGCCGACGGCGGCAGCGGCTTCCACACCAGGCTGTAGAGCCCGTCGTGCCGGCCGCCGCGGCCTTGGAGGTCACCGGCCGGGCGCAGGGCGATCTCGTCGACCGTGACGACGGGCCGGCCGTCCGCGTCCGTTGCCGTCAACGAGGCGGAGTTGCCGCCCCCGGAGCTCAGGCGGACGCGCAGCGCGGTCGCTCCCGTGGCGTGCAGGGTGACCCCGCTGAAGGAGAACGGGACGGTCAGCTCCTGCGAGTCCTCGATCAACAGGCCGTGCAGGGCGGCGTCCAGGGCGGCCGGATGCAGCGTGAACCCGTCGCCTTCGATGCCTTCGGGCAGCGCGATCTCCGCGTAGACGTCGGTGCCGTGGCTCCAGGCCCTGCGCAGGCCCTGGAAGGCCGGCCCGTAGCCGTAGCCGCGGTCGGCGAGGCGGGGGTACAGCTCACCGACGGGGATCTCCGTCGCCCCTTGCGGCGGCCAGGCCGAGGGCTCGGCCACCGCGGCGGCCGGGGCGGACTCCCGGAGCACACCGGAGGCGTGCCGGGTCCACTCCGTGTCCGCGGCACCCTCGGCGCGGGAGTGGACGGTGACGGCGCGGGTACCGGACTCCTCGGCGCCGAGCGCGACCTGGAGGTGGATCCTGCCGTCCTCCGGGACGATCAGCGGTGCCTCCAGGACCAGCTCCTGCAGCCCGTCGTAACCGAAGCGGTCGCCCGCCGCGAGAGCCATCTCGACCAGCGCGGTGCCGGGCAGCAGCACGGTTCCCGCGACGGCGTGGTCGCCGACCCACGGGTGGCTGCCGCGCGTGACCCGGCCCGTGAACAGCAGCCCCTCGCCGTCCGCGAGGCTGGTCACCGCACCGAGCAGCGGGTGCTCCGCCGGCGTGAGCCCCAGACTCGCCACGTCCTCGGGCGTGGCCGGGCTGTTGAGCCAGTACCGGGTGCCCTGGAAGGCGTACGTCGGCAGCAGGACCCGCCGCGCACCCGGGAAGAGGTGCTCGGGGTCCAGCGCCGCACCCCGTACGGCCGCATGGGAGAGGGCGGTGGCCAGCGTCCGTACCTCCGGGTGGCCCCGGCGCAGGACGGCGACCGTCGTCGGCGAGGCCTGGACGTCGTCCTCCAGGCAGCTCCGGGTCATGGCGGTGAGGACGGGGTCGGGTCCGAGTTCGATGTAGGTGGTGACGTTGTGGTGGTGGAGGTATTGGACGGCGTCGTTGAAGCGGACGGTGTGGCGCAGGTGGTGGGCCCAGTAGTC
>NZ_JBVHJO010000042.1:0-3566 GCF_055559995.1 Streptomyces sp. NPDC023541
CAGTGGCCGACAGATCAAACTCAAGGCACCAAGGCCAGTCGTATCGCGAGTCAGGCCACCGCCCGAAGCGGCACCTGAACATCCTCACAGTCGTATCGAGTGCCACGGCTCTGGAGTGCTTGAGCTGGTTGATCGTGCGCTCGACCTCATTGCGTCGCTTGTACATCTCCTTGTCGAACCCGGCGGGCCGGCCACCTTTGCTGCCTCGGCGTTGGCGGTTGGCTCGCTGGTCCCTCGGTTCGGGGATGGTGTGCTTGATCTGGCGTCTGCGCAGGTAGCGCCGGTTGCGACGGGAGCTGTAGGCCTTGTCGCCACCGAGGTGGTCGGGGCGGGTGCGGGGGTGCCCGCCACTTGGCCGCTTGACCCGGATCCGTTCGAGCACCGGGATCAGCTGCGGGCTGTCGCCCCACTGGCCTGGTGTGATCAGCAGGGCCAGCGGTCGGCATTCGCCTTCGCCGGCGAGGTGGATTTTGCAGGTCAGGCCGCCCCGGGAGCGTCCGAGTCCTTCGTCGGGGCGGTGCTGCCGAGGCGTTGATCTTTTTTCGGGACTCGCGGTGTTCTCCGCGGTGCCCCGGCCGCGTGCTGGGGGGCCCGGCACGATGTCGAGTCGATGCTGACCATGCTCCAGCCCACCCGTCCGCGAGCATCGGCGTCGGCCAGGACCGCCTGGAACATCCGGTCCCAGGTCCCATCCGCCGACCAGCGCCGATGCCGCTCGTAGACGGTTTTCCAGCTTCCGAAGCGCTCGGGCAGGTCACGCCACGGCACCCCGGTGCGGACCCGGAACAGGATTCCGTTGATCACCCGGCGGGGGTCGCACCACCGTCCGCCCCGGGCACCGGCCTTCGGCAGATGCGGCTCAACCCGCATCCATTCCTCGTTCGTCAGATCTCCCCGCCCCCCGACCAGAACAACGATCCCATCGTCAGATGGTCGCAAGATTCGCCGGACAGGCCCTAGGGGTGGCCGAACAAGTCTGCGTCCGGCCCTAGGAGACCAGGAGGTGGGGGAGCGATCACCGCCTACTGAGGTTGAACTCGTGATGTTGGTCGGGCGGGTATGACGGCGAGGCCGGTCTCGGCGCGGCCGGTAGATCAGCCGGGACCGGTGGCCCGGCTTGTAGCAGGTCAGCGGCGATGAATATCCATCTGCGGGAACGGTCACGAACGCGCACCACGGGGTCCGGCCGCGCTGTGATCCAGGTCTTCGCCTGCGGCGGCGTCATGGAGATGGCTCCACGGGCCGCCGCCAGTCCTCTTCTGGATCTCTGATGGGCCCGGGGCGGCGTTGTCCAGCCCTGGGCAGGACGTGTGCGGTCTGGTCGGTGCCGTGGTGACCCCTACGACACCTCCGTGCGAGGTCTTTGTCATGACTGGTGGCGCTGGGCGCCGGCCGGTCCTCGCACGTTCTGCCCCCACGCGCCCGCCTGGATCGGGATCCTCGATGGATGAGCTGCCGCACGGTGACGCGTTTCTCCTCACGAGCTTCGAGCTCTGGACACGGGCCTCCGGCAAAGGCCGCTACGTCCGACGCCGGTTCGTCAAGAACAACCGGCTCAACCACGTCGGCCACCTGTCGGCCTTCGCCTCCCTCAGCGGTTCAACCGGCGCCGACGCCCAGTACCGGCGCCGCCGGGCAGGAGGAAACTGACACATGCAAGCCCTGCGGCACCTGTTCAACCGAATGCTCGGCCAGCTCCACCACTGCACCCTGGCACGCGTCCCCTTCGATGAAGCGGTCGCGTTTCCTCTCCCGCTGCAGCAGGGTGATCACTGAGGGGTCGGCCCCTGCCAGGCTGTCCCTTCTGAGCACGGAGGGGGAGCCATGGCAGAAGTCGGTGGATGGATCTGGGAGCGCAACCTGCGGTCATTCCTGGAGTTGCTGTCTCACTACGTGGGCTACGGGTTCGATGCCACCGACTGGGAGACGGTTGCCATGGCGGTCGAGGCGACCGACGACGAGCGGCCCGACGGCTGGTACTCGTATCCCTTGGTCGGCGAGCATCGACAGGTCGAGGTTCGGCTTGCCCGCGCGGTCGGCGGCGATGAGCTGATGGTGGCCGTGAAGGGAACTCTGACGCCCGAACTGGAAGTCCGGGCGGACACCCTGCTGGCCGCCTGCGCAGCTGGATGACCAAGGTCAACCTGACCCGTAGCTGCATGAGGTGTCTTGACCCACCCCGCGACCGCGTCGTCGACCCGCTCCGTGGCCCGTCGGGCTGGGATCTGGCAGGCCCAGTCATTACGCACCGGGAGCTTGCCCACGCCCTGGAGGTGTAGGTCAGGTGGAAGCGTCGGCCGATCAGCGTCTTGACCTGCCAGCGTCCAACGCTGATCTTCCCAGCCATGCGCGGCCGGCCCCTTGGCCAGCTCCGCCGCCGACTGCGTCGCAGAGCCCGCGGACCGCTCTCGTCCCACATCTGCCGCCACCGCTGCACCGACCGGTCGTTGACCCGCTGGTCCTTCGCGATCGCCGAGCTGCCTCACCCTGGCGCATCTCTCGGCCGCCTTGAGGTGTAAAGCCTCGCTGAATTGCCGCCGTCGGCGGTCAGCCCGCTCCCTTGCGACGAGCCGTCAGCCCCTACGGCTCCACGAGTTCAACCTCAATAGCGGCAAGCACGGGGTGCCGGCGCCCTGTCTCCCCGAGGCGGCGGCCGCGCACGCCTGCTTCACGCACTCCGCCGAAGGCACCGCCATCGCAGGCGAGTTTGACGTCGACACGGCCGTCCCCGTCTGGCCGACAGGGCCAGGCCTTCCAGCCGGCCTGCCTCAGAGGTTGACGCGCTTGAGGTAGACCCGGCTGCGGTGGGGGATCGTCTGGTACCAGACCATGAGGTGCTCGTCCTCGTACGTCCGCAGCCGCATCGGGTGGGGATCTTCGTAGAGGCTGCCGTCCTTGGGGTCGATGGCCATCGCGGCGAGGTCGACCAGGCCGTCCATGACGGCACCGACGAGCTCCTGGTGTGCCGCGGGCATGTCGCCGAGGACCCACAGCCGGCTCGGATCGCACTCCCACGCCCAGCCGCTGTCGTTCTCCACGCCTTCGCCCCGCGGGATCACTGACCGATCTCGCGCTGGGCGTCGGCGAGGATGCGGCTGCTCGTCTCCATGGCGGCGCGGAACTGTTCCTCCGTGGCGTCCGGGTCGCCCGCGATCCGTTCCGCTTCGTGCAGTGCTGCCGAGCGGGCGGGCCAGCGGTGGATCGCCACGTGCGTGGCCCACTTGATCAGGAAGAACCGCAGCGGGTTGATGGCACCCGTCTCCGCGGCACGGTCGAAGGCCTCGTTGCATTCCTTGTCGAGCACGGCCAGGTTGGCCATGTCGATCCGGCGCACGGCGTCCCGCAGGGCTTCCCGCGTCATCGCCGGCTGGGGGATGAGAGGCCCGCCGTCTTCCAACTGCTGTGCTGTCATCGTGTCCTCCAGGGGAACGCTGGGCCAGGATACCCAGCCGAGCCCGAGAACCCGACGGTGAACGCAGAAAAGCCCCGCACCGAACCCTGAAACGGGCTGGTGCGGGGCTTTCCCACAATGATTGTTCGGCGGCGTCCTACTCTCCCACAGGGTC
>NZ_JBVHJO010000043.1:0-1576 GCF_055559995.1 Streptomyces sp. NPDC023541
TCTGTTGTCTTGCGTTTCCGACTCTATCAGACTCTTTCGTGTCCGATTTCCTCGGCGCTTTCCAGGTTCCCGCTTTCGCGTTTCCCTTTCCGGCGGTTCCGACTCTATCAGAAGTTTTCCACCGGATTTCCCCGGCTTCGATTCCCGAATGAAGAGTCGAGTCCCCACTCGAAAGTGCTTCCTTGTGAGGGTCGCTGCCGAGCGCTTCTGCTCCAGGCAACTGCTCAACTCTACAACCGTGCCCGTGAGGAGTCAAAACGCCGCCGACAGCGGCTTCGCCGCAGCGTCACCCCGCGGTCGACCCTGCCGGCCCGTACTTCTCCGAAGCGCGAAGACGCTGGCCGAGGTGATCAGGAGCTGTCCGCCGTGCTGGGGCGCAGGCAGGTCCGGCCTCTGCAGCCCGGTCGCACCGTGGCCCTCCGGCCACGCCAAGTCAGGAGGGCGCCAGCCGCATGCTGCTGCCCCCGGCAGATCGTGGTGTCGACGGAGGCTCGGACCCACTACGTCCGCCCAGGCCCCCCAGCCGTCCCGCCCAGACGACAGAGGCGCCGTGGCCGGTCGACCGGACGTGACCGCCCCCTTACGCCACGCATGAGCCACGAGAATTTGTAGGGTTCCCTCTTTGTGGTCATCGGCGTGCCCAGACAGAGATGGCGCGAGGCGGAGTGCGGCCTCAGCCGATGGTGAGCGGAGACAGTCAGCCTCTTCTGCCAGGGCGGCCGGGATGCCGGGGATGCCGGTGTCCGGCTCGAGGGGCCCCCTCGGTGCCCAGCGACTGGTGTCGAACGTGACCTGCCTCGTCGTGGTGGACGTGCTGTCGTTCGCCACCTCCGTGCCCGTGGCCATGCGTACGGGTACCCGCGTCTACCCGTACGCATGGCGAAACGAGAGGGCGGCCCTCTTCGCCGGGGAGACGGTGAGTCGATGGGGACGCCACCTCGGCTTCGCCCTGGTCACTGTCGCCGGCCGCCCTGCGGCGGGCCCCGTTCACTCCAGCTCGTACTGCCCCGCACGGAGCTGGGTTCTGTCCGGCGGATCATGAGGTCGTAGGCTGCAGTGCATGCACAGCACACTGACCGAGCACGCCCGGTGTCTCTACGGAGATGAGTACCGTCCGACACCGGCGTGCGATCAGGAGCACCGCGAGCACTACTTCGTTGAGGAGCTGACGTTCGCTGGCGCAGACGCGATCCTCTCGATGCTGCGTGAACTCAGCCCGCACCTCGTCGACGGCCACCTCCCGGTGTGGATTCGAAACCTCGCCTATCGGCTCGTGCTGCTGCAGCGGCCAGACGAGCCGGCTCTTCTGCGGGAGGCCGCGCAGAACCTGTGGCTGCGCGGTCCGGACTGGGACGACATCGCGGCGAAGCTCACCCAGCAAGCCGAAGATCTGGAAGCCCGCTGACGGACCAGGCCGTCAGCCCTTGAGCCACAAGCGGATCGAGGCCACGGTCACGGTCCCCGTGAAGACGTAGGCGCGCTTGATGCCCCTATGGATGTCAACCGAGGGACCCGGCGGCTCCGGTCTGGCCAGCCGGAGGGTTTGCCGGGACGATGAGTCGGTAGATCTCACGCG
>NZ_JBVHJO010000044.1:0-1360 GCF_055559995.1 Streptomyces sp. NPDC023541
TTGATGCCCCTATGGATGTCAACCGAGGGACCCGGCGGCTCCGGTCTGGCCAGCCGGAGGGTTTGCCGGGACGATGAGTCGGTAGATCTCACGCGCGACGTAGCGTTTGAGGCAGCGGATGATCTCGCGTCGTGTCTTGCCCTCGGTCAGACGTCGTTGCAGGTAGTCGCGGGTGCGGTCGTCCCAGCGCAGTCGGCTGAGGACGATGCGGTAGAGGGCGGCGTTCGCCTGACGATCGCCCCCGCGGTTCAGTCGGCGCCGCTGTGTCTTCCCGGAGGACGCCTCGACCGGGCTGGTGCCGCATAAGGCCGCAAAGGAGGCCTCGCTGACGAGGCGCTCAGGGTTGTCGCCGGCCGAGATGAGCAGGGCAGCGGCACTGTCCGGGCCGACGCCGCGAACTTCCAGCAGGCCAGGCGTGCTGTCTTCGACGGCCCGGGCTATCTGCTTGTTGAGATCGTCGATCTCCTCGGTCAGGTGCCGGATGCGGCGGGCCAGCAGCCTCAAGGTGTGGCGGGCGGCTCCAGCCGGCCCGCTCGCGTGCTGGGGGTCGAGTTCGGCGCACCGCTTGAACAGTTGTGGGTTACTCAGCCCGCCCAGCGACTCGCGGAGGGCGGAGTCAGCTGAGACCAGGACGCTCTTGAGCTGGTTGATCGCCTGGGTCCTGGATTTGATCGCGGAGCCCTTCGCCAGCTTGAAGAGCCGGAGCATCTCGACTGGACCGTCGCCGGTCTTCGCCGCGGCGGTGGCGCGTCCGGTCAGCACGGCGCGGGCGGCGGCCTCGGCGTCAATGGCGTCGGTCTTTCCGTGACGGCGTCTGGCGGCTTTGTCGGGCTGGTTGACCTCGGTCACCTCGATGCCCTCGGCGCGCAGGTGACGGGTCAGGGCGGCTCCGTATGAGCCGGTGCACTCGACGCCAGCCCGCCGCAGCACGCCGAAGGATCGGGCCCAGTCAAGGAGTTGTCGATAGCCGTCGGCGGTCGCCGGGAAGCTACGACCGTCCAAGGCGGAGCCGAGCACGGTGATGACGGCCGCGGCGTGGACGTCCTTGTGAGTGTCCACGCCGAGCAGGACGTCCTCCGCGTCGGCCGGGACGTGACATGGGGCGGGGGACTGCGTGATGCTGGTCAAGGTCGCCTGTCTCCTGATCGCCTCGGGAACCGGTGGCCGTCGCCGGGCCGGGGGCGGTCAAGACTGTGACGGTGCCTGTCGCGAAGGCCCCTATCGGGACACGTCCCCTGCCCGGCGGCAGCGAGTACCGCCCCGAGCAGTGGCCGACAGATCAAACTCAAGGCACCAAGGCCAGTCGTATCGCGAGTCAGGCCACCGCCCGAAGCGGCACCTGAACATCCTCACAGTCGTA
>NZ_JBVHJO010000045.1:0-1318 GCF_055559995.1 Streptomyces sp. NPDC023541
TGGCGGAGGCGCTGTTTGAGCAGCCTCGATGCAACCGTGTTCGAGAGGTGTGCTGAGATGGGGCCCTTCGATCAGGGAGGGAATATGGACATCGGTCAGCACGAAGGCTGTGGCCCGGTGCAGGGTCTCTCCCCTGATGATCACGTGTTCGTTTCCAAGCGCGTGTTCCGCGGACAGCCGGTTATGCGTGTGCACCTCGATGAGGACGGAGACTGGCAGGCGTTCTCGGGTTCAGAACCACGCTGGTTCGGACGCCCTAGGCTGGTTCACGCAGCTCACCTGCTGGAGCGTGATCCGTCGTTGTCCAGCCTGCCGGCGCTGCCGCTGGGACACCTCGCGACCCGCGATGAGGCTTCTGGAACAGCCTGGCAGGTCTTCCAGGGGTGACGATCAGGAACGGAGCCAAAGCCGGACCGCAGCGGCGGTGACGGTGCCGTGAAAGACGTAGGCCCTCTTGTCGTAGCGGGTGGCGACGGCCCGGGAGTTCTTGAGCCGGTTGATCGTTCGCTCGACTTCGTTGCGGCGTTTGTAGATCTCGCTGTCGAAGCGGGTGGGCCGGCCGCCCTTGCTGCCGCGGCGTTTGCGGTTGGCCCGCTGGTCCTTCGGCTCGGGGATGGGGTGCTTGATCTGGCGTCTTCGCAGGTAGCGGCGGTTGCGGCGTGAGCTGTATGCCTGAGCTGTATGCCTTGTCACCGCCGAGGTGGTCCGGTCGGGTGCGTGGCCGTCCGCCCTGCGGGCGTGGAACGCGGATGCGTTCGAGGACCTCGATCATCTGCGGTGCGTCGCCCCACTGGCCCGGCGTGACCAGGAAGGCCAGCGGGCGGCAGCCGCCTTCGCCGGCGAGGTGGACTTTGCGGGTCAGGCCGCCCCGGGACCGTCCGAGTCCTTCGTCGGGGCGGTGGTGCCGGGGCGTTGTCCTTTTTTCGGGACGCGTGGCTTCTTCTTGTGGGCTCCTGCCGCGTGCTGGTGGGCACGGCAGGACGTCGAGTCGACGCTGACCATGCTCCAGTCGATCCGGCCCGCGAGGTCGGCGTCGGCCTGGACAGCATGCAGGATCCGGTCCCACGTGCCGTCCGCCGACGAGCGCCGGTGCCGTTCATAGACGGTCTTCCAACTGCCGTAACGCTCGGGAAGGTCCCGCCACGGTATGCCCCTTCGCACTCGGAACAGGATCCCGTTGATCACCTTACGGTGATCGTTCCATCGGCCGCCACGCCGTCCAGACACCGGCAAGTGCGGCTCCAGCCGGGCCCCTCGGTACTCGTCAGATCACCCCGCCCCACGCCGACAACAACGAGCGACAATCCGACAGTCACAT
>NZ_JBVHJO010000046.1:0-1218 GCF_055559995.1 Streptomyces sp. NPDC023541
CTAGTACTGCAACGGTACTTGCTGTGATGGTTTGTTGGCTTCTGGTGGTGTGTGACCGCGTCGTTTGTAGTGGCTGACACGTGCCTGGAACTGTCGTCGCCGTCGCCAGTGTGACCAGTGCAGGACGTGGTCGGTGCTTGGGCGAGGCCGGGTGAGCCGGCTGATCAGGCGTCGGATTTCGGGGAGGGTGAGGGGTATGAGCTGGGAGGATCCGTTTCTGCTTTCCCGGTGTCGAGTTCGCGGGCTCGCAGGACGGTGAGGCAGGCGTGGGCGGCGATGGCCAGGGCCATGTGGCGGTGCCAGCCGTCGTAGCGGCGGACCTGGTAGTCGTCCAGGCCGCATTCCTGTTTCGCACTCTGGAAGCATTCCTCGACCGCCCACCGGGCACCGGCGACGCGGATCAGCTCGTCCAGGGTGGTTTCGGCCGGGCAGTAGGCGATGTAGTAGGAGATCTCCTCGGGCCTGCGGACGCTGCGGCGGGCGATCACCCAGTGACGGCGGTCCTCGCGGTGCCAGGGCCGGACCTCGACCCTGGCCCAGTCGTAGACCCGCGGTCCATGGGCCCCGTCCCCGCAGGAACGGCGCTTCCACTTCTGCCGTGGCAGCCCGGGGAACAGGTCGTGAACGGGGTGGTCCATGGCCCAGCGGGTGACGACCGTGTCGTGCCGGGTGGTGGCCATGACGTGGAAGACATCCGCCCGCTCCAGCTCCGTGCGCCAGCCCTTGGAGAAGCCGTAGGCGGCGTCCGCGGTCACCCACCGGAACGGGATCCGGTCCGTGATCGCCCGGCGGACCATGGCCTTGGCCATCACCACTTTCGTCTCGAAGGCGACCGTGTCGTCGATGCCGGCGGCCCGGCACCGGTCGCGGTCATCCGTCCATGACGTGGGCAGATACAGGCGCCGGTCGATCAGGGTGCGGCCCCGGCCGCCGGCATAGGCGAGGAACACCCCGATCTGGGAGTTCTCCGTCCGCCCGGCGGTCCCGGAGTACTGACGCTGGACCCCGGCCGAGCGGACACCCTTCTTCAGGAACCCGGTGTCGTCCACGATCAGCACCGCATCCGGATCACCGAGGTGCTCGATGACGTAGTCCCGCACGTCGTCCAGGACCTCGTCCGCGTTCCAGTCGATCCGGTTCAGCAGCCGGTGGATCCGGTCCGGGCCGCCATGCCCGGCCTCCTCGGCAAGCGTCCAGCCGTTCTTCCGCTCCAGCGGA
>NZ_JBVHJO010000047.1:0-1211 GCF_055559995.1 Streptomyces sp. NPDC023541
CAAACAGCGACTGGGGTGGGTCCTGTCTGGTCAGTGGGGGCGCGTGTCGGGACGATGAGCCGGTAGATCTCTCGCGCGACGTAGCGTTTGAGGCAGCGGATGATCTCGCGGCGTGTCTTGCCCTCGGCAAGACGTCGCCGCAGATAGTCCCGGGACCGGTCGTCCCAGCGCAGACGGCTGAGGACGATCCGGTAGAGGGCAGCATTTGCCTGGCGGTCGCCACCGCGGTTCAGCCTGCGCCGTTGCGTCTTTCCGGAGGAGGCCTCGACCGGGCTGGTGCCGCATAAGGCTGCGAAGGACGCCTCGCTGACAAGTCGCTCAGGGTTGTCGCCGGCCGAGATGAGCAGGGCGGCGGCGCTGTCTGGGCCGACGCCACGGACTTCCAGCAAGCCCGGCGTACTGACTTCGACGGCCTCGGCTATCCGCTTGTTGAGATCGTCGATCTCCTCGGTGAGGTGCCGGATGCGGCGGGCCAGCAGCCTCAAGGTGTGGCGGGCAGCCCCGGCCGGCCCGGATGCGTGCTGAGCGTCCAGCTCGGCGCACCGCTTGAACAGATGCGGGTTACTCAGCCCCGCCAGTGACTCGCGCAGGGTGGTGTCAGCCGAGACCAAGACGCTCTTGAGCTGGTTGATCGCCTGGGTTCTGGACTTGATCGCGGACCCTTTTGCCAGCTTGAACAGCCGGAGCATCTCTACTGGACCGTCGCTGGTCTTCGCCGCGGCGGTGGCGCGTCCGGTCAGCACGGCGCGGGCGGCAGCCTCGGCGTCGATGGCGTCGGTCTTGCCGTGGCGGCGTCGGGCGGCCTTGTCAGGCTGGTTGACCTCGGTCACCTCGATCCCTTCGGCGCGCAGGTGCCGTGCCAGGGCAGCTCCGTAGGAGCCGGTGCATTCAACACCAGCCCGTCGCAGCACGCCAAAGGATCATGCCCAGTCGACGAGTTGCCGATAGCCATCAGCGGTCGCGGGGAAGCTGCGGCCGTCCAGGGCGGCGCCGAGAACGGTGATGACGGCTGCAGCGTGGACGTCCTTGTGGGTGTCCACTCCGAGCAGGACGTCCTCAGTGTCCGCAGGGACGTGACATGGGGCATTGGGCTGCGTGATGCTGGTCAAGGTCGCCTCTCCTGATCGCCTCGGGAACCGGTGGCCGTCGCCGGGCCGGGGGCGGTCAAGACTGTGACGGTGCCTGTCGCGAAGGCCCCTATCGGGACACGT
>NZ_JBVHJO010000048.1:0-1048 GCF_055559995.1 Streptomyces sp. NPDC023541
TGGCCGACAGATCAAACGCAAGGCACCAGGGCCAGTCGTAGCGCGAGTCAGGCCACCGCGTGGAGCGGCACCCGAACATCCTCACAGTCGTAGCGGGTGGCGACGGCCCGGTGGTGTTTGAGCCGGTTGATTGTCCGCTCGACTTCGTTGCGGCGTTTGTAGAGCTCGCTGTCAAAGCCGGTGGGCCGACCGCCCTTGCTGCCGCGGCGTTTGCGGTTGGCCCGTTGGTCCTTCGGTTCCGGGATCGTGTGCTTGATCTGTCGTCTTCGCAGGTGGCTGCGATTGCGGCGTGAGCTGTATGCCTTGTCGCCGCTGACGTGGTCCGGCCTGGTGCGGGGGTGCCCGCCGCCAGGCCGGGCGACGCGGATCCGGGCGAGGACCTCGGTGAACTGGGGTGCGTCGCCCCACTGGCCCGGGGTGACCAGTAAGGCCAGCGGGCGGCAGCCACCCTCGCCGGCGAGGTGGATCTTGCAGGTCAGGCCGCCCCGGGACCGTCCGAGTCCCTCGTCGGGGCGGTGGTTTCGAGGCGTCGTTCTTTTTTCGGGACTCTCGGGGCGGCCTTGCGGGCCCCGGCCGCGTGCTGGTGGGCCCGGCACGTGGTCGAGTCGACGCCCACCATGCTCCAGTCGAGCCGGCCCGCCAGATCGGTATCGGCCTGGACCGACCGCAGGATCCGATCCCATGTGCCGTCGGCGGACCAACGCCGGTGGCGTTCGTAGACCGTCTTCCAGCTGCCGTATCGCTCGGGGAGGTCTCGCCACGGAATCCCGGTCCGCACTCGGAACAGGATCCCGTTGACCACCTGGCGGTGGTCACACCAGCGTCCACCGCGCAGGCCGGCGGCGGGCAGATGCGGCTCAAGCCGCACCCACTCCGCATTCGTCAGATCAACCCGCCCCATGCCCGACCTAACGACCGGACAAGCAGACAGTCACAAGATCCGCCGGACAGGACCTAGTACTGCAACGGTGTTTGCCGTGACGGTTGGGCAGGTCGGTCGTTGGTCAGTTCATGGGTGGGGAACTTGTTGATGCCCGGTCGTGGGCTG
>NZ_JBVHJO010000049.1:0-1037 GCF_055559995.1 Streptomyces sp. NPDC023541
AAGGGTGTCCGGTCCGCCGGCGTCCAGCGCCAGTACTCCGGAACGGCGGGCCGGACTGAGAACTGCCAGGTCGGTGTCTTCCTCGCCTATGCCGGCGCTCATGGCCGCACGTTGATCGACCGCCGCTTGTATCTGCCCACGTCATGGACTGATGACCGGGAACGGTGCCGGGCCGCGGGCATCGAGGACACGACCGTCTTCGAGACGAAGGTGGTGATGGCCAAGGCGATGGTCCGCCGGGCGATCACGGAGAAGATTCCGTTCCGGTGGGTGACCGCTGATGCCGCCTACGGCTTCTCCAAGGGCTGGCGGACCGAGCTCGAGCGGGCCGATGTCTTCCACGTCATGGCCACCACGCGGCACGACACCGTCGTCACCCGCTGGGCGATTGACCACCCGGTTCACGATCTGTTTCCCGGCCTTGCGAGGCAGAAGTGGAAGCGCCGTTCCTGTGGCAACGGCGCCCACGGGCCACGCGTTTACGACTGGGCGAGGGTCGAGGTCCGGCCCTGGCACCGCGAGGACCGCCGGCACTGGGTGATCGCCCGCCGCAGCGTCAGCCGGCCACAGGAAATCTCCTACTACATCGCCTACTGCCCGGCCGAGACCACCCTCGACGAGCTGATCCATATCGCGGGCAGCCGGTGGGCCGTCGAGGAATGCTTCCAGACGGCCAAGCAGGAATGCGGCCTGGACGACTACCAGGTCCGCCGCTACCCAGGCTGGCACCGCCACATCACCCTCGCCATGGCCGCCCACGCCTGCCTCACCGTCCTGAAGGCCCGTGAGGCGGACACGGGGAAAGCAGAAACGGATCCTCCCAGCTCATACCCGTCACCCTCCCCGAACTCCGACGCCTGATCACCTGCCTCACCCATTGCCGACCATCACCCGTCCAGCACGTCGAGCACGTCCTGCACTGGTCGAACTGGCGCCGCAGACGCCAGTTCCAGGCCCGAATCAGCCACTACAAACGACGCGGACACACACCACCAGAAGCAGCCAACCAGTCAGCCCAAAGACCGTTGCAGTACTAG